>NZ_CAMLDD010000014.1 GCF_946478785.1 uncultured Flavobacterium sp.
CAATTATCAATTATCAATTATCAATTATCAATTATCAATTATCAATTATCAATTAATAAATAGGTTTCAATCATCAATCAAAATCATCAATCAAAAAACGAATAATAACATTTAAAACCTTTACCATTATGATAACAATTCAAAATTTAACCAAAGTTTTTAGAACCGAAGAAGTAGAAACATCAGCATTAAGCGGTATTTCTTTAGAAATTAAAAAAGGTGATTTTTTAACTATCATGGGGCCTTCAGGCTGTGGAAAATCGACTTTACTGAATATCATTGGGCTTTTAGACAGTGCCAGCGATGGAAGTTATAAATTATTAGATCAGGAAATGATTGGTTTAAAAGAAAAAGGAAGAGCCGCAGTTCGAAAAGAAAACATCGGATTCATTTTCCAGAATTTCAATTTGATCGACGAACTTTCTGTTTACGACAATATCGAATTGCCTTTGCTTTACAATAATGTAAAAGCATCAGACAGAAAACAAAAAATTGAAGCTATTGCCGAAAAACTAAATATTTCACACAGATTAAAACATTATCCACAGCAGCTTTCGGGCGGACAGCAACAAAGGGTTGCTGTTGCAAGGGCTTTGGTAAACAATCCTAAAATTATTCTTGCCGATGAACCAACGGGAAATCTGGACAGTAAAAATGGCAATGAGGTAATGGAACTTTTAACTGATTTGCACGCTAAAGGTGCGACAATTTTGATGGTAACCCACTCTGATTATGATGCTTCGTTTTCGCAAAAAACGATTCACATGAAAGATGGTGTAATATTCTCTGAACGATTAAATCAGAGAAATGTAGATGTTTTTATGGACGCTAAATAAATATAAAAATGATCAAAATTATTGTAACAGCAATCGTAATTCTGATTGAGTTTGTTTGCCAAATATTCGCAATTATCTAAAACGAATCGGTTTTGAAAAACTGAATAACCATAAACACATATACCATGATTTTTAACTGGTTTAAAATATTTATTTATCATTTAAAGCAAAACAAACTGTTTTCGTTTTTAAATGTTTTAGGATTAAGCATTGGAGTTGCCGGCGTAATCTTCGCCATTTTATATTGGAATAACGAAAATGCATACGATCAATGGAATCCTGAAAAAGAAAATGTATATCAGGTACTCAATAAAATTGGTGCAACTGGCGATATTTGGGCATCAAGCTCTATTCCTTTTGGTCTCACCTGTAAAACTACTATTCCTGAGATCGAATCCATTTGTTTTTATGATGGATGGTATTATGAAGATATTATCAAGTATAAAAATCAAAAATGGATGGGTAAAAAAATAATCGTCGCCGATTACGATTTCTTTGGCACCTTTCCGTTTCCCATTGTAAAGGGAGCCAAAAAAGATATACTTAAAGAAAGGAATAGTGTCGCTATTTCGGAAGATGAAGCAAAACTAATTTTCAAGAATGAAGATCCTATTGGCAAAATTCTAATCAACGACAACAAACCTTATGTCATAAAATCAGTTTACAAAATCATCAAACCTTCTTCTATTGAGCCTAACTATGTCTTTGGCGGTCTATTGCGCGAAGGTGATCTAAATAGTTGGGGAAACTTCAATTACACTTTAATGATTAAAACCAAAAAAGGTGCTAATATGGAGGCCGTTTTAAAGAAGATGCAAAATGTAAACTATGTTAATCGAACTTTAAAAGATGCGAAAGAAAGTGGTCAGACACCTGAACAATATGTAAAGGAAAATGGCGAGATTACTGTGATTCTGGATCAACTGGATCAGGCACGCTTACATGGAACAAAAACTTCTACTAGTCATAACTTCCCCGAAGGAAAAGGCAATCTGCAATTGCTTTATATTATGGTTGGTTTGTCTATTTTGATTTTAATTTTATCACTTGTCAACTATATCAATTTAGCCACCGCCTCTGCAATTAAACGTGCAAAAGAAGTGGGGGTTCGTAAAATCGTAGGAGCAAGCAAAACGCAAATTATTACACAATTTATATTTGAAACAGCCATTATTGTAACCTTAGCCATTCTTTTTGCACTGGCGATAGTCGAACTTTCTTTACCCTATTACAACAACTTCCTCAATAAGTCGTTGACCATCAATGGTGGTGAATTTTACCTGCAGCTTATTTTTATATTTGGATTAGTAATCGTTCTCGCAGGTATATTCCCAGCCATTTATATCTCCAATTTTGAAACCTTAAAAGTTTTAAAAGGGAATTTTTCCAGAAGCAAAAGTGGCATTTGGATTCGAAATTCTATGTTGATTTTCCAATTTGGTATTGCGGCCTTTTTTATCATAGGTGCTTTAATTGTCAACTCACAAGTTTCCTATATGATGAATAAAGACCTCGGTTTTAGTGGTGATCAGGTTATTCGAATTCCTTTCAAGTCGGCAGACAGAAACAAAAGAATAGAAAAATACCTGACTACCAAACAAGAACTTCTTAAATTATCAGGGGTTCAGGATGTATCTACTTTTGCAGGTTCTTTTGGGAACAGTACCAATTCAAGTTCAGGCTTAACACATAATGGCATTTTCGTACAACCCCGAAATGTTGAAATGGATTTCGGTTTTCTGGAAATGATGAAAATCAAGCTCGTTAAAGGCCGGGATTTATCTCCTAAATACGCCTCTGATACGATTAACAACTGGTTAATTAATGAGACCCTCGTTAAAAAATTAGGGCTTAAAAACCCAATCAACACCATCATCACTTCAGGTTGGGGAGATGAAAAAGGAAACCTGAAATTCAAAGTGGTAGGAGTTGTGAAAGACTTTCATATTACAGGGCTTCAAAATAAAGTTCCGCCTATGGTTTTTATAAATATGAAAACTTTAAAATGGAATAATTTTGACAATGTTTACGTAAAAGTCTCCCCTAATAATTTAACAGAAACGCTTGCCAAATTAAAAACCTACTGGGAGAAAAATGTAAACCCCGATTATCCTTTTGATTACGAATTTGTAAATAAAGGTTTTGCTAAGACCTACGAAGAACAAGTAAAACAAAAAGACGTTTTCTTTATTTTGAACCTTGTGGTTATTATTATTGCCATCTTCGGATTATTTGCTTTGGCTTCGTTCTCGATGGAAAGACGATTAAAAGAAATCGCTATCAGAAAAACATTGGGTGCTGAAACCGATATTTTGCTTAAGGAATTATCAAAACAATATATCATTTTTTGTTTAATGGGATTCTTAATCGGAATTGTTCCAGCTTATATTTTATTGCAAAAATGGCTTGAAAATTTTGCTTTCAGAATTGATGTTTCAATTATACCTTTTAGTATTTCTCTAATTTCCTTATTGCTTCTAACTTTAATAATTGTTTTAACAAAAGCGTATCAGGTTACTAAAATTGATATTTTAAAATATTTGAAATACGAATAAACTTGTAGACCATTTTTTTTTTAGAAAACCCATTAGATTTAATAAATCTGGCGGGTTTCTTTTCTTATAAAGTTAATTTTTCAATCTTCATAAATTTTATTCCATGATCAAAAAAGCGCAATAGTATCATTTTGAATAATTTCAATATCAATAAATACGATTCAAAAAGCTTAAGAATCCGAACATAATCTGTTATCTTTGCAATCTGAAATTGGTTTAAATAAATATCTCTTTTAAATTGATTTCAATCATTAGAAAAATACAATATCAAAATGAAATTAGATAGAAAAGAAATTCTTAAAGCTTTAGAAACGATAACTATAGCGGGAGAAGGAAAAAATATGGTAGAAAGCGGTGCTGTTGCCAATGTAATTACCTTTGGAGATGAAGTGGTCGTTGACCTTGTACTTCATACACCAGCCATGCATATCAAAAAAAGAGCTGAAGACGATATCAAAAAAACAATTCATGAATTGGTATCGCCGGAAGCAAAAATTAAAGTAAACATTAAAGTAGAAACTCCTGAGAAAAACGAAATTAAAGGTCGTGCTATTCCGGGAATCAAAAATATTATTGCCGTAGCTTCAGGAAAAGGCGGTGTTGGAAAATCTACAGTTACAGCAAATTTAGCAGTAACACTGGCAAAAATGGGATTCGCAGTTGGTGTTCTTGATGCCGATATTTATGGCCCATCAATGCCAATTATGTTTGATGTTGAAAATGAAAAACCAATTTCGATTACCGTTGACGGAAAATCTAAAATGAAACCCGTTGAAAGCTACGAGATTAAAATGCTTTCCATTGGCTTTTTCACAGCACCAAGTCAGGCTGTAATATGGAGAGGTCCAATGGCTGCTAAAGCTTTGAACCAAATGATTTTTGATGCAGATTGGGGAGAATTAGATTTCATGCTTATTGACCTGCCTCCGGGAACTGGAGACATCCATCTTTCGATCATGCAGTCATTGCCAATAACCGGAGCAGTTGTAGTAAGTACACCTCAGGCTGTAGCACTTGCAGATGCTAAAAAAGGAGTTTCCATGTTTATGCAGGACAATATTAATGTACCTGTTTTGGGAATTATCGAAAACATGGCGTACTTTACACCAGAAGAATTACCTGATAATAAATATTATATTTTTGGACAGGAAGGAGCAAAAAACCTGGCTGCAGACCTGGATGTTCCATTTTTAGGAGAAGTTCCAATTGTACAATCTATTCGTGAGGCAGGAGATTATGGTCGTCCTGCAGCTTTACAAACAGCTTCACCAATTGAAACTGTATTTGAAGAAATTACCCGAAACGTAGTTCAGGAAGTAGTAAACAGAAACGAAAGTTTGCCTGCAACAGAAGCCGTAAAAATTACAACAATGGCTGGTTGTTCAGCAGTAAAGAAAAATTAGACAATTGAGATAAGACTAATGAGATAATTTGAAAATTAGATAATTAGATAATTTTACTCAACGTAAATTTTCTAATTTTCTAATTGACACATTTTCTAATTGATAAAAATTATGACAACAGAAGAATTAACAAGCAACGTATTATTGGCTCTTGATGAAATCAGGCCTTTTTTGAATTCTGATGGAGGAGACATTACGCTGATTTCAATAGAAGACGACAAACATGTAAAAGTTCGTCTTGAAGGAGCATGCATTAGCTGCAGCGTAAATCAGATGACCTTAAAAGCAGGTGTTGAAACAACCATTAAAAAATATGCACCGCAAATAGAAACTGTGGTAAATATTATGTAACAAAAAGTAACTATTACTTCTCTTTTTAAGGTTAATAAAATTAACAAGAATAATAGACTTTTGAACTAACTTGCTGTAATTTTTAAAAGAAAGCAACGAAAACAATTATTTTTTTACGATTTCAATAAAAAACAATATAAAGATTTAAGACATTCAATTAAGAAAACTGTTACATATTAACTTAAATTTGTAACATCCTTAAATCAAGAATCATGAAAAAATATTACATACTGTTTTTATTATTGTTGTCAGTAAGTATAAATTATGCCCAAAGAAGTACAGAAACACTAATTGTTGCAAAAGCCTGGCTTAATGAATCAGAAGAATGGTCAGATTATAATTATTCCGGGAAAATTGTATTTGTAATAAGCGGTAACAATGAAGAAGGGAGTCTTAGAATAGGAAATTATGATTTTTTGTATGACTTTTGCCAAGGCAAAGCAAACTTTTCAAATAAAGCGGCTTACAATACAGCAGAGTTTTCGCATCCAAGAAAAATATCAGCTTCGACAGATAAACAAGGAGTTGTAAATTCAACTTATGAAGGGACGTTGATTTTTCAATTGGATAAGGATTATTATTCCGTAATTGCTATAGTTACATTATTAGAAAAAGGCGGTAGTATATTAGGTGCAAAAATGCATCTTAAGGACAGTAATAGAAGAGAATACGCATTTAGCTTAAAACCAAATAGTTAATAAATATTTAGTATTTATTAATGTTTATTAAAATACTAAGTAAGTAAAATTCCAATAATTTAAAATGGATGTATTAATAAAGATTAAAGATCGAGAAGGAGTTATACACGAATTACAGGCTCCAACTGATATGGCAATGAATATAATGGAGTTATGCAAAGCATACGAACTTCCTGTTGAAGGAACTTGTGGCGGAATGGCCATGTGTGCTTCCTGCCAGTGTTATGTTCTGAATGATGTTGCATTACCAGAAATGGGAGATGAAGAAGAAGCCATGCTTTCGGAAGCGTTTTATGTTAAGTCTAACAGCCGTTTAGGTTGCCAGATTCCAATTACTACAGAATTAGAAGGTTTAGAGCTTGAACTGGCTCCGGAATATTAATAATAAAATTCCAAAAATTTTAAATTCCAAAATCCAATAAGACATATAAAAGGATTTTGGAATTTTTGTTTTGAAACTATCTGACTCCTGAATTTTTACAACCTTATAATTAAACCCGACAGGTTTTTCAGCCTGTCGGGTTTGGACGATGCAATATTTACTAGATTTCACAAAAAAACCGTAATCACTTTTCGTAATTACGGTTTTTCATTATAACAATTTTTGTAACCTCAGTTTATTATACCAAACCGGCTGAAATTAAATATTCAGCAATTTGGATTGTGTTTGTAGCTGCACCTTTTCTTAAGTTATCAGCAACAATCCACATGTTTAATGTATTTGGTTGGCTTTCATCACGACGGATCCTCCCAACAAATACATCGTTTTTACCTTCAGCATACAATGGCATTGGATAGGTAAATGTATCCAGATTATCCTGAACCACTACTCCATCAGTATGGTGTAATATTTCGCGAACTTCATTCACTTCAAAATCATTTGTAAACTCAACATTTACAGCTTCACTATGACCGCCAACAACAGGTACACGAACAGCTGTAGCTGTAACTCTGATTGTATTGTCATTCAGGATTTTTTGAGTTTCACGAACTAATTTCATTTCTTCCTTAGTGTATCCGTTTTCTTCAAAACTGTCGCAATGAGGAATTGCATTTCTGTGAATTGGGTATTTGTATGCCATATCACCTTGCACCCCTGCATATTCATTTTCTAACTGTCTAACCGCTTTTACACCCGTTCCGGTAATAGATTGGTAAGTTGAAACAATGATTCTTTTGATGTTGTATTTTCTATGTAAAGGGGCTAATGCCAACACCATCTGAATAGTAGAACAGTTAGGGTTTGCAATAATTTTATCCTCTTTAGTTAAAGTATCTGCATTGATTTCAGGAACTACTAATTTTTTTGTTGGATCCATTCTCCATGCAGAAGAATTATCAATAACAGTTGTGCCGGCTTCAGCAAATTTTGGTGCCCATTCTAAAGAAGTATCTCCTCCCGCAGAAAAAACTGCAATATCTGCTTTCATATCAACAGCAGTCTGCAAACCAACAACTTTATATTTTTGACCTTTATATTCTATTTCTTTACCTACAGATTTCTCTGAAGCAACCGGAATTAATTCTGTAACTGGAAAATTTCTTTCTGCTAAAACTTTTAACATTATCTCGCCAACCATACCGGTGGCGCCTACAACCGCTATTCTCATTTTTATATTTTTAATTATGAATATTTCTACTTTAGACTGCAAAAGTAAGTATATTAATGACGATTACAATTCGATTCACAAAAAATAACAAATTGTTACAAATTAAACAAAATAAAAAAACCGCCCAATTAAGAGCGGTTAAGTTAGACTTAGTGTAGCGGTATATTGTATTTTATTGTTTATTTTTTAAAAGATCTCTAATTTGGGTAAGAAGTTCTTCCTGTGTTGGCGCTGCTGGCTGATTAGGTGCTGGCTCTTCTTTCTTTTTAAGATTGTTTAATCCTTTAATAATCAAGAACAAAACAAAAGCTACAATCATAAAATTAATTACTGCCGAAAGAAACATTCCGTATTTTACCCCACCAAAGGCCGTAAGATCCTGAATTTTTTCTAAATGTGCTGCTTCTAGAGCTGGTTTTAATACTAAAGGTGTAATCACGTCTTCTATAAATGAACTTACAATCTTACCAAAAGCAGCTCCAATAATTACAGCAACAGCAAGGTCAACTACATTGCCTTTCATTGCAAATGCCTTAAATTCTGAAAAAAATCCCATATCTGATTTGTTTAGTTTTTAAATAAATGAATATCGAAAATACGTAATTTTATTTAAAATTCTTAATTCTACCTAAAAAACACCCTTTTTACCCTTTGCGAAATACTGGTGAAAATTTCATAAGGAATCGTTTTTAAAGCATCAGCCATTTCAGTAACTGTTGGGCTTTCACCAAAAATAATAACCGAATCTCCTTCTTTACAATCAATTTCGGTTACATTTACCATTAACATATCCATGCAAACACTTCCTACGATGGATGCTTTTTGATTTTTAATCACAACATAACCAACTTCATTGCCCCATAATCGTGAAATACCATCCGCATACCCAATTGGAATGGTAGCAATTTTAGTTTCTTTTTCTGCCATAAACCTGCGTCCGTAACCAACACTGTCGCCTGCCGGAATGGTACGGACCTGAGAAATAATGGATTTTAAAGTCCCAACATTTTCCAAATATTTTTGTTCCGAAGGATCATTGGAAACACCATACAAACCAATTCCCAAACGCACCATATTAAATTGTGCATCCGGAAAATTACTGATTCCGGAAGTATTCAGAATATGACGAATTGGGTTTACGCCTAATTCATTCATTAATTTTGAAGACAATTTTTCGAATAACCGAATCTGCGAAAGCGCAAATTCATAATGATTCACGTCATCACTAGTCGCCATGTGCGATAAAATACTTTGAATACGAACGGTTGAATTTCCTTTTAAAGCAGCAACCAATTCGTCTATTGTATTTTCTTCAAAGCCCAAACGGTGCATACCTGTATCGAGCTTGATGTGGATCGGAAAATCTTTTAAATTCTTTTCACGAGCAATTTTTAAAAAGGCATTTAGTCCTTTTAAACTATAGATTTCTGGCTCTAACTGATGCTGAATAATTGATGAAAAACTGGTCGATTCTGGATTTAAAACCATGATGGGTAATTTAATTCCACCATTTTTCAGTGAAATTCCTTCATCGGCGAAAGCCACACCTAAATAATCTACTTTATGGTGTTCGAGCAATTTAGCAATTTCCAATCCGCCGTTTCCATAACCAAAAGCTTTTACCATGACCATGATTTTGACATCATGAGCCAATTTAGATTTAAAGAAATTTAAATTATGGCTAATAGAATTCAGGTTGATTTCGAGAATCGTTTCATGTGTTTTCTCTTCCAGTAAAGCCACAATTTCTTCAAACTGAAAGGATCTTGCTCCTTTTATTAAAATGGTTTCATTGTTAAAATTCAGGTTGTCAAAATCATGAATAAATTCGGCAGTATTTTGATAGGTTATACAATTCGAAAATTTGTTTTTAAATGAAGAAATTGTTGAACCAATTCCAATCACACGATTGATTTTATTATCAGCAATTAATTGAGAAACTTTAGAATATAACTCTTCATTTGAGAACCCGCTTTGAAAAATATCAGATAAAATAACCGTCTTGGAGGCATTCTTTTTTTGGCTTTCCAGAAAATCCAAAGCTATTTTTAGGGACTGAAAATCAGAACTGTAACTGTCATCAATAATACTGCAATTTTGAATTCCGTTTTTGACTTCCAATCGCATTTCTACCGGATACAATCCCTGCATACGATTTTGAATTGTTTCCGAATTATATTGAAAATAAAACAAAACCAACAAACACGAAATAGCATTTTCTACAGATGCAGAATCGCTAAATGGTATTTTTAAATTGTAATTTTCTTTTTCATACCGATATTGAATCGTGGTTGTTTCATTTATATTTTCTTTTTTCAGAATTAAAACATCCGCTGATTCATCTGTATAACTCCATGAAAAAAGTTTACGAGGATGCAGCAAATATTCGGCCGCAAATTGGGAAAGGCAGGAATCAACAGTTTCATTTTTCTGATAAATAATTACCGGAGACTCTTTAAACAAAAGCAGTTTCTCATCAATCTTCTGTACTAAATTCAAAAAGCCTTCATCGTGTGCAGTACCAATATTCGTGAGCACTCCAATTGTTGGTCTTATGATTTTTTCGAGCTTTTCCATTTCATTAACCGTCGAAATTCCGGCTTCAAAAATGCCTAAATTATGTTTTTCATTAATTGCAATAACCGAGAGCGGTACTCCAACCTGAGAATTATAACTTTTAGGGCTTCGGATAATATTATAATCAGGACTCAGCAAAAAGTTAAGCCACTCTTTTACGATTGTTTTACCATTACTCCCCGTCAATCCGATAATCGGAAAGTCAAATAGATTTCGATAATAACCTGCAAATTGCTGTAGTGCTTCTAAAGTTGATTTTACAACTAAAAAGTTAGCTTTTCCATGACAATTTTCAGGAATATATTCGACAGCAAAATTCTGCACTCCTTTTTCTATCAATTCTGAAATATAAAAATGTGCGTCGTTATTAACACCGGACAATGCAAAAAACAAGGTTTTTGAACCATTTTGCAGGGAACGGCTGTCTATCGAAATGTGATCAATAAAAATTGCTTCGTCTGAGCCAATCCATTCGGCATGAAGAACCGAAACAAGGCTTTTTAAGTTTACACTCATTTAAAAAGTTTCTTTTTTCAAATTTAAAACATTAAAGGTAGAAAAGAGTTGTGATTTTCTTAAAAAATAATTGGTTTACAACAATGTATTTATATTTCAATTATATTTGTTAAAGACCTCAAATTATAGTATTTTGAAAAGAATTCTTCCAATATTCTCCTATATATTACATCCGATTTTTATATCGATGTATGCCGCTTTATTTTATCTTTTTTATAAAGATGACGCCTTCACTATTCAGGAAAAATTCTTTGTTTTATTTCAGATTCTGATTATTACCGTTATAGTTCCCATATTGTTTTTCTTGTTGCTAAGATCTACCGGAAATGTAAAATCTGTGATGATTCACGAAACATCTCAACGCATAATTCCGCTAACTTTACAATGCTTTTTACTTATTTTATTAGTAAAGCGAAGCATTGTTATTGCTCGTTACCCTGAACTGCATTTCTTTTTTCTGGGCGGTTTGTTTAGTACTATTATAGCTTTAATTTATTCGCTTTTTAAGGTAAAAGCGAGTTTGCACATGATGGCAATAAGCGGTTTTGCTGTATTTGTAATCGGGATGAATGTGCATTTACAAATGCATAATCCGTATTGGTCTGCACTCTTGATTTTACTTACCGGAATTGTAGCATCATCACGTTTGGAAATGAATGCACATACCCACAAAGAATTGCTTCTCGGTTTTGTAATTGGAATAATTCCTCAGCTTTTGTTTTTATACTTGTGGTTATAAAATATAAAACATTAGGCCAATGCTTGCCGCTTTCATCTGTAACTTTTCGCCTTGCAGCGTATTCAAGGATTTAAACATTGGATTTAAACCGTAATAAGCATGCACATTCCATGTATTATAACCCGCAGAAAGATAAACCCCATATTGGAACTTATTTAAATCTGTATTGTTTTTTATAACAGACATCCCTTCTTCGCCATCTTTAAAAACTGACTTGTCTGACAAGACATAACTAAATTTCAGTCCAGTATAAATTCTCCAGAACTTATGACTGTCGTAGGTCGAATTTCGCCATCTGAATTCTATTGGTAGATCTATCAGATATTGCCTTAATTTATTCGATTCAAATTCATTAAAAGGACCAACTCCATAAATACGATTACCCTGTACATCCTGGATCGTCAGGTTTTGATAAAAATTTTTATAACTTAAACCAAGACCGGCGGCAATGGCAACAGTCCGTTTTTTATTGACAGGCATATCCCGTAAAAAACCTAGAGAAATCCCAGCAGAAAATTTTTCCTGTTTTAGATCACTTGGAACCTTTGTCAAAAGATTGTAGGTGACCGAAAAATAAAACTGATCTTCTCTGTATAAGGAGTCAATTTTAACCATTGGTTTAATTTCAGGTTTTTCTTCCTGTGAGAAAACATTGAAAAACGATACCAGAAATAAACAACTAAAAAATGATCGCATAGTGTGTTTGAGTTAAAGAGGATTTGAGATAAACGTTTTTTGGGTTTATTTATTTGACTCACAAATATAATATAATGCTATTTGATGAGATGATTTTAATGCGATTATTCTGTTTTCATTCCTTATAAAAATATTTTGTTGCACTATTTTCAATAAAAAGCCCAAAAATCAGAGATTTTTATATTTACCTTTTATACCTTTGTAAGATAATGAAAAGAAAGCAGCTAATAACCAGTTTTTCTTTGGCTTTAATAGTATTGTTCTCTATACTGTTTCAGTCCCTGCACAGTTATGAGCATATTACAAAACAGTTTTCAGAAAAAAAATGCCATCATAATTATAATGATGTAAATGGCGAAATCACACATGAGCATCATAACGATGATTCGTGTTTTGTGTGTCATTTTTCTTTTGAAAGTTATATCACACCTGAAAAATTTTCATTTCAGTTTTTTAAAAATCATAAAGAGATTCCATATTTCTTTAGCTTTTCTGAAAGTGTTGTTTCATTTTCAGGAAGTTTATACTCTCTTCGGGGACCGCCTTTACTATAGTTTCTTAAGTTTCGATTATCCGAAACAAAACACTTTTAATTGACTCAAAACTCAGTTAGATTTCCTGACCTTCATTTTATAGATATCCGGAAACTTCACTTTTCTTTTGATATCATTAAAAGAAAAATCAATTAACTATAGCAATCTTTTTCAAATGAAAAAAATCATAATAGCCCTTATTTTAGGGTTTTCGGGCATTCTTTCTGCTCAAAATTCTGTTTCAGGAACTGTAACAAATTTAGAAAACCAACCCATGCCCGGCGTGTCTGTTTATGCACCCGAATTGCATAAGGGAACAACAACGGACGAAAACGGTAAGTATGAATTTACCAATCTTCCAAACGGAAGTTTACGACTAGGATTTACTTTCGTCGGATTCACCACTCAAAATAAAACCATTCCCAAATTATTAAAAGAAAACACCTTGGATATTACACTTTCAGAATCTGTTTTTGAAATGGATGAAGTAGTGGTTTCAACTGCTTTCAACAAATTGCAATCTCAAAACGTAATGAAAGTCGAGCATGAAAGTATTAAAACTTTACAGCAAAAAGGCACTTCAACTTTAATTGAAGGTCTGGCAACGATTCCAGGAGTTTCTCAGATTTCAACCGGAACTTCTATTGGAAAACCGGTAATTCGCGGACTTAGCGGTAATCGTGTTCTGGTTTATTCGCAAGGTGTCCGTATCGAAAATCAACAGTTTGGAGACGAGCATGGCTTAGGCTTAAACGATGCCGGAATCGAAAGTGTCGAAGTGATTAAAGGACCTGCGTCTTTATTATATGGTTCTGATGCTTTGGGAGGTGTTTTGTATTTCAATCCTGAAAAATTTGCCGATGCTAATACGTTTAAAGCTAATTTCAGTCAAAAATATTTTACCAATACACAAGGAAGCAATTCTTCAATAGGATTAAAAACTTCTACCGATAATTGGAAATTTCTGGCTCGTGGAAGTTTCAACACCCATTCTGACTACAAAATTGCCGATGGCGATCGCGTAACAAATTCACGTTACAACGAAACCGATTTTAAAACCGGAATCGGCTACAGCAACTCCACTTTTTCAAGCGTTTTACGATACAATTACAATAAACTGGATATCGGAATTCCGGAAGACGGAATCGCAGAACAATCATCAAGCAAAGACACACAATTTCCAAGACAGGGAATTTTCAATCATTTATTTAGTTTGAATAATGTGATCTTTTTTGAAGACTCTAAACTGGATGTAGATTTGGGATATATTTCAAATGACCGAAGCGAATTTGAGGACAGCAATGATGCAGCGCTACGCATGAAACTGAATACTTTTAATTACAATGCAAAATATCATTTTCCGAAAATGGGTAAAATCGAAACCATTTTAGGAGTTCAGGGAATGCACCAAACGAACAAAAATTCGGGTGAAGAATATTTGATTCCGAATGCAACTACAAATGATTTTGGAGTTTTTGGAACTGCCAATTATGAATGGAACAACAGCGTTTTACAAGCCGGATTACGTTTTGATAACCGAAATATTACCTCTGAAGCTCACGGAATCGAAGGCGAAGAAGGTTATTTTGAAGCTTTAGATAAATCTTTTGACAGCTTTAATGCTTCGTTAGGATACAAAACAAAATTAGCAGAAGCGCTTACACTTCGATTGAATGTTGCTACCGGATTTAGAGCGCCGAACTTAGCCGAATTAACTTCAAATGGTGTCCATGAAGGCACAAACCGATATGAAATTGGAAACAGCAATTTAAAAACCGAGCAAAATGTTCAGACCGATTTGAATTTAGAGTATAAAAACTCCCATTTTGAATTTTTCATAAACGGATTTTACAATCATATCAACAATTACATTTTTACGTCCCCAACAGGAGAAGTTTTAGATGACAATGATGTTTTTGCCTACGTTCAGGATAATGCAAAATTATTTGGAGGTGAAGCTGGACTGCATTTTCATCCACACCCTTTGGACTGGCTGCATTTTGAAACCAGTTTTGAAACCGTAACAGGTAAAAAAGACAATGATGATTATTTGCCATTAATTCCTGCCAACAACTGGAATAATACGATTAGAACAGAATTCAACATCAAAAACTGGTTCAGGGAAGGCTATGCTTCTCTAAATATTTCTTCAACCTTTGATCAGGATAATGTGAGTGGTTTTGAAACAGCGTCAAAAGGCTATACTCTCGTAAATTTAGGTTTTGGAGGAACTGTAAAATTGGGCAAAACTGCTTTTGATGTAAGCCTGAACGGAAACAACTTATTCGATAAAGAATACATTGCCCACCTTTCCCGATTAAAAACCGACGGAATTCCAAATATTGGTAGAAATATTGTTTTAGGAGTGAACTTTAATCTGTAACATTTTACAACCATTTAGTAAGAACTGCAGTGAACGGACCAGAAGTTCTTTTAGCAGAAAAAAGAGCTTCGACTCCCTAGGATAACAATGACAAGGGAACTTATACGACTTATATGGTTGCAATTTTTTTTTCAACAAAATTTACTATTTTTGTTACAAACACAAAATTTAACTATGAAAAAAACAATTCTTATAATGGCTATAACTACAGCAGGAATTTCATTCGGGCAAAATAAAATTCAGTATCCTGAAACCAAGAAAGGAGAAACCGTAGATGTATATTTTGACACCAAAGTAAACGATCCATATCGTTGGCTTGAAGACGATAAATCTGCCGAAACCGGAGCCTGGGTAAAAGCACAAAATGAAGTTACGTATGGGTATTTAGATAAAATCCCGTTTCGAAATGAGCTGAAAACCCGCATGGAAAAACTTTGGAATTACGAAAAAATAAGTGCTCCTTTTATCGAAGGAAAATTTACTTATTATTCAAAAAACAACGGGCTTCAGAATCAGTCGGTTATTTACCGAAAAGATGAAAAAGGCAAAGAAGAAGTTTTTTTAGATCCGAATACATTTTCTAAAGACGGAACCACATCCCTTGGAGGTTTGGATTTTTCTGAAGATGGATCAAAAGCCGCTTATGCAATTTCTGAAGGCGGAAGCGACTGGAGAAAAGTAATTTTAATTGATGCCTTATCAAAAAAAATTGTAGAAGATACTTTGGTTGATGTAAAATTCAGCGGCGTATCCTGGTATAAAAATGAAGGATTCTATTACTCTAGTTATGACAAGCCAAAAGGAAGCGAATTATCTGCTAAAACAGATCAGCATAAATTGTATTATCATAAGTTAGGTACTTCTCAAAAAGAGGATAAAGTTATTTTTGGTGCTGATCAAAAAAGAAGATATGTGGGCGGTTATGTTACCGAAGACAACCGCTATCTAGTCATTACCGCTGCCAACTCTACTTACGGAAATGAATTATACATTAAAGATTTAACAGTTGCAGGCAGCCCAATAATTACAATTGTTGACAACTTTAACAGCGACAATTCGATTATTGAAAATGAAGGAACCAAATTGTTTATCGATACCGATTTGAATGCTCCAAACAAAAAAGTGGTTTCTGTAGATTTCAGCAATCCAAAACCGGAGAACTGGAAAGATTTTATTCCTGAAACACAAAATATTTTGTCCCCTTCAACGGGTGGTGGCTACTTTTTTGCCAACTATACAAAAGATGCTGTTTCCTTGGTTCAGCAATATGATTACAACGGAAAATTAGTTCGTGAAATAAAACTCCCTGCAGTTGGGACAGCTGGCGGATTTGGCGGAAAAAAGAAAGAAAAAATATTATATTATTCTTTTACCAATTATACAACTCCGGGATCCATTTTTTCATTTGAACCAAAATCGGGTAAATCAGAAGTGTATCAAAAACCAAAAGTGGATTTCAAAAGTGACGACTTCGAATCAAAACAAGTTTTTTACACTTCAAAAGACGGAACAAAAATCCCGATGATTATCACCTATAAAAAAGGAACAAAACTTGACGGTAAAAACCCAACTATTCTTTATGGTTATGGTGGATTCAATATTAGCTTAACACCTGCTTTCAGTATTGCAAATGCAGTCTGGATGGAAAACGGAGGAGTTTATGCTGTTGCTAATTTAAGAGGTGGTGGCGAGTACGGAAAAAAATGGCACGATGCCGGAACTAAATTGCAAAAACAAAATGTATTTGACGATTTTATCGCTGCGGCCGAATATTTAATAGCTCAAAAATATACCTCATCAGATTTCTTGGCAATTCGCGGAGGTTCTAACGGAGGTCTATTAGTTGGAGCAGCTATGACACAACGTCCTGATTTATTCAAAGTAGCTTTGCCGGCCGTTGGGGTTATGGACATGCTGCGTTACCATACTTTCACCGCTGGAGCTGGATGGGCTTACGATTACGGAACAGCTCAGGATAATAAAGAAATGTTCGAATACCTTAAAGGATATTCTCCGGTACAAAACGTTAAAAAAGGTGTTCAGTATCCTGCCACAATGGTAACAACTGGAGATCATGATGACCGTGTAGTTCCTGCACACAGTTTTAAATTTGCTGCCGAATTACAAGAAAAGCAAACTGGAGACAATCCCGTATTGATTCGTATCGATGTAAAAGCAGGTCACGGAGCCGGAAAATCAGTTGCGGCAACCATTCAGGAAAGTGTAGATATTCAGGCATTCACACTTTACAATATGGGTTTTAAAGCTTTGCCTAAAAAGTAAAACTTTAGATACTTAACTTTTTTAGCCACGGATTTCACGCATTATTTTTTGTGAATTCGTGGCTGCTTTATTTGAAATTTACTCTCGCAGATCTCGCAGATTTGGCAGATTCTGTTGCAAAAAAAAAATCTGCCAAATCTGCTAAATCTGCGTGAAAAAATAACTCACAAATTGCTTCGCCTGTATGAGCAATATTTTAACTACAAAGAATTAGTGAAAATTAGTGTAATTCGTGGCAAACCTTTTTTTAAATTTGATAATAACTAAAAAATTCAAAATGAAAATCATAAAATGGGGAATCATAGGCTGCGGAAATGTAACTGAAGTAAAAAGCGGACCTGCCTTTCAAAAAGCACCTAACTCAGCATTAGTAGCCGTAATGCGCAGAGATGCTGAACTTGCCGAAGATTACGCCAAACGTCATAATGTACCTAAATGGTACTCTAACGCCGTCGATTTAATCAACGATCCTGAAGTTGATGCCGTTTATATTGCCACGCCTCCATCTTCACACAAAGAATATACAATTTTATGCGCCAAAGCCGGAAAACCGATTTATGTCGAAAAACCAATGGCACTGACATTTGAAGAATGCAACGAAATGATTAGCGTTTGCAAAGAACACAATGTTCCGTTGTTTGTCGCCTATTACAGAAGAAGTCTGCCTCGTTTTTTAAAAATAAAGGAAATAATAGAGGAAGGAAAATTAGGAACCATCAGACACGTTAACTGCGTTTTATACCATCCGTTTGAAGAACGTTACGACGACGAAATCAATCTTCCATGGACGGTTTTACCACACATTTCAGGCGGGGGAATATTTGTCGATCTGGCCTGTCATACTTTAGATTTTCTGGATTTTGTTTTAGGACCAATTCAGTCTGTTAGAGGGCATGCAACGTCTCAATTAAAAGCTTATCCCGCTGAAGATTCCGTTTCGATGTCTTTTTTATTTGAAAACGGAATTCACGGAACCGGTTTATGGAATTTCGCCAGTTTTGAACGTTATGATAATACGGAAATTGTAGGCGATAAAGGCAAAATATCATTTTCAACCTTTGGCGACGATCCAATTCATATTCAATATGCAAATGGAGAAAAAGAAAGCATCACAATCGAAAATCCAATCCACATTCAGCAGCCATTTATTGAAACCGTTGTTGCAGAACTTTTGGGAACCGAAGGGGTTTCGCCATCAAACGGAGTTTCCGGTGCCAGAACAACATGGGTAATCGATGAAGTTTTAAAAGAATTCAGAAATTCAAAATAAGTATAATCATCAGAAGCTATTCCTGCTGTCCGTTGTATCTTTTATGCCGAACCCCGGCATAAAAGGATGCCTCTCCCATCAGGGCTATGGCTTCAGTTTTCATAAGAACAAAAAAGAGGATATCTGTTATGAATATCCTCTTTCGTTTTAAAACTAAATTTCTTTAGAATTATAGACTGTATTTAAGACCTAAAGTCAAGCCTAAACCAGAAATTCCAACGTAAGAGCTTAATTCGTCAGTAGGTTTTGTACTATCAACACCATTTGGATTCGTTGTAGCGTTATTAGAATTAACATCTAAACGATCTTGATAATTAGTATGGATTTGAGCTGTAGTTCTGGTTGATAGAGCATCTTGACCATTTCTTTTAAACTCAATTGTTTCTTTAGATTTTCCATGAACTGTAAAATTACGATATTCTAATTCACCAAAAACAGAAAGATGTTTTCCTAATTTATAAGATGTACCTAAAGCTGCTGTAAATCCAATTGTTGGATTTGGTTTAATTTTATCTACACTATGAACTTCAGCTGTTGCTGGATTAGCAACCCCTGTTGGGGCAATTGCATCAGTAGTAATTTTTAAATCTCCATGAACAGGAACCAAAATACCAACTTTAGTGTAAGGTTCAAAACCTTTATGCTCCCCCAAAAATAAAACCAAAGCAGGAGCCAAATCAAATGCTGTAATTTTTCCTACTGACTTAAAATTATAAACAGGTCTTCCTCCAGAAACGAAAATAGCATCTGTAGTTGTTTGTGCCATTGTTTTATCATTACTTGAGTAATAATTAACACCCAATTCAACTCCTAAACGGGTATTAAATCTATATCCGGCAGTAATTCCAGTTCTGAAACCTTCCCCGAAAGATCCTGTTACACTCTCCTCAGAAACTAATTTCCCACCAACATATGTTCTGTTTAATGGCAGATTACCTCCAACAGTCGGAAATTCCGTTGCTGCTGTCTGAATAAAATATGAACCTCCTAATTTAAAATACCAGCTTTCCGGTTTATCTGCACTTTCTGTTTGCGCCATTGTGACCATAGAGCAAACCATGAATCCGAATAAAAATAAATGCTTTTTCATAATTTTTCGTTGTTAATTTTCAGTACAAACTTATAATAATTAAAGCTTCTTTTATTACAACATTTCCACCCTTTCCATGATTATTATTGATTTAAAAAACAACAACACAAGAAATTACTATGCGTGCATATTTTTAACCTAAAAATTCCATTATCAATTAAATTTTAACTGTTAAATTTTAGTTGAGTTTGAAGTTAACCTGCATTTTTTCTAATTCCTGCAATAATTCTGTCGAAATTTTGATTTTCAGTCTTCGGCTTGGCATGGTTAATTTGGTCACTACTTTTATTTCTTCAACTTCGGTTACTTCTTTTATTTTGGTATTATCAAGAGCTACATCTGTATCTTCATTTTCATCTGTAAAAACAGCATCTTCTGTTTCTTCAAACTCATTTGCAGTTTCTACTTCAACCAAGCGTTTTATTTTTTCTAGTTCCATGATTTCAAAAGAAACAGTATTATCTCCCTTATTTTCATTAAATAAATGACTCAACTTATGGATAAATTCGGTTTGCAGATCTTTAATATTAAGGAGCAAAATTAGTTTTTTGGCAAATGCTTCCAAAACATCCTGTAATTGTCTAACCTCAACAAACTGCAATCTTGGTTCTGATTTTTTGCCAGTATCATGATTCACCCAGCCATCTTTAATCAAAACTTTTATATGGGCAAAATTATTCTGAATCAGAAAATGGCGAAATTTTAGATACTCCTCATTAAAAATCCGGAACTCATAACTCTCATCATAACCTTCCAGAGTAAACATCGCCCAGCCTTTTCCGTTTTTAGAAATTCGATGTTGCACATTATTGATAATTCCGGCAAAAGTTAAATTTTTACCTACATATTGTTCCATGCTTTTCAAGGCTTCCAATCTCGCATTACAGAAGTATTTCATTTCAAATCTAAAATCGTCCAAAGGATGACCGGAAATATAAATTCCGACAACCTCTTTTTCTTTTGCGAGCTTTTCCATCGTACTCCAGTCTTCACATGGAGGTACGCTTGGTTCTGCAATCTGTACTTCGCTGGTTTCTCCAAACAAACTTACCTGAGAAGAATTTTCATTTTCCTGAAACTTAGAGCCATAACGAATCGCTTTTTCATAAAAGTTAATTCCGTCGCCGTCATCATGAAAATATTGCGCTCTTGTAGTTCCTTCAAACGAATCAAAACCTCCCGCAAGAGCCAGATTCTCAATTGCTTTTTTATTGGCAGCACGCAAATCAATACGTTTTGCCAGATCAAAAATCGATTTGTATCTTCCGTCTTTTCTGCTTTCAACGATAGTTGCTACAGCTCCAGAACCTACACCTTTAATCGCCCCCATTCCGAAACGAACGGCATAATCATCATTTACCGTAAATTTATAGTAGGATTCATTTACGCAAGGACCTAAAACCTGCAAGCCCATACGTTTACATTCTTCCATGAAAAAGGATACCTGTTTGATATCGTTCATGTTATTCGAAAGAACCGCTGCCATATATTCTGCCGGATAATGCGCTTTTAAATAAGCAGTCTGATAGGCAATCCAGGCATAACAGGTAGAGTGCGATTTGTTGAAGGCGTAACTTGCAAAAGCTTCCCAGTCTTTCCAGATTTTCTCTAAAATTTTGGCATCATGACCTTTTGCAGCAGCCTGTTCCACAAATTTCGGTTTCATTTTATCCAGAACATCCTTTTGTTTTTTACCCATCGCTTTACGCAAAACGTCGGCTTCACCCTTGGTAAAACCAGCCAGGGATTGGGACAAAAGCATTACCTGCTCTTGGTAAACCGTAATTCCGTAAGTTTCTCCTAAATATTCCTCACAGGCATCTAAATCGTATTTGATTTCCTCTTCACCGTTTTTTCTTCGAACGAAAGACGGAATATATTCCAAAGGTCCCGGACGATACAAGGCATTCATCGCAATTAAATCCCCGAAAACCGTTGGCTTCAGATCTTTCATGTATTTCTGCATTCCGGGTGACTCATATTGGAAGATTCCAACCGTTTCTCCTCTTTGGAAAAGTGCATAGGTTTCAGGATCATCAATCGGAAAAGTATCCGGATCCAGATCAATGTTCGTTCTGTATTTTACCAGTTTTACGGTATCTTTTATAAGTGTAAGGGTCTTCAGACCCAGGAAGTCCATTTTCAGCAATCCGGCACTTTCTGCAACCGAGTTATCAAACTGCGTTACATATAAATCAGAATCTTTTGCTGTGGTTACGGGAACGAAATTCGTAATATCCGATGGCGTAATGATTACCCCACAAGCGTGAATTCCGGTATTTCGCATCGATCCCTCCAGAATTTTTGCCTGCTGAATGGTTTCTCCTGCCAAATCATCTTCATTGGCAATGGCGATCAGTTCTTTTACAGCATCAAACTCATCTGAACGAAGCGCTTTTTTAACCTCCTCTTCACTTTCAGAAATAAAACGTGCCAGATTCCATTTGGACGGCATCATTCCCGGAATCAGTTTTGCAATTCTGTCGGCTTCAAACAATGGTAAATCCAATACACGCGCTGTATCACGAATGGCCGATTTGGTTGCCATTTTACCGTACGTGATAATTTGGGCCACCTGATTTTTACCGTATTTATTGATTACATATTCCATAACACGTCCACGGCCTTCATCATCAAAATCGATATCAATATCGGGCATGGACACACGATCCGGATTCAGGAAACGCTCAAAAAGCAAATCGTACTTAATTGGGTCAATGTTGGTAATTCCTAAACAATAAGCAACCGCAGATCCCGCTGCAGATCCACGTCCCGGTCCTACCGAAACATCCATTTTTCGGGCTTCAGCGATAAAATCCTGAACAATCAAAAAGTACCCTGGATAACCGGAATTAGAAATCGTCAATAACTCAAAATCCAGACGTTCCTGAATCGATTCTGTGATTTCTCCATATCTTCTTTTGGCACCTTCCATTGTCAGGTGACGTAAATATTTATTTTCACCGCGAACACCACCATCAGCTTCGTCTTCGGCAACAAAAAATTCTTCCGGAATATCAAATTTCGGAAGCAATACGTCACGATAAAGCGAATATCCTTCGACTTTATCAACGATTTCCTGAATATTGATAATGGCTTCGGGCAAATCGGCAAAGAGTTTTTTCATCTCTTCCTGCGACTTATAATAGTATTCCTGATTGGGTAATCCGTAACGGTAACCACGGCCACGACCAATTGGCGTTGCCTGTTTTTCTCCGTCTTTTACACACAATAAAATATCGTGAGCATTGGCATCTTCTTTATTTAAATAGTAGGTATTATTGGTAGCAATTAATTTGACATTGTGTTTTTGAGAAAACTCAATCAGGCTTTTGTTCACACGATTTTCATCTTCCTGATTGTGACGCATCACTTCCAAATAGAAATCATCACCAAATTGTTCCTTCCACCAAATCAAAGCTTCTTCTGCCTGGTTTTCACCGATATTCAGAATTTTACTCGGAATCTCCCCGTATAAATTCCCGGACAAGACCATGATATCTTCTTTGTACTTCTCAACGATATTTCGATCAATTCTCGGCACGTAATAAAATCCTTCTGTGTAAGCAATCGAAGCCATTTTTGCCAAATTGTGATAACCTGCTTTATTTTTAGCAAGCAAAACAACCTGATAGCCATTGTCTTTTTTGCTTTTATCCAAATGGTTGTCGCAGATATTAAATTCGCATCCAACGATTGGTTTTATTTCAGTTTCTGTCGGTTCTTCCCCAGCTTCAACTAACGCTTTATTTTTACCCGATGCTGCTTTGTTATGGTTCATAACGGCACTCACAAAATGGAAAGCGCCCATCATGTTTCCGGTATCTGTCATAGCAACGGCCGGCATTCCGTTTTTGGCTGTAGCCGCAACAAGATTCCCAATTCCGATTGTAGATTGAAGAACCGAAAACTGCGTATGATTATGTAAATGCGCGTATTTTGCAGCTTTAAAATCTGCTCTGTCTGATTCTGAAACCGTAGTTTGTACATCATCAACTTGTAAAGCTTTAATTTGCTCCCTGATTTTGTCAGAAGCTGCTTTTAAATTGATGTGTTTTAATCCGATTAAAGGAAATTCCTGTGGATTTCTTTCCTGAAATTCTCTGAAATAATCCTTCGGAACATCCAGTTCTTCTTTAGTAAAAATCTCTCTTCTGATTAACTCTAAAAAACAACGCGTAGTCGCCTCAACGTCAGCAGTTGCGTTGTGCGCTTCCGCGAAAGGTTTATTGAAAAGATAACTGTGTAATTCTGTTAAGGTTGGTAATTTAAATTTTCCTCCACGACCTCCCGGAAGCTGTAATAAAGAAGCCGTAACTTCGGTACAAGTATCTAAAACCGGCATGGTACTCATTGGCGAATCGACACCCATTCTATGGAATTCCGCTCCCATAATATTGACGTCAAAACCTAAATTCTGACCCACAATAAATTTGGTTTTGCTTAAAGCGATATTGAATTTCTCCAGAACTTCGACCAGCGTGATTCCTTCGGCTTCAGCCAATTCAGTCGAAATTCCGTGAATACGTTCAGCATCATACGGAATATTGAACCCATCTGGCTTTACCAAATAATCCTGATGTTCAATAAGCTGTCCCATTTCGTCGTGAAGCTGCCAGGCAATCTGAATACAGCGCGGCCAGTTATCAGAATCTGTAATGGGAGCATCCCAGCGTTTTGGCAATCCGGTTGTTTCGGTATCGAATATTAAGTACATAGGTTTTCTGTAAAAGACAATTTTTAAATTCCAAATTCCAATTATTCATTTGTAAACCATTGATTATAGGGTCTATAAAAATTTACAAATGAAAAATGGAGGAAGTTCAAATTTAGTCTATTTTTTGGAGAAAGGAAATGGATAAATTACTAAAAAGTTATTCTTATGAAGAAATCAGGTTTTCTCTTAAAATTCATAAATTTTGATAAAAATTTGCTTCTTGGATGTCGTAGTATTCAGACCCTTTATTGAATCTAAATAACAGACAAAAACCAACTGTAAAAGCATTCAAAAACTAAAAAAGTCCCTATTTCAAAAAGAAATCAAAACTAGTAATTATTACTATTTTTATACGATTTGTTACATTTTTTCGAATTAATTCTTCTATTTTATAGCATTTATAAGATAAATTTGCAAACTATTAAAAGAAAAAAGAATCACATAAAATTAAAGCTAAAAAAGAAAATCAAAATCAATTTCTAAATCATTTTTCTGCCAAAATTGAATCGCTAAAACCCTATTCACAATTTGTAATTTAGTTTGGGTATCGTATATAATGGAATATTGAAATTGACGCCTTTGTATCTTTTTTTACTTTTGTTTTGCTATTATAATGAGCAGGAATTGCTGTGGTTATAGAATTACAATTAAAAAAAATAAAAAATGAGTAAGACATTATTTGACAAAGTATGGGATTCACATGTAGTGCGTAAAATTGAAGATGGACCAGATGTGTTTTTTATTGACCGCCATTTCATTCACGAAGTTACGAGTCCTGTTGCTTTTTTAGGATTAAAAGCCAGAGGCGTTTCGGTTTTATACCCAGAGCGTACTTTTGCCACTGCAGATCACAATACACCAACCATAAACCAACATTTACCAGTTGAAGATGCTTTATCTGCAAACCAGCTTAAAGCACTTGAAGATAATGCCAACGAATACGGAATTTCGCACTGGGGATTAGGTCATATTAAAAATGGAATTGTACACGTAGTTGGTCCTGAAAACGGAATTACTTTGCCAGGTGCTACTATTGTTTGTGGAGATTCTCACACGTCTACGCACGGTGCTTTTGGAGCTATTGCTTTTGGTATCGGAACTTCTGAGGTGGAGATGGTGCTTTCTACTCAATGTATTATGCAGCCAAAACCAAAGAAAATGCGTATCAACGTAAACGGTCAATTGAGCAAAGGTGTTGGTCCAAAAGACGTTGCACTTTACATTATTGCACAATTAACTACTTCTGGAGGTACAGGTTATTTTGTTGAATACGCCGGAGATGTTTTCGAAAATATGACTATGGAAGGTCGTATGACGGTTTGCAACCTAAGTATTGAAATGGGTGCCCGTGGTGGAATGATTGCTCCTGACCAGACTACTTTTGATTTCCTTGAAGGAAGATTATATGCTCCAAAAGGAGAAGCCTGGACTAAAGCAGTTGAATACTGGAAAACTTTAAAAACAGATGCGGATGCAGTTTTTGATGCCGAATTAAACATCAACGCTTCAGACATTGAACCAATGATTACTTATGGTACTAACCCAGGAATGGGAATTGGTATCTCAAAACATATTCCAAGTGCTGACCAGGTTGAAGGCGGCGAGGAAACTTACAAAAAATCTCTAGCTTACATGGGTTTCAGCGAAGACGATGTAATGATTGGAAAACCAATTGATTATGTTTTCTTAGGAAGTTGTACAAACGGACGTATTGAAGATTTTAGGGCTTTCGCCGAAATTGTAAAGGGAAGAAAAAAAGCAGATAATGTTACCGCTTGGTTAGTTCCGGGTTCTCACGTTGTTGAAGCTCAAATTAAAGAAGAAGGTATTTTAGATATTTTGACAGAAGCTGGTTTTGTATTACGTCAGCCTGGATGTTCAGCATGTTTGGCAATGAACGATGATAAAGTGCCAGCCGGAAAATATGCAGTAAGTACTTCAAACAGAAACTTTGAAGGTCGTCAGGGTCCTGGTTCAAGAACATTATTAGCGAGTCCAATTATGGCTGCTGCTGCTGCTGTTACAGGAAAACTAACAGATCCAAGAGAGTTGTTTTAAAAAGCTATGAGCCTTGAGCTGTGAGCTATCGGCTCAAAGCCCGAAGCCCAAAGCCGACAGCCCATATGAGAGATTTTAGAAAATATAATGTTTGGCAAGAAAGTCATTTGTTTACACTTGAAGTTTATCAGGTAACGAAAGAATTTCCAAAAGAAGAATTATTTGGATTAACAAGTCAATTGAGAAGAGCAGTTTCTTCTATTCCAACAAATTTTGCTGAAGGTTGTGGCTCTAATTCCGAAAAAGAATTTGCAAGATATTTGAATATTGCAATTGCTTCCTGTTCAGAGGTTGAATATTTATTATTACTAACTTCTGACTTGAAATATTTAAGTTCTGAAATTCATCAGACTTTAGAAAACAAAGTAATTCAAATTAGAAAACAGGTTTACCAATTAAGACTAAAATTAAATCAACAAAATTAGCGCAGTTTGCCAAAGCCCAAAGCCCAAAGCCGATTGCCAAAAAAACAAATAAAAATGGCATACGATAAATTTAATATACTTACCAGCAGTGCAGTGCCACTGCCTATTGAGAACGTAGATACAGATCAAATCATCCCTGCACGTTTCTTAAAAGCTACAAAACGTGAAGGTTTTGGAGATAATCTTTTCAGAGACTGGAGATATAACGGAGATGATACTCCAAAAGCTGATTTCGTTTTAAACAACCCAACTTACAGCGGAAAAATACTTGTTGGAGGGAAAAACTTTGGTTCAGGATCTTCAAGAGAGCACGCTGCATGGGCAGTTTATGATTACGGTTTCAGAGCTGTAGTTTCGAGTTTCTTTGCTGATATCTTCAAAGGAAACTGTTTAAATATTGGTGTTTTGCCCGTTCAGGTTAGCCCAGAATTTGCGGATACTATTTTCAAAGCAATTGAAGCTGATCCTAATACGCAATTAGAAATCAACTTACCTAATCAAACGATTACTTTATTGGCAACTGGTCAATCAGAATCTTTTGCGATCAACGGCTACAAAAAGAACAATATGATTAATGGTTTTGACGACATTGATTATTTACAAAATATTAAGGAAGATATTGTAGCTTTTGCTGACAAACTGCCTTACTAAACACAACCAACTCAAATGCAGTTACGTAAGTTTCAATTTATAGTTGGGCTTTGTAACTGCTTTTTACAATTTTATGAATTTTGATAGTTCAATAATACTATTCAAATGAAAGGCAATAAACACATTGAAAGAGACGGACAAAATGCCACAAAAATATTTGACAGTAGAAGTTTAGCAAAGGATTATCGAAATTTAATTCAGGTTTTAGAACCCGGAATTACGGTATTAGATATTGGTTGTGGAACTGGTTCTATTTCTAAAGATATTGCAAATTGTATTGGCGTAGACGGAAAAGTTATTGGTATAGATAACACGCAATCTACTATCAATAGCGGAAAAGAATCTTATCAATCTATTAAAAATTTAGAATTGATATGTATTGATTTATTTGATTATAGTCCGGAAATAAAATTTGATTTAATTGTTTCAGCCAGAACGCTGCAATGGTTAAGCAATCCCAAGGAAGCTTTAATAAAAATGAAATCATTATTAAAGCCAAACGGACAAATTTCGATTCTTGATTACGATCATACAAATCTCATTTGGAATCCGACACCTCCGGAAAGCATGCAGGAGTTTTATAAAACTTTCCTGAAATGGAGACAAGACGCCGGAATGAATAATAAAATTGCAGAAGACTTACCTGAATTATTAAAAGAAGCAGGCTTTCATTCAATTGAAAAAATAAATTCTGATGAAATTTATAATCAGGAAGATTTAGATTTCAAATCCAAAATAGGAATTTGGTCAAAAGTAGCCAGTTCAACACAAATGGTTGACGAAGGTTATTTAGATAATAATTTGAGATTAAAAGCTATTGAAGAATACGATAATTGGATTGAAAATTCGGCATTTTCAATGACAATGAAGTTAAATGAGGTAAGAGGAAAACTATAACATATAACAACAACACAACTAAAAATTTCACTTTTAAAAAGAAATTTAGAAAGGAACATGGAAAAAAGAAAAATTGAAATAATGGATACAACGCTTCGTGATGGTGAACAAACCTCGGGAGTATCTTTTTCTGCTGCAGAAAAACTGACCATTGCACAATTGTTGTTGGAAGAATTAAATATTGATAGAATCGAAATTGCCTCTGCACGTGTAAGTGAGGGCGAATTTCAAGGTGTGAAAGGAATCATGTCCTGGGCTGAAGAAAAAGGCTATACAAACAGAATTGAAGTTTTGACTTTTGTTGACGGTGGTCTTTCAATTGAATGGATGAAAAAATCCGGAGCTAAAGTTCAGAATTTATTAACCAAAGGTTCTCTGAATCACCTGACACATCAATTAAAAAAAACACCGGAACAACATTTTTCCGAAATTAGCCAGACTATTGCTTTAGCTAAAGAACACAACATTGAAACCAATGTATATATGGAAGACTGGAGCAATGGAATGCGAAACTCTCCCGAATATGTTTTTCAATATTTAGATTTTTTAACACAACAGCCTGTGAAAAGAATTTTACTTCCCGATACACTTGGCGTATTGATTCCGTCGCAGGCATTTGAATTTATTTCGAAAATTACAACCAAATATCCAAATACACATTTTGATTTTCACGCACACAACGATTACGATTTAAGTGTAGCCAATGTAATGGAAGCTATAAAAGCGGGAATTCACGGACTACACGTTACAGTAAACGGAATGGGAGAACGTGCAGGAAATGCTCCGCTTGAAAGTACTGTTGCTGTTATAAATGATTATCTGCCGGAGGTTAGCATTAATATCAAAGAAACTTCTTTATACTCAGTAAGCAAACTGGTCGAAACGTTTACCGGATATAGAATTCCTGCCAACAAACCAATTGTAGGGGATAATGTTTTTACTCAAACTGCAGGAATTCATGCTGATGGAGATAACAAAAACAATCTGTATTTTAATGATCTTCTTCCGGAACGCTTTGGAAGAAAAAGAAAATACGCTCTTGGAAAAACTTCCGGAAAAGCCAATATCGAAAAAAATCTTCAGGAATTAGGCCTACAATTAAATCAGGAAGATTTGAAATTGGTTACCCAGAGAATTATAGAACTGGGCGACAAAAAGGAAACCGTAACAAAAGAAGATCTTCCATACATTATTTCTGATGTTTTGGACAGCCACACTTACGAAGAAAAAATTAAAATCGAATCTTATATGCTGGTTCATTCTAAAGGAATGCGACCATCAACTACTTTATCCTTAAACCTTAATGGAGAAGTAATTGAAGAAAATGCTCAAGGCGATGGTCAGTTTGATGCCTTCATGAATGCATTAACCAAAATTTATAAAAGCAAAAAATTAACACTCCCAAAGTTAATTGATTACGCAGTGAGAATTCCGCCTGGAAGTAGTTCGGATGCTTTATGTGAAACTATTATTACCTGGGTAAATAACGGAAAAGAATTCAAAACCCGCGGATTAGATTCGGATCAGACTGTTGCTGCAATTATTGCAACTCAGAAAATGCTGAATGTAATTACTCAGTAAAACTGAAATTAATAATAGAAATAGTAAATAAACCCATAATATCAATAAAATGAAATTTAACATAGCTCTTTTAGCCGGAGACGGAATCGGACCAGAAGTAATTGATCAGGCAGTAAAAGTATCAGATGCTGTTGCACAAAAATTTGGACATGAAATTACCTGGAAACCAGCTTTAACAGGTGCTGCTGCAATTGATGCAGTAGGTGAACCTTACCCAGATTCTACACATGAAATTTGTAAAAATGCTGATGCAGTTCTTTTTGGAGCGATTGGCCACCCTAAATACGACAATGATCCTTCTGCGCCGGTAAGACCAGAACAAGGTTTGTTAAAAATGCGCAAAGCACTAGGTTTGTTTGCAAACGTAAGACCAACTTTTACATTCCCGTCTTTATTGGACAAATCTCCATTAAAAAGAGAAAGAATCGAAGGAACTGATCTGGTTTTCTTAAGAGAATTAACAGGCGGGATTTACTTTGGTGAAAAAGGAAGAAAAGATAACGGAGATACTGCTTTTGACAACTGTGTTTACACAAGAGCCGAAGTACAGCGTTTAGCTAAAAAAGGTTTTGAATTAGCGATGACACGTTCTAAAAAATTATGTTGTGTGGATAAAGCTAACGTAATGGAAACATCTCGTTTATGGAGAGAAACAGTTCAGGCAATGGAAAAAGATTATCCAGAAGTTACTGTTAGCTACGAATTTGTTGATGCGGTTGCAATGCGTTTGGTTCAATGGCCAAACTCTTATGATGTATTGATTACTGAAAACTTATTTGGAGATATCTTAACAGATGAAGCTTCTGTAATTTCTGGCTCAATGGGACTAATGCCTTCTGCATCTATGGGAGCTGAAGTATCTTTGTTTGAACCTATTCACGGTTCTTACCCACAAGCTACGGGATTGAACATTGCTAACCCAATGGCTACTGTTTTATCTGCTGCAATGATGTTCGAAAACTTCGGATTGATGGAAGAAGGGAAAGCCATGAGAGATGCTGTAAACAAAGCTTTAGAAGCTGGAATAGTTACTGAAGACCTGGCTGATGGCGGCAAAGCATACGGTACCAAAGAAGTAGGTGACTGGTTAGCTGCTAACATCTAATTAATTTTGTTTCAGGTTTCAAGTTTCAGGTTATTGCAACGTGAAACCTGAAACCTGAAACTTTTTTTAAATAAAAAAAGGAATCAACTTGCGTTGATTCCTTTTGTATATTTAGAAAAAAATATTAATATCCTCCTCTACCACCACGGTCATTTCCACCACCACGGTTGTTTCCGTAACCTCCGCGAGAATCACCTCCACGGTTGTTATTGAAGCTTCTTCTTTCACCCTCAGGTTTTGGTTCAGATTTATTAACAACAATTGCACGACCTTGAACAGTAGCTCCGTTCAATTCATCAATTGCTTTTTGAGCCTCATCATCGTTTGTCATTTCAACAAAACCAAATCCTTTACTTCTTCCAGTAAATTTATCAGTAATGATCTTAACTGAATCAACTGCTCCGTAAGCCTCGAAAGACTCTCTTAAATCTGCTTCCTCAATACTGAATGGAAGGCTTCCAACAAAAATGTTCATATGTACTTATTTATAATAATACAACAAATGTAGTCTTATTTTTCTGTAATCTACTATAAATTAGCTTATTTATGATTTTATTTTGATTTTAAACGCAGAATTCGCAAAAATCAAACAACTACGAAAAGAAAAAAACATTTAAACCCTCTTTAAAGCTTACTAAAACCGTTAAATTAAAAAAGCTTATTGAATTTGATAATACTTTAAAAAATAAAAATGTCTCGTATATATAAATTGAATTAAAACACTAAAATCAGCAAAATTTTATCTTCTTTATATTTAAAATATTTTTGAATGTCCAATTCAGAAAAAAATTATATCTTTGCGCCCTTAATTAACAGAGGTCGAGTACCTCAAAATTTAATCATACGATTATGTCAGTAAAAATTAGATTACAAAGACACGGTAAAAAACAAAAACCTTTTTACTGGGTTGTAGCTGCAGATGCACGCTCAAAAAGAGATGGTAAATACTTAGAGAAAATCGGTACTTACAATCCAAACACAAACCCTGCAACTATCGAATTAAACATCGATAGCGCTGTAAAATGGTTGCACAATGGTGCTCAGCCAACAGATACTGCAAGAGCAATCCTTTCATACAAAGGAGCTTTATTGAAACACCACCTTGATGGAGGTATTCGTAAAGGTGCTTTAACTCAGGAACAAGCTGATGCAAAATTAGCAGCTTGGTTAGAAGCTAAAGCTGGAAAAGTTGATGCTAAAAAAGACGGTTTAACAAAAGCGCAAGCTGATGCTAAAGCTAAAGCTTTTAAAGCAGAACAAGAAGTGAATGCTAAACGTTTAGCTGCTGCTGCTCAGGCTGAAGCTGATGCTATCGCTGCTGCAACTCCTGCAGTTGAGGAAGAAGTTGCTGAAGTTGAAGCGGAAGCTGCTACTGAAGAAGCTCCTGCTGCTGAAGAAAATAACGAAACAACTGAGGCATAATTTTAGTTAGCGATAATGCGTAAAGAAGAATGTTTTTATTTAGGTAAAATCGCTAAAAAATTTAGTTTCAAAGGTGAAGTCTTGGCTTATTTAGACACAGACGAACCTGAGTTATACGAAAATCTGGAATCAGTGTTTGTTGAATGCAATAAGCACTTGGTTCCTTTTTTTATTGAAACAAGTTCTATACACAAAAACGATTTTCTTAGAATTCGTTTTGAAGATGTAAATACCGAAGAAGATGCAGATGCTTTACTTGGCAATGCTATTTACCTTCCTTTAACCATGCTGCCAAAACTTTCAGGCAACAAATTTTATTTTCACGAAGTTATTGGTTTCGAAATTGAAGACCAGCGTTTAGGTGTTTTCGGAAAAATTGTGGCAGTTAACGACACTACCGCTCAACCACTTTTTGAAGTTTTAAATGGCGAAGTCGAAATGTTAATTCCGATGATCGACCATTTTCTTGTAAAAATTGACCGTGAGAATAAAAAAGTTATTATGAATCTGCCGGAAGGATTGGTGGAGATGTACCTTTAAAAAAGTATTCAGTTTGCAGTTTTTAGTATTCAGTTTTTCATCTGATATTAAAAAATTAATTTTCTACAAATGTTTCAGTTCAAACAATTTGCTGTTTATCAAGATCGTTGTGCGATGAAAGTCGGAACAGATGGTGTTTTATTGGGTGCATGGGCTCCTGTAAACCACAATCCGTTCAGCATATTGGATATTGGTTCAGGAACCGGGATCATTGCCTTAATGTTAGCTCAGCGCACAAATGCTGAACAAATTGATGCTCTTGAAATCGATGAAGACGCTTACGAACAAGCTGTTGAAAATTTTGAAAATTCACCTTGGGGAGATCGCTTATTTTGTTTCCATGCCGGTTTAGATGAATTTATTGATGAACCGGAGGATGAATATGATTTGATTGTTTCGAATCCTCCTTTTTATTCTGAAGATTATAAAACAGAAAGCGAACAACGAGATTTGGCACGCTTTCAGGATGCCATGCCTTTTGAAGAATTGATCGAAGCTGCTGATTTAATGCTTTCTGAAAACGGAATATTTGCTGTTATACTTCCATTCAAAGAAGAGGATAATTTTATTGCTTTAGCAAAAGAATTTGAATTATTTCCTCTAAAAATTACTCGCATAAAAGGAAACCTGACCTCTCCTGTTAAGCGTAGTTTATTGGCTTTTAGTCGAAATCAAGATCATGAAATCAAAATCGATGAATTGACTATCGAAATTGACAGGCATATATATACTCCTGAATATATTGAATTGACGAAAGAGTTTTATTTGAAGATGTAAAAAACATCTTTGTCAGATTACTACCTGACAAAGATGTTTTTTTATTATTTCCCGTTTTTAGCAAAAAGAATCGCTCTTTCAAGCACCTCATCTTTACCTTGCTGAATACCTAAAATAGTTGGTTTTACTTCAATGTCCGGAACAATGCCAATACGTTGTGTTTCTTTTTTATTTGGATAAAAAACACCAAATCCAGTAAAAATTGTATTGAAACCCTTTATAATTTCATATGAGCAAATTCCACCATCAGCACCCGCTGTCTGGTTACCAATAATTGTAGCATTTGGTGCCGCTTGTAAACACATTACCAAATGTTCTCCGTGACTTTGAGTAAACTCATTTTCTAGAATAATCACTTTTCCTTTATAGTATTCCGGATTTGTTCTTCCCGTTTTTTGATCTTCTCTCCAAATATATCGGCCTGGATATGTTAAATCTGCATCAATAAATTTTGCGTACGCTTTTTCTTCAGGATATAAATAAGAAGCTATACTTTCTTCAATATTATCTTCCTGCGGATATTTTCTCGCATCAAAAACTATAGCTTTTGTGTTTTTAAATTGCGCCATAACATCCGGAAGTTCATCTGCTTTTATTGATTCAACATCAATATATCCAATATTATCCTCTAAAAGTCTCCACTTCTCTTCGTTCTTAAATTGGATATTTAAATTTTGATATTTATAGCGTTTAATTGTTTTAACTGAACTATTATTGTTGCGACTAAATTCAATCTCGATTGATTCTGTTTTTCCATTAAAAACGGCCCAATAAATATTTTTTAAAATTGCAGGTTTGTTTGATCCTTCTACATATTTCTGCTTTTCATTCATTAAATCTTCAACCGTTTTCCCATCCACTTTAGTAATCACATCTCCTATTCTAATATCGTCATTTTTAGACAGCGAATCATTCTTAAACTTGACAACAACAGCTTTATTATCAATAAATGCAACATCAAAAGAGACAAATTTATCACCAAAATAATCATATAACTTAAATGATGAAGTAGAAGAATGGGTGTCATTTAATTTTATTGAAATTTCACGCATTGCTAAAACAAAATCCATCTCAGATTCAGCAGTTATAAATTTTGGCATCATTTGTATTAAAACAGCATCCCAGTTTTCATCCATTTTATATTTATATGGAAAAAAATATTCTATTTGATTCCAATAACGAAAAAGAGCCAAAAGACGCAAATTCTTATCAGTCCATTTAAAATCAGGATATTTAATTTCGTTTTGAACTTTTATATAAGGATCTGAGGTGTAGTAAAATTGCTTCCCCTGAATTCTGTTTTCTTCAATCAATTTCAGCTTTTTAGAAAGTGATTTAGTGAATAATTCATTTTTTAATACCCACGAGAGATTAAAATTTTTATCAAAAATGTTTTCTTTTTTAACTGTCTCAGCAGCTTTATAAGCTTTTACTTCACCTAGTGAAACCATCCAGTTTTCTATTACTAAAGAAAATTCTTCTGCTGATTTTGCCTGTTCTACTTTTGGTAAAACCTGAAATAATTGTTCATCCCAGTTTTTACTTCCATCGGCAACATTAGGATGATAATATTTTAAAAATCCCCAAATTTTGCATGTTGCAACGAGTTTTTGGGTTTCGGTTATTGGTTTCGAAAATGAATTTTGAAATAATAAAACAAGAATAATTAGTAAGGTTTTTTTCATTAGGTTGGTAGTTTCAAGTTATAGCATGGGCTAAAGTAACAAAAAAATTAACAAACAACTACTTACATGGATGAATCAAAATAATAAACAAGATTATATGATACATAAAAGTAACCATTTCAATTAATAAAATTAATTAGTTCAAAATAATAAAAATTGTAAACATATTTTTAGCAATATTAGATCTGAAAAGAAAACAAAGTGTTGTTTTTATAACAATTATATTTTGTTTTGTTATATTTTTATTACGTAAATTTGTTTTGTAAAACAACTTAAAATGAAACCAGACCTATTTCAAGCTCCCGATTATTACAATTTAGACGATTTGTTGACAGAAGAACACAAATTGGTTCGTGAATCGGCACGTGCATGGGTAAAAAGAGAAGTTTCTCCTATCATTGAAGAATATGCTCAAAAAGCAGAATTTCCAAAGCAAATCATAAAAGGTCTTGGAGAAATTGGTGGTTTCGGTCCCTATATTCCTGTAGAATATGGCGGAGCAGGATTAGACCAAATTTCATACGGTCTGATCATGCAGGAAATAGAACGTGGAGATTCTGGTGTTAGATCTACCTCATCCGTTCAGTCATCTTTGGTAATGTATCCTATCTGGAAATACGGAAATGAAGAACAAAGAATGAAATACCTTCCAAAATTGGCTACAGGAGAATTCATGGGCTGTTTTGGATTAACTGAACCTGACCACGGTTCTGATCCGGGAAGCATGATTACCAATTTTAAAGATATGGGAGATCATTATCTTTTAAATGGTGCCAAAATGTGGATTTCAAACGCACCTTTTGCAGATATTGCTGTAGTGTGGGCCAAGGATGAATCAGGAAGAATACACGGATTAATTGTAGAACGCGGTATGGAAGGTTTTACAACTCCGGAAACACATAATAAATGGTCGCTTCGTGCATCATCAACCGGTGAATTAATTTTTGACAATGTAAAAGTTCCTAAAGAAAACCTACTTCCTAATAAATCCGGATTGGGAGCACCGCTTGGCTGTTTAGATTCGGCACGTTACGGGATTGCCTGGGGAGCGATTGGTGCTGCAATGGATTGTTATGATACGGCTTTACGATATGCTAAAGAAAGAATTCAGTTTGGTAAACCTATTGGAGGAACTCAGTTGCAGCAAAAGAAATTAGCCGAAATGATTACCGAAATAACGAAAGCACAATTATTGACCTGGCGTTTGGGCGTTTTAAGAAACGAAGGAAAAGCAACAACTGCACAAATCTCTATGGCAAAACGTAATAATGTTGATATGGCGATTCATATTGCTCGAGAAGCCAGACAAATGTTAGGAGGAATGGGAATTACAGGCGAATATTCGATAATGCGACACATGATGAATCTCGAAAGTGTAATTACTTACGAAGGCACACATGATATTCACTTATTGATAACGGGAATGGATGTCACCGGAATTTCAGCATTCAAATAAAAGGGTGCTCTATTAAAATATATTGAAAATCAATGCAAAAAGCTTCTTCTAATCGGGAAGCTTTTTTATATTTACCAAAAATACCACCTTTATGAATATTGAAACCATCAACAATCGCATTCAGCCTCAAAAGGATGTGCTTTTGCAACATTCTTTGTACAATAAAATTCAAAGCATTGATGACTTACACCGTTTTTTAGAAAGTCATGTTTTTGCAGTTTGGGACTTTATGTCATTATTAAAGGCTTTGCAGGCTAAACTTACCTGCACCACTACACCCTGGTTTCCAACAAAAAATCCTGAAACCAGATATTTAATCAACGAAATTGTTCTTGCTGAAGAAACGGACCTGACTATTGACGGAAGAAGACAAAGTCATTACGAAATGTATCTTGAGGCAATGGAAGATTGTGGTGCAGATACTACAGGAATCAAGAAATTTTTATCTGAAGTAAATTCGCTGCATAATATTTTTGTTGCCATAAAACAAAGTTCATTGCATTCGGATATCAAATCATTTCTGGATTTCACCTTTCGAGTTATTGAACAAGGGAAACCACATGAAATTGCTGCTGCGTTTACCTTTGGGAGAGAAGATTTGATTCCGGGTATGTTTACTGAAATCCTGAAAAACTTTCAAAAAAACCTACCTGAAACTGATTTAAGCAAATTGCTTTATTATTTTGAAAGACATATTGAATTGGATGCAGATGAGCACGGACCAATGGCGATGCAAATGATTACGGATTTATGCGAAGACGATGCTCAAAAATGGTCAGATGTTGAAGAAATTTCGATTCTTGCCTTAGAAAAACGTATAGGTCTTTGGAATGCCATTGAAGAAGAAATTGCGATGAAAGCCGAAATGGTTTAAAACCATAATTACTTTTTTAACGTAACTATTTGTTTAGAAATGATGCAAAATCTAATTTATTCAAATTATGAAACCACAGTTCAAACAAATAGTTATCGTTTTACTTTCAATATTGCTTTTGAGCTGCAGTACTGAAGAAACACCTTCAGAAACGGCAGTTACACCTGAGCCAGTTATTCCTCCAACAACAGTTCCGAATTCGGAAGTTCCAACCGGACCAATTGCTAAATCGATAAATTATTTAGCATTAGGCGACAGTTATACTATTGGGCAAAGTGTATGCGAAACCTGCAGATTTCCTGAACAGCTTAAAACAAGTTTAAAAAATTTTTATACGCAAACCAACTTTTCATTAAAAGTAATTGCTACAACAGGCTGGACAACAACAAATTTAATTTCAGCAATAAATTCCCAAAAACCCGAATCAAATTATGATTTGGTAACTTTATTAATTGGCGTCAACAACCAATATCAAGGCAGGGATTTTTCGCTGTATGAAAAAGAGTTTCCTGAGTTAGCAACAAAAGCAATTTCGCTGGCCAAAGGCGATAAAAAAAATGTGATTGTAGTTTCTATTCCTGATTATGCTTACACTTCTTTTGCAAAAAACTTAAGTGAAACCCAAAGGGCAAAAATATCCACTGAAATAAACCAATACAATGCCTTTGCCGAGAATTACTGCAAAGTAAATGACATCGTTTTTGTTGGCATTACTGATATTACCAAACAAGGACTCAGCAATCCTAATTTAGTCGCTCCTGATGGCTTACATCCTTCTGAATCTGCTTATATGTTGTTTGTGGAGCGCATTTTACCTAAAGCTAAAGTGGCGTTGCAGGATTAAAAAAATGCTATTGAAACCTAACATACATCTTCCGGTCCTAACTAAGACGAGAAACAGTTATTTCTTACTTATGATAGCGTATCTGCTTCTTTGGCTATGTTTTCCAAAAAAATGACAAAGTTATCTTCATGGGCAACTTCGAGCTTCTTCCTGATGCGGTAACGAGCATTCTCTACTCCTCGAAGCGAAATATTAAGCAAAGGAGATATCTCTTTGTTGGCAAGATTCATCTTTACAAACGCACAGAGTCTAAGCTCTCTTTTGGTAAGGGTTGGGTTAAGTTTTTTGAGTTCCTCAAAGAAGTTGTGGTGCACCTTTTCGAAATTCACGTCAAAAACCTCAAGGTATTCCTCCCCAATTTTATGACTGTTAAGCTTTTGAAAGATTTGCAGAATCTTCTTCCTTGAATCGTCATTTTTAACATAATCCTTCAGTTCTTTTAGGTCAGTAGTTAACTCATTAAAGATATCTTTTTTCTTGATGAGGAGCATTGTATAGTTGGCCAGTTCCTTGCTGTTGTTAAGCACTTCTTCCTGCAGTATTGTGCGGTCTTTGTTTATCTGTTCTTTATCCCGCAGCAATCTTAGCTGCTCCAGCTCAAGTTCCAGAAGTTTTTTAGCCTTTAAGGCCTCAGTTTTTGCTTTCTGATGCTTAATTTCAGTTCTTCGCTTAACAAATCTTACCATCATCATAACAAGCAATATGGCCATGATGACGTATAATATGTATGCAACATTAGTCTGATACCATTTGGGCAGGATGATAAAATGATAGGAAGCTTCATGACCTTTAAGTCCAGTCGTGTTTTGGCTGCGTACTTTAAAAGTATAGCTTCCAGGTCTTAAATGGGTATATTCCTTATAAGGTATCTTTTGCCATGGAGACCAGTAATTGTCTACATTTTCTAACATATAACTGTATTGTACTTCTGTGCCGTGTGTCATTTTTGGAACAGCGAACTCAAAACGAAGTATATCAGTCTGATTGGGCAGCACTTCAGGGTCGTTTTTTTTGTTGTCAAGCGGAAGAAGGCTCATTACCTGATCCTGAGAGTATAATATTTGCGTTATTGTTGTATTTACCCCGGCACTTGAGCCTGGAGTTGCAATGGTGTATAAAAATAACCCATTGGTTGTACCAAAGAGCACATGATTGCCAGAAAGGTTGGTAATACTTTCCATGCCCCGATTAAAACTTCCCTTAAGGTTCAGAAAAAGGTCTTTATGCAATTCGGGTTTTTTCGTGCCAGTATAAAAGTATCCAGCCTCATCATCCTGCACAAACCAAGTTTTGTCTCCAGACTGAATGAGCTTACGTGTATTTTTCATTGGATCCAGAATTGAATTCAGCTTGGCATGGGCAACAAACCTATTCTTTGTTTGGTCAAAGCGGTAAACACCTGTATTAGTGGTAAAAACAATCTCATTATTCCAACGAGTCACATTTACATTGAAAGAAGATTGAAGCCCGTTTTTATTAGTGTAATGATCAACCGAACTCACACGTGTGTAAGAAGGGTTAATACGTATCCTGAATACTCCCTTATATCCGTGGCAAACCCAATAACTGTAGGGATCGTCAGCAGGCATAATATCCCTGGCAGATTCATCAAAGCCAGTCAGCTTTTCGTGCAGAATCCATTGTCCTCCTTTTTTCTCAAGCAGGTATAGACCGTTGTAATGGGAAGCCAGATAAAAATGAGGCCGGCTTTTGATGGGGGTTACTTTCCAAAAACCGTTAACGTCTCCAATTTTTTCAGCATTACCCTTCTCTATCCTGAAGAGCCCGCTGTCATGACTGACAATTATGTCTCCCTCCAACTGACGTATCGACCATGCCTGTCCATGCAAGTTGGGCACCCTTTTAAAATCATATCCTGACAACAAATTTTTGTTGTCAAAGTAGGAATAATAAACTCCCTGATTCGTTGTAATATGAATTTGATTTTTAAAAACAAGTGCATCGTAAACAGACGCCTTGTTGAAGAGATACGTATAGGGCGACATAAAATCGACATAAGTAATACCATTATTTTGCAGCACCCAAATATTGCCGTCATCTGCCAGGTGCAGCCTGTGTATAACTGCCTGCTGAAGATTTTGAAAAAGCGCGGGGCTGTCTATGACTTTACCTCTGCTGTTGGTTGTGATAATTTTGGAACTCAGTGTACCAATAAAGAGATCTCCATTGGGATATTTTATGACTGAAGACACATAATCATGCTGGCGTTTGCTGAAAATATTGTTAAGCAGCTGAAGCTTACCCGATCCGGCATTACCCTGATAAATACTACCATGCTTTGTAATGATCATTATCGAACCACGCAAATTACCTGGTAAAATAGAGACAATTTCCTCGTTATTATACTGTTCCCGTGCAAAAGCGAGAAGAGGTTCTTTGTCTTGTGGCCCCATCTTAAGCAATCCATAATTAAAATCCTGAATATAATAATCCTCGCCTATAAGATTTGAATAAATAAACGATGTATTTGCCGGAATACGTGTACTAGTCTTATTTGCAATTATTATAAGTTCATTAAAAGAGCGACAAAACACTCTGGAACCGATAGCTTTTATATCCCAGATATTTTCTAAATTTTTGTCTTGCAGCTCTAAATCTTCGATAAGGGATTTATAGAAGTAGCGTCCGTTCTTGTTTTTCTGAAGTGTACCTATCTCGTTATATCCACCTGCATAGATTATCCCTTTAGAATCAATTTCAAGACTTCTTACTGATGAATTATTTAGGAAAGCCAGCTTTTGCCAGTGTTCCCCGTCAAATATAAGTATCCCGTCATTATTCCCAAAAAAAACAGTGCCGTCTTTGGCTATGCATACTGCCCAAAATTGAGCATCCGCATTGAAATCATTTCTACTATATGGGGTCAATTTTCCTGAAAGCTTTAAATAATTTGGCTGTAAAGTTTGAGCCAACAAGTAATTATGCAAAAAAAGTAGTGAGAAAATATAGATAAAGCTTTTTTTCATGCTGATTGTTAAATCTTTATTAAAGAGATCTTAATTAAAAGGGAGTGAAAACGATTAAATTTTGTTAAATAAACTATTTTCACACGGTTACTATTGAACAAAACTACTCATTTTTTTAAATCATATCTAGTTATAGAACAATTTATTATAAAAAAAAAGTAATTATATGAGAGTACGTTTTTTACATAGGAGTATGCAAAGTGTATGATGTTTTTTAATTGTTAAATTTCATAATAATAATTTGGCAAAATCAAAATTTGAACCGAAAACGATTTTCGTTTTTTCAATTTTCTCATACAAAAGTATCTTTAAACAGTATAGCAAAATTGATCAAACAGTATGGTTTTCAATATTTAAACTATCGATCTAACCTTAATTCAACATTCTTATGCGATTTAAAAATTATTTAAATTTAATGTTACTGTGCTTTACAGCAGCTGCTTTTGCCCAGGTAAAAGGAAATGTCAGCGACGCAGGTACAGGCATGAACCTGCCGGGAGTAAATATCCTCTTAAAGGGTTCTATGACCAGTACATCTACCGGCTTTGATGGGGATTTTACCATTAATGCAAAACCTGGTGATATCCTGGTTTTTTCCTTCTTAGGTTATGCTTCTCAGGAGGTAACGGCTTCATCAAATATGAAAGTAAGCCTTAAAGAAGACGCACAAATGCTTCAGGAAATTGTTGTAGTAGGTTATGGAGCCCAGAAAAAACAAAACATTACAGGTGCTGTAGCAGTTGTGGATGGCAAGAAATTCCAAAACCGCTCCAATAGCCAGGTTTCAAGTCTTTTACAGGGACAGACTGCGGGTGTACAGGTAACCTCTAACAGCGGAAAGCCAAACGGAGGATTTAGCGTAAGAATACGCGGTACATCTTCAATTTCTGCAGGCAGCGATCCTATTTACGTTATTGATGGCGTAATAACATCAGATACAAGGGCTTTAAACCCCGCAGATATTGAGAATATGTCCATTCTTAAAGATGCTTCTTCTGCTGCAATTTATGGTTCTCAGGGTAGTAATGGAGTCGTTATCATAACTACAAAACAAGGAAAAACGGATAAACCGCTCCTTACTTATGAAACTTATGTAGGCTTTCAGACTGTTTGGAAAAAGATTGATGTACTTGACAGGGATCAGTACCGAGACCTTCAGGAAGACAGAGGCCTGAATACTGACTGGAATCTCTACAATAACAATACAGACTGGCAGGATGAAATATTCAGAACAGGATTCTCTAATAGCCACCAAGTTTCACTTTCAGGAAAAAGCAACAAAACATCTTATTATATATCTGGTGGTGCTGTAAGTCAGGAAGGTGCTGTAAGAAGTTCTGAAATGGACAGAAAAACATTCAAAGTCAATCTTTCACAGGAAGTTACTAATTGGCTGAAAATTGGAACAAACTTTAATTATGTTGACTATACCGACGTTGATGTTACCGATAATTCAGGAGTTGGAAGCGGAGGTGTAATACTTGGAGTCCTGAATACACCACAAAATATTGGTATTTATAATGAGGATGGAACCTTTACAAGCAATCCTTTTCAAAACTGGGAAAATCCATATTCCAATACTGACGGGGCGCAAAGACAATATAGAAATCAACGTGTGTTTGGTAATATTTATGCTGAATTTAAACTTCTTAAGGGACTTACCTTCAGGACAGCCCTTAATGTAGACCATAATAATACTGCCTACGATTATTTCCTTGATCCATACAGAACAAGCTACGGAAGAGCTATGAAGGGAATCAGTCGATATAACACAAGCCGCTACAACTACCATATGTATGAAAACACATTAAACTATAAACTTACAACAGGCAGACATTCAATTGAGGCACTTGCGGGTAGCGTATATCAAAAATCATTATGGGAAAACGCTGACATTGAGACAAGAGGATTCGCAGGGGATGGTGTAACTACACCAAATGCAGGGGCAACAATTGCAACTGCAACTGCAAGAAAAGATGAAAAATACAACTCTTCCTTTATATCGAGAGTCAATTACTCTTTTGCTGATAAATATTTGTTAACGGCCAACTTCAGGGCAGATGGTTCAAGTGCTTTTGGTCCTAATAAAAAATGGGGATATTTCCCATCAGTTTCTGCAGGATGGAGAATATCCAATGAGGAATTCTTTAGCAATGTAGAATCAATCAACGAGCTTAAGTTTAGAGCCGGTTGGGGTCTTGCAGGTAATGACAATATAGGTAACTATGCCTGGTACCAAAGAGTCACTCCTGGATCAAACTATCCAATTGGCGGAAGTATATTACCGGGCAACTATCCTGCCTCTATTCAGAATAGTGACCTTAAGTGGGAAGCTTCAGAGCAGCTTAACATTGGTATTGATATTGCTCTTTTCAACAATAAAGTGCGTTTTAGTGCAGATGCTTACAAAAAAACAAGTAATGACCTTTTATTAAATGTTCCTCTTCCACGAACTTCAGGGTTCCCAGAAATTCCCAGAAATGCTGGTGAACTTGTAAACAAAGGTTTAGAGTTCCAACTTACAACTGTAAACTTTGACCGTGATGATATTAAATGGAGTACAGACTTTAATATTTCTTTCAACCGAAATGAGGTTACTAACCTTGTTAACCAGGAAATTAATGCCGGTGGTGTTGCTTCAAGAGGTGATGCAGTTCTTATAGAAGAAGGCCAGTCGTTAGGCCGGTTTTTTGGATACCAGTGGGGCGGCGTAGATCCCGCTACCGGTAACGTATACTATATAGACGCTGATGGAGGTTCAACTTTTGCTCCGACTGAGAATGATAAAAGAATAATAGGAAATGCGAATCCCGATTTTATCTATGGCTTCACAAACAACATAAGCTATAAAAATATCAGCCTAAATATTTTCTTTCAGGGTACTCAGGGTAATGACATCTTAAATGCTTCACGTTTTGATACCGAGAGTATGATTGATGCAAGAAACCAGACGACAGCTGTGCTTGATCGCTGGCAAGCTCCCGGGGACATTACCAATGTACCGAAGGTAACTACTAATGGAAGCACTGATAACTCAAGAATATCTTCACATTATATAGAAAACGGTTCTTATTTAAGACTTAAATCACTAACAATTGGATATGATTTATCTAAAAATATCCTTGACAGGATTGGTCTAAGCGCGCTTAAATTATATGCGACCGGAGAGAACCTTTTCACAATTACTGATTATTCAGGTTTCGATCCAGAGGTTAACTTTGGAGGTAACAGTAACACAGTAATGGGTATCGATTATGGTACATATCCTCAAACTAGAAATATTATATTTGGTATAAGGGCTTCACTTTAAAAAAATGATTATGAAAATTCTTAAAAATAAAAAAATTATTTCAGCTTTGTTGCTGGCAGTCCTAATGCTTGCTTCATGCGATGAAAATCTAGATACAGTGCCAATCTCTGACGGCGTGGCGCAAAATTCTTATGAAACCGGAGATCAGCTTGAGGCTGCATTAACAGGTGTTTATGAGTCTTTTCAGGGTAATGATTATTATGTATGGGATCATGTAATATTTTCAGATGTCCGTTCTGATAATCACTATGCTGGTGGAGATAATCCAATGATTTTCCAGATTGATGCGATAAATATAGTGCCTACTAACGACAGGGTATATAATGCATGGTCAGCGATATACAATGCCATAGCAAAAGCTAATGTGGTTATTGAGCAGGCTCCAAATGTACAAAGAATGCTTACTGACCAAAGAAGGGAACAGATAATCGGCGAAGCTTATTTTTTAAGAGCTTATCACTATTTTAGTCTTGTTAGGCTTTTTGGCGGAGTACCATTAGTGCTTGAAAGCGTAAAATCTGGTGACCCTGCGGTAGTAAATGTGTTCAGAAGTACTGAAGAGGAAACTTACGCACAAATTATTGCTGACCTGAAATTTGCAGCCGATAAGCTTCCTGATACATATGGTGGCGATGCTTCTGTAAATAAAGCACGTGCGACTAAGGGTGCTGCTCACGCATTACTTAGTAAAGCCTTTGCACAGCAGCCAACAGCTGACTGGGATGAAGTTGTAAAATATGCCAATCTTGTGCTAACAAGCCCGGCTGGTTATACACTTGCAGGAAGCTACTCTGATCTTTTTGACGGAGCGCATTATAACAATAGCGAATCTATTTTAGAGATACAATATCTGGGAGGTAATGAAGGTTCCTGGGCTCCGCAAATGCAGCTTCCACAATCTGTAAGCGGGGATTCATGGAGAAAATTTACCACTCCATCTCATAATCTTGTCAATGCCTATGATGCTGAAGGAGATGTTGAACGTAAAAATGCTGTCATTCTTTTTGAAAATGCACCTTGGGTTGATGAATATTGGGGCAATTCAGGAGGAAGTTCTATTCCATTTGCTTATAAATGGAAAAATGCAATGGGATGGCAGAGTTCCGATCATGTTTACCTTCTTCGTTTAGCGGATATTATTCTTCTAAAAGCCGAAGCACTTAACGAATTGGGGCAATCTGGTGCTGCTGCAGACGAAGTTGATAAAATAAGGCTGAGGGTTAATCTTGACATACTTCCTGCTAATGTAAGAGCATCTCAAGATCTAATGAAAACTGCTATTCTTAACGAAAGAAGACTTGAACTTGCACAAGAAGCACACCGCTGGGACGACCTTGTAAGAAATGATGTTGCAGTAGAAACCATGAATGCAGTTCAGGATATCGATCTTAGATCTGGCAGCTCGGTAAACTATAAGATGGAAGATCATGAAGTATTCCTTCCTATACCTCAAAGAGAGCGTAACAGAAACCCTAACCTTGGACAGACTTTAGGTTATCCACAATAAATTATAAATAGACTACCATGAAGAAATCATTTGTTTGCATAGGTCTTTCTGTATTTTTGTTTTCCTGCTCAGGCAGTCAGGATGATTCCACTAACCCGGGACCGCCACAGCCGGTAGCAGAAACTGGCAACGTAATAGGTAATGCCCAGGTATGGATAACCAATGGTGCAAAATCAAAGCTATTGAACAAACAGTCTTCTGGTGCTTCTATATATGATAGTAATGCCACCACTGATCCTTCAATCTCTATTGACTTTTCACAAAAATATCAGGAAATTGAAGGCTTTGGTGCCGCATTGACAGGTTCTTCTGCTCTTGTTATAAACAGTATGGGAACTGCGCAAAAAGAAGCATTAATTAAGGATCTTTTTAGCCCTACAGAAGGTATAGGGCTTAGTTATCTGCGGCTTACTATTGGAGCCTCGGATTTTTCGGTGAGCAATTTCAGCTACAACGATCTTCCGCAGGGAAGTACAGATCCTGCGCTTAATGGTTTTTCTATTGCACAGGACGAAACCGATGTTATACCTGTACTAAAAACTGCATTGACATATTCACCCAATATTAAAATAATGGGCAGCCCGTGGAGCGCACCATCATGGATGAAAACCAGCGGAAGCATGAACGGAGGAAGCCTAAAACCGGAATGGTTTGATGCATACGGAAGTTATTTTGTAAAATATATTAATGCGTATGCGGCACATGGAATCCGTATAGATGCCATTACGCCACAAAATGAACCATTGCACGAAATAAACAGTTATCCTACAATGAAGATGACCGCTCCTGATCAGGCTGAATTCATTAAAAACAGCCTTGGCCCAAAATTTAAGGCAGCGGGAATAAGTACGAAAATTATTGCTTACGACCATAACTTTGACGTACCCTCCTATCCACTTACTGTTTTAGGGGATGCCAATGCAGCGCAATACATAGATGGCTCTGCTTTTCATGCCTATGGCGGAGATGTCAGCGCAATGAACCAGGTACACGCAGCTTTTCCCGACAAGAATTTGTATTTTACGGAAGTATCCGGAGGTGAATGGAGTACTGATTTTGCCAATAACCTTAAATGGAGCATCGGCAACATTTTTATAGGTACAACACGCAACTGGTCTAAAAACGTGTTATTATGGAATCTCGCCCTGAACACTAATTATGGACCGACCAATGGCGGCTGTACCAACTGCCGTGGCGTAGTAACCATAAATTCATCAGGAACGGTAACAAAAAATGTGGAATACTATGCACTTGCTCATTTTGCAAAATTTATTAAGCCGGGGGCAAAAAGGGTAAACTCTACCGAGTTTGATAGCTCACAAGGATTAAAAAATGTAGCATTTGTGAATCCAGACGGTTCAAAAATTCTTGTTGTACTTAACGAGTCGGAAGCGGTAAGGAAATTTGCTGTAAAAATAGACGATAAAAAAATTGTTTACAGCCTTGAATCAACTGCTGTGGCAACTTTTGTGTGGGAATAAGCCCTAAATTAAAATGAATTACAAATAAAATCATGGAAGCAGCTTATACTGCACCACAGGATTATTATGCTTAAAAAAAACAAAAAAATATTATCCTTAATTGCAGTCACAATGGGTCTTGCAGTTATACTGACAGGCTGTCGTTCATCAAAGAGCAGTACATCTACTCCGACAGGATTATGGCTAACCATGCCCGATAAATCCGTGTTGTTGCAAAAGCAAACAATACCACCATCAAAACTTTCGAAGGACAATTTACAGCTTACGATAAACACCAGTATTGTTTATCAGGAGATGGACGGTTTTGGATATACACTGAGCGGAGGTAGTGCTATGCACATCGCTAAAATGAGTGCACCTGCAAGGGCAAAATTTTTACAGGAAATTTACGGCACAAACCCTGAAGACCTTCAATCAAGTTATATCAGGATAAGTGTTGGTGCAAGTGACCTTGACGAAAAAATATTCTCTTATAACGACCTTCCTTACGGGGAAACTGATGTAAACATGGAGAAATTTGACCTGAACTATGACAAGCTTTATCTTATTCCTGTCCTGCAGCAGATTCTTAAAATAAATCCTTCCATAAAAATATTAGGTTCTCCCTGGTCTCCTCCTGTCTGGATGAAAACCAACGGCGATACCAGAGGTGGAAGCCTTAAGACTGAATACTACCCAGCCTATGCGAAGTATCTTGTAAAGTATGTACAGGAAATGAAAAAGAATGGTATTGTTATCGATGCGCTAACAATCCAGAATGAGCCGCTACATCCGGGCAATAATCCAAGCCTTTTGATGGTTGCCGAAGACCAGAAAGTTTTTGTACGCGATCATTTAGGTCCTGAATTCAAAAAAAACAGCATCAAAACAAAAATTATAATCTACGACCATAATGCTGACAAGCCTGATTATCCTATTACAATACTTAATGATAAGGAAGCTGCACAGTATATAGACGGATCCGCATTTCATCTTTACGGAGGCAGTGTTGATGCAATCTCAAAAGTACACGAAGCACATCCGGATAAGAATCTTTATTTCACCGAGCAGTGGGTAGGCGCACCCGGGGACTTTGCAAAAGAGCTTACCTGGCACATAGAGAACCTTATTATTGGTGCGCCAAATAACTGGTGTAAAACAGTACTGGAGTGGAACCTGGCTGCCGATGAGAATCAGAATCCACACACCGACAGGGGAGGTTGTACCAGCTGTCTGGGTGCAGTTACTATTACAGGGGATACCGTAACGCGTGAACCTGCTTACTATATTATTGCACATGCTTCTAAATTCGTGCCCTCCGGTTCTGTTAGGGTCCAGTCCTCTATTATAGAAAAAGTGCCAAATGTAGCTTACAAAACCCCTAAAGGTAATACGGTGGTCATTATTCAGAATACATCAAATGACGTTAAGACTATCGATGTGTATGCAGGAAGTAAAAATACATCCATACTATTAAAATCGGGAGCTGTGGCTACTGTTGTAATGTGATTAAAATTCTGATTTCTAGTAATACCTGATACTGCCTTCTAAAAGCAGGTATAAAGAAAAACGACTTAAATTTTAAAAACGTTTTTTGTTTCTGTTAAAAAGCAAAAGCCTGCAAATTAATAACTTGCAGGTTTTATTGTTTTAATAATTTCAAGGAAGAAGTTATGCTTTTCCGAGAGAGGAAAATACACGCTTTTGTAAATATTTTTAAGAAGCACAAAATCCGTTTTCAAAATACGCTTAGTCCCGCTATCCATTTTATCTTTTATGGCGAACCCCGCCATAAAAGGATATCATTTCTATCGGGGCTAGATTAGAGGTTTTTAGTTTTTTAGATCATTTGTAATCGAGCTACAAATACTAGTCATTAAAAAAAGTATCAATAAAATTTAAAAACTTATTTAAAATTGTGTCTCCAATAGTAGCCCGCTGTAAAATAGAGGGCTGATTTTCCAAAACTGAAACAACCTCCTGCTTTGTCGGAATTCGTTGCGAGAACAAATAATCTTCGGTTAGCTTTTTTAATTTTTCAGCATTTAGTTTTTCATCGGATACGAATTGATTAAATGCTTTTTGCTGTTCAACAATCATAAACGAATTGTAACCTTCTTCAATGTTATCATCCTGTATTAATGGCAAATTTTCTTCTATAAAACGTTCAATCAATTCACGTTTGCTTCGTAATTTCACATCGCCGGATACTAAATCCAAAACCTCTTTTTTCTTCTTTTCCTTTTCTTCAAGGGTTATTCCTTTTAATTTCGCCAGTAATCCTAAAATGTAAGAAACTGTTATATCATCACGATGTATTAATTCCAATTCAAAATCAACTTCATTCAAAATAGAAGTTTTAACTTTTTTTCCTTTTTCTGAAAGATCAAGATACTTTGATTTATAATTATCAAATTCTTTCTCTTCTAAATCAATATCATCAAAACTAAAATCAACAAAAGAAGCAATAATATTCTTAAGCCGAATGATTTCCCTGAATGCTTTTACAAACTCAAGCTCTTCATCTTCCGTGTATAAATCATCAACAGCTTCATAAGTAGGAACAATACTTTTTAGTTTTTCATAGGCTTCATTTATATCCTCTACATATTTTTCATACGGTTGAAGAATAATGATTTCTTTGGCATTTTTGTCTGAAAACAAGGCAATAGCGTCATCGGTAGCTTTTTTAAGATTTCTAAAAACTACAATATTACCCTGCGATTTTTTGTCTCCTAAAATTCTGTTTGTTCTTGAGTATGCCTGAATTAATCCGTGATATTTCAGGTTTTTATCTACAAACAACGTATTTAGTGATTTGCTGTCAAAACCTGTTAAGAACATGTTTACTACAAAAAGCAAATCGATTTGTTTAGCTCTTACTCTTTGGGCAATATCCTTGTAATAACTGTAGAATGACTCACTGTCTTTTGTACTGTAATTTGTTCTAAAAGTTTGATTATAATCTTGAATATAATTTTCGAGTTTATCTCTTTTATGGTAGGATTTATAGTCGTCTATAGTGTCTGCAACTTTATTAAAATCCTGCTCATCAAAATCGGTTACGTCGCTAATCATTTCATCATTGGCTCCAAAACTAAAAATCGTAGCTGTTTTTAAATCATGTTTTCCTTCTTTTTTTAATTTGAGGAACAAATCATAATACTTAATCAGCATTTCGACACTACTCACGCAAAACATAGCTGTAAATGTTTTGTTTTGTGTTTTTACCGGATGTTGCTGAATAATATAATTAGCAATTTTTTCGATACGCTCACTACTTTCTAATAATTCCTGCGTATCAATTGCCTCAACATCAATATCTATTTCGTTTTGAGAATCTTGTTTCTCTTTGTATTTCCCAACATATTCTACAGAAAAACGCAAGACGTTTTCATCTTTTATGGCATCAGTAATTACGTAATGGTGTAATTTATCTCCAAACAGACTTGCCGTAGTTTGATTTTGTCTTTGTTTGGATAAAGCATTTTCAACAAAAATTGGCGTTCCTGTAAAGCCAAACATTTGATAATTGTCAAAATATTGCGTAATTTTTTTATGCGTATCTCCAAACTGACTACGATGACATTCATCAAAAATAAAAACTATTTTTTTATCCTTCAGATTATCCATCGTTTTCAAATGGTGCTCGCGGGTAATGGCATTGTACAATTTTTGTATCGTCGTAACAATTAATTTATTGTTGTGGTCATTAAACTGACGAACTAAGTTTTTGGTATTGTTTGTTGGATCGATGCAATCCGGTTTAAAGGCATTAAATTCTTTAGCTGTTTGATAATCCAGATCCTGTCTGTCAACACAAAAAACAACTTTATCTACTTTTGGCAATTGCGATAATATCTGGCTGGCCTTAAATGAAGTCAGTGTTTTTCCTGAACCTGTTGTGTGCCAGATATAGCCGTTTTTATTAGAGTTTTTCACTCTGTCAATAATACGTTCTACGGCATAAAATTGATATGGTCGCAAAACCATCAGCATTTTATCAGTATCATGCAGCACGATATATTTGGTAATCATTTTAGACAAATGACATTTTTCAAGAAAGACATTCGCAAAATCTTCCAGTTTAGAGATGCGTTTGTTATTGTCGTCTGTCCAGTAAAAAGTTTGTTTAAAGTCCGGCTTCTTGTTTCCGAAATTGCTGAAATATTTGGTATTTACTCCGTTGCTAATAATAAACAATTGCACAAAATTGAATAATCCTGTATTGGCAGAAAACGAATGTTTTTGATAACGATCGATTTGATTGTAGGCTTCTTTTAATTCAAGTCCAGTTTTCTTTAATTCGATTTGTACCAAAGGCAGACCGTTAATCAAAACTGTAACATCATAACGGTTTTTATACGTTCCTTCGACCGTAATTTGATTCGTAACCTGATATTCATTCTGGCACCAGAAATCCATATTCAAGAATTCGATATAAACCAATTCGTTTGCCTCATTTCTGAAAGCAAATTTATCCCGAAGCAATAATGCTTTTTCAAAAACATTATTCGATTTGGTTAAATGATTCAAAATCTGTTTAAAATCACTCTCCGAAAACACTTTGTTATTGTGCTTCTCTAATTGGTTTTTAAGATTAACCAGCAAATCAGCTTCGTTTAAAATAGTCACTCTTTCGTAACCATTTGAAGTTAACTGATTGATTAGGTTTTGTTCTAAAATTAATTCGGATTGCGATGTCATTTGTTAAAGTTGTTAATAAGTTTGTCATTTTGTTGACAAACACATTCTTTATTTTGTATATTTGCGCCGAGTTCATTTCTCATTGTGAGAAAAGGAAATCGAGAAACGCAAGCCTAGATGCTCTGCGTTTTTTGCTTTTATAACACTTCTGTTAATTTTCGTCTATACTTCTTTTTTATCTTGTCTCGCTGAGCATCTTTACCCTGAATGTAATGCGCTGACAATAAAAAATAAATATTCTTATTTACTCTTGGCTCAAAAACAATAACATATTTCTCCTCTTCATCATACAAATAAGTTCGTAATCCTTCTGGTTCTTTAACTGTAAAAAACAACATATTGTTTGGCTTTTTACCGTCAATGTGATGTTTTACCCAATGTAATCTTTTGGAACGTTCTTTTTCATATTCTCGTTGTCCCGTTTTATAATCTATTTTTACAGTAGTAAGATGTCTGAATAAGGTTTCCATTTCAATTACGCCATCTTGAGGACAAGGAATTACTTGTCTGCCATTAAAATGAATTGGTTGCCTATTGCTAAAATCTCTATCAAAAATGCCTTTTAAAGACTTATTTCTTTCCTGTTCAGACAATCCCAAAATATCTAAATGTCCGTTGTATCTTTTTAGTAAATTTAAAGGCATATTATCTAAGTTCAATGAAAAATAAATTCAGTTTCTCTGAGTAATTTGTTTTGTCTAGCTGATCTTTACAGTTATGTTTGATTTTATCAATAATCTGCACTTTAGCAAGATTGATTTTAGCATCGTCATTGTGCAAATACGAAATAGCTCCCATCATAAAATCAGTAATCTGCATAATGATACTTTCATGTGAACGAATATTTTGCACATTTCTAAAAACACCAAACTTAGTGTTTAACACTTCCTTCAATTTATTGACTTTATATGCACTTAACGTGTCTTTTATATCTAAATAAACATTATAATTATACGTCGTATTAATATTATGATTCAGCAGTGAATAATACATTCTATAATAAAAATCATCATAGGACATATTAAAAGCACCTGCATTAATTTTCGATTTTTCAACCCCCACACATCTAAATTGCAAATCGGTAGCAAAGAAGTAATCTACCAATTCAAGGTAAAAACGGAGTTTTGATTTAGATACTTTGCTCCATTTTATTTCACCATAAAAACGATGTTTTTTTTTAAGTTCGTTAATTTGTGATGTATGAAACTTAACCTGATTATAAGCCACACTTGTAGAACCTAAAAACATATATTTTTTATGATCGTTTTCGATGTGACAGCTTTCGTCACAGTAGATATTAAATGTTTTACTCATAAATTATTATTTCTTTCTTAAAATAAACTCAGACTGTAATGTTACGAATATTATTTCTTTTTAATTCTTCGAGATTTATCGAGAATCTCGAAGAATTAAAAAAGTTATTCATTGTTTTGTAAAAACGAAAATAGGGAGATTTTGACAAAATCTCCCTATTTTTTACCTTTTATAAAAAGTCTTTATTGTTTTTAAACAAGCATTTGCTGTAAAAACCCTCTTTACTTTTCAGCGTATTTGACCATCGCCTGAGCGAAGTATTTAAATGTACTTCGTTCTCCCGAATCGACCGACATAGAAACACCTCCTAATGGAATATAACCTTCTTTGATTTTATTTAAGACTTCGAACTGTAAAAGCTCCTTTGATTCAAATTCTACAATAATATAATCTGTAATTTTTTTGTTTTCCATAATATTGTTTTAAATAAACATTTGCTGTAATAACCCTTTTTTATATTCCTGAGTGTCTTTTATTTGATTACTCATCAAATCTATTTTTTCATCTATTGCTGAAAGAAAATTGGCGATTTTGGTTTGTTCTTTAAAACTAACTGGTAGAATTAAAGGCAAAACTTTTAAATCTTTCTTTTGGATATTTGGAAGACCAGAGCCTACTCTTAATTTCATAATTACATCCTGATTATATTTTAGTAAATGGTAAATGAATAATTTTTCATAATCATTTAATATTTCTATGGAATAACAATGGCCTCCACACCAAAATTTAGTCTTTATAAAATTAACATATCCACATGAATTACCTCCCTCGCTAATTATTATTGTATCTTCATTTCGGTTGAATTTATTTGTGTAACCTGAAGGCTCTATACCTCCACTTATACATGGATATAAATCATTTTTATGTAAATCTTCCTTATTTAATTGAGTCCCTTTATTAACTTCTGTAAAGTCTGATAATAAAACATTCTCCCAATCCTCAAAATCATTTCCATTATCATCTTTAAATCGAATTTCCTGATTAAAGATTTTCTGCATCATTCCTTTTTTGTATGCTTCTAAAAGTGCTTTTTTTTCTTTTAATAAATTGATTTTTTCATCTATGGAAGAAAGGAAATTGGCGATTTTGATTTGTTCTTCAAGATTAGTATAATTAATTTCATAATTAGAGATTTGAGGTGCCGTCAGCTGAGGCACACCAGTACTCTCAACAACTATATCAAACTTATTAATTGCGTACTCAAAAAAGTCAACAGAAACTTTCTTTTTAGGCTTTAAAACCAATAATCTTACAATCGGATAAAACTTTTCTTTTCTTGCATGAGCTATTCCTATATTTACTCCTCTGCCAGCAATAGTAATTACTTCCTCATCAATTTTATAAATACTAGCATAACCATAGAATCCTTTATTCTTTTCCGCATTTGCATAAATAGGATATTTGAAAATATCGTTTCTATTTTCACTTACAAATTCTCTTTTTATATCTCCTCCCGCTGACACATTAAATAATTTACCTAATGTATCAATATGCCAATCCCCCTCAAACTCAGGAAACCTTAATTTTGGCTGTAAAATTTGTTTCGCAGTCATTAGTTTCGTTTGTTTTTAAGTTTGTCTTCTAATTGTTTTAATTCTTCGAGATCCTGTTCATCTGCTTTTTGCGCTTCTAACTGTTTACGCTGTTTATGGAATGCTTCGTAAATAGCATCTGCTTTTTCCTCCATTTGCAAATGGGTTATATTGCCGTTATGATTCAGGACCTCTTTATCGTTAAACGCTATAATTCGGTCCACATTTGTTTTCCAGAAATCCATTGTAATATCCTGCGCGTTTTTTGCTCTTAATTCTGCTGTTTCAAGAAATACTACTACAAAACGATTAAGTAAGTCTATCTCATCTGCAGTAAGGTAATTTTTTGCAGTATAAATATCCTGTTTGCGTACAATACTGCCTTTCCAGCTCGTAAGTGCCATATTTGGAGCATCGGCATTGGCACGGGAAACAATTATTTCTGCAGCCGTTTTTCCTGTAATAGCATAAAGCATTTTATTTTGTGTATCTGCAAAAAACATTTGAGTTGCTTTATCTGTAGCATCATAATCGCTGCTTAAAGTAAAAAGGTCACGAACTTTTTGATAAAATCTTTTTTCAGAGGCTCGAATATCCCTAATTCGTTCGAGTAATTCGTTGAAATAATCCGTTCTTCCGTTAGGGTTTTTAAGCCGTTCGTCATCCATTACAAAACCCTTAATCATATATTCCTGCAGGTTTTGGTTTGCCCATTGTCTAAACTGGGTACCTCTTATGCTTCGCACCCTAAAACCAATTGCCAAAATCATAGCTAAAGAATAAAACGCAACATTATATTTTTTACCGTCAGAGGCAGTTGTCAAGTAATCCTTTACAACTGAAAATTCGTCTAACTCCTTATCTTTTAAGATATTTGCAATGTGCAGGCTTATGTTTTGTTTAGAGGTGTCAAAAAGTTCTGCCAGTTGATTTTGGTTCATCCAAACATCTCCATCCCTGGCAAAAAGAACTACATTCGATTTTCCATCAACAGTGCTGTAAAAAATGAATCCCTGTTTTTCCATCTTAAAAAGGTGTTTTTATATTCAACTCGGCACAAAAAGAAGCAATCGTTTTATCCACTGTTTCCATTTTACTGTCAATATTTTGTAGTTTTTCTGCAATAGCATTTACATCTATACTTACAGCTTCTTCAAACGTATTTACATAACGTGGAATATTCAGGTTGTAATCGTTGGCTTTTACTTGTTCCAACGTTGCTGTGTTTGAGTATTTCTCGATTACAGTACGGGATTGATAGGTTTCGACAATTTTATTAATATGTTCTTCGCGCAGTACGTTTTGGTTTTTTACTTTTTCAAAATCGTTGCTGGCATCGATAAACAAAATATCATCCGGGTTTTCTTTGCATTTTTTAAAGACTAAAATACAAGTCGGAATACTCGTACCATAAAACAAATTGGCAGGCAAACCAATAATTGCATCAATATAATTGCGGTCTTCTATCAAAAACTTACGAATATGTCCTTCGGCCGCGCCACGAAACAAAACACCGTGCGGTGCAATACACGCCATGATTCCGTTATCGTCAAGATGGTGCACCATGTGTTGTATAAAAGCAAAATCGGCTTTGGTTCCCGGTGCTAATCTTCCGTATTGCGAAAAACGTTCTTCGTTAGAAAATAACGGGTTTGCACTCCATTTTGCCGAGAATGGCGGGTTCGCTACGATGGCCTCAAATTTTAATCCTTCGTGTTGTGGTCGCTCCAGCGTATCTTCGTGTTTAATGTCAAATTTATGATAATTGACATCGTGCAGAATCATGTTCATTCGGGCTAGGTTGTAGGTCGTACGGTTTTGTTCCTGTCCATAAAAATGACCAACCTCATCGACTTCTTTTGCCACACGAAGCAACAACGAACCACTCCCACAAGTTGGGTCATACACCGATTTTAGTTTGCTTTTTTTGGTGGTTACAATTTTAGCCAATATCGTCGAAACCTGCTGTGGAGTATAAAATTCTCCTGCTTTTTGTCCTGCTCCTGCCGCAAATTGTGCAATTAGATATTCGTAAGCATCGCCTAAAACATCACCTTCGGTATTATCCAAATCAAAATCGATCGCATCCAGAGCGGTTAAGATTTTCACGATAACATCGTTTCTATCTTTAGTAGTTCGCCCAATTTTGGTAGAGTTTAAATCGATATCATAAAAAAGGTTATCAAAATCATCCTGGCTTTCAGAACCCATCGTGCTTTTTTCGATACTGTTTAAAACATTAGCTAAATCTTCGAGTATAAAAGTGCTTTGTATTTGTTCTTCATCATCCTCGTTGATTACTTTGGCATTTCCTTTTTTGGCAAGTGTTCCAAACAGCTCAGATGGTTTTAGAAAATATCCTAAAGCATCAACTGTAGCTTCTTTTAAAGCACCTAAAATTTCTTTTCCCTGCTCGCTATTTTCATCAATTTCAGCGAAAATCAAATTGTCCGGTTTCAAAAATTCATTGGCTTTTTTCTCCAGTTTTTCCGAAAGGTATTTGTAAAAGATAAAACCCAATATGTAATCCTGAAATTGGTTGGCACTAATTTTTCCGCGTAATATATTCGCAATAGCCCACAGCTTTTGTTCCAGAAGTTTCTTTTGTTCGTCTGACATTATAATTGAATTGGTAATTGGAGAAAGTTAATAAAAAACCCCGAAATACAGATTCCGGGGTTTCATATTATTTAAGTTAAAATTCGCAGAGAGGAAGGGATTCGAACCCTCGATACAGTTACCCATATACTAGCTTTCCAGGCTAGCTCCTTCAACCACTCGGACACCTCTCTATTTTGGTTTGCAAATAACATGAAAAAAAACGAGTTAGAAAAGTAATTTTTAAAAATCCTTTCAATACTCGCTATTATTTATTGCTAAAGTGAAATTTCGCCACGCAAAGCTGTTTCGAAAATCGTTTTAAACTCTTCTTGCGGAATCGTAACTGTATGTCCCAACAGGTACATTAATTTAGTAATAGCAGCTTCTGTCGTAATGTCTTTTCCTGAAATGACCCCTAAAGATTTCAAAACCGTACTGGTTTCATATTGTCCCATGTTTACGCTTCCGCCGGAACATTGTGTAACGTTTACGATATGCAAGCCATCCTGAATCGCTTTTTTTATCAGGTTTAAAAACCATTCTTCTGTTGGCGCATTTCCTGCACCGTACGTTTCCAAAACGATTCCTTTTAAATCTTTAATGGCAAGAATCGAAGCCAAAACCACTTCGCTCATTCCCGGAAACATTTTGATGATGGCTACGTGATTGTTCAGGTTTTTATGAACAATTAGTTTTGCATCGCTTTTTATTGGAAGGAATAAATGTCGGTTTAGTTTGAGATGAACTCCTGATTCTACCAATTCAGGATAATTAGGTGCTGTAAACGCCCTGAAATGTTCGGCATTTACTTTTGAAGTTCGATTTCCTCTGTATAATTTATATTCAAAATACAGACAAACTTCAGTAATTACAGGCTTTCCGTTTTCCTGAAGCGAAGCAATTTGAATCGCTGTAATCAGGTTTTCTTTAGCATCGGTACGCAAATCTCCAATTGGCAATTGAGATCCGGTAAATATAACTGGCTTAACTAAGTTTTCGAGCATAAAACTCAATGCAGATGCCGAATAGGACATGGTATCTGAACCGTGAAGCACCACAAATCCATCAAAAGAAATATAGTTTTCCTCAATGATGGTGGCAATTTTAGCCCACATTTCGGGATTCATATTCGAAGAATCGATTGGATTTTCAAAAGAAAACGTTTCGATTTCGCAGTCTAATTGTTTGATTTCGGGAATGTTTTTCAGCAATTTGCCAAAATCAAAAGCTTTGAGTGCTCCTGTTTCAAAATCTTTACTCATTCCGATCGTTCCACCGGTGTAGATTAAGAGTATTTTGGCTTTAGATGACATCCTGGTATTTTAATTTACTCACCACAGGATTTGCATACATGGCTAAAAATCCTTGTCTTGCAATTCCATCATCAGTTCCAATTCGCATTTCTAAACGACGCTCAAAAAGCAGCTTTTCGTTTTCCTTATATAAATGAGCGTATTTATCTGTTTTATTTAAGATGTCGTAAGCAATAAAGTTGGTTGGCCATAATTGGTAATTCTGCAAAATAGAATCATCAATTGTTTGTGCCAAAGCCTGAATCTGTTTGTTAGAATTGTCATTCTCAGCAACAATCTGGTCAATTTCGGTATCCAAAACATCTCCAACAGAAATGTGTATTCTTTTTTTAGTTCCCATGATACCACTTAAAATGGTCATGAAATCTTCATTTTTATCCTTAACGTAAACTTCATTATTTGCTTCTGCCATCAGTTGTGGCATTTTCAGAACATCGGTCGGATCATATTCGTATGAAATAGATACCGGAACAATCTTGATTTTTTTAAAATAATCCATCAAATTGGCTTCGTCAGAACCCATTGCGATCATTTTTAAAACACCCGGATTGGTTTCGTCATTTCCGTCTTTGGTGCGGCCTTCTCTTTGTGCAATCCAAACCGAACGATTTTCACGAAGCAGTAATTGCCCCATATATTCGGCTAATAATTTAGAACTCTGCAGCATTTCTCTTGGCGTTAAACCTCTTAAAACTAAAAAATTTCGGTTCAGTTTTGCCAGTGTACTCAGGAATGCTTTTTTAACCAGATTATCTCCAATTGCAGATGCCGTCATGACCAAACCATGCTCGAACAAACATACATTTAATAAAGTCGTATCCAGAAGAATATCCCTATGATTGGAAATAAATAAATAGGATGTGTTTTTTTCTAACTTTTCAAAACCCGAAGTCGTAAGTCCTTCCGAACTTTTTTCGAGTACTTTTTGAATGGTCTGATAAATAAAATTGCATTGAAAATCACGGATTGAGTGTGTTTTCTTCAATTGCTCTTTCCAAACTTCATCGCTTAATTCAGGGAAAGTAAAATTCATCATGGTTTTCATCATCGGATGATTGGCAACTCCATGAAGTGCTTCATTTACTTCAGAATCATAAAATGGTCGAATAGCGTCAAATTTCTGCATTATAAATATCAATTTAGGTGGGCAAAAGAACAAAAAAAAAATTAAAGTACCGTTATTCGAGAGTTAAATCCCAAAAACGTCTTTGGAGTTCTGTGTTGTCACTTCTGCAATTTCAGTTTCTGAAAGTTCGTAAATTTCAGCCAGTTTTGCAATTACATTTTTTAAATAACTGCTTTCGTTGCGTTTACCTCTGTAAGGAATTGGCGCCAGATAAGGCGAATCGGTTTCCAGAACGATATGTTTCAAATCGATTTGGTTTAGGAACTGGTCAATTTTTCCGTTTTTAAAAGTCACTACACCGCCAATTCCCAACTTCATTTTATAAGATATAGCCTGAAGTGCCTGCTCATACGTTCCGGTAAAACAATGAAAAATCCCAAACAAATCATCTGATTTTTGCTCTTCCAGAATCTCAAAAATTTCATCAAAAGCTTCACGGCAATGAATTACGATGGGTAATTTATATTGTTTTGCTAATTGAATTTGTTTTCTAAAAGCAATTTGCTGTTCTTTTAAATGTGTTTTATCCCAATACAAATCGATTCCAATTTCGCCAACGGCATAAAATTTTCGTTTTGAAAGTTCTGTTTCAACATGTTCCAGCTCGTCCAGATAATTATCTTTCACGTAAGTGGGATGAAGTCCCATCATCAGAAATACATGATCCGGATAATTTTGCTCTAAATCGTACATAGATTGTGTGGCAGCGGCATCAATGGCGGGAATAAAAAATCGCTTTATCCCTGCATTTATGGCTCTTTGTATCATTTCGTCACGATCCTGATCAAACTCTTCAGAATATAAATGTGTGTGTGTATCGGTGATTATTGTATTTGAATTCAATCGTTTGTTTTTTAAAGTTGTCAAAATTACGACAATATTAAAAGAATAGCAATTGCGTGTGATTGGGACGCGGATTTGACGGATTCACTTTTGTGAAAACGCGGATTAATGCGGATTTTTTCTCTGTTTCTTAATAAATAAACCCGACAGGTTTTAAAACCTGTCGGGTTTGAATGCGTATAAAACCTTTGTCAAAGTATAAAGCAATCTTGTCAAAACTCGCGGAAGGATCACATAAGAAATTCCGCAATGAAATTTGACAATCTTTGTCGGTTTACGATTGTGATTTGCTTCGCCTGTTCGCTATCGCTCGGATCCCTTTCGTCAAATGACAAAAAACCTATTTCCCTGTCTCAATAAATACCAAAGCGCGATCTAAAACCTCATCCTTCCCTTCCTGAATTCCCTTGATGGTTGGCTTCACTTCTATATCAGGAACAATTCCGATTCTTTGGGTTTCGCGTTTGTCTGGATAATAAACGCCAATACCGGTATATCTGGTATGAAATACTCTAAAATCAAGCTCTGTTACATTGCCATCTGCTCCGGCGGTCTGGCTTCCAATAATTGTAGTATTTCCGGCCGTCTGAAAACACATTGCGGTCCATTCTGACTGACTAATAGAATCTTCGTTTAGCAATACAACAACTTTTCCTTTATAACTATCTTTATTTTCTGAGCCACAGGTTGATCCTTTTTCCCAATAAAATCTTCCCGGATAATTAAAATCAGGAAAAGTGTAAATAGCAAAATTTTGTTCGTGAGCGTTTAAAAAATTAGCTATTTCGTAATAAGTCACATTTGGGTAATTTCTCATATCAAAGACAATAGCTTGGGTAGATTTTAATTTTTCAATCATAGCGGGAACATTACTAACTTTTAAAATTCCCATATCAACATATCCAATATTATTGTCCAGAATTTTATATTTTTCTCTTTTTTTCTGAGCTCCTTTTTTAAATTCATTTCTATGAGAATCATGATAATCAAACCACTTCATTGTTTTGGTTACGTATTTACCATCTTTTAGAAACTCGACATTTACTGTGTCTGAATAGGACGACAAAATTGTCTCTACTAATTTGTTATTATAATGAGCTCTATTTGAAGCGGCAATTAAATCCTTGTTGTCAGCAATATGTTCAGGAATTGTTTTATCATTTATTTTTGTAATTACGTCTCCTATTTTAATATCATCTGCCTGAGCCAGACTGTCTCCTAAGATTTCTGTAATCACCAGCTTGTTATCAATTATTTTTCCGTCAGCAGGAAAAAAGGTTCTGCTTTTGCTGAAGATACCAGACTTGAACAAAACAAATTCAACATGACTGTCATTAAGCCTGGCAGACATTTTTTTCATTGCTGCAAAAAAATCATCTTCGTTTTTTGCATCTAGAACCAAAGGAAGTGCTTGTTCTAAAGTCACATCCCATTTCTGATCCATTAAGTATTTATATGGAAAATTATATTCAACTAAATTCCAATACATAAATAACCACAAAATTCTGGAACTTTCGTTATCGTATTTCAGATCAAAATAGTTTCCATTCTTAAAAGGATTATATCCCGGACCCATTTTGTCATCGGTCTGAAACCTGTTGTCTTCTATAAACTTCAATTTCTTCGAAAGTTTTTTCGAAAACAGCTTACTATTAAACCAGCTCAAATCAAAATTCTTATCAAAAAACTCAATTTCTTTTGGTATAGCAATCGGAGCAACTTCTTTTATCGGCCCACGTTCATCAATCCAATTTTCTAAGATCAAAGAAAACTCTTCCTTAGTTTGCGCTTTTTCAATTCTGGGCAATTTTTCCAAAAGCTGATTGTCCCAATTTACTTCTCCGCCGGCAACTTTGGGATGGTAATATTTTAAAAATCCCCAGACTTTGCATGTTGCGGCCAACTTTTCGGATTCCGTAATTTTGGCATAGCCGAAGGTAATTTGTGAAAATAAAACAACAAGGATTAAAGTAATTTTCTGCATTTAATGATGGTTAAAAGTTATAGATGGTTTCTTGTTAAATTCATAAAAACAAAATCGAATATAGAACAAAAAAATTGAAATCTATTTTTTGTCAGCCATCTTAGATAAAAAAAATTCGCAAAGTGATTTATAACTCTGCGAATCTCTTTGTAAAATTTTCCGTGTATGGCTGCGAAATAATTAATCCAAAGCGTTCAAAAGCTTCTGAACTTTATCATAATCTTCATAATCCTGCGAAATGGTTTGCAGAATTTTTTTACTGGCTTTATAATCTTTTTGTTTTAGTTTGGATAAGGCCAGATACCAAAGTGCTTTTTCCCTATAGACTGAAGTTCCTGATTTCAATTCATTAAATACGGCTTCAGATTTTGAAAACTGATTCTCTTCCAGCAAAGCTATTCCGTAATAATATTGAATTTCAGTAGTTTTATTTTCTTTTAAAATCGTTTCAAAAAGCGTAATAGCGGCTTTGTAGTTTTTAGCATTATAAGCTTCCTCAGCTTGTTTTAAGGTTGCATCCAAATCACCTCTTTCGGTAAAATGGGCTTGTTCTGGCTGATTATATTGCTCGAAATTCGGTTTTGCATTTTGATTAAAAAAGAACAGCCCGAATAAAATAACTACAGATGCGGCGGCGGCATAATACCATGGACGCATCAATACCACTTTTGGTTTGTTTTTATTGAAATGTTTGTCTGAAATATCGGATAAGTTTTCTTTAAACGCTTCTCTTTCCTGTACATGCCCAAATTTATTTTGCAATTGAACCTGAACTTCTTTAAAAGTTCTGAATTCAGCAGCAAATTCCGGATTTCCTGAAACCTCTTTTTCAAAGTTATTTCTTTCCTCAACAGTCATTTCCCCCTGAAGATATTGATCAAATAATAGGTAGCGTTCTTCGTTCATGACTAATTATTTTTAAGAGATTTAAATTTTTTTGCTTCCTGAATCCATTGTGTCAGCTGTCCAATACATAACGATTTCTTTTTACGGACATATCCATATGTTACGTTTAGTTTTTCAGCAACTTCTTCCATTGATTTAATGGTAAAACTCAGTTTCAGCAGTTCCTGACATTTGTCTCCCAATTTTTGGAACATCACATCAAAAAGCTGCTGCTTTTCATCAAACTGTTCCGCTTCTTCAACCAATTCGAGAGCAGATACATTGATAGATGCAAAATCTTCATTAATTGTTACCCCTTTATTCGAAGTTTTTTTCAATTCATTAAGCCACTTCCTTTTACACAACAAAAAGAAGTAAGCATCAAACGGACAAGTCAAGAGCAATGTATTGGCTTTTGCCTGATTAAAAAGTAAAATCATGATTTCCTGAACTATATCCTGCGCCTGATCCTTGTCTCCTGAATTATTCATTATATAGAAAACCACTTTTGGAACGAAATTTTTATAGATAGAACGGATTACCGCCGAATCATTTGCAGCAATTCCTTCGATATACATTTGGTCGGGATGAATTTTACTTTTTTCCATAATTGAAATTATTAGCTAAAGTAAAAAAAAGAATCTGAAAAAAATTACAGAAATGGGGGTAACAATCCTAAAAACAAATTGATATAAACCAATAATTAGGTTGATTAAAATCATAAATCACATTAAAATGGGAAGTTACCAATTAACAAACGAAAAAGATTTTGCCAAGTTCCAGCAAACATTGTCGAACAAAATTCGCAGCGGATTTACCATAATTGAAAAAAATGACAAACTCCCTTATGTGGTTTTAACCAAAGAAAAAAAACAAATCGACTCTTCCATACAGCTGACTTTGGTTTTCGCAACCCTCGGGCTTTGGTCAATTGTCTGGCTGTATTTAATTATTAGTCTTTCAAAGAAAGAAGAAATCCTAGTGGCACTCGATGAGGACGGAAATGTTTTTGAAGAAAAATGTCTCTCAAAATAAATTAAAAAAAAAATAAAAAATAGAGGTAACAATTTAAAAGGCAAATTGATATAACCATATAAAAACGAATTAAAAATAAATTTCAAAAACAAGGGTAACAATATCAAACCCGAATTGATATAAGAATATAAAAATTAAATTAACAACCGAATCTGAAAACCAACTGATAACGATCAGCTCAGATTTATAAAAATTAGAAATCATGAACACAAATTTTAAAAAAATCGGATTATTATTTTTAGCATTGGCCACTTTTGCAAGTTGCGATGATACTGACGGAGACTCAGACAAAGTTACACCTCCATCAGCAACAGAATTTGCAGCGATAAGAGACAATGCCTTAGCTGGAAAAACACAACATTTTACTGCAACAGCAGGAACAGGAGCAATTACACTGACATCTGCAAAAGGAGTAAAAATCAACATCAACGGAAACTGTCTTACTAAAGCAGGAAATGCTGTTACCGGAGCAATAGATATTGAATTTGTAGAACTTTTTGACAAAGGCGATATGTTGGTTACCAACAAACCAACCATGGGTTTAATGCCTGACGGAAAGAAAAATTTATTAATCTCGGGAGGTGAATTTTTTATCAAAGCAACACAGGGCGGACAGGAATTAGCCACTACATGTACGATAAATTTAGTGGTTCCTACTAATTTAACCGGCGGTTTAGACAATGAAATGACATTATGGATTGGAAACATTGACGAAGATGATAACTTAGTTTGGAGAGAAGCCAAAGGTGATGCAGACGGTGCTGGTGGAAAAGGCGGCGTTCAGGGTGAAGCCAACAATTATTATGTAACATTTGGAAACTTCGGATGGACAAATGTTGATAAATTCTACAGCGATCCAAGACCTAAAACTACTATTTTGGTTGATGCTCCCGAAGGTTATGACAATGATAATTGTTCGATATATTTATCATACGATGGCGAAGGACAAAATGCTTTGGCGAAGTTAGACACCTACACAGCAGCCGGATTATTCAGCGAACACTACGGACAAATCCCTGTTGGTTTAGCTTGTCACATCATTTTTGCAACCGAAGATAATGGGCAATGGCGTTATGCTATCAAAGGTGTTACCATCGCTGCTGACCAAACCTACAGCTTTACTTTAGCCGAAACGACAGTAGGTTCAGAAGCGCAACTGGTAGCTGCAATCAATGCTATTCAGTAACTTACAAAATACTTTTTTAAGAAAAAGTGGTGATTTGCTCATCACTTTTTTTTACATTTAAACCTGTTTTAAACTGATTCTGATCATTTTCAGAAGCTAATCCTGCTGTCCGTTGTATCTTTTATGCCGAACCCCGGCACAAAAGGATGCCACTACCATCAGGGCTAAAAAACCTCCTCGACCATGAAAAAACTTTTATGCTGTTTCATTCTTCTTTCATCAGCAATGGTGTTGGCACAAACCAAAGTAAAAGACACCATCACCCGAAGAGCCAATATCAGCTATACCCAAAGAGGCAATTCTGTAACCTTTAAACCGGAAACACCACCCTTAATTCCAATTGCCGGAGCACCAAAACCAAGCTACTCTTACTTATGGGAGCTCGGTGACGGACATTACTCCAGACAGGCAGAACCCAAACACGTTTACAAAAACAAAGGCAATTATACCGCACGATTAGCTGTTACCAACAATTACGATAACGGAAAACCTCCTGCTACAAGACCAAAAAAAGTAGTGATAAACGAAATCGCTGATGATCCCTATCAGGACATCGCCTCCATTGCCGATCAAAACGGATTCTCCATTCAAAAAAATTGCGATCCCATTCCGGAACAGGAAATGGTAGTCGTAGTCAGTTATCAAAATCTTGAAAATTATGTTGCTAATGGCAAATTATATCTTTTCTACAACGAGAAACAATTCAAAAACAACAATTTCGAATTAATCGATTTCAGAACTTATGCAGGCGAGCGTGAAGTAAAAGAAAACACAATAGCTTCTGTTGATGATCTGGACGACTCAAAATCATACATGGCTTCTGCCGAAAACACTTTAAAATTCAAAAAATATAAAAATACGACTACCGAAGAAGATTTGGAGGCAAGTTTAAAAGAAGCACATACACTATACAATAATGTTTCTATTTTGGAATTTGACGAGGCCAATCCAAGCGAAACCCGAAATGTTTTTTACACTTTCAAAACAACTCCTGAAATGATCAAAGATACCAGCGCAACGGTTACCATGCGTGGAATATTTGTTCCCAACAGAAGTTTTAAAAACCATAAAATAAAAAACCTCGAAATGGAAATCGTGACTTCTCACGACCCCAACAAAATGGGTTCTAACGGAAATCTGATCAATTACAGACTGGTTCGGTTTAAAAGAGTAAAATTTAAAACCCGTTTTCAAAACAACGGCGAAGGCCCAGCCAGAAAAATTCGTTTAGAAACCGATATTGCCGATATGTTCGATAAAAAAACTTTTCAGATTGAAGGTATGTATCCTGAATGTCCCATTTGTCCAAAAGACGAAGAACCAACAGTAAGCTGCCTGGATACCATCATCAAACAAAAACAAATTATTTTTACTTTCAAGAATATTTATCTTCCGGGAACGGAACAAAAAAATGTACAGGAAAAAGACAGCACAAAAGGTTTTGTGCGTTATTCGATGAAATTTAACGAAGACTTTCATAAAATAAAAACCAAAAGCCGGACAGCCATTATTTTTGACAAAAACGAACCAATTATTACTAATTATGCCGTAACAAGATTCTTACCCGGAATTTCGATTGGCGCAAAAGCCGGATATAATATTTATCCGGATCTGGAAAAGTCAACCAGTTATTTCGTTGGAGCTACGATTTCCCCTTTCAAATCCTACCGCTTTTATTGGCAGGCAGAATGGGTAAATGCTTTGAACCAATACAACAGCGCAGTTAATATTATAACCACAGTTAACACAAATGCAAACGGAACAAGGCGATTAATACGTACCACAACTACAACAGAAAACAAGAATATAAATTGGGAAGTCCCTGTTTTGATTCGGTATAACATAAATAATTATATTGGAATCGGAGCCGGGATTCAGGCCAACATCAATGTTTTATCAGAGCACCATCAGGATATAAAAACAGAAATTTTTGAAAATGAGAAGGAAAACATTCTAATAGATACAAAAACAACAAATAACACCGTTAAAAACTCCTTTATCGATTTTAAAACGGGTCTTTTATTTGATTTAACAGCAGGTTTTGCCAGAATTGGACCAAGTTTAGGCGCACGTTATGTAATGAACTTTGAACAAAATTTTAATTATATTCAGCTTTATGGGATTTGGAAGTTTTAAATATTTCCACCATATAAGTGATATAAGTAAATTTAAGTTTTTAACTGGATAAGATACAGATAAGCATATATGACCTTATTAAATCTTGAATTATACGCAACAAAATGATATGAACTTATATGACTTATATGGTGAAAAAAATAGGCAATAAAATAATATGAACTTACATTACTTATATGGTTTAATTTTTCTTTTTATAAATCTGAATGTTCTTGGGCAGAATCAGGAAGATAAAATTTACAATGCAATTGATGTTTTTGTCGCTCATCCTTCCGCGAAAGCGTTACAAAATCTCTCCAAAGCCGAAACTGATTTCTGGAAAAATCCACAGCCAAAAACCAAAGGCGAATTGCTCGCCATTGTGGTTTTAAACTGCAATAAAGCCTATTATGAAAATCAATTTGGGCAATCTCAAAATGCAATTTCAAGCTATGAGAATGCCTGGCAAATCTATCAGAAATGTAAACTTAAAGACTACGATATTATCGAATATTGCCTCAAGCCTTTAGGTAACTTATATACCGTTTTAGGCGATTATGACAGCGCTGAAAATACTATAAAACAATATTTTTTTATAGTCAATACAACCAAAAATTATCCTGAAGCGACAAAGCAAAAATTTGCAGCGATTCTTAATTTATCGAATGTGTATCAAAGTTCCGGTAAAATTTCTCTAGCCATAGAATTATTGGAAAACACTTTAAAAACAGAAAAATTATCGAATGCTCAAAAAGGAATTTTGCTGAATAATTTAGGAAATAATTATTTACTAAGTTCCGGAGGAAATCTACTGATGCCGGAAACTTATGAAAAAGCCGAAAATGCTTTTAAGTTGGCTGTAAATTATCTCAAAAGCGAGAAAGAACAAACAGAAACTTTATCGAATTCTTATCGAAACTTGTCTACGCTTAATCGCCAAAGACATCAGTTTGAAGCAGCCAGTTCTTATTTGGAAAAAGCTGAAAAAATCTTTTTCGCAACACCAAATCAACAACCCAGAAAAGTTGCAAAACTCTATTATGAAAAAGCATTATTGCTTTTTGACGAAGGAAAAGAGGATGAAAGCGAGAAACAGATTTCGGCAATTTTTAAAATTTTAATTCCGAATTATAATGCTAAAAGTATTCTGCCAAATCAAAACCAATTGTATGCAGAAACAGTTTTAATGGATGCACTAGATTTACATGCCGAAATTTTACTGTTCAAACAACCCAAAAAAGCTCTAAAAACTTTTGAACTTTCCTTTTACATTGAAGATTTATTGATGAACTCATTAGTTTACGAAAATTCTAAAATCATCACGCAAATCAGAACACGTAACCGAACTGAAAAATGTCTTGTTATTTATGATCGTTTGTACAAAGAAGAAAATAAAATTCAATATTTAGAAGAAGCTTTTCAATTATCAGAAAAAACCAAATCCGGAATTTTAAAAAGTCACCGCTCGAACATTACAAATGCTTCAGCAGAAGAAAAGACGATGTTACAGCAGCTTCAAAACTTAAATAATGCTATAATAAAAGAACAGCAAAAAGGAAACCTCGCTAATATTTCAAACATTAATTCAGCCATAAAAAAGCAAAATCAATTGATGCTTTCACTAAAAGAAATCCAATCTAAAAACGTTGATTATATTCCTGAAAAAACCAACTTAAAAGAACTCTTTTCTAAATTAGAAAAAGATAAAGCAGTAATGGTTCATTATTTTATGGGTTCTGAAAATTTATTTTACTTCACTTTACAAAATAACCGAATTAGTTTAAATCATCTAAATACAACTCATAGAGCAATGATTGAAGTTGTTCGTTTTGTAGATTATTTCAATACTGCTGATGCTATTACAAACAATATTTCGGGTTATAATTACTCTGGCAAAAAAGTGTATGATTTATTAAAATTGCCTCAAAATACTATTTACAAAAACCTCATCATTGTTCCGGACGGCATTTTAAATTTCCTGCCTTTTGAAGCGTTGATTACACGAAAATCTTCTACAACCAATTTTACCAAAATGCATTATTTACTGCATGATTTTAAAATTGCCTATAATAATTCAGCGGGTTTTTATCTCAATTCAAAACCAATCTCAAAATCAGATAAAACCGTTTTGGGCGTTTTTCCAATATTCGAAGAAACGGCTTTTGAATTACGTTATTCGAAAAAAGAACTTGAATCAATCCGGAACAACTTTGAGGGAAAATATTTAGAAAATTCAGGAGCAAGCTTTTCTAATTTTAAAAATAATATTTCCAATTATTCAATTTTACATCTCAGTACGCATGCTTCTTCGGGAGATATTGAAACTCCTGCAAGCATCAAATTTTACGATCAGGAAATTTTATATTCAGAATTATACAATCTAAACATCAATCCCGATTTAGTGGTTTTAAGCGCCTGTGAAACCGGAATTGGAAAACTCTATAAAGCCGAAGGTGCCATGAGTGTAGCCAGAGGTTTTCAGTTTGCAGGAGCGCAGAATTTACTGTTTTCGTTGTGGAAAGTAAACGATTATACGACATCGGTTTTTATGACTAATTTTTATAAAAATGTCAAAAATAATCAGACTTATTTTGAAGCCAATACAAACGCAAAACTTGCTTTTTTAAATGATAAATCGATTCCAAATGCTAAAAAATCGCCCTATTACTGGAGTTCTTTTGTTTATTATGGCTCGATTTCTACTGAAACAAATTCAACTAATTATATCGTTTACATCATTAGTTTATTGGCTTTAATTGGTTTATTTTTGGTTCTCAATCAGTATCAAAAATGGAAAATCTTCACCTGGTCCTTAAAAAAGAAAAATACAAAAAGATAAAATTTAAAATCATGAAAACCCAGCATTTATTGATTAAAGTAAAAATCAATGGTGTTTCGGGAAATTTTATTTTAGATACAGGTGCTTCCAACTCTTGTGTGGGTTATGAAAGTATTGAACGATTTGAACTGACTTCGAAAAAATCCAAAACCAAAGCGGCAGGCGCAGGCGGAACCGGAATGAAAACACAAATCTCCAAACAAAATGCACTACAAATTGGTTCCTGGAAAAATCAGGATTTCAGCCTGGTTATTTTTGACCTTTCGCACGTAAATGAAGCTTTAAGACAATACAAGGCAAAACCTGTTCACGGTATTATTGGCGCAGATGTTTTGATGGAAGGAAAGGGAATTATTGATTATTATAACCATTATTTGTATTTGAAATAGCTAAAACAAACGAATAAAACAAAATTTATTAAAATCAAGTAAAAGTTATTAACAAATTAAGGTGAAAAAAGAATCTTATTTGATAGTTATTTGACAAATAGATGTATTTTTACCTGCAGCCCCAGTAAATACTGGACATTCTTATTTGATGGTTATTTGATTATGGAGCAAAAAAAGTTAATAAATATCGTAAATGATTTGATTAAACAACCAAACGAAAGTGAATGGGTTGAATTCAAATTAAATTATCATTCAGTTGAAGAAATAGGTGAACGTATTTCAGCTTTATCAAATGGAGCTTGCCTTCATAATCATCCTTTTGGATATTTAGTTTTTGGTGTTGAAGATAGAACCCATAAAGTTGTTGGAACCACTTTCAAAATAAAGTCATATAAAAAAGGCGGGGAAGAATTAGAAAGTTGGCTGATGAATCGATTATCACCGAAGATTGATTTTAGGTTTCATGAATTTGAATATGAAAATGGAATACATATATCTATGATTATAATTCCTTGTGCAGAGAATCGGCCTATCGATTTTCTACACACATCTTATATTAGAATAGGAAGTTATACCAGAAAATTAAGTGATTTTCCTGAAAAAGAAGGCAAAATTTGGAGAAAGGCTCCAGACAAACCATTAGAAAATCGTGTTGCGAAAGCCAATGTCACATCATCAGAAATAATAAGTTTACTAAACTCTCAAACGTACTTTGAACTATTAAAACTTCCATATCCTAATACACAGGAAGGCGTAATTGAAAATTTATTTCTGAAAAATTCATAAAAAAGAATAAAGAGCAATATGACATAACAAAATTAGGAGCTATTCTTCTAGCCAAAAATCTTGAAGAATTCGATGAGATAGGGAGAAAGGCCGTTCGAGTAATTGTTTACAAAGGAAAAAATAAAGTTGAAACAATAAGGGAGCAAATAGGGAAAAGAGGATATGCAGTAAGTTTTGATGGACTAATTGATTGGATCAACGGACAATTACCTGCTAATGAAGAAATAGGAAAAGCTTTCAGAAAAGAGACAAAAATGTATCCTGAAATTGCTATAAGAGAATTAGTTGCAAATGCTCTTATTCATCAAGATTTTAATGAAAAAGGATTTCCCATGATCGAAATATTTTCAGATCGAATTGAAATTTCAAATCCTGGTCTTCCGCTTATAACTCCACAGCGTTTTATTGATGAGTATATTTCCAGAAATGAAAAGTTAGCTGATATATTAAGGAGATTTGGTATATGTGAAGAAAAAGGAAGCGGTATTGATAAGGTTATTTTTTATAATGAAATGTTCCAATTACCAGCTGTTGATTTTATTGTTTCAGAAAAAAGAACAAGAATTACAATGTTCAGCTATAAAGAGCTTAATCATTTAGACAAGAAAGACAAAGTTAGAGCCTGTTATCAACATGCTTGTTTACGTTATGTTTCCAATGATATAATGACTAATCAAAGCTTAAGAGAACGATTCCAAATTGAAGAACAAAATTCCGCAATAGCATCTAGAATTATAAAGGATACGATTACTGAAGGATTAATAAAAGATGATGATCCATCCAGTAACTCTAGAAAGTATAAGAAATATATCCCTTTTTGGGCATAATATATTATAGCATTCTCTTAAAAACAATAAAAAATCCCAAATCATTAATTAAAATTTTCATTGTTATGTCATAAATTATTTAAAACTATAGTTTTAATATACTTTTAGCAATTAACAAAATGAAAATCTTTACTCATTCTTAAGTCAAAAAATAAAACTCAATCATCAAACACTGTTTTATTGATAAAATAAAAAACCAATGTTATTTCTGAAAAAAATTTATTTTAGATATCGGTGCTTTCAAAACACTTTATCATCAGTAAGAGAAATATTTTAGTATTAACTTATTTTTTTGAGTTTCTCTTTAAATGAACATTTTCGCCTAATGCCCACAAAATTCCGCCTGTAAGATGCTGGATAAACACAGGATCAACATAATCTTTACTATCATGTCCTAAAGCAGTATAAAATACTCTTGCTCCTTCGAATTGATGATACCAAGCCAACGGAAAATAATCTCCAAAAATACGCCCAGGGTAGACTTCTTTTTCGGGATCTTCTACAGTTCGCAAATCGGCCGCTAAAAGTACCTGAATGTTAGGATTGAGTTCATTCATATAATAACATTCATCTTCTTTTCTCCATATTTCAGGCAGCATTGCCGTTGAAGGATGATTTTTATTAATCTTTTTTATTTCAAAAGGCTGAAAAGCCGGATGTTTTTTAAATTTACCTCCTATCATAGCTGTATACCAAGGCCAGGATCTTTCAGAATCAGAGGCACTGTGAATACCTACAAAAGATCCTCCGGCATGAATGTAATCTACAAATGCCTGCTTTTGCTGTTCTGTATCAAAAATATCATTACAGGTATTTGAGAAAACAAGACAGTTATATTTTTTTAAACTCTCGGAAGTCATTATTGCCGGATCATCTGAAACATCAACAATTAACTTATTTGCTTCGCCAATTTTCTTTAAGGCTTCAACACTCGAAGCTATATTTTTATGTACGTAGCCTTTGCCATTTTTAGTATAAACCAAAATCCTTTTTTTAGCTGGGGGATTGGCAAAAACAGAACTTAATGCAAAACAGACAACTAGCAATATCAATTTTATTTTCATATTTATTCTTTTATTTTCTAATATAAAAAGAAAATCTCAAATTCTAATCTACGAATTAAAATTAGATTTCACTTTGATAGCTTTCTTAAACTGAAAAATTATTGATAACTATAATATCATTATTTGTATTTGAATTATAAAGTAACCTTTTTATCTATATTTGCCAAACCTATTTTTAACAAATATGCTGCTATGAAAAAAACTCTACTTTGTTTACTTTTTTTATTTACAAATTTCTTTTATGCTCAGGTTATTAGTCCAATTAAGAATTGTGCAGGAAATACTGTATTTGACTTAACAAATAGAAATGCAGAATTAATTGGAAATCTAAATCCTGCTGAAACTACTTTAAATTATTATTTGAGCCTAGCTGATGCTACAAATAATATAAATGCGATTACAAATCCAACCAATTACATAGGTAGCCCCAATGATACTCCTAAAACTATCTATGCCAGAATAGATAATAATGGTACAGTTACTACAAATTATTTTAATTTGATTATAAATCCTGTTTTAATTGCTGATGTAATAGTCAAACATATAAACTGTATACAAACACTTGACATAACTGCTAGTGGCGGTGATTCTAATTATGAATATTCACTTTCCGGAATAGTTTTTACGAAGAATAATCTTATGAGCTATTCAGGTTCAGGATCTAAAACGGTATATGTAAGAGATGGAAATGGATGTGTAGCTACAAAAATAATAAATATAGAATCTCTGACTCCTTTGACGTGGTTATCTAAATCAACTGAAGTTACCTGTGAGGGATCAAATGATGGCAGGATAGATATTACTGCATCAGGAGGAAAAGCTCCATACCTATTCTCTATTGGTAATGATGAATTTACAGCTTCAAATGTTTTTAAAAATTTAAGTGTTGGTAAACACTCTATAAGGGTACAGGACGCTACCGGATGTATTATTTCCTTTTCTATAGATGTAGGTCAAACTCATCCATCTATAACTGCAACTGCAATTTTAACCAATGATAGTGAGCTCAACAATCAGGGAAAGATAAATTTAAATGTTTTGAGCGGGGTTCCTCCGTTTAGCTATGCTCTTAAGGACAGCAATGGAATAGTAATTCCTTCTAAAACAGCAATTCCTTTTACCGGTTTAGGCGTGGGTTCGTATGAAGCCGTAATCACAGACTCTAACGGATGTACTGCATCATTAAAAGGAATTAATATACTTAATGCACCTACTCCACTTACAACTTTTGCAACCGTAACTCCAATTACTTGCATTATTACTACAAGTACTTTAACTGTTACTCCAAATGGCGGTTCTATGCCCTATAAATATTCTATAAATAACGGAGAGACTTACACACTTTCTAATGTGTTTGATAATTTAAGTGCAGGTACGTATACTGTAAATGTTGTTGATGCGCAAAATGCTACAGCTTCTGCAACTGCAACAATAGACGCGGTAAAAATGGTTTCAATAGTTACATTCATTAAAAATGTTTCCTGTTTTGGTGACTCTAATGGATCGATATCCATTGGAGGAAGGGAAGGGAAACTTCCGTATGTTTTTTCAATAAATGGAGGAAATTATTCTTCTAAATCCTTCTATGAGTATTTGAAAGCAGGCGATTACATTGTATCGGTAAAAGACTCTAATGGCTGTGTGGCTACAACAACAGCCACTGTATCAGGTCCTACTGAAATAATTGGTACCATTACAGCTTCAGATAAAACCATAACGGTTAAGGCGAGTGGTGGCAATAACAAATATGGATATCAATATGCTTTGGACACAAATAGTAATTACAAAACTGGGAATATTTTTAATAATGTAAGTTATGGAAACCATGTCCTATATATAAAAGACACTGATGGTTGTATTTCAGCGACTCCAATAACTGTAATACAGCCTCTTCCTCTTGCTTCCTCAGTTATTGTTGACAAAAGAACGTTAACTGTTAATGCAACCGGAGGTGTTCTTCCGTATGTTTATTCTCTTCAGGATGATGCGGGAATACCAATAATAAAATCACAATCCAGCAATATCTTTAAAAATTTACCAAATGGAACTTACCAGACATTAGTAACTGATTTAAAAGGAAATAAATCACTGCAGTCCAATCTGATTATTGATGAATTGCCTCCTCTTACGGCTACAGTTGTTATCGATTCTGTAACCTGTAAGAATCCAAGGGGTGCTTTTACTATTACAGCAGCCGGAGGTTCCGGGGGGTCTTATTTATATTCTATAGATAAAGGATTAAGCTACAGTGCTATAAATGTATTTTCTAATTTATACCCTGGAAATTATGAAATATATTTTAAAGACAGCCAGAATACAACAGAAAGTATAACTGTTGTAATACAGCCTCATAACAATTTATTGTCCAGAGCTGCCATTCTTAAAAAGATAGATTGTACTAGTAATGCTACAATAAATATAATTGGTTCAGGAGGTAAAAAACCATATCAATATTCATTAGACGGAATAACATATGCTCCAAACAGTATTTTTACCAATGTAAAGGAAGGATCATATAGTGTACATGTAAAAGATTCTGTTGACTGTATCGCTATTGCCAATAAAATAGTTATAGAAAAACCAATTCCATTAACAGCAACATTTGCTTTAAATGATCAAACTATAACAATCAATGCAACTGGCGGAAATGGCTCGTACCTCTATAACTTGAACGGCAGTGTTTATCAGGCAGGTAATATTTTTAGTGATGTGAGCTTTGGATTTCATCAACTATCAGTAAAAGACGGAATCGGATGCATTGCAACAATGTATGCCACTATTGACCCACCAGCGCCATCTATAAACGGTAAAAATGCAATAAATTTTGATTTTACACCTGGACAAACTCTGGCAGATATTACTGTCGAAGGTCAAGGGATTAAATGGTACAGCAGCCCAAATCCTTCAACGGGCAAAACAAGTAAAAAGTCCGAAACAGACTTGCCTTTAACAACAGTTTTGATTGATGGAACCACTTATTATGCATCGCAAACCATAAACGGAGCGGAAAGTACACAACGTCTTGCTGTTACTGCAAAATCGAACGGTTCACTTTCTAGTCCAGATTTTGTTTTACCTAATTTTAAATTTTACCCGAATCCGATACATAATAACTTGTCGATAAACAATACCGAAGTTATTGATCAAATCGAGGTATTTTCTCTTTCCGGAAAATCTGTTTTAGCTAAAAAGATAAATAATCTACATGCCGAAATTGATTTATCAGGTGTTTCAACGGGTGTATATTTCCTAAAAGTCAAATCAGAAGGAACAACTAAAAGCATCAAAATTGTAAAAGAATAGGATTTAAATTCCAATATTGAAATTACAAATTCCCAACTTGAATTCAATAAAAAATCCCAAATTCTTAATTGGAATTTGGGATTTTTAATATTATAAATTATTTAAAACTATAGTTCCAATGCTCTTTTAGCATCGCCATTCATCAATAATTCTACCGGATTTTCTAAAGCTTCTTTAACAGCAACCAGAAAACCAACTGACTCACGTCCGTCGATGATTCTGTGGTCATAAGAAAGTGCTACGTACATCATTGGGTGAATTTCAACTTTACCGTTTACAGCGATTGGACGCTCGATAATGTTATGCATTCCTAAGATTCCAGATTGTGGAGGGTTGATAATTGGCGTAGATAACATAGATCCGAAAACACCACCATTTGTAATTGTGAATGTTCCTCCGGTCATATCGTCAACAGTGATTTGCCCGTCACGTGCTCTTAAAGCCAGTCTTTTGATTTCAGCTTCTATTCCACGGAAAGTTAAAAGTTCAGCATTACGAACTACAGGAACCATCAATCCTTTTGGTCCTGAAACCGCGATTGAGATATCTGCAAAATCGTAAGCTATTTTATAATCACCATCCATCATGGAGTTTACATCAGGATATAATTGTAAAGCTCTTGTAACTGCTTTTGTAAAGAAAGACATGAATCCTAAACCAAGACCACCATGTTTCGCTTTAAAAGCATCTTTGTACTCATTACGAATCTGGTTGATTGGCGTCATGTTAACTTCGTTGAAAGTAGTTAGCATTGCTGTTTCGTTTTTCGCAGCAACTAATCTCTCCGCTACTTTACGACGCAACATTGATAATTTTGTACGCTCAGTTCCACGGCTTCCACCAGTTGGTGTTCCCATTGAAGGTACTGCGTTTACAGCATCATCTTTAGTGATTCTGCCCCCTTTTCCAGTTCCTGAAACTGTTGCCGGTGCTATATTTTTTTCGTCTAATATTTTTCTTGCTGCAGGAGATGGAGTTCCCGTAGCATATGTTGTTGCTGCAGCTGGTGCCGCTTTTGAAGCTTCTGCTTTAGCTTCAGCCTTTGGTGCCTCAGCTTTTGGTGCCTCAGCCGCTGGAGCGTCTCCTGCAGGTTTTGCTGCGCTTGTATCAATTAAACAAACTACGGCCCCTACTGCTACTGCATCACCTTCTTCTGCTTTTAGCGTAATGATTCCGCTCATTTCAGCTGGTAATTCAAGAGTTGCTTTGTCTGAATCAACTTCGGCAATAGCCTGATCTTTTTCTACATAATCTCCGTCTTTTACTAACCAAGTTGCAATTTCTACTTCTTTTATTGATTCCCCTGGTGATGGGACTTTCATTTCTAAAATCATGTTCTGTTATTTTAAATTATGAATTTTATATTTTAATTGTTCCCTAAAGAACTTCTTATTCTTATTTTTTAGCCCTGATGGCAGCGATATCCTTTTTCTGGCTTCTTTAGCCGGGAAAAGATTTAGCGGACAGCAGGAAATAGCTTCTAAAAATATTTATTAGTGTGATTGCTTCGTTCCTCGCAATGACTATCTGAATAAATCTTTATCGAATACCATTCTGATAGCATCTGCATGACGGCGTTTTGCACGAGTGTAACTTCCTGCAGCCGGAGCAGCATAAGCTTTTAACGAAGCCAGTCTCCATTTTACAAGATCAAAGTTCATTAACATAAAGCTGTAAGCTCCCATATTTTTAGGCTCTTCCTGTGCCCAAACATAATCATCTGCGTTTGGATAGTTGGAGATGATTTCTTTGATTTGCTCAACAGGGAAAGGAAACAATTGCTCGATACGAACTACTGCAACATCTTTTCTTCCGTTATTTTCTCTTTCGGCAACAATATCATAATAGAATTTACCTGTACAGAAAACTAAAGTTTTTACGTCTTTTTTGCTTACTGTATTGTCATCGATAGTTTCCTGGAAGCTTCCTGTTGCCAATTCATCAACTGAAGACACACATCTTGGGTCACGCAACAAACTTTTTGGAGAAAACACAACTAAAGGTTTACGGAAATCTGTTTTCATCTGTCTTCTCAACAAGTGGAAGAAGTTAGCCGGCGTTGTACAGTCGGCCACATACATATTATGTCTTGCGCAAAGTTGTAAATAACGCTCCATTCTAGCAGAAGAGTGTTCTGCACCTTGTCCTTCGTATCCGTGTGGCAATAATAAAACAATACCGTTTTGGTTGTTCCATTTGTCTTCGCCACAAGAAATATACTGGTCGATCATAATTTGTGCTCCATTACTGAAATCTCCAAATTGCGCTTCCCAGATAGTCAATGCTTTTGGGTTTGCCAAAGCATAACCGTAATCGAAACCTAAAACTCCGTATTCTGATAAAAGAGAATTGAATACTCCGAATTTTCCTTTTTTGTTTTCGATGTTGTTCAATAAGATTACTTCCTCTTCAGAATCTTCTACTTTTACTACCGCATGACGGTGAGAGAAAGTACCACGCTCCACATCCTGACCTGAAATTCTGACATCAAATCCTTCTGTTAAAAGAGATCCGTAAGCTAATGCTTCTGCAGTTCCCCAGTCTAATGTATTATTATCATATCCTGCTTTTCTGTCGGATACAATTTTATTGATTTTGTTAATGAATTTTTTATCAGATGGTAAAGTCGAAATAGTATTGATGATAGAATCCAGACCTTCTTTAGGAAAAGTAGTATCTACCTTTTTCAACATCACATCATCAGAAACTTGTTGAAAACCACTCCACTCATTTTGCATGAATGGTGTTATAATAGTCAAATCTTTTTTACGGGAAGCTTCTAAATTTTGTTCAAGATCTGCTTTGTATTCTTTTTCTAATCCGTTTACATAATTACCATCAATAACTCCTTCTGACAATAATTTCTCTGCATAAATATCTCTTGGATTTTGATGTTTTGCAATGATTTTATATAAAACGGGCTGCGTAAAACGAGGCTCATCACCTTCGTTATGACCGTATTTTCTATATCCTAACAAGTCGATAAATACATCACGTCCAAATTCCATTCTGTAATCTAATGCAAAAGATACTGCATGTACAACTGCCTCTGCATCATCTGCATTTACGTGTAATACAGGCGAAAGCGTTACTTTGGCAACATCAGTACAATATGTAGAAGAACGGGCGTCTAAATAGTTTGTGGTAAAACCAACCTGATTGTTGATTACGATATGAATAGTACCTCCGGTTTTGTAACCGTCTAATTGTGCCATTTGAATGATTTCATACAAAATACCCTGACCTGCAATTGCAGCATCTCCGTGAACGGCTATAGGTAATACTTTTGAGAAATCATCAGCATAATATTTGTCTTGTTTAGCTCTTGTGATTCCTTCAATTACTGCTCCAACCGTTTCTAAGTGCGAAGGGTTTGGTGCTAAATTGATATTGATGCTTTTTCCTGTTCTTGTTTTTTTGTCAGCTGTAAGACCTAAGTGGTATTTTACGTCACCGTCAAAATATTCCTGATCGTAATCTTTACCGTCAAATTCGCTAAAGATATCCTGAGTTGATTTTCCGAAAATGTTTGCCAAAACGTTCAAACGACCACGGTGTGCCATTCCCATTACGAATTGTTCTACTCCTTTTTCTGCAGCTTTTTCAATTAAGGCATCCAAAGCCGGAATAATAGTTTCTCCACCTTCTAATGAAAAACGTTTTTGACCTACATATTTAGTATGCAAAAAGTTCTCGAAAGAAACGGCCTGATTTAATTTATTAAGGATGTTTTGTTTTTCTTCTGTAGAAAAATTAGGCTGGTTATTATTAACCCCTAATTTATCCTGAATCCATTTTACAACACCAGGATTTCTGATGTACATATATTCAACACCAATATGCTGACAGTAAATTGCTTTAAGACGGGTAATGATATCCTGCAAAGAGCAAGGAGGAACTCCGATAACCTGAGCGGCATCAAAAACAGTTGAAAGATCTGCAGCTGTTAATCCGAAATTCTCAATATCCAAAGTTGGAGATGATGTTCTGCGATCACGAACCGGATTTGTTTTAGTGAATAAATGACCACGAGTGCGGTAGCCATCAATTAATTTTAAAACATTAAATTCTTTTTGTAATTTTTCTGAAACCTTACTGTAATCTGTGTTGTCGCTAGTTACATATTCAACGATTTGCTGAACCGGATTTTCGTCATTATAAGTAGTCATTCCAAAATCGAAACCCTGGAAAAAACTTCTCCAGCTTGGCTCAACGCTATCTGGGTTTACTAAATATTGATCATATAATTGTGCGAAAAACTCTGTATGCGCTGCATTTAAAAATGAAAACCTATCCATAATATGTTTGAATATACTTTTTGTTAAATAGAATGGCAAAAGTACAACAATCGATATTATTTAAATCGTTTTTTTACGTACTTTTACGTAAAAATTTGTTAAAAATTGATCTAACTATGAGAAAAATTCATCTTTCAATCGTTTTCAAATCATTTTTTGTGATTTTGACTTGTTTGTTTTCAATTTCCACTATTGCTCAGGATCAAAATAATGTAATCGATAACAATCCTCAATTTTGGGATAAGGTACAATTTGGAGGTGGATTAGGTCTCGGAATTGGTTCGGGTTATACAGATATTTCAGTAATGCCAAGTGCTATTTATAATGTGAACGAAATTGTAGCAGTTGGTGTTGGTTTGCAGTTTGGCTATTTATCTTCTAAAAATTATTATAGTTCTTTTGTTTATGGCGGAAGCCTTATTGGACTTATAAATCCGATTCCGGAAATTCAGCTATCTGCAGAGTTGGAACAAGTTCGCGTAAATACAAAATATGACGAAACAAGTCTATATCCTGATTTTTCAGATAATTACTGGAATACGGCACTATATCTTGGAGCGGGTTACAGAAACGGAAATGTAACCGTTGGTGCACGCTACGATGTTTTGTTTAATGATGACAGAAGTTTATACGGATCTGCATTTATGCCTTTTGTGAGGGTTTATTTTTAGGGCTGCTAAGGTTCTGAGATACTGAGTTTGTAAGTTTTTTTAAAATACGAAAAGTGAAAAAATATATTCTTATAATTATTGCGTTTATAGTTTGGAGTTGTAATAATTCTAAGAAAGCAGAAATAGAAGTAACAGATAAGAAAGTTTTAAAAAAAGAATTACGGCCTTTTTTTGATTCGGATAAAATAGATCATTATTATTTAGATATTTCTGAAGATGATTTTATGAAACTTATAAGAAAGAAGACCCAGACTAAGAGAGAAGTTGAATTCAGCGAATTATTTACTGGACATTATCCTGATAATATCCAAAAAGAAGATTTTGGGAAGATACTTTTGAAACATAACTATAAAAAATCAATATTAGATATTACACAAGAAAAAAAGATTGAAAATGTATTTAGCGAAAAAGACCGGCCAATACCTGATGCTGCTGCCTGTATTGCAGAATATCGTGATATTTTTATTTTTAAAAAAAGAGGAGAAATAATAGGACTAGCAAAAATTTGTTTCAAATGTAACCGATTCCAAATTACAGGAAGCAAAATTAATACTGATGTTTTTGGATTTTTTGATGAATTAGATAAATTAAAAAAAATCGTCAGACCAGAAAACTACAGTATTTTAATAACTGAATAATTTATTTAAAATTATTTCGAAACCAAACCTTTTGCCATTCTCTTTTTAGAATTAAAAAAGAAACTTCTTCAGCTAAAATAACCAAATCTGATCCGTCAAGTTTTTTGATTTCGTTTTCAGATACGTCTATAATATAAAGGAGATTCAGATATTCAGCAAATTTGTACTGGATCATTCGGTAGATTTTTTCGTGAAGCTGGATTTTTAATTCATCAGGGGTAATGCTCAGCGGAAAATCAATTCCTTCGTTTGCCAGATTAAAGTCCTTGTTGATTTGTTCGATCAGTTTCAAATATAAAGATTCCTTTTGAGCTTCTTCAAACAACAAATCGGTATTTAAGGGTGTGATATACATATTTTTTAATATTCTAATTCAATGGCAATCTCAAAAATCAATTTCAATTTCAAAAAAAAACTTCAAAAAAAAACTTCAAAAACTAACTTCAAAAATCAATTTCAATATTCCTCATTTGTTTTTTTTGATTTCCAATAATCTACAATTTTAGATAAAAGTACATCACCTCCTGCGTAGAAAAAAACAGCTCCCATTGGCGGGTTGGCGGCCGGAATTAATCCAAACGTTTTTGGCACCCATTTCCAGCATTCAAAATACGTCCCCACAAGCTCAATAAATATAACACAAATGGCAATGAAATAATATAAGTTCTGCCATCTTTTTCTCTTCAAAAGCAAAAAGAAAAAGATTCCGAAAATCAGTGAAAAAACATCTCTCAGAAAAATTCCAACAGATAAAAACAATATCAGAAATGCAACTGCAAAATATTTTTTAAGAAGATGATTTTTAATTGCCCATTCTGTATGTGCAAAAACATAACCAGAAGCATACACAATCGCATGGCCAAAAGGAACATATAAAGGAATGACTATTGTTCTGTAATTGTACATTCCGAGTAGAGTGCAAAAAATCAATTCCCCTATATAGGACAAAAAGACCATCACAAACATCAGTTTTCTTAAATAAGAACCTGAAGACCAAAAGAAAAAAGAGAAATAAATTATGGCTAAAAGATTTGTAATTTGGCGGCCATCAAAATAATTTTCATTAAATGTGACACTGTCAATTCCTAAAGCGAGAATTGTGAAAAAGGGAAAACAAACAGCAAAAAACAGCTGCTTTTTGGCATTATAATTTTTGTCATTAAAGAAAACCGAATTCACTATGGCATTCATAAGTCTTAGTATTAAACCTTTCTGCCCATTAGATTTTCGCCAAAAATTTTAAGAATATTTTTCTTTTCAACATTGATATCCATTTTCTCAAGGGTTTCAAAAGCTTTAAAAGTGTATGTTTCTATAGCTTTCTGAGTGGCTTCTGATGCACCGGATTCATTAAAAATTGCCTTTGCAGTTTCTATTTTATTAGTATTATTTTCTAATTGTTCGCTAAACAATTTTTGCAATTCGGAAGCTTTTTCAGGGACAGAAAACTCCATAGCTTTTAAATACAAATAGGTTTTTTTGTTTTCAATAATATCTCCACCAACTTGTTTTCCAAAAGTTTTGGGATCTCCAAAAGCATCTAAATAATCATCTTGCAATTGAAAAGCCAATCCTAAATTAAGTCCGAAATCATAAATTAAATCGGCTTCTTTTTCAGAAACTTTTGCTACAATTGCCCCCATTTTCATGGCAGCAGCAACCAAAACAGCTGTTTTGTATTCGATCATTTTCAGGTATTCCGGAATAGTAACGTTTGTACGGGTTTCAAAGTCGACATCCCATTGCTGGCCTTCGCAAACTTCGAGTGCTGTTTTACTGAATAATTTTGCTAAATCCCTGAAAACAGTTGGTTCGTATTGTTCAAAATATTGATAGGCCAAAATAAGCATCGCATCTCCGGAAAGGATTCCGGTATTCAGATTCCATTTTTCATGTACGGTTTCTTTTCCTCTTCTCAAAGGCGCATCGTCCATAATATCATCATGAACCAGCGAGAAATTATGAAAAACTTCTACAGCCATTGCGGCGGGAAGCGCTATTTTATAATGGGCATCAAAAACTTCCGCTGCCATTAAAGTTAGTACCGGACGCATACGTTTTCCACCAAGACTTAAAATATATTCAATAGGCTCATAAAGATTTTTAGGTTCTTTGGTTATGCTTTGATCATTTAAATAACTAATAAAAAAATCCTGGTACTGACTAATATGGTGCATAAAATAAAATTCTGATTAACGAGGTCCAAAGATACAATTCAAATGTGAATTAAAGTTTCTAAAATTTAAAAAGGAATTGAGTTCCCACAAAAAATTATTTTAAAGCAACTCATTATTAATCTGTTAAAATATTTTTTGAAAAAACTTGGAAACTTTTTTGGTGTTTAAAGTTTCCTGTCTATATTTGCATCCTCAATGGAAACTTTAAACACTAATAAAGTTTCCATGAGACTTAAAGAATTGACAATCTCAATAAAACTGAATATTTATGAAAACTACATGGACCATAGATTCTAGCCAATCAGATGTTTTAATAAAAATGAGGCATTCTATAATTGCCTATTTAGGAGGAACAGTAAACAAATTTGACGGTTACGTAAATATTGATGATAATGAAATTGAAGATGCTTCGGTTGAGTTTTCATTAGATATAAATAATAAGGCCGATAGTTTTCAGCAAATTGATACGCACCTACAACTGAATGACTTATTTAATGTAAATGAGCATCCGATTATTAGTTTCAAGTCGACTTCTTTTCAAAAAGTAAATAATAATATTAATTTCTTTAAAGGGGATCTGACTATAAAAGATGTTACCAGAGTGGTTGAACTTGATGCAGAATTTATTGGAATCAACACTTATAACGGGGAGAAAAAAGTAGCTTTTGAGATTAAAGGGGATATTAAGCGTCAGGATTTCGGCTTAGATTATAACTCATACAATCACAATGGAGGACTGGCATTAGGAAAAGATATTAAACTTATAGCCAATGTTGAATTTAGTATATGAGTTTGGAGTGATAAATTAATGTAAAATTATTACAAAAATATAGGAAACTATTTTTTCAATAAAAGTTTCCGACTTATATTTGTAATCCAATTTGAAATTTAAAATGAAAGAAAAAATAATAGCCAAAGCAAGTGATCTGTTTTTAAAACTTGGTTTTAAAAGTGTAACTATGGATGACATTGCCGGCGAAATGTGTATTTCTAAAAAAACTATTTACAAATATTTTTGCAACAAGGAGGTTCTGGTCGAAGAAAGCACATCGATGGTTCATAGACAGGTACATGAAATTATTGATACCATTGTAGCCAAAAATTACAATGCAATTCATGAAAATTTTGAAATCAGGGAAATGTTCAGGGACATGTTTAAAAACAATGCAGACACCTCTCCTATTTACCAGCTTAAAAAACATTATCCTGAAATATATCAAAACGTATTATCTAAAGAAATTGATCAGTGTACAGAATATTTTAGAGTCAATATATTAAAAGGTATAGAGGAAAATTTATATCGTGCTGATTTGAATATTGATATCTATGTAAAATTTTATTACACGCTGATTTTTCATATCAATGAAACAACCGTTTCGGAAAGAGAAGCACAAGAAATTGAACTGGAAGCTTTAGAATACCACACCAGAGCAATGGCAACAGAAAAAGGAATAATTGAATTAGAAAAACAACTTAAAAGATTTACTGTATAATATAATCATCAATCTATAATTTATGAAAAGAATAATTCTTATATTTTTGTGTTCAATTGGCCTGTCAGCCAACGCACAAGTAACAACCTTAACCTTAAAAGACGCCCTTACGTATGCGCTTCAAAATAAAGCTGATGCCAAAAAAGCAAAGTTACAGGTTGAGAACAGTGAGTACCAGATTCAGGAAGTGCGATCAAGAGCACTGCCTCAAATTTCGGCAAACGGAAATTTGACTTACAATCCCATTTTGCAATTAAATGCTTTACCGGGAGATTTTTTTGGTGCTCCCGGAACCACACTTTTAGCGCCATTAGGCCAAAAATGGACATCAACTGCAGGTCTTAATTTAACACAGACCATTTTTGATCAGTCTGTTTTTACAGGATTAAAAGCAGCCAGATCTACTCGTGAATTTTATCAAATTAACGAACAATTGACAGAAGAACAAGTAATTGAAAGAGTTGCAAATAATTACTACGCTGTTTATGTACAGCGCGAAAGATTAATTTTATTAGACAGCAATTATGTAAATACAACTAAAGTACGTGATATCGTACAAGGGCAATTTGACAATGGCCTGGCAAAGAAAATTGATTTAGACCGTATTATTGTAAAAATGTCAAACATTGACACAGAGCGTCAACAAATTAAAAATCAGATTACACTTCAGGAAAATGCGTTGAAGTTTTATATGGGAATGCCTATTGAAGCTCAAATCGAAATTCCAAAAGAAGAATTTGAAGTGGTTCCTGCAGCATTAACAGAACAGCCAAATATTGAAAACAGAACAGAATATCTGCTTTTGAAAAAACAAGAAGAACTTTTGGTCTATAATAAAAAAGCAACCGAAGCAGGATATTACCCTACACTTTCATTATCTGCAGGCTACAATTATATTGGTCAGGGACCTGAAATGCCTTGGTTTGCAAAACCAAAGGATGGGGTTTATTGGTCTGATTTCTCTTCAATTGCATTTAATTTAAGAGTGCCGATCTTTACAGGTTTTGGAACACGTGCCAAAGTGAGGCAGGCAGATATTGAAATCAGAACACTTCAGGAAGACATTAAAGACACCAAACTTTCACTAGATCTGGATTACAGAAACGCAATGGCGGAGATGGAGAATAATCTTATCACGATTCAGAATCAAAAAGAAAATATGCGTTTAGCAAGAGAAATCTTAAGCGATACAAAAAACAATTACTTACAGGGACTGGCATCATTAACAGATTTACTGGATGCGGAGAATGAATCCCTTGCAGCTCAAAATAATTTTACCCGAGCAGTCTTAAATTACAAAATTGCTGAGGTAGCACTAATCAAATCAAAAGGCGAACTAAAAACTCTTATTAAATAACTAAACAAAATGAAAAAAATTATTATAACCATTGTAGTCATAGTTGGAGCATTAGCACTAATTGGATACGTATTAACTAAAAATAAGGAAGAGAACAAAGCTAAAACAGATATCGTTGCAGAGAAAAATGCTGCAGTTTCAGTAAAAGTAACTCCGGTAAAAACAGAACAGGTTTCATTGGATTTTGTTGCAAACGGAAACTTCCAGCCTATTCAGGAATTGACTTTCTCTGCTGAAAAATCAGGCAAAGTAATCAGTGTTCTGGTTAAGGAAGGGGATTATGTAAAAGTTGGACAAACCTTGTTGACCATGAGAGGTGACGTTATTAATGTAAACGCACAGACAGCTCAGGCTGCTTACCAAAATGCAAAATCAGATTACAGCAGATACGAAAATGCATTTAAATCTGGCGGAGTTACAAAACAACAACTGGATCAGGCAAAATTAGCCTTAACAAATGCTGAAGCGAACCTTAAACAAGCTAATATCAATGTTGGTGATACAAGGGTAAAAGCGCCAATAAGCGGATTTATCAATAAAAAACATATTGAACCGGGTTCTATCTTAACAGGAATGCCTGCAACACCATTGTTTGATATTGTAAATGTTTCTAAGCTAAAATTAGTTGTAACGGTAAACGAGAATCAGGTTGCCAGTTTAAAGAGAGGAAACTCTGTAAACATTACAGCAAGTGTTTATCCTGATAAAATTTTTTCAGGAAAAATTACTTTTATCGCTTCAAAAGCTGATGAATCATTGAACTTTCCTGTTGAAATTGAAATCACAAACAATTCAAATAACGACTTAAAAGCAGGTATGTACGGAACTGCCAATTTTGCTTCAAAACAACAAAAGCAAAATTTGATGGTTGTACCAAGAAATGCATTCGTTGGTAGTGTAAGCAGCAACGAAATTTTTGTAGCTGAAAACGGTGTTGCAAAATTGAAAAAAGTAACTGCCGGAAGAATTTTAGGAGATAAAGTAGAAATTATCAATGGATTAAATGACGGTGAAAATGTAATTACTACGGGTCAGATTAACTTACAGGACGGTAACAAAGTAGAAATTATTAAATAAAAGTGATATTACTTAGTAGTCCTTAGTCCATAGAATTGAATAATATTAAAACTAGGGACTAGGAGCTAAAAATCTAAGGACTTAAAAAAGAAATATATGAAATTAGCCGAAATATCCATAAAACGTCCGTCGTTAGTAATTGTATTGTTTACAATTCTGACACTTGGTGGATTATTCAGTTACAGCCAGTTAGGCTATGAGCTGATCCCTAAATTTGAGCAAAACGTTATTACAATTTCTACCATTTATCCCGGAGCTTCTCCAAGTGAGGTTGAAAACACAGTAACCAAAAAAATTGAAGATGCGATTGCATCCTTAGAAAACGTAAAGAAAATTGACTCGAAATCATACGAAAGTTTGTCTATTGTTTCTATTACGCTGACATCAAATGCAAAAGTCGATTTTTCCCTAAACGATGCGCAGCGAAAAATCAATGCGATCATAAGTGACTTGCCAGATGATGCCGAGACACCTTCGTTAACTAAATTCTCGTTGAGTGATTTACCTATCATGACATTGGGTGCAAACGGAAAAATGGATGAAGCTGCTTTTTATGACTTAATTGATAAAAAAATCGCTCCTATCCTTTCTCGTGTACAAGGTGTGGCACAGGTAAATATCATTGGTGGATCTGAGCGTGAGATTCAGGTAAACCTAGATGCATTAAAAATGCAGGGCTACGGACTATCTATCCCTCAGGTACAACAAAACATTCTTACTTCGAACCTGGATTTCCCAACGGGAAATATCCAGACCCGTGACCAAAAAATATTAATTCGTTTAGCAGGTAAATATAAAAATGTTGAAGAGTTAAGAAATCTGGTGGTATCATCTCAAAACGGAATTCAGATTCGTCTAAAAGAAATTGCGGATGTTCAGGATACGCAAAAAGTAGCCGAAAAAATCTCCCGTGTAGATCAAAAAAGCGCAATTGTTTTGCAAATCGTAAAACAATCTGATGCAAATGCGGTGGCAGTAAGTGAGCAATTATTGAAAACTATTGCTGTTCTTGAAAAGGATTATGCAAAAAATGAATTGAAATTAGAAGTTGCAAAAGATAGTACCATTTTTACTCTTGAAGCTGCAGATTCTGTTGTTCACGATTTATTGATAGCAGTTATCCTGGTAGCATTTGTAATGTTGTTCTTCCTGCACAGTATTAGAAACTCGTTAATTGTAATGGTGTCTATTCCAGCCTCTTTGATTGCGACTTTTATTGGTATTTATTTAATGGGATATACTTTAAACTTAATGAGTTTATTAGGACTATCTCTGGTGGTAGGTATTCTGGTCGATGATGCGATTGTGGTTTTAGAAAATATCTACAGGCACATGGAAATGGGGAAAAGCAGAATCCGTGCGTCCTACGATGGAACTGCCGAAATTGGCGGAACAGTAACTTCGATTACTTTGGTAATTGTGGTGGTATTCCTGCCTATTGCGATGAGTTCTGGTTTGGTTTCTAATATTATTACACAATTCTGTGTTACGGTAATTATATCCACTTTATTGTCACTTTTGGCTTCCTTTACTATTATTCCATGGTTATCATCACGTTTTGGTAAATTAGAGCATATTGAAGGAAAGAATTTATTTGGAAGAATTATTCTTGGTTTCGAAAGCTATTTAACACGTTTTACAAACTGGGTTTCTGACCTTTTAACCTGGTGTCTGGATCATTATATTAAAACATTTGTTGTTGTTCTTGTATTGTTCTTTGCTTCGACAATTGGATTAATGGGTGGTGGTTTCATTGGAGGAGAGTTTTTCGCCTCTTCTGATAGTGGAGAGTTCTTAGTTCAGATCGAAATGCCGAAAGATGCTTCATTAGAGCAAACCAATTTCATGACCCAAAAAGCAGAAGCTTATTTGAGAGGTGAGGAATATGTTCAGAGCCAGATTACAACAGTAGGACAAACTTCTGAAGGTTTTGGGGCATCTCAGGCTACAGCTTACAAAGCAGAGATCGACGTAAAAATGATTGAGCAAAAAGACCGTACAGATGATGCATCAGTTTATGCTGCAAAAATTAAACGTAAGCTGGAGAAAGTATTGGTTGGGGCAAAAGTAAAAACGGTTCCGGTTGGTATTTTAGGAACTGCAGAAGATGCTACTTTAGGATTGATTGTAACCGGTCCCTCGACAGAAGCAGCAATGAAATTTGCAAAATTAGCAGAAGCTGAATTACGTACTATTCCCGGAACTACAGAGATTAAATTAACGGTTGAAGAAGGAAATCCCGAAATTAACGTAAAAGTTGACCGTGATAAAATGGCGGCTTTAGGTTTGACACTACAAACAGTTGGTCTAACTATGCAAACTGCCTTTAGCGGAAATACCGATGGAAAATACAGAGCTGGTGAATACGAATATGATATTAATATCAGATACAATGCATTTGACAGAAAAAGTATTACTGATGTTAGTAATTTAATTTTCATTAACGCAGCTGGTCAGCAAATCAAACTATCTCAATTTGCTGATATAACAGAAGGCTCAGGACCAAGCCAGTTAGAGCGTAGAGACAAATCGGCTTCTGTAACAGTAAAAGGACAGAACGTTGGGGTTCCTTCCGGAACAATTGTGGCGCAATGGCAGGAGAAATTAGATAAACTTGAAAAACCGGCCGGTGTAAACTACATTTGGGGTGGTGACCAGGAAAACCAAAGTGAAGGTTTTGGTACATTAGGAATTGCTTTATTAGCCGCTATTATTTTGGTTTATCTGGTAATGGTGAGTTTATATGACAGTTTCGTTCACCCGTTTGTGGTATTGTTTGCGATCCCGCTTTCGTTTATTGGTGCGATGTTGGCTTTGGCTTTAACAAATAACTCATTGAATATCTTTACCATTTTAGGTATTATCATGTTGATTGGTCTGGTGTGTAAAAATGCAATCATGCTTGTCGATTATACCAACCAAAGAAGAGCAGCAGGAGAGTCAATCAGAACGGCATTAATTCAGGCGAATCACGCTCGTTTACGTCCGATTTTGATGACTACAATTGCGATGGTATTTGGTATGTTCCCAATTGCATTGGCATCAGGAGCTGGAGCTGAGTGGAAAAACGGTTTGGCATGGGTAATTATCGGAGGATTAATTTCTTCCTTATTCCTAACCTTAATTGTGGTTCCTGTTATTTATAACATCATGGAAAAAATAATTGCTAAAGTTAGCAAAGGAGACAAAATCGATTACGAAGCTGAAATGGTTGCCGATTATACGCCAACAGAAGTAAGTGAAGATGGTTTTAATCCGAAACACACCCATTAATACATAATTTAATTTTAGATTTTAAAGCCTGTTCATCAATTTGAACAGGCTTTTTTACTTAAGTTTTAATTAAAACCTCCTAAGATGTTAATTTTTTAAACAATATTAAATTTTACCCTTTTACTAATATTTTATTTAGAATAAATAAGAATAGCTTGCATAGTTTATATTCAAAACTTAAATTTGCGCTATCAAAAACAATTCTAAATAAGATGAAAATAAAATTTGCAATACCACTATTAAGTTTATTATTTATTTTGCTAACAAGTACAAACGTCTGGGCTCAGGAAAAAGCTACCATTAAAGGACAGGTTAGTCTAACAAACAATGTCTATGCTGATAATGTTTCTATAATATTAAAAGGAACTAAAATTGGAACCACTACAGATAGTCAGGGAAACTACGAAATTAAAAATATTAAACCAGGGAATTACGTTATTCGTGTTTCTTCTATTGGTTATTCTTCGAAAGAAAAAAGTATTTCATTAAACACAGGAGATGAAATAATCGAAAATTTTACAATTAGTCCAAATTCTGAAGAATTAGATGAAATCGTTGTAAACGGTAACAAGAAAAACACATTTGCCCGTAAAGAAACACAGCAAGTCTCAAGATTACCTCTTAAAAATCTTGAAAACCCACAAGTTTATACTACCATTACAAGTGAACTTTTAAAAGATCAGGTAGTGACAAACATAGATGATGCCTTAAAAAATGCTCCTGGTATACAACCCTTATGGACGTCAACCGGACGTGGTTCTGACGGTGCAGGTTACTTTTCATTACGTGGTTTTGCCGTTCAGCCAAGAGCTCTTAACGGACTTCCTGGTTTATCTAATGGAAGTTTAGATCCGGCAAACATTGATAAAATTGAAGTAATCAAAGGGCCTTCAGGAACCTTATTTGGAAGTACCATCGTTTCTTATGGAGGCTTAATCAACATTACTACTAAAACTCCCTACGATCATTTTGGCGGAGAAGTTAATTATACAACTGGCTCTTATGGTTTGAATAGGGTAACAGCAGATATCAATACACCTTTAAACGAAGAGAAAACGGTTAATCTTAGGGTAAATACTGCTTATCATAACGAAAACAGCTTTCAGGATGCAGGGTTCAGAAAGGCATATTTTGTAGCTCCATCATTGTCTTACAAAGCTTCAGAAAGACTTTCGTTTGTAATAAATACCGAATTTTTAAGCAATGAAGCAACCAATGCAACCATGTTATTTTTAACCCGCTCTACTCCACTAAGAGTTAAAAATATGGATGAGTTAGGATACGACAATAAACGTTCTTACACCAACAATCAATTATCGATAAAAACACCTTCATTCAACTTGCAGGGTCAAATGTTTTACAAAATTAATGATTCCTGGACTTCTCAGACAGCAGTTTCCAGAACATCTGCTAAATCAGAAGGATACTACAGCTATTTATTTGATAATACCGACATATTATTACCTAATTCTACCGTACGAAAATATGATGGCATTGACAACGGTCTTGTGTTCGAAAGGTCTATAAATTATCAAAACTCAACTACATTAGCTACTGATATTCAGCAAAATTTTATTGGTGATTTCAAAATTGGAAACATGAGAAACCGTGTTGTTGCCGGATTGGATTACTTTAATCGTCAAATTATTGATAATGGTACGGGTTATATACAAAATGGCGCTGTTTATATTGGAAGTGATAACTTACAAACTGTAAACGAAGCAGTGTTTAAAATCACAACTCCATCACAATACATAACAACTGGCGACAATGGAAAACTTAGCCAGAATGCTACCGATGCCTTATTAGCCGGGGCAACAGTTAATAATTCCAAACAAAAACAAGAAGTATATAGTGCCTATGTATCAAATGTAATCAACTTTTTACCTAATTTATCTGCCATGGCAAGTTTGCGTGTAGACCGTTTTATGAATGCCCAAAATGGAGGTTACAACCAGACAACGCTTTCGCCTAAATTTGGTGTGGTTTATCAACCTGTTCTGGACAAAGTATCTCTTTTTGCTAACTACATGAACGGATTTACAAATGTAGCTCCTGTGGAAGACATCAATGGTACAACCAGAACTCCTCGTGTGCTTGATCCGGAACATGCTGATCAATTGGAATTTGGAACTAAATTAAATTTATTCGAAGAAAAACTATATGCTACTTTTAGCTACTACAAAATTAAGGTAACTGACCGCGTTTATAACATTCGTAACTCTGCTACAGACGTAACTTACTATCAGGATGGCGCTCAGGAAAACGAAGGCTTTGAAGCAGAGATTATTGCTAACCCAGTACAGGGATTGAACATTGTAGCTGGTTACAGTTATGTAGATGCGGGTGTAACAAAAGGGGATATCAATACAGTAGGTTACAGACCAACAAGTGCAGGTGCTTATAATAGTGCGAATTTATGGGCAAGCTACCGTTTCCAAAACAATGCATTAAAAGGGTTTGGTTTAGGATTTGGAGGTAACTTTTCCGGTGAAAATAAAATTACTCACGGTCTTGTAACAGGAACTTTCACTATTCCACAATACACGGTTTTAAATTCATCCATTTTTTACGGAACAGAAAAATACACATTGACATTAAAATTAGACAATATTGCTAATGTGGATACTTATGATGGCTGGTCAACAATTCATCCAAGAAACATGAGAGCTGTTGCTGCCAATTTCTCTTTTAGATTCTAAATAAATAACACTAAAGCACCTTCCGGTAATCTGGAAAGGTGCTTTTCAAATTTTTAAAATTATGATAACAATCGCTAGTCTTATCGTTTTTTTAGCTTTTTACACACTTTATTACACTTCAAAAAGAGCTGTTTTATCGTATGATTTAGGTTTTGAAAAATGGATGCAGAAAAATCCGAAACAAACCAAAATTACAGGATTAGTTTTGCTTTTATTGGCCTATGGCTTTTGGCTTTTTTCACAATCTTTGTGCTGTGGAACTTTGATGTTTTTTATTCAGCTGATGACTATCGGGAGCTTAATTGTGCTTTTGACTCCACTGAAAAAAATAAGCCGGTCAACGCTATTGATTCTTTTTATAATAATCGCTTTATTAGAATTTTATTACTCATAAAAAATGCCAGCAAATCCTAAATATCTAACAAAATCTAAATGGCAACGGTTTGCCAAAATTACAGCTGCCATTCTGGGTGGCTATTTTGCTTCTGTCACATTTCATTTGGCTTTAGCTTCCTGGTTCAACCGTGCAAATATTCTTATAACAATGGCTTTTAGCGCTTTTATCCTTTGGGTAGCGTTAATGGTTGTTGCTTTTTTAGCAAAAAATGGATGGAAAATCTGGATGATTTATATACTCCTGTCGCTAATTTTCTCCCTTTTAATTTATTTAGGGCAAACGTATAACCCAATGGAACAATAACTAATGAGTAATCGTAATTATAATATTTATTTTCATACACATACTGTTAGCGGAATTGTTATCAGTGTCGTTCTTTTCGTGATTTTCTTCGCAGGGTCGTTCTCTTTTTTCAGGGATGAAATTATCAATTGGGAAAGAAATGAGTCAACTTCTATTACTAAAGAAATTGATTTAAACTATGATGATGCCTTAAAAAAAATAGACACTGAATATGTTTTACACGGAAGAGACATAACCATTTCTAAGCACAGTAATGAAAGAAGGGTCAGTATTTATTTGAAAGGCACTAAAGATACATTAGCACCTGCAAAACAAAAAGACGGAGCATACTTTACCTTGGACACAAAAACTTACAAAACAGCAACTTACGAAGAGTCCTACTCTCTTGGGGAGTTTTTATACCGCCTGCATTTTCTTGCTCAGGTTCCTTATCCTGTTGGATATTACCTTTCGGGTTTTATTGCTTTGTTTTTCTTATTTGCAATAGTAACAGGAGTTTTATTACACTGGAAAAAAATTGTGTCTAACTTTTATGTTTTCCGTCCAAAAGAAAAACTAAAGACATTATGGACAGATGCGCATACTGCATTAGGAATGATCGGTTTGCCGTTTCAGTTTGTATATGCGGTGACTGGTGCTTTTTTTATGATCAAGCTTTTAATTGTTGCGCCCGCCGTAATGACACTCTACAAAGGCGATCAGAGTAAATTATACAAGGAACTTGAATATACTGATCCGGAATATAAATTTGAAAATAAAAAGTTAGCAACAGCTTATAGCATAGATCAATTAGTTTCAAAAGCAAAAAGCAACTGGGCGGATTTTGAAATTAACCGCGTTTATATTCAAAATTACGGAGATACCAATATGCATGTTTTGGTCGAAGGAGAATTACTAAGCAGTAAAAAATTTACCGGAATCGGAAAAGTAGTGTATCGCATTTCTGATGGAAAAGAGATTGCCAAAAAGAATCCAGTTACAGAAAACAATTATTTAGATGTTGTAAAAAATGTTTTATACCGAATCCATTTTGGTGATTATGGAGGATATGCCTTAAAAATAGTAAGCTTTGTTTTAGGAATTATAACCTGCTTCGTAATCATTTCCGGAGTTATGATTTGGTTAATCGCAAGAGATAAGAAAAACATCCCTGAAAAAAAACGCCGTTTTAACGAAGGCGTTGTCCGTATTTATCTGGCTATTTGTTTAAGCATGTATCCTATTACAGCTTTAGCTTTTATTGCAGCTAAACTGTTTCATCCATTAAGCCAGTCTAATTTGTACCGTATTTATTTTATTGGATGGTTATTACTTACGATCCTTTTTATTCTTAAAAGAAACAATGCTTTTACAAACAAATGGTGTTTAATTTCAGGAAGTATTTTAGGATTTTTAATTCCGATTACAAATGGAGTTGTCAGCGGAAATTGGTTTTGGAATTCTTTCATACAAAACAAAATCCAGATTTTCTTTATTGATGTTTTTTGGATTGTTCTGGCATCAATTACACTGTATGTTGCTTTTTCACTAAAACAAAAAAAGGAGAAAATACAAGATATATAAAGAAAAAAGGAGAAAATTTCAATGAAATTTTCTCCTTTTTATAAAAACACTTAAATAATATTAATTATTTGCAACAATCTTTTCTTCTAAATTCTTAACTGAGTTAATTTTACTGTTTGAATAATCTACCTGGCAAATATTTTTTTCGTTAAAGAAAATCCATTTCCCGGTTTTCAATCCGTCTGTATATTCTGCGATAGCTTTCTTATTTCCATTTTCATCATAAGATACCCATACTCCATCTAATTTACCTTCTTTAAAAAAACCTTCTTGCTGTACTTTTCCATTTTCATAATAGTAAGTTGCTCTTACTTTGTTTCCAACAGCTTCTAATTCAGGTTTTGTTTCTTGTGCAACCAAAATTCCAGAGAACAATATTGCAACTAAAATTACACACTTTTTCATATCTTTTAAGTATTAATGTTATCAAATCTTTATCAAATATAATTAAATGTTTACATTAAAAAAACTTTCACTTAACAATTTGGTAACATTGAGTAAAAGCTTAACATTGGAAATTTAAAAAAAACAAAAAAACCAACGCTGAAGCATTGGTTTTACTGGTGTTTACAAAAATTATTTTAAATTACGATAACGTTGTAATTTTGAAGAATTATTTCAATAAAGCATCTAATTGTGTCTGTAATTCTGCCGAAGATGGTCTATCGGCATCCGGATTTAAAATATTTCCGTTTGGATCAATTAATATAAATCTCGGAATTCCGGTTACACCATAACTCATTACAAATTCAGATTCCCAATCCTTATCTGCAAATAACTGGACTCCTCCCAAATTTTTATCAGCAACAAATTTCTTCCATTTATCTATGTCTTTTGCCTTATCAATTGAAATGCTTACAAACTCTATGTTTTTTCCATGATATTTCTCTTCAATTTTCTGCAGAAAAGGAATTTCTGCCCTGCAAGGTCCACACCATGTTGCCCAAAGATCTATATAAACATATTTTCCTTTTAAATCAGAAAGTTTTGTTTTTCCGCCTTTATAATTTTCATAATCAAAATTCGGCGAAGGTTTTCCTTTAAGTTTATTAGTTTTAGAAGCACTTTCGTAGTTCTGAGCCGCATATTGATTGAATTGTTCAAATGCATTTTTTAAAGCGGTCTGAAATTCAGGATCCAATTTTCCTTTTGCAAGACTTTCTATATCCGATTTTTTCTTTGCTTCTAATAATGCTGAAAATTCGGCTTCCTCTTTAGAAAAAGCTTCATTTTGAAATTTTTCATTGCTTAAAGAATATTGAGCAAGAAAGTTACTTTCATCTACTCCTTTTCCTTTGTAAACAATTGTTTCATCAAATTCTTTTGCATTCATCGTAAGATTAACTTCAGAATCAGGTTTTAAATATAAACTGGAAACTTCTCTCCCGTCTGAAAATTGATAAAATCCTTTTGGAGCTTCAAAAGTAGCAGCAAAAACTTCATTCTTATTAATGGGAATGACTTGTATAAAATTATTTGCTCCGCGGATAACTAATGTATCGCTGTTTCTATTCGCAATTTTAGCAGTAAATTTAACTTGATTCTTAATTTGGGCATTCATACTGAAAGTACCAAATACCATCAAAGCTAGAAGAAAAACTTTTTTCATAATCAACATTATTTATTTTGAGTAGACCAAATCTAAAGAAATTCTATGTGAGAAATTTACCTCTTAACAAAATATTTCAATTTTATAAGCAGCAAGTTATCACTTTACTGTATTAATTTGAATTTTGTGTTTACTTTTGCATTCTAAAATTTTGATCAATGTATAGAAGTCATAATTGTGGCGAATTAAACGCCTCAAACATTAATACCGAAGTTACACTAGCGGGCTGGGTTCAGAAATCACGCGATAAAGGATTTATGAATTGGGTAGATTTACGTGACCGTTACGGAATAACACAACTTATTTTTGACGAAAGCCGTACTGATAAAGCAGTTTTTGAATTGGCAAAAACACTTGGCAGAGAGTTTGTAATTCAGGTAAAAGGAACTGTTATTGAACGTGAAGCCAAAAACAAAAATATCCCAACTGGTGAAATCGAAATTTTAGTTTCTGAATTGAATATTTTAAATGCTGCTTTAACGCCTCCTTTTACAATTGAAGATGAAACGGACGGCGGAGAAGATATCAGAATGAAATACCGTTACTTGGACATCAGAAGAAATCCTGTAAAAAACAGTTTATTATTCCGTCATAAAGTAGCGATGGAAGTTCGTAAATATTTATCTGATTTGGATTTCTGCGAAGTTGAAACACCTTACTTAATCAAGTCAACTCCGGAAGGAGCGAGAGATTTCGTTGTACCAAGCCGAATGAATGAAGGACAATTTTATGCTTTGCCACAATCTCCACAAACTTTCAAACAATTGTTGATGGTGGGAGGAATGGATAAATATTTCCAGATTGTAAAATGTTTCCGTGATGAAGATTTGCGTGCAGACCGTCAGCCAGAATTTACACAGATCGATTGCGAAATGGCATTTGTGGAGCAAGAAGACATTCTGAATGTTTTTGAAGGATTGACAAGACATTTATTAAAAGAAATAAAAGGTATTGAAGTAGACAAATTCCCAAGAATTACCTACGACTATGCCATGAAAACATACGGAAATGACAAACCGGACATCCGTTTTGAGATGAAATTTGGTGAGTTAAACGAATTTGCACAACACAAAGATTTCCCAGTATTCAATGCTGCAGAATTGGTAGTGGGAATTGCAGTTCCGGGAGCAGGAAATTATACCCGTAAAGAAATCGACGGATTAATTGACTGGGTAAAACGCCCACAGGTTGGAGCGTCAGGAATGGTGTATGCAAAATGCAATGATGACGGAACTTTCAAATCATCTGTAGATAAATTTTACGATCAGGATGATTTAGGGCAATGGGCAAAAATTACAGGTGCAAAACCTGGCGATATGATTTTTGTACTTTCAGGTCCTGCTAATAAAACGCGTGCACAGCTTTCAGCACTTCGTATGGAATTAGCAACTCGTTTAGGATTGCGTAAGCCTGAAGAATTTGCTCCTTTATGGGTTGTAGATTTCCCATTATTAGAGTTAGACGAAGAAAGCGGCCGTTACCACGCCATGCACCACCCATTTACATCTCCAAAACCGGAAGATATGGCTTTATTAGAAACTGAACCTGGAAAAGTTCGTGCAAACGCTTATGATATGGTTTTAAACGGAAACGAAATTGGCGGAGGTTCTATTCGTATTCACGATAAAGCGACTCAGCAGTTAATGTTTAAATATTTAGGCTTTACAGAAGAAGAAGCAAAAGCACAATTTGGCTTTTTAATGGATGCATTCCAGTTTGGAGCGCCGCCTCACGGAGGTTTAGCATTTGGTTTGGACAGATTGGTAGCCATTTTAGGAGGTCAGGAAACCATCAGAGACTTCATTGCATTCCCTAAAAACAATTCAGGTCGCGATGTCATGATTGATGCCCCTTCAGCCATAGATGAATCACAGTTAAAAGAATTGCATATACAAATTAAATAAAATGACTACCAAACTAACCAAACCAAACCAAAATTATGAAACTGGTAAAAATTTTAAGTTTGCTGGCGATATTACATTTCGCCAGCTGTTCTACAGAGGAGAACGAATCTGAAAATAACATTCAAAGCTATGACCTAAGCTATATGGATTATTTAAACCGATATGATGGATCATCAGGTTCCGTTAAGTTACAATACGATTCCCAAAATAGAATAATAAAAAGAATCGGAGGTTTAACCCCTCTTCCAGCAAGTATAGGATTCGAAGCTTACATTTTTTCAGATGAAGTAACAGAAGATATCGTTTACACCAACAATGAAATTAAACTTACTAGAAATATTCCAAATGTAAATTTGTTTTTTGAGAGAAAAATGATAGTAGATAATAAAAACAGAATAATAAAAAAAATTATTTACAAGAAGGCTCCAGAAGTTAATGATAGTATATTTTATACATATAATAATTTAAACCAAATTGAGGAAACTTTAAGATTAAGTGGGAGACCTGAAAATTCCGAAACTAAAATATATCAAAAAGCAAAATATTATTATAATCAGCAGCAAAATCTGGACAGTATTGTCACTGTTAATTTTGAAGAACAACAAGTTACAGGCATTACAACTGTTGAGAAATTTAGTGACTATGACAATGCTGCCAACCCGCTCAAAAAATTAATAATTTTTGACGAAACATATTACAGGGCAATATCAAAAAACAACTATGCAAAATACGAATACGTTTTATATTCAGAAAACGTAGCGATTCAGAAAAAAACTTTGAGCTATCAATATAAATATGATAAATCTGGGAACATAATGTATGATTTTGAATGAGTTTAATAAAATGCAAAAAATAAACTTGAATCATAGTTAACCTATTGATTTTAATGAGAACAAGAAGAGCATCAATTAATTTTTGATGCTCTTTTTTATTTTATAAAAATTTAAAGACCTTATTTTTAATAAGTAGTCCGTTTATTACAATAAAACCACTGGGGAAATTGCTTTATCTCTAATAAAATAATCTTAATTTAAAGATATTCATATGAAATCTGATATATTATAAACACAGAAAACACTGTAAATCAATAATTTTTACAAAAAATTAACAGCTTAGTGTCTTTTGTATGAATTTAAATATTACATTTGCTTTATTATAAATTATTATTAGAATTACAATGCGTACAGGTACAGTAAAATTTTTCAATGAGTCTAAAGGTTATGGATTCATTACAGACGAAGAAACAGGAAAAGACATCTTCGTTCACGCTTCAGGAATTAACGCGGAAGAATTACGCGAAGGTGACCGAGTAAGCTACGAAGAAGAAGAAGGAAGAAAAGGGAAAGTTGCTGCTAAAGTAGCAGTTATCTAAGAAAAATATAGCAATTTATTTTTTTTGCCTCTGAATGGTTTAAAACGTTTCGATTTATTTCGAAACGTTTTTTTTTGCTTTCTTGTTAAATAAAATACAAAAGTCTTATCTTTTATTTATAATCAATAAAAATTACGCTTAAACCATATTCCACACTATACTTAAATCATTTTTTAGCTTGTGATTTACAGAGTTGAAAGCTATCTTTGTGGCTTATTTTTTAAGTAAAACCCTAAGTTTATGCAATCTGATCAATACAGCTATCTTCCTATTTTAATGCAGCTTATTCTGGCTGTTGGTTTTGTAGTGGGAACTATCATTATTTCTGGGAAATTAGGTCCAAAAAGAACTTCTGAAACAAAAGATAAAAACTTCGAATGCGGTATCGAATCTGTTGGGAATGCCCGTATTCCGTTTTCAGTAAAATATTTTCTAGTGGCCATTCTGTTTGTATTGTTTGATGTAGAGGTTATTTTCCTTTATCCTTGGGCAGTAAATTTCAAAGAATTAGGGATCGAAGGAATGCTAAAAATGATTGTTTTTATGTCTTTGCTTTTGGTTGGCTTTTTCTATATCATCAAAAAGAAAGCTTTAGACTGGGAATAAAGAATTTTAGATTTCAGATTTTAGATTTTAGATTTACCTTGATTTAGAGTTTTAGATTTGAAAAATAAATTTCTCAAAATAATATTGATTTTTAAAATATTGATTTCGATTTTCAGGATTTGCAAAAATCTAAAATCAGAAATCTAAAATCTAAAATAAAATGAGCGATTCAAATATAAATATGGTTGCCCCTCCTGAAGGTGTTGTTGGTGAAGGTTTCTTTGCCACAAAACTAAATGACGTTGTAGGTTTGGCACGCGCGAATTCTCTTTGGCCATTGCCTTTCGCAACTTCATGCTGCGGAATCGAATTTATGGCAACAATGGCATCACATTACGATTTAGCACGATTTGGTTCTGAGCGTGTGAGTTTTTCTCCTCGCCAGGCAGATATGTTAATGGTAATGGGTACTATTTCTAAAAAAATGGCACCAATCTTAAGACAGGTTTACGAACAAATGTCTGAACCTCGCTGGGTTATTGCTGTTGGAGCGTGCGCTTCATCAGGCGGAATCTTTGATACTTATTCGGTTTTACAAGGAATTGATAAAGTAATTCCGGTTGACGTTTATGTACCAGGATGCCCTCCAAGACCGGAACAAATCGTTGACGGCGTAATGAAACTGCAGGAATTGGTAAAAACAGAATCTGTGAGAAGAAGGAGCTCTCCGGAATACCAAGAATTATTAGCCTCCTATAACATTTCATAAGATGGCTTTAGACAACACCCTTATTCAGGATAAACTTATAGAAACATTTAATGAAAGTGTTTTTAACTTTCAACAAGAAAGAGATATTTTTTCATTAGAAACTTCTGCTGACAAAATAACTGCATTGATTCTTTATCTAAAAAATGATGCCGATTTACGTTTTCATTTTTTAACTGATTTATGCGGAATTCATTATCCGGATAACGAGTCAGAACGTCAGTTTGCTATCGTATATCATTTGCACAACTGGTACGAAAATAAACGTATCAAAATCAAAGTGTATCTTAACGGAGAAAAACCGGAAATAAAAACCATTTCAAACATTTTCTTAAGTTCCAACTGGATGGAAAGAGAAACGTACGATTTCTTTGGCGTGAACTTTATTGGTCACCCGCAATTGAAACGCATTTTGAATATGGATGAAATGATTTCTTTCCCGATGCGAAAAGAATTCCCAATGGAAGACAGCGGAAGAACAGATAAAGACGACAGATTCTTTGGAAGAACAACAACAAATTGCTAAATAAATAATTCAACATTATAAATGTCAGAACTATTATTATCACCAGAGCATCGTTATGCTAAAATAATTAAGGAAAAACTAAACGAGGACGGAAGCGAGCTTTCCGTACTGAATTTAGGGCCTACACACCCGGCGACTCACGGTATTTTTCAGAATATCCTGTTGATGGACGGAGAAAGAATTCTGGAAGCTGAACCAACAATTGGTTACATTCACAGAGCTTTCGAAAAAATTGCGGAAAATCGTCCTTTTTACCAAATTACTCCTCTTACAGACCGTATGAACTATTGCTCCTCTCCTATCAATAACATGGGATGGTGGATGACTTTAGAAAAATTACTGGGCATTGAAGTTCCAAAAAGAGCGCAATACTTAAGAGTTATCGTAATGGAACTGGCACGTATTACAGATCACTTAATCTGTAATTCTATCCTTGGTGTTGATACTGGTGCATATACCGGTTTCTTGTACGTTTTTCAATTTAGAGAAAAAATCTACGAAATCTACGAAGAAATTTGTGGTGCCCGTTTGACAACCAATATGGGAAGAATTGGTGGATTTGAAAGAGATTGGTCTCCTGAAGCATTCAGAAAATTAGATGCTTTCCTTGAAGAATTTCCAGCTGTCTGGAAAGAATTCGAAAACTTATTCGAAAGAAACAGAATTTTTATTGACAGAACTGTAAATGTTGGGGCTATTACTGCTGAACAGGCAATGGCTTACGGATTTACAGGTCCAAACCTGCGTGCTGCCGGAGTTGATTACGATGTTCGTGTTGCACAACCTTATTCCTCTTACGAAGATTTTGATTTTATTGTTCCTGTTGGAAAATCAGGCGACACTTACGATCGTTTCTGTGTTCGTAATGCTGAAGTTTGGGAAAGTTTAAGCATTATTCGCCAGGCTTTGGATAAAATGCCAGCAGGAAATGAATACCATGCGCAAGTTCCTGATTATTACCTGCCTCCAAAAGAAGATGTGTATACTTCAATGGAATCCTTGATTTACCACTTTAAAATTGTAATGGGAGAAGTTCCTGTTCCGGTTGCAGAAATATATCACCCGGTTGAAGGTGGAAACGGAGAGCTAGGATTTTATTTAGTGACTGACGGAAGCAGAACACCTTACAGATTACATTTCAGAAGACCATGCTTTATCTATTATCAGGCCTATCCTCAAATGATCAAAGGCGCATTATTATCTGATGCCATTGTTATTTTATCAAGTTTAAATGTAATTGCCGGAGAATTAGACGCATAAAGATTTCAGATTTAGAAGAAAAATGGAAAGAAAACATTACAAACAAGAAATAAACATGACTGAAACATTGATGAACCGCATCAATGAATTAATCAGTCATTATCCGGAAGATAAAAGAAAATCAGCTTTGTTGCCTGTTCTGCATGAAGTGCAGGATGCGCACGACAACTGGTTGAGTATCGAGTTACAGGATAAAGTTGCTGAAATTTTGCATATCAAACCAATTGAGGTGTACGAGGTGGTTACCTTTTATACCATGTACAACCAAAAACCAATTGGAAAATACATGTTTGAATTCTGCCAGACTTCTTGTTGTTGTTTAAATGGTGCCGAAAATTTAATGGATTACACTTCTGAAAAATTAGGCATTAAAATGGGTGAAACAACTCCTGACGGAATGTTTACCATTGCCGGTGTAGAATGTTTAGGTGCCTGCGGATATGCTCCGATGATGCAATTAGGGGATTTCTACAAAGAAAAATTGACAGAAGACAAAATCGATCAGTTAATTGCTGATTGCAGAGAGGATAAAATAATATTACACGATAAATAAGATGTCAAAAAAAATATTATTAGACAAAATCAATATTCCGGGTATTAAGACCTATGAAGTGTATCGCCAAAACGGTGGTTATGCTTCTGTAGAAAAAGCCTTAAAAACACTTACACCTGACGAAGTTGTTGAAGAAGTAAAAAAATCAGGAATCAGAGGCCGTGGTGGAGCTGGTTTCCCTGCTGGAATGAAATGGAGTTTTATTGATAAAAAATCAGGAAAACCAAGACATTTAGTTTGCAACGCTGACGAATCTGAACCTGGAACATTTAAAGATCGTTATTTGATGGAATTCATTCCTCACTTATTGATCGAAGGAATGATTACCTCAAGTTTTGCTTTGGGTGCTAACCTTTCGTATATCTACATTCGTGGAGAATATATGTGGGTTTTTAAAATTTTAGAAAAAGCAATCAACGAAGCAAAAGCTGCGGGTTGGTTAGGGAAAAATATACTAGGTACAGGTTACGATTTAGATTTGTATGTTCACTGTGGAGCTGGTGCCTATATTTGCGGGGAAGAGACTGCACTTATAGAATCACTGGAAGGTAAAAGAGGAAATCCTCGTATCAAACCACCATTTCCTGCTGTGTCAGGACTTTGGGCAAATCCAACGGTAGTAAACAACGTAGAAACAATTGCAGCTGTGCCCTGGATTATCAATAATTCTGGGGATGAATATGCTAAAATCGGAATTGGCCGTTCTACAGGAACTAAATTAATCTCGGCATCAGGACACATCAAAAATCCAGGAGTTTATGAAATAGAATTGGGATTATCTGTTGATGAGTTCATGAATTCTGATGAATATTTAGGAGGAATGTCTTCGAGCAGACCTTTGAAAGCATTAGTGCCTGGAGGTTCTTCAGTGCCGATTTTACCAGCTGAATTAATTTTTAAAACAGCTAATGGCGAAGATAGATTAATGTCATACGAATCTTTAAGTGATGGTGGTTTTGCTACCGGATCAATGCTAGGTTCAGGAGGATTTATTGTTTACAACGACACAGCTTGTGTGGTAAGAAACACATGGAATTTTGCCCGTTTTTACCACCACGAATCTTGCGGACAATGTACACCTTGTCGTGAAGGAACCGGCTGGCTGGAAAAAATATTATGGAGAATTGAAAACGGCCAGGGCCGTGAAGAGGATATCGAGTTATTATGGAGTATTCAAAGTAAAATCGAAGGAAACACAATTTGTCCGCTTGGCGATGCGGCTTCGTGGCCGGTAGCAGCAGCAATCCGTCATTTCAGAGAAGAGTTTGAATACCATGTTCGTTTCCCTGAAAAAATAAAACACAGAGATCATTTTGTTGCAGAGCCATTTTCACAAGTGAAACATTTGGTGGGCGGTAAAGTAATCATATAACATGATGAGAATTTTAACATTTTTAGCTGTTCTTATAAGCTTAGTTGGCACTGCTCAAAAATTTAATGGGTATGTGGTAACAAATGCTAATGACACTATACATTGTAAGTTTTTTATCAAAACCAACCCTACTGATGAAAAAATACCTTACCCTTCGTCTGTTTGCAAAAAGGTTAAGATTTTAAGTGACAAAGGTGAGGAAAAGGCTTTCAAGCCATCACAACTAAAGTCTTTTTACATTAAAGGTACTAAAGATTGTGACTTAAAATTTGTAAGCCTTAAAGAAGATGATGACCAGTTTTATCAAGAGCTAATAATCGGTAAATTGTCTCTTTATAAAATATATTTTACATCGATGTACGGTCAGGAATTTTCCAATGGTGTTATATTAAGTGATGGCAAACTTTATAAAATTGCCGGATTTGGAATAAGGAAAAAAATTGGAAAACTAATAACGGATTATCCTGAATTATACAATAAATGGATGAATTCGGAAGAATATAAATTAGAGCAATTCCAAGAGATTGTTAGTTTATATAATGAACATTTTAAACAGTTAAAATAAAAAGCAGAAATTACAAAGTTATATAGTATTAAAAGGACAGCAAATCTTTTGAATATCTAAACTTTCGACATTCAAATCATTAAGAGAGATGAAAGTAACCATAGACGGTCAAAGTATCGACGTAGAACCAGGAACTACCATCCTGCAGGCTGCACGTATGATTGGAGGAGATCTAGTTCCGCCAGCCATGTGTTATTACTCAAAATTAAAAGGCAGCGGCGGAAAATGTCGTTGTTGTTTAGTGGAAGTTTCCAAAGGAAGTGAAGCCGACCCAAGACCAATGCCAAAATTGATGGCATCTTGTGTTACCGGCTGTATGGACGGAATGGAAGTAAACAGTAAATCTTCAGACAGAGTAACTGAAGCCCGCAAATCTGTAACGGAATTTTTATTGATCAATCACCCGCTTGACTGCCCGGTTTGTGACCAGGCCGGAGAATGTGATCTTCAAAATTTAAGTTTCGAACACGGAAATCCAAAATCACGTTTTATCGAAGAAAAAAGAACATTCGAACCAGAAGATATTGGTCCGAATATTCAACTGCATATGAACCGTTGTATTTTATGCCAAAGATGTGTACAAGTTGCAGATCAATTGACAGACAACAGAGTTCACGGCGTATTAGACCGTGGAGATCACGCTAATATTTCTACCGGAATCTCAAAAGCTATCGACAATGAATTCTCCGGAAATATGATTGATGTTTGCCCTGTTGGAGCATTGACTGATAAAACTTTCCGTTTCAAATCGAGAGTTTGGTTCAACAAACCATACAATGCTCACAGAGAATGTACAACTCCGGGATGTTGTGGAAAAACAACTGTCTGGATGTTTGGAGGAGAAATTCAACGTGTAACGGGTCGTAAAGACGAGTATCACGAAGTAGAAGAATTCATCTGTAACTCTTGTCGTTTTGATCACAAAAATGTGAATGATTGGGTTATTGAAGGACCAAGAGAATTTGAAAAAGATTCTGTTATCAATCAGAATAACTACACTCAAAAATTAGAGAAAGTAGAAATCGCTACAGAAAAAAATATCCTTTTAGGAAGAGACGAAGACCGTAAAAAAATTAGTATGGCTGAAATTCCATTAAACATCAACAACCAAAATTCTTAAATATGGACAGTACCTTTATTATAGAAAAAAGTGTTGTGATTGTTGCGGTTTTTGCAGTAACCATGATAATGGCTATGTATTCTACCTGGGCTGAGCGTAAAGTTGCGGCGTTTTTACAAGACCGTGTGGGTCCAAACCGTGCGGGTTGGGGAGGATTATTACAGCCTCTTGCCGATGGTTTGAAATTATTTTCGAAAGAAGAATTTTTCCCAAATACACCAAACCGATTTTTATTTATTGTTGGTCCGGCAATTGCCATGAGTACGGCTTTGATGACTAGTGCTGTAATTCCGTGGGGAGACAGATTGCATTTGTTTGGAAGGGATATTTTATTACAGGCTACTGATATTAACATTGGATTATTGTATTTCTTCGGCGTTGTTTCTGTTGGAATTTATGGAATCATGATTGGTGGATGGGCTTCAAATAATAAATTTTCCCTGATGGGAGCGGTTCGTGCGGCATCACAAATGGTTTCTTACGAAATTGCTATGGGATTATCAATCATCGCTTTATTGATGATGACGGGAACTTTAAGCTTAAAAGAAATCTCTGTGCAGCAAGCCGGAATGAACTGGAATGTTTTTTACCAGCCTTTATCTTTCCTAATTTTCCTGATTTGTGCTTTTGCAGAAACAAACAGAACGCCCTTTGATTTGGCAGAATGTGAGTCGGAACTGATTGGTGGTTACCATACAGAATATTCATCGATGAAAATGGGATTCTATTTATTTGCTGAATATGCGAATATGTTTATCTCCGCTACTATTATTTCGGTATTGTTTTTTGGAGGATATAATTATCCCGGAATGGAATGGATGGTAGAAAATGTTGGCGTAAATACGGCTAACTTATTAGGAATTGCAGTACTGTTTGTGAAAATATGTTTCTTCATATTCTTTTATATGTGGGTACGTTGGACGATTCCGAGATTTAGATATGACCAGTTAATGAATTTGGGATGGAGAATTTTGATTCCGCTTTCGATTATTAATATCATGATTACGGGTGTTGTTATTTTAAGAGGCGAAATTGCTGCCTATTTAGGATTTTAATAACCGGACAGCCCTAGCCCTGATAGCAGCGACATCCTTTTATTTTTTTCTTTAAAAAATAAAAGATACAGCGAATAGCAGGAATTAGCTACTAAATAATAAAACAAAATAGATTTGAATTTGCTCTAATCATCAAATTAAATCACAAAATATATTTTAAATGTCAATAGAAACTATATCATTATCGGGTAGAAAAAAGTTGGTCTCTAACAAAGAGATGACTTTTTGGGAGCGATTGTATCTTGTGGCGATTGTAAAAGGTTTATTGATTACGATCAAGCACTTTTTTAGAAAAAAAGCTACTATTCATTATCCGGAACAAGTACGTGAAATGAGTCCGGTTTATCGTGGTCAACACCAGTTGAAACGCGATGAGCAAGGTCGTGAAAACTGTACCGCTTGTGGATTGTGCGCTTTATCATGTCCTGCCGAAGCAATCACAATGAAAGCTGCCGAGCGCAAACCGGATGAAAAACATCTGTACAGAGAAGAAAAATACGCGTCGATTTATGAAATCAACATGTTGCGTTGTATTTTCTGTGGTCTTTGTGAAGAAGCCTGTCCGAAGGATGCTATTTATTTGACAACTTCAAAAGTTTTGGTTCCTTCCAGCTATGAAAGAGAAGATTTTATTTTTGGAAAAGACAGATTAGTGATGCCTCTTGACGTGGCGATCAAAAATGCACAACTTAATAACGCAAACTAAATGATACATATTCCTGATTTTGCTAACGCAACTCCTGTACAAGTTATATTTTGTTTTCTGGCGTTTATTACGGTTGCAACCGCTTTTTTAACTATTTTTAGCAGAAATCCTATTCACTCTGCCATTTATTTGGTAATCTGTTTCTTTTCGATTGCTGGTCATTATTTATTATTGAATGCTCAGTTTTTGGCTATCGTACATATAATAGTCTACTCGGGAGCGATTATGATTCTGTTCCTCTTTACGATTATGTTGATGAACCTTAACGAACGTCATCAGGTGCACAGGCCTAGAATTACACGTTTAGGCGCGATTGTTTCTTTCTGTTTGATCTGTATTGTTTTAATTACGATTTTCATCAACTCCAAACCAATTGTTGGAGAATATGATTCTACCGGAGAGGATTTCCAATCCATCCAGGTTTTGGGTAAAATATTATTGAACGAATATATGGTTCCGTTTGAATTTGCTTCGATCCTGCTTTTGGTAGCGATGATTGGAACGGTTCTATTGTCTAAAAAAGAAAAATTAAATAAATAATGGGTAATATATTAAATCAAATAGGTATTGAAAACTACATCTTTTTGAGTGTTGTACTTTTTTGTATTGGTGTTTTTGGTGTATTGTACAGACGAAATGCTATTATCGTTTTCATGTCTATCGAAATCATGCTGAATGCGGTTAACCTTTTATTTGTTGCTTTTTCGACTTATCACCAGGATTCTCAGGGTCAGGTTTTTGTATTCTTTTCGATGGCGGTTGCTGCTGCGGAAGTTGCAGTTGGATTGGCCATTTTAGTTTCGATCTTTAGAAATTTAGGTTCGATTAGTATCGATAATTTAAAAAATTTAAAAGGATAAATGAAAATGGATACCAATTTAGCTTTAGTTTTAGTATTAGCTCCTTTTTTAGGATTTTTAATCAATGTTTTCTTTGGAAAAAGCTTAGGAAAAACAGTTTCGGGAATTATCGGTACTGCTGCTGTAGTTGTTTCCTTTTTAGTTACAATTTTCTTTTTCAATCAGATTACTTCAACTGAAAAAGCCATTCAAATTACCTTATTTGACTGGATTCAGATTAGTAATCTTAAAATTAATCTTGGCTTTTTATTAGATCAATTGTCATTGCTTTGGCTACTTTTTGTAACCGGTATTGGTTCATTGATTCATTTATATTCTATCAGCTACATGCATGATGATGAGAATATGCACAAGTTCTTTTCGTACCTGAATTTGTTCGTCTTTTTCATGATTACGCTTGTGATTGGAAGTAACTTATTAGTATTGTTTATCGGTTGGGAAGGTGTTGGACTTTGCTCCTACTTATTAATTGGATTCTGGTATAAAAACCAGGATTATAATGATGCTGCGAAAAAAGCGTTCATCATGAACAGAATTGGAGATTTAGGTCTTTTGATCGGAATGTTTATTTTGAGTTCCATGTTCTCCACTTTAGATTATGCAACTTTACAGACTGCTATCGCCGGAGCAACTGACTTAAATGTTCCGCTGCTTTCATTAGCCGCTTTATGTTTATTTATCGGTGCTTGTGGTAAATCAGCACAAATTCCATTATACACATGGTTACCAGATGCGATGGCGGGACCAACTCCGGTTTCTGCATTGATCCACGCGGCAACGATGGTGACTGCGGGTATTTTTATGGTAACAAGATTAAACTTTGTATTCGATTTAGCTCCGGATGTTCAGACTATCATTGCGATTGTTGGAGCTGTAACTTCATTAGTTGCTGCAACAATTGGTTTGGTTCAGACCGATATTAAAAAAGTACTGGCCTACTCTACCGTTTCTCAATTAGGATTAATGTTCTTAGCTTTAGGATTTGGTGCTTATGAAGTAGCTGTTTTCCATGTAATTACACACGCTTTCTTCAAAGCTTGTTTGTTCTTAGGGTCAGGATCTGTTATTCACGGATTGCACGGAGAACAGGATATGCGTAAAATGGGTGGTCTGCGCAAAGCAATGCCAATTACTTTCTGGACGATGTTGATTTCATCATTAGCCATTTCAGGAGTTCCATTTTTCTCAGGTTTCTTTTCTAAAGATGAAATTTTATTGACGGCTTTTCACCATAGTATTCCATTATATATTGTCGGTTCGATTGCTTCAGTTATGACTGCATTTTATATGTTCCGATTGATGTTTCTTACTTTCTTCAAAGATTTCAGAGGGACTGAAGAGCAAAAACATCATTTACATGAGAGTGACGGATTAATTACTTTCCCCTTGATGATTTTGGCAATTTTAGCAACTTTTGGAGGTCTTATCAGTCTTCCTGGAAATAGCTGGCTTAATGAATATTTGGCTCCTCTTTTTACGAAAGTGGCCGGAGAAGAACATCATTTGGGTGCAACAGAATATACTCTTATGGGAGTGGCTGTTTTAGGTGGATTAATCGGTATCTTAATTGCTTATATCAAATATTTCAAACAAGATAATGTTCCTGAAGCTGATGAAAACATAACTGGTTTAACCAAAGTTTTATACAACAAATATTATGTAGACGAAATTTACGATGTCGTATTTGTACGCTCTATCAATGGATTATCAAGATTCTTTAGAGACTATGTTGAAACTGGTTTATCAGCAGTTGTTTTCGGATTAGGTAAAATAACTAATGAACTGGCTCTTCAAGGCAAAAAAATACAAAATGGAAGTGTGGGATTATATCTGTTTGCTTTTGTTTTGGGTCTTTGTGCCATTATTTCCTATATATTTTTAGCTCAATAATTTTATAACTATGAACGTTTCTCTTATATTAATTATTCTTTTAATTGGTGCATTTGTCACTTATTTTGTTGGTGATAAACTGGCATCAAAAGTAGCTTTGTTCTTTAGTTTGGCAGCTTTGGGCTGTTCGGTTGTATTATTAAATCATTTTTGCGCTGGTGAAAACATAAGTGTAATTAATGCCTGGATTACACAACCTAAAATTTCATTTGCGCTAAATGCTGATGGATTGGCAATTGCTATGCTTTTGTTAACGGTAGCTCTGACTCCTATTATTATATTCTCTTCTTTTGGGAATGACTATAAAAATGCTAAAGGTTTTTATGCTTTGATTTTATTTATGGCCTTTGCCATGACTGGAACTTTTCTTGCGGCAGATGGTCTTTTATATTATATTTTCTGGGAATTAGCTTTAATTCCGATTTACTTTATCGCCCTTATTTGGGGGAATGGTGATGCTGAAGAACGTAAAAAAGCAGTAGTGAAATTCTTTATCTATACTTTTGCCGGTTCGTTATTCATGTTAGTATCGTTCATCTATTTATACCAAAAAGCGGGAAGTTTCCTGATTGAAGATTTATATCAACTGGATTTATCGCAAACGGAGCAAATTTGGATATTTTTAGGATTCTTTTTAGCGTATGCTATTAAAATTCCAATTATTCCTTTTCATACCTGGCAGGCCAATGTATATCAAAAAGCACCAACTGTCGGAACCATGCTTTTATCCGGTATCATGCTAAAAATGGGATTGTACAGCGTTATTCGCTGGCAATTGCCGATTGCGCCTTTTGCTGCAAAAGAATTAATGAATATTATTATCGCGTTGGGAATTGCAGGTGTAATTTATGGATCAATTGTCGCTCTAAAACAAAAAGACGTAAAAAAATTATTAGCGTATTCTTCACTAGCGCACGTTGGATTAATCGCTGCTGGAACTTATACCTTAACTCTTGACGGATTACGAGGAGCTGTATTGCAAATGATTGCACACGGTTTTGTAGTGGTTGGATTATTCTTTGCTGCCGAAATCATTTTTAGAAGATTTGCTACAAGAGATATTAATGAGTTGGGTGGAATCCGTATTCAGTCACCAAAATTCACTTCGATGTTCTTAATTTTGGTTTTGGCTTCGGTGGCGCTGCCGGGAACTTTTAACTTCGTGGGTGAGTTTACTGTTTTGTACAGTCTATCTCAAATTAATGTATGGTTTGCTGTTTTGGGTGGGACAACCATTATTTTAGGAGCTTATTATATGCTTAAGATGTTTCAGAATGTAATGTTAGGGGAAGCGAATACTAAAATTTTTGCTGATGTGACGCTTAATGAAGGAATCTCTTTGGTAGTCATTATCGCAGTATTATTATTCTTCGGATTTTATCCAAAACCAATTACAGATTTGATTACTCCTAGTTTAGAAATTATTTTAAACGTTATCAACAAGAATTAATATTTTAAATAAAATAAAATTAGGGCTTCATTATTTTGGATTTCCTAAATCAAAAAAATAAAAATGAATACATTAATAGCTATAACAGGATTGGGTGTTTTCTGCCTATTGTTTGAAATTCTTAATTTAAGAAAGGCCATCATTCCTATTACCATTGTTGGTTTATTGGGTGTTTTGGCACTCAACTATTACGAATTTGGATCAACAGAAAGTTATTACAACAATATGATTACCGTGAGTAAATTCTCTACTGCGTTTTCATCATTATTTATTGTACTGACCATTTTTCTGGTAGCCCTGAGTCATAATTTTTATGAAAATCATCAAACTAAAATCTCAGATTTTGTTGCTATAAAAGTGTTTTTATTAGCGGGAGCAGTTGCAATGGTTTCTTTTGGAAACTTAGCGATGTTTTTCCTGGGAATCGAAATTTTATCAATTGCCCTTTATGTGCTTGCGGCAAGTGAACGTTTGAATTTGAAGAGCAATGAAGCCGGTATGAAATATTTTTTGATGGGATCTTTTGCATCAGGAATTATCTTATTCGGAATTTGTCTGGTTTATGGTGCAATGGGAAGTTTTGATGTAGTTGAAATCAGCGAATACTCCTTATCTGCAGAGTTGCCAATCTGGTTCCCAATCGGAATGATTTTAGTAACAATCGGAATGCTGTTTAAAATTGCAGCAGTTCCTTTTCACTTTTGGGCTCCTGATGTTTACGAAGGGTCTCCTGCTTTAACTACTGCTTTAATGAGTACTTTGGCTAAAGTTGTTGCAATAGCAACTCTATTCAAATTAATTTCAGGTTTAAATTTAATTCCGTCATTAGAAAATCAGGATCATTTACATACTTTCGAGAATATTATTGTAATTATTTCAATTGCTTCCATGACTGTCGGAAATATTATGGCTTTGCGTCAGGTAAACGTGAAACGTATGCTGGCATTTTCAGGAATTTCCCATGCCGGTTTTATGTTAATGACATTCTTAACTGTGGCAAGCTCAGCAGGTGTTTTATTATATTATACGGCAGCCTATGCTTTGGCTGGAATAGCAGCTTTCAGTGTTATATTATACGTTTGTAAAAATAATCAGAACGATGAAGATGTTACCAACTTTCATGGTTTAGGAAAAACAAATCCGTTGTTGGCAGCAATATTGACAGCTTCACTATTGTCTATGGCAGGAATCCCGATTTTCTCAGGATTTTTTGCAAAATTATTTTTGTTTAATCAAACGATTCAGGCAGGACATATTATTTTAGTAATTGCAGCCGTTATCAATTCTATTATTAGCGTTGGATATTATTTCAAATTAATTTTGGCAATGTATTCAAAAGAACCAAATCAGGAACGTACCGGCAAACCTTTCCTCATTTATACTGTAGCAATTATTTCTATTGGACTGAACATTGTTTTAGGTTTGTTTCCATCTTTAGTTTTAGATTTATTGAATTAAAAAATTCAACTTTATAAATACAAATCCATCAAGAGTTTATTTTGATGGATTTTTATTTTTAGATGAATTTATTCAGAAGAAAAAATCATGTTAAAAATTTTACTGAAAACATTACACTTCGAAAAAACTGCTTATATTTGACTACAATTAAATGTATTAGAACTATGAACTTCAATTCAAAAAATCCATTTTTAAGTAACAAGCGTTTTTCATCAAATGCTGTTTCTAAAGCTTCTGAGCAAGTACATGAAGCACAAATTATTGATTACAATCAGGAGATGACCGTATCCGGAACAATTAATAAAACAGCCATTTTATTTTTAATTTTATGTGGATCTGCAATGGTGACATGGTGGATGGCATTTAGCGGAATGAATGCAATGTTACCAACAATTGGCGGTGCTATTGTTGGGCTTATCTTAGTGGTAATTGCAGCATTCAAACCACAAGCTTCTCCATATCTGGCTCCGGGCTACGCTTTATTTGAAGGTCTTTTTATTGGCGGAATCTCTGCTGTTTTTGAAGCTATGTATCCTGGTATTGTACTTAACGCTGTTGGAGCAACTTTGGTTACTTTTTTAGTTTGCCTTGGTTTATATAAATTTAAAATTGTAAAAGTTACAGAACAGTTTAAATCTGTAGTTATTGCAGCAACATTGGCAATTGCTACTTATTATTTAATTTCATGGATAGTTTCGATGTTCACAAGCTTTACTCCTGTTCATCACGGAAACGGAATGATGAGTATTGGAATTAGTGTTTTTGTAATTATTATTGCCGCTTTAAACTTATTCTTAGATTTCGACCAAATCGAAAAAGGTGCTCAGGAAAGAATGCCAAAATTTATGGAATGGTATGGTGCAATGGGATTAATGGTAACATTGGTTTGGTTGTACATTGAATTTCTCCGATTATTGTCTAAATTGGCAAGCAAGGATTAAATTCCTTTTTAAAATATATGATAAGCCTTTTTGAAAAATCAAAAAGGCTTTTTTTATGCAGCTTTTTCAAAGGCTATAAAATGTGACAATTGACCTTCGAGATTGAAAACAGGGAAACCTTGAATCATGCACTCATAGGTATCACCATTTTTTTTATAGTTGAGGACTGTTTTTTCAAAAGGTATTTGCTTTTTAATTGCTGTTCTGATTTCTTTCAAAACTAAATCCGAAGTCATTGGTCCCTGAAACATTCTTGGGAATTTTCCAACAACTTCATTTTCCTTATAACCTGTCATTTTCGAAATTCCATCAGAAGCAAAAATAATTCTTTGCTCAGCATTTGTAATCACAACAACTTCATTCAATAAATGTCCTTGAATATCAAGATGGGCATCATTCCATTTAAACTGACTGGAAATATGTTTGATTTTTTTTAAGTCTGATGCAAATATTTTTAATTCATTTATGGATTCATAATGAAAATCCCAACTAAGTAATGGGACAGAGCTGGTATTTAAATTTGTATCAAATTCAGCAAAAAACTCACTATAATTTACAGAATCCATAAGAATAATTTTGTTCAAAGTTAAAGAGAAATTAATAAACAAAAATTTAATTTCTGGGATTTAACGATTGTTTAATCAAATCAAAAATCAAATTTCAATTGAACAACAACTGCTTTCTTCACTTCTGTATTGAGATTACTCAAGGAAATTCCCAATAATCTAACAGAATCTTTCATACGCTCTTGGTATAATAATTCTTCTACAGTTTCAAGAATTAAGCTTTTATCTGAAATAAAATAAGGCAATGTTTTACTTCTTGTCTGTTGTGTAAAATCACTGTACTTGATTTTAAGAGTAACTGTCTTACCAGATACTTTGTTTTTTTTTAATCGTTTCTCTAATGACACAGCAATTTTTTCAAGCTGTTCCAACATGAAAATTTCAGAAGTAAGATTTACATCAAAAGTATGCTCAGAAGCGACCGACTTTGTATTACGGGAAGGTTTTACTTCACTATTATGTATACCTCTTACTACGTAAAAATAAAATTTCCCTGATTTTCCAAAATGTTTTTCCAGAAACTCAATCGACTTGGTTTTTAAATCTGCTCCGGTAAAAATACCTAACTGATACATTTTTTCTGTAGTCACTTTTCCAACACCGTAAAACTTCCGAATGGGTAATTCTTCCAGAAAAGGAATTACCTCGTCAGGATTTACCGTTTTTTGACCATTCGGTTTATTGTAATCGCTCGCAATTTTGGCTACAAATTTATTGACTGAAATTCCTGCTGAAGCCGTAATGCCAACCTCATTCAAAATTCGTAATCTTATTTCCTGAGCTAATAAAGAGGCACTTGGATTCCCTTTCTTATTTTGAGTTACATCAAGATAAGCTTCGTCAAGCGAAAGCGGCTCAACCATATCTGTATATTCATGAAAGATTTTATGAATTTTAGAGGATATTTCTTTATAACGATCAAACCTTGGCCGGACAAAAATAATATCAGGACAATATTTTTTTGCCAAAACACCACTGATGGCACTTCTAACCCCAAACTTTCTGGCTTCATAACTGGCTGCCGAAACGACTCCTCTATTCTCAGAACCTCCGACAGCAATGGGTTTTCCGCGTAAAGCAGGATTATCCATCTGCTCTACCGAAGCATAAAAAGCATCCATATCGATATGGATTATTTTTCGATGAATTGGCGGTTCAGACATGTTACAAATTTAAAACTACTAAACTTCTCACTTAGCCCCGATTACTTCACTTAACTTTTTTTTTAATCGGAGTTCAGTGAACTTCGTTTGGACTGGAAATCCTTTTGTGCCGGGGTTCGGCACGAAAGATTAGAAGGGATAGCGGGACTGGTGTTGATTTGAAACAAGTTATTCTGCTTCTAAAAACTATTCTCCAAGCATCTCCATCAATTCCAAAGCTCGTTTGGTCGATTTTACATTCTCGAAAGTCAATAAAAGCCGCAAGCCGTTTGGTGTTTGTTTTTCCTTCATGGTACAAAGACTGCTTTGTTTTTGTACAAACTGCAAAACCTTTCTAAACTTCGAAGACTGATAATAATCAGACTGTTGATCAGAGACGAAATAGCCTATCATTTTGCCTTTTTTCATGACCAGTTTTTCGATTCCAATGTTGGTTGCAATCCATTTGATGCGAATACTGTTCATCAAAGCATTGGCACGCGGAGGCATTGGGCCGAAACGATCAATTAATTTGTTTTGAAAAACAACCAGTTCTTCTTCATTTTTTACAGAACCCAATTCGTTATACAAACTCAAACGCTCCGTGACATTGTTGATATATTCGTCAGAGAACAACAACTCAAAGTCGGTATCGATTTGTAAATCTTTGACGTATTCCTTCGTTTCAATATCGTTTTCTTCCGGATACAACTCTTTGAATTCGTTTTCTTTTAATTCCTCAATGGCTTCGTTCATGATTTTTTGGTAGGTATCAAAACCAATTTCGTTGATGAAACCGCTTTGTTCACCGCCCAATAAATCTCCGGCACCACGAATCTCCAAATCTTTCATGGCGATGTTGAAACCGCTTCCGAGTTCGCTGAATTGCTCCAAAGCCTGAATACGTTTTCTTGCATCTTCGGTCATCGATGAATACGGCGGACAGATAAAATAACAGAATGCCTTTTTGTTGCTTCGCCCAACGCGACCACGCATTTGATGAAGGTCTGACAATCCGAAATTATTGGCGTTGTTGATGAAAATCGTATTGGCATTGGGTACATCTAAACCGCTTTCGATGATTGTGGTGGCTACCAAAACATCAAAATCGCCGTTCATGAAACCTAACATTAATTCCTCCAATTTGGCACCTTCCATTTGTCCGTGACCGATTCCGACTCTGGCGTTTGGCACCAAACGCTGAATCATTCCAGCCACTTCTTTGATGTTTTCAATTCTATTATTGATGAAGAAAACCTGCCCGTTTCGCTGAATTTCATACGAAATCGCATCACGAATTATTTCTTCATTAAAACCTACCACATTGGTTTCAATCGGATAACGATTTGGCGGAGGCGTTGTAATGACTGATAAATCTCGCGCTGCCATTAACGAAAACTGAAGCGTTCTCGGAATGGGTGTTGCCGTTAAGGTCAGTGTATCAACATTCGCAGCAATCGTTTTTAATTTGTCTTTTACGTTGACACCAAACTTTTGTTCCTCATCCACAATCAATAAACCAAGGTCTTTAAAAACGACGTTTTTGTTCACTAATTGATGTGTTCCGATGACGATATCGAGTTTTCCTTCGGCTAAATCTTTTAAGGTTTGTGCTTTTTGTTTCGCGGTTCTGAATCGGTTTAAGTAACCTACAGAAACCGGCATATCTTTTAACCTTTCGGTAAAAGTTCTGTAATGCTGGTACGCCAAAATAGTTGTTGGGACCAAAACCGCTACCTGTTTACTGTTGTCAACGGCTTTAAAAGCAGCACGAATAGCAACTTCCGTTTTTCCGAAACCAACGTCACCGCAAACCAAACGATCCATTGGGCGATCGCTTTCCATGTCAGCTTTTACTTCTGCCGTTGATTTAGTCTGGTCTGGTGTATCTTCATAAATAAACGAACTTTCTAATTCGTTTTGAAGATAACTGTCCGGTGCAAATTGGAAACCTTTTTCAAGACGACGTTTTGCATATAACTGAATTAAATTGAAGGCAATATGCTTGACACGCGCTTTGGTTTTTTGTTTTAAAATTTTCCAGGCGTTCGATCCTAATTTATAGATTTTTGGAGGCGTTCCGTCTTTTCCGTTATATTTTGAGATTTTATGAAGCGAGTGAATACTAACATACACAATATCATTATCGGCATAAACCAGTTTTATAGCTTCCTGCGTTTTGCCTTCGACCTGAATTTTTTGCAAGCCGCCAAACTTCCCGATTCCGTGATCGATATGTGTAACATAATCGCCAACCGAGAGTGCTGTTAATTCTTTCAGCGTAATATTTTGCTTTTTCGAATAACCGTTTTTGATGTTGAATTTATGATAACGTTCAAAGATCTGGTGATCTGTATAGGCCGTAATCTGATTTTCTTCGTCAATAAAACCTTGGTATAATGGTAAAACCACAGTGTGATACTGTTTTCGAATATTTTCTGAATTGGCTTCATCTAATGTCTCGAAAATATCGTGAAATCGTTTTGCCTGCGTTTCATTCGAACAGAATAAATAATTTTTATAACCGTTAAAATGATTGTCACTCAGATTATTCAGCAATAAATCAAATTGTTTATTGAACGAAGGCTGTGGCTGAAAATGAAATTCAACCTTTTTAGTGGTTTTGAAAATGGGCTTTGAAGCTAATTCTACTATCGAAAAATCCAAAGCTCTTTTAATAAATGAACTCTGATTTAAGAATAATTGTTCGGGCGTGGCGTGTTTTATTTCTCCCGAAAGTTTCCCGAAAGCTTCTTCTGCCCTTGCAAACTGTTTGTCTAACTGGCTGAAAAGCCCATCAGTATTTTGAATAAAAAGAACGGTTTTCTCGGCAATATAATCTAAAAAACTTTCACGGCTTTCCTGAAAAATTTTGTTTTCAACATTAGGGATAATCGTGATTTTTTTATGTGTTTCGACAGACAGCTGTGTTTCAACATCAAAGCTCCTGATGCTATCGACTTCATTTCCGAAGAATTCAATTCTATACGGATGATCGTTTGAAAAAGAAAAGACATCTACGATTCCTCCACGAACTGAAAACTCTCCCGGTTCTGTAATAAAATCAACTCTTTTAAATTCGTATTCAAACAGAACCTCGTTGATAAAATCAATTGAAATTTTGTCATTCAAAGAAACTTTTAAAGTGTTTTTATCTAATTGCTGACGTGTCACCACTTTCTCAAAAAGTGCTTCGGGATACGTAACAATTATCGCTGGTTTTTTTCTGGAATTAATTCGGTTTAAAACCTCAGCGCGAAGCAAAACATTCGCATTATCCGTTTCATCGATCTGATACGGACGTCGGAAAGAAGCCGGATAAAACAAAACATCCTGCTCACCGATCATTTGTTCAAGATCGTTTAAATAATAGGCAGCTTCTTCTTTATTGTCTAAAATAATCAAAAAAGGCAGTTCCGTTTTCTTAAATATTGAACGTATCACAAATGAAACTGCAGATCCAAGCAAGCCGCTTAGATGCATTTTTATCTGATTTCCTTCCAGTAAACTGGTTGCAATCTGCTCTGTTTTCGGCAAATTGTCGTAGGTCGTATATAAGGCGTTTTTACTCAACTTTAGGCAAATTTTGTTGTATTGGCGGCATAGAATTCGGGATTGCCCGTGCCGTATCTAACATTCTTAAAAAATCGGACTCCCCTTCTTCTTTGGGAATTTTGCTTTTTTCTACAATTTTATCCATTTGTCTTTCTAATGAAACCAACTCTTTGTTAATTTCTCCAATTAAAAAAGTGACTTTATCATCGGGAATTTTATGCAAATGAATAAATAAATCCATCATTTTTACTTTAGTAATCAAAATAGAAATTCGGCTTCTTATCTGAGGCTGATTAAATTGTGATGGAATATTGTTGTTTAGCGCCATTGCTTTTTTAGCAATTGCAGATGATTTTTTTTGAAATGCTCCAATAGTTTTCCTTGGTTTTCCCCCCAGCTCTTTTAAGAATTCGCGCCATTCCTTCCACTCCCTTGCATTTTTTTCTGAAACCTCATTGATAGGTTCATCAATAAATGACCAGCCTTTATTTATATTATTAAAAATGATTTCTTTCCTTTTTTCTTCTTTTTTATTTTCAGCAAGGCGTTTTTCATTTTCATTCTGACATGAATTCAGTATAAAAATTAAAAAAAGAAAAAGAGCTATTTTGTATTTCATATATGTAAATTTATTTTTTAATGGTCGTGTATGTTATCGCTTTTTATTAATTGGAGCATGCCTGAGCAAACTTTTCTTAATGGCGATTTCATCCTAAAACATTAAGCTGCAAAGTTACAAGTAAATTTACAATTATGAATTTTGATTTACAACCATTTCATTTAAGTTTAAGTAAGGTTTTTGAAAATGAATTAAACAAAAAATAATATTTTTCATTATTAAATTCATAATTTAACATTGTCAAAAGCATCATTATTTACGAATAACTTATATTTGTTGTTTAAATTTATCCAAATGAATCCAAAAATATTAATCATTGGTGCCTGTGGTCAAATCGGGACAGAACTGACTCAAAAACTGCGTAAGTTATACGGAACAGAAAATGTGATTGCTTCTGATATTCGAAAAATGAATTACCCCGAGGCAGAGCCTCGAGGTATCACGTTACTCAAAAGACAACC
>NZ_CAMLDD010000015.1 GCF_946478785.1 uncultured Flavobacterium sp.
CAAAAGCTATGTGTCCGGTAGGAAAAGCTTATAAATTAGAAGTTTCACTAGTAGCTACTCTAAATTAAGACTAATTTCGTTTATTCTTAGCTAAAAAGATTAATATAGCCAAAAGTGACTAATAAAGAGTAGTTTACAAGAACTGAAAGTGCTATCGGTAACGATTTAGTAATGGTGCTTACTACACTAATCTTCATTTGATTACCTTGTAAATCAATAGAGCAAATTTAAGAAATAATAAGGTGAAGTATACTAATACTTTGCCTTTTTTATGTTATCGCATTTAAAAAAATCCCCCCACTGTGGTAAGCCTGTGATATTGGTTTCAATAATATTTCCAAATTTTGGGTTATTCAGCAATAGTTGAAACTCCGAAACAAATAGTGATAAATTCTAAAACAGACTAAACTATGGAAATCGTGTTGAATAAATTATTATCCCAAATTAATCTTCAGGAGGAAAAATTGTCTTCCCGGGGAATGGTGAAAGCTGACGAAGCCTACCAAATGACTTTATTCCTAAATGACATGTTGTTAAGTATAAAAGCAAAGGTGTTAGATGACAGCTTTGAAAATGAACAGCAGGAAATTGACTTCTTCAAAAAAATAAAACCTCAAATATTAGGTAAGCTCATTTTTTACAATAAGATATTCCGGTTTGAAACAGACTGTCCTGTAAGTACTGGAGAAATACATCAAAGCTATTTTGAAAGTCTACTAAAAGGCCTTAAATCAGAATATAAAGAAAGTATCCGACATGAGGATTTTTACCGTTACTACCGTGCAGGAAGAACGGATCGTGACAATATCTACTTTAGGTTGGGACAAATAAATTACCATGACGGTCTGAAAAGCGGAGTATTTGAAATTGATCTAAGTTTTTCAACATACTATGATAATAAAGTTGCTCGAATTGTTGCAAACGAATTACTGTATAGCTACATACTTGCTAAAATCAATCCAGAAACTGACCAGGACATGGCTTCAATAAATGGAGGATTCAATAAAGAAACTTCTTGGACTAATTCTCAAAATGCACTTATTGAATTAATTTACGCTCTTTACGCTTCAAACTCTATTGCTTATGGAAAAATAGGCATTAAAAAACTGGCTTTAATTTTTCAAGTATTGTTCCAAATCCCATTGAACGATATTCATCATGCATTCCATAGAATGAAAACAAGAGCAGGTTCCCGAACTGCATTCTTGGATCAGTTAAAAATATCTTTAGAAGAGTATATGGATAAAAATATTTAGTGACAGAAAAAAATATTTTTAAGCAGTACATACATGGTACTGCTTTTTTTATTTGCCAATACCTGCCAATTGGCAAATGATCCAAATCCTTTTCTACAATCCTGCCGTAAAACTTAAAAACACCTGTATATCAACTGATTAATTAATAGTCTGAAAATTGAAAAAATCGCTATGCCAATTGGCAAGACTTGGCAGAAAACCACTGCTACCTTCAGGATTTTTGCATAGTGAACTTTTTAAATGCTATGTAATGAAAATAATAACTATTGAGGAGGAAGCATGGATACAGCTAAACAATCGTATTGATGCAATTGCCAGTTATCTGAAAAGATTAGAAGATACCAGTTATGATGACTTATGGCTTAACAATCACGAGGTATGCCAGTACCTACACATCAGTGAAAAGACTTTGTGGCGTATGCGTACCAAAGGTGAGATTTCATACTCAAAAATCTATGGACAATACTTCTACACCATTCGAGCAATAAAAGATATACTTAATGCAAGTGCCATACAGAGTAGTGACGAATATGTTGCGGAGCTTATGGCAAAAGGGAAAAGCTATATCGAAAAAGGTAGAAAATTGAAGATAGTTAAAAAATAGGTGTAACCCTTTAAAGAATATCCCTATGAACATAGATAGAATGGAGTTTCTGGCATGGATGGAACGTATAATGGATAGGTTCGATATGCTTAGCGAACATATTAGTGATCTCCAAAAGCAACGTAATAGTATTGACGGAGAAGAATTACTCGATAATCAGGATCTAATGCAAATGCTTAAAATAAGTAACCGCTCCCTCCAGCGTTATCGCACAATCGGCAAGTTGCCTTACTACACCATTAGTGGTAAACTATATTATAAATTGTCAGACGTACATCAATTCATAAGAGAAAGCTTTACTAAATAAAAGCCAATGAAAGCCAAATGCTGCCTTTGACGGCCACTTGATGCAAAGCATTAGATACTTCTTTTACTTTCGGCAATGAACTTCAAAAATATTAAAGATATGAGTGAGCAAAAAATAGAAAAACAGACCACTCCGGAACAGTTATCGGACATACTACTCGTGTTGGATAAAGAAAAAATGAAAATTCAGGCAGTCAAGAGTATTGATGAAAATGGAAAGATGCAAACCGTTGATCCTACCAAGAAAAATGAAAGCCAGTTTATGCGTGTGGATAAGCATGATGATTTCATTTCAAATTTCTTCTCCAACTTTTGGAGACAATTAAAAAATCCTACCCAATTCGAATTTTTCAAAGTGCCTGCCGACCAAGCTGTAGAAAAAGCAAAAGAATTTCAGAATCAGGTAGATAAACCAACTCCCGAAGGTGAAAAACTGATGAAAGAACACGAGGTGAAAACAGAAAATAAACAGGATAATAAACAAGAAAATCAAAATGATATGGAAACAACACAAACAACTCCGGAAACAAGCGAATACCGCTTCAAACCGGAACAGATTGATTGGGAAACCATGAACAATCTGGGATTAGGTAAAGAACGCCTTGAAAAAATGAACCTTTTAGATCCTTTATTAAAAGGTTATAAGACTAACGAACTCGTACCCGTAAGTGTAAACCTGGATGGGGCTATTGTTCGTACGGATGCACGTCTATCCTTACAAACTAATCAGGAAGGGAAAGTAGTAGCGGCGGTACACGGTATCCGAAAAGAGCCCAACCTCAACTTTGAATTTTTCGGGCATAAGTTTACTGAAGAGGATAAGAAAAATCTGCTTGATACTGGAAATATGGGACGTGTGGTTGATCTGAAAAACAACAAAACAGGAGAAATGATGCCCTCTATTATCAGTGTTGACAGACTAACCAACGAATTGGTTGCCCTTCGTACCGATTTTATAAAAATCCCTGATGAAATAAAAGGAGTAAAATTGGACGATGCCCAGAAGCAGACTTTAACGGAAGGCAAACCACTTGAATTAGATGGAATGATTTCTAAAAAAGGGACAGAATTTGCCGCTACGGTACAGTTCAATGCAGATAAACGGTATGTTGAATTTATGTTTGACAGAAGCAATACCAATCAGGAAGCCCAGGTAAATAAGCAGACACAAGGCAATCAACAAACGCAGGCTAAAGAACAAAATCCAACACAGGAAGCTCCAAAAACGTTCAGAGGTAAAGAACTGGATAATGAGCAATACAACAAATTTAAAGACGGTCAAACGATCTATGTTAGTGGCTTAGTTGACAAAAAAGGTAAGGAATACAATGGTTATATTACTTACAATAAAGAAAGTGGAAAAACAGGCTTTGAATTCCCTAATCAATATAAGGAACGTACACAACCCACCGAGGCCCATAAAACGCAAACGGCTGTCAACTCGGAAGGTAAAACAAACGAGGCTACAAAGAACATTAAAGAACCGTTACAAAAAGGTCAACAAACGCCGAAGGACAAAAAACAGCAGGAACAGCAAGAAAAACCTAAAGCTCCTGCAAAATCCAAAGGCAGAAAAATATAACAGGATATGAAAACAATCATTGCAGAAAAACCAAGCGTAGCAAGAGAAATAGCCGGCTTATTGGGAGCGTCCGAGAAAAAGGATGGTTACCTGATGGGCAACGGCTATTTTGTTACGTGGGCATTCGGTCATTTAATCGGATTGGGAATGCCCGAAGATTATGGAGTTTCAGGATTTCAAAAGGAAACTTTACCAATATTGCCTAATCCCTTTCTATTAACAGTCCGCAAAGTTAAAAAAGATAAAGGCTATTCGGTAGATGCAGGAGCATTAAAGCAATTGAAAATTATTGAGCAGCTTTTTAATAAGAGCGATAGTATTATCGTTGCTACCGATGCTGGTCGTGAGGGCGAATTGATATTTCGCTATATCTATGAATACCTCAAATGTAATAAGCCATTTGAACGGCTATGGATAAGTTCACTTACCGAGAAAGCCATCAAACAAGGTTTTGACAATCTCAAAGATGGAAAAGACTTCGATGGATTGCATCAGGCTGCACAAGGTAGAAGCCGGGCCGATTGGCTTGTGGGCATAAATGCTACACAGGCACTCTCCATAGCTGCGGGTAATGGTATCTATTCGCTAGGCAGAGTTCAGACTCCCACATTGGCTTTGATTTGCAAACGCTATCTGGAAAACAAGAACTTCTCCATAAAGAAATATTGGCAGATACAGCTATTACACCATAAAGAGCTGATAGATTTTAAAAGCCTTTCTCTAACCAAATGGGAAGATCAAGCATTAGCCTATGATACACTGAAATCTATTCAACGAAGCAGTTCAGCAACTGTTACTTCGATAGAAACGAAAAGGCTCACTGAACAACCGCCACTGCTGTTTGATCTTACCGGATTACAAAAAGAAGCCAATAAGAAACTGAGCCTACCTGCCGAAGAAACGCTTAATATTGCCCAAAGCCTGTACGAAAAGAAGTTTATCACCTATCCACGAACCGGAAGCAAATATATTCCTGAAGACATGTGGGCAGAAATTCCCAATCTGGTAAGATCCTTGCAAGACAGGGAAAATTGCAAACAATCTGTAACTAAAATGAAATGGGGGCGTTTCAATAAACGTATTGTAAACGATTTGCGTGTTACTGATCACCACGGGTTATTAATTACTGATAAAACACCATCCGCATTAAATGTAAAGGAAAATGCGATTTACGATATGATTGCCTTTCGTTTGCTTGAAGCTCTTTCACAGGCCTGCATCAAAGAGATCACCGATGTTACTCTACAGGTAGTCCATTATGATTTCACATCGAAAGGCTGTAAGATTATCGAGGCTGGCTGGCGTGCCATTAAAGGAAGTTTTTCTGATGAAGATACCGAACCAATTCAGGATTTGCCAGAATTGAGTAAAGGCGATGAGCTTAAAATAAATGAAGCTACAGTTCTTGAAAAGAAAACTAAACCGCCAGGACTTTATACCGAAGCAGGGCTTTTGTCCGCTATGGAAAGTGCCGGTAAGGAAATCGAAAATGAGGAAGAACAGAAAGCCCTGCAAAACATCGGTATAGGTACTCCGGCTACAAGAGCATCAATAATTGAAACCCTGTTTACCCGCAATTATATCAAAAGGGAAAAGAAATCCTTAATCCCGACCGAAAAAGGATTGCAGGTGTATGAATTGGTAAAAGACCGAAAAATTGCAGATGTGGCAATGACCGCCGAATGGGAACTGGCTTTACAGAAAATCGAGAATAACGAAGCTGATGTGGGAGCGTTTCAAAAAGAAATGGAAATCTACGCTTCAACAATCACAAACGAACTGTTGCAAACCTCCATTGCCCAAAACAATCTGCCGAAACTTACCTGCCCGAAGTGTAAAAACCAGCAACTCATTATCCGTGACAAACTTGCCAAATGCCCCGATGGAGTTTGTAATTGGGTGCAGTTCCGCAATGTGTGTGGCGTTCAAATCGGCATTGCTGATATTGAAAACCTTGTCAATAAGGGTAAAACTTCACTTATCAAAGGAATGAAAAGCAAAGCAGGTAAGAAATTCGATGCGTATATCGTATTGGATGCCGATTGCAAGGCTTCCTTTGAGTTTGATAATAAAAAAGCTAAAAGAAAATGACCGATATTATCATATCCCAAAAAGAAATTGCTCCTCTTATCCACACCATCAGGGATAAGCAGGTCATTCTCGACAATGATTTAGCAATGCTCTATCGGGTAGAAACAAAAGGGTTAAACAGAGTTGTAAAGAGAAACAAGAACCGCTTTCCCGAAAATTTTTGCTTTCAACTTACCGAACAGGAAGTAAAATCTTTGAAGTACCAATTTGGTACTTCAAACGTTGGACGGGGCGGGCGGCGTACTCTACCCTTTGCATTTTGTGAGCAAGGAGTGGCTATGATGTCCGCATTGTTGCGGAGTGAAGTAGCGGTACAGGTCAGCATTGAGATTATGAATGCCTTTGTAGAAATGCGGCGTATGCTTATCAGCAATGCTTCTTTGTTCCATCGTTTGGATAATATCGAGTTAAAGCAACTGGAAGCTGACCAAAAATTTGAAGAGATTTTTAAGGCTTTAGAAAGCGACAAGCTACACAGCGAAAAAGGCATTTTCTACAACGGGCAGGTATTTGATGCCTACGCCTTTGTTTCCGATATTATCCGAAGTGCCAAAAGCTCTATTATCCTGCTTGATAATTATGTGGATGATACTGTGCTTACTTTGTTAGGTAAGCGTAAAAACAATGTAGCTGCTACAATCCTTACCAAAAGCATCAGCAATCAACTACGGTTAGATTTACAACGCTACAATAGCCAATATCCTCCGGTAACTATTGAGGTTTTCTCCGATACCCACGACCGTTTTTTGATTATTGATAATACAGAACTCTACCATATAGGAGCATCACTCAAAGACCTGGGCAAAAAATGGTTTGCCTTTTCGAGAATGGATATTGAAGTCGGCAGGATGCTTCAAATCTTGAACAAACCATAAAAAATGAACTTCCGAAAAAGCGGAGGTTTTTTGTTACACAAATACGCCAAATTCTGTCTTGCAAAGCGAAACTCATATTAGCGGTTTGCTGTTTATTATTTCCGTTTGTAATTTAGTTGAATTAAGCCTGTATCAAACGTCTTTGCTTTCACAAATTCAAGCAGTTGTTCTGGTCTTCCGTCTTTAAAAAGCCTTGTTCCGTCACCTAATAAAACAGGTATAACCGAAATTATAAGCTCATCTATTAAATCGTGCTTCAATAGTTCATTTATTACTTCTGCACCACCATCACAATAAATATTTTTACCGTTTTCTGATTTCAATTGCTGCACAAATTCGGTTAAGTTTCCTGTGTAGAATGTTATTTTGCCAAGATTTGGTCTTTCGGTTCTCGTAATAACATACACATTCCTTTCTCCATTATCGTAGTGGGAAGCACCAATTTCTTTAATTACATAATCGTAGGTTCTTCTGCCAATAATTATGGTATCAATAGTTTCGGTAAAGTCTTTATAGCCGTAATCCTCGCCCTCTTTTTCTACCAATTTGAGAAAACTAAGGTCGTCATTGGGTTTTGCAATGTAGCCGTCTAAACTTGTCGCTATGAATAGTGATAATTTTCGCATTTGTCTTAAATTTTTAATGTTCCCTGCAAAAGTAACTACAGACAACAATCGGCACTTTGGAAAAATGCGACAAAATTAAAGTTGCGATGGCAAAAGCCCGGTATTGCGTTTGATTTCATTGGTAAGGTGCGAATGGTCATAATAGCCACAGTCAAAAGCAATCTGTAACAAACTCTTATTTTTATCAGATTGTTTGATTAAACCCAAAGCATATTGAAAGCGAATAATATTTGAGTATTCTTTCGGGGTTATTCCAATGAGCTTTTTAAAACTTCTCTCTAATTGTCGTACAGTCGTGAAATTTCGTTTTGATAGTTCGTAAACGCTGATTTGCCCGTTTGTGGAATGTATATCATTGATTACTGATTGCAATTGGTTGTTCTTGCTTGTTATTCTATCGTAAAAAAAAATGTCAAGATAATTGAAAGGGTTGTCAAGTATTTTATCAACATTGAATGATTTGGATTTTTCAAATTCAACAGTATCGTTAGCCAATTCATTTTGCGAGGCATAATTATAAAAATTACTAAAAGTTGCAGGCTTTAGGCACACGCCTAATAAATGTGTATCGCTGTCAATTAAGCTGTCTTTGAATGAAGTCATTGCGCCTACTACATAAGTTTTCCCAAACTCCATTGAAAGAGAGCCGTTATCCGTCAAACAAGTATTTCCTATATTTATCACTACACCCGCACAGCCATCAGGAAAAACCCGTTCCCACTGACTTTCAAGTTCGTTTCCTTTCAATTCCCAATAAAAGTGAATAAAGGGTTCTAATTCTTTGTAGGGTTTTATTTTTTTATATTCCATCGCTTTCTCTGATGTGGGACAATGACCACCAATTTGTATTATACACAATCCATATCTTGTATTACTTCTAAATCCAATTTAATCAATAGTATCCTTTCGCATCCATCCTTTTAGGGAAAAAAACAGCCCTAAAATTACGAATGGAATACTTAGTAGTTGTCCCATATTCAACATCATCCCTTTTTCAAATTCTACTTGGTCGATTTTTAAAAATTCTATTAATATCCTCATTGTAAAAATGAGAAAAATGCTTAGACCAAAATAAAAGCCGTTCCCGATTTTTACTGTGTGTCGTCGATATAGCAACAGCAGAATGAAAAAAATTATAAAATAGGATATCGCTTCGTACAGTTGAGCCGGATGTCTGGGAATGCCGTCCACCCGTTTAAAGATAAATGCCCAAGGCAGATTAGTTGGAACGCCAATCATTTCAGAGTTCATCAAATTTGACAACCTGATAAATGCTCCACCGAGAGGGGCAACAATAGCAATCAGGTCAAATATTTTTAATAGCTTTATACTGTACTTTTTAGAATATAGCATCATTGCTATTATCAATCCCACTGTTCCTCCGTGACTTGCCAATCCCGCAATTCCCGCAAAATGATAGCTCCCGTCCGAGCCTTTTTGTATAGGCAATAGTATTTCGAGTGGATTTTTTGAATAATATTCAAAGTCATAGAATAAGCAATGTCCTAATCTTGCACCCAATAAAATTCCAACAATTCCGTAAACGATTATCGCTTCGTGAGCCTGTGAACTTAAATTCTCATTTTTATAAATTTTCCGTAGAATGAAATAACATAGAAGCAGACCTGTCATAAATAACAGTCCATAATATTTAATTGAAAAACCGAGTATGTTTATTATTTCGGGGTCAACATCCCAATTTATATAAAGTAAATTCATTTGTTAAGTTTATCTATCGCAAAAATTGCAACTTATTTAAAATTGCTCTTCGTTAGAACCATAAAAAAAGAGTACAACCTATATTTTTAATTAGAGTGTACTCATCCTTACCCTTTCAAGTTATTAACAAAGTTACAAATTAAATCTTCGGCTCGTTACCGATTACATCTAAAGCTACCATCTTTAACTAAGTGTTTCTGACTTCAACAACATTCCGAATCAGGAGAGCCACAACTGTTATCTACTGAAGATAATTGTGGCTTTTGTTTATCGGAGGGAATATTGCAGGCTTTCCGGGCAACACAGGCAGTAGCTTTGTTTTTCAATACAAATTGTTTACCGTTATAGGCCAAATCGTATTTACCAATTGTCTCGTTCTGATATTCAACTTCTATGTCTGCATCTTCAATGCTTAGTTTTTCTTCAGCCAAATTGATAATGCTCAACAATTTCTCAGGTTTTAAGCGATGGTCATAGTCATCTGCACTCCATAACTGCAAGCTGATAACTTTTTCGTACCTGATCGTTTTTGCACAGTCAATAAATAGTTTTGTAATAACGCCTATTTCTGTAATGTGGAAATTTTCCGGTACTAATGTACCGTTCTCCAACTGAAATTCAACATTATTCAATGACGGTAATATTTCCTTGATTTCTGAAAGCTTCACTTTTATGGTTATTATACTTTTTGTTGCAATTAATCTTTATACTAAATAAGATTCACACACTAATTAGATTTAGAAATAACCCTCCAATTTGAGGAGGGTTCTGTTTTAAGCTTTTGATGCTTCAAGAGATGTTTTTCTAAATTCTTTTAAGAGTTTCTCTAACTCTAAAGAAGCTTTACGGGCTCTTGTTCCGGCAGCTTTATTTCCTTTTTCTGCCTGTAATTCTGCATCTGCTTTAAGTGTTTCAAAGCTTGCATTGATTTTTTCGATTAGTTCTTTCATTGTGACAAGAGATTAAAAATTTACTATACAAAAATATACAAAAAAAGCACTAGGTCATGTCTTCAATAATTTATAGAATAAATGTGCTTCATAAATGTACTTCTTCATTTCACGAACTTACGCCAAACCCTTCCTCTCGAAGCCAAACACTACCACTTTTGTTAAAGCCCTTATCCATTGCTATAATTTTAGGTTTTCATCAAAATTCTAAACAAAACATAGTATGGATACACAGCAAAAAGACCTTTCGTATTTTAAGTTACGACTACAAGAATTACTCAACACCAGCTTTCCTGACAGAGCCTTTGACACAAAGTTTATACAGCAGCGTTCCTCATGGGCGACTAATGCTTATGAGGGAGCTTTCCGATCGGGAAATCCTGTTGAGCGATGTGATGAAATTGCCAATTACATACTTTTTGAGGGCTTGCACTTCTCTAAGTTTGACACCGTATTTCAAGTGGTTTGCAATGAGTTCGATACCATCATGGCAGACGAAGAGTTGCGACCGTTTGCACTTAAAATGTTTCCTGTTTGCGAACCCGTTTTCACAAATTACCAACTAACTGATGATTTCGCTTATAACAAAGAGTACGACCTGCTCTATACCGAACTGACAGGAACCATCGCAATCTGGATTGAGGAAAATGGCCTTCAGTAAAAAGTTCCATCTCCAACAGAACATTTATGCCCTAAGAACAGCTTTTAAACTTGAAAAGGAGAAACGGACACCCACGTCGGGCGAAAGACTGCTAATGATGCAATACAGCGGATTTGGCGGTCTAAAGTTCGTTTTGAACCCTGTAGCAAACGAAATAGATATCAATCATTGGAGAAAAACAGACCACCAGTTCTTTGAAGCTACACAGGAATTGCACCAGCTTTTAAGAGAAAACTCCGCAGACGAAAAAGAATACCGTCGCTATGTAGACAGTATGCGGAACTCCGTACTTACCGCTTTTTATACGCCTGCGCCACTGATCAAAGCATTGGCAGATGTAATGAAAGAAAACGGTATTACCGTCAATAAAATGCTGGAACCTTCTGCCGGAGCCGGAGCATTTATAGAAACGTTCAAAGAAAGTTTTGGAGCTATACGTGATATTTCTGCTTATGAAAAAGACCTGCTTACTGGAAAAATTCTGAAACATATCTACCCAGATGTGAATGCACACGTCCGGGGTTTTGAAGACATACCTGAAGCAGATAAAGAGAGCTATGATCTGGTTACCAGTAATATTCCTTTTGGCACGGCATCGGTTTTTGACCTTTCCTATACAAGAGGTAATGATCCTGCAAAAGCATTGGCGGCAAAAGCCATTCACAACTATTTCTTCTTAAAGGGAAGCGATATGCTTCGTGATGGCGGTATTTTGGCATTCATCACCTCGCAGGGCGTATTGGACAGCCCTGCCAATCAGCCGATACGGGAAGCCTTGATGAAAGAGAACAATCTGGTATCTGTGGTCAGGTTGCCCAACAATCTCTTTACCGAACATGCCGGAACCGAAGTAGGAAGTGACCTGGTGATCTTACAGAAGAACAAGAACAAAAAAGAACTTACCGAAAACGAAAAAGATTTCTGCATATCTATCGATGCCAAAGACGACCGGAAAATAAATGCCTGGATCATGTATTCAGCCTGTACGGTCTTTGATGAGATTGTCGAAAGCACAGACCAGTACGGGCGTAAACAGTCTATCTTTCTGCACAGCGGAGGTGCCCAAGGTATTGCGGATGATGTAACAAAATTGCTCAGGGAAGATTTCGGGAACTACCTGAATCTTGACTTATACAACGGTAAAAAGCAAGATGCCTCTTTACAAAAAGAAGAGGTTCCACCGCCTGTACCTAAAGTTGAACCCATTATTCAGCCGATAATTGCAAGTGAACCTTTAAAAGAAGAACAGAAACAGGTTCCATCAAATAATACAGTTCCCAATCAGGAAGTACAACTGAATTTGTTCGACCTTTTTGAAAGCCCGCAACCCGTAGCATTAGTTACACCTATACCAACAGTTAAAAAGAAAACGCCTGCCAAAAAGAAAGCTGTAAGGAAAAGCTATCAGGGTAATCTGTTCAACGGAACGATGCAGCAAACTTACATACCAAACCAAAACATCCCAAAAACGGGAGCATCTCCAAACGGACAGGCAGCAATTATCGGCGATCTATTTTCAGGGGTGAATGGTAACGGTAAATCAGAAGAAAGCCCAAAACAGGTTTTCCCGACAGAGCCGGAACCATACACCGAACCCTTACAGGCTTTTCATAGAAATGATAGTCTGGTATCGTTCAAAGGAGCGGTTGGCTACCTGAAAAACATAAATGTTTACAGGGAAAATGCTGTGTTTCATCCTTTGGCTTTAACACAAAGCCAAAAGCTAAGAACCGAAGCCTATGTCAACTTGCGTGATATTTATATCGATCTCTACCAGAAAGAAGCCGAAAAACAAACCGAACACAAAGAAGAACGGGAAGAGCTAAACAGCCTCTACGACGCATTTGTAAAAAAGTACGGCAATCTGAACGCTGCCGATAATATCAAACTCATCAAGACCGATAGTGCCGGAAAGGAAATTCCTTACCTGGAACGTGTGGTTGGCGGTGTCGTGCATAAGTCGGATATATTCCACCGCCCGGTAAGTTTCTCAATCACTACACTCGCAACTGATAATCCCGATGAAGCCTTATCCGCATCCCTTAACCGATACGGAACCGTTGATTTGGATTATATGTCAGAAATCAGCGGAATGCCCGCTGATGAACTGAAGAATGCACTGCATGGTCGTATCTATTACGATCCTTTGCAGAAAGGTTATGAAATTACCGAAAGATGGATTGCCGGAAACGTGGTTGAAAAAGCGGATGATGTACGCAATTATTTAGCGAACCACCCAGAAGATAAAGAAGCCAAGGAAAGCCTTTCCGCTTTGGAGGAAGCAAGGCCAAGACGTATCGAGTTTGAAGAACTGGATTTTAATCTCGGCGAACGCTGGATACCTACAGGGATTTATGCCCGCTTCGCTTCGCACCTGTTCGATACGGATGTGCGTATTCATTACTCTGAAACCACGGACGATTTTAACATCAATTGCAATAGTAAGAACGTCCATATCTGGGATAAATATGCCATCAAATCGCAAAGCCGTACTTATGACGGTATTGCTTTGCTGAAACATGCACTTGTCAATACCACACCTGATATTACCAAAAAGGTTACGATAGATGACAAAGAAGTCAAGGTAAGGGATATGGAAGCCATACAGATGGCAAATACCAAGATTGATGAAATCCGTACTGCTTTTACCGACTGGCTTCACGCACAAAACGATGAATTTAAAAAAAGGCTAACCGACCAATACAACGACACCTTCAATTGCTTTGTACGTCCGCAGTATGACGGCAGTCATCAGGAGTTCCCTGGACTGGATAGAAAAGGTCTAGGCATTGAAGACTTGTATTCAAGTCAGAAAGATGCCGTGTGGATGATAAAGCTCAATGGCGGTGCTATTTGTGACCACGAAGTAGGTGCCGGCAAAACCTTGATTATGTGTACGGCTGCTCAGGAAATGAAGCGGTTGGGTATGGTACATAAGCCGATGATTTTAGGACTAAAAGCCAATGTACACGAAATAGCGGAGACTTACCGTAAAGCCTATCCACACGCTAAAATCCTTTATCCCGGAAAGGAAGATTTTACTCCACAGAAAAGACAACGGATTTTTGGCGACATCAAAAATAATGATTGGGATTGTGTGATATTGACACACGATCAGTTCGGCATGATACCCCAATCACCCGAAATGCAGAAAGAGATATTGGAGGGTGAGCTACAGAACGTGGAAGACAACCTTGCTGCTCTGGAAGCACAGGGCAATGAAATTTCAAGAGGTATGCTCAAAGGCGTACAGATACGCAAGCAGAACCTTGAAGTCCGGTTGAAAACACTGGAACACGATATTGAAAACCGAAAAGATGATGTAGTTGATTTTAAAATGATGGGCATCGACCATTTGCTGGTTGATGAAAGCCACCGTTTTAAAAATCTGATGTTTAATACCCGCCATGAGCGTGTCGCCGGATTGGGTAATATGGCAGGTAGCCAAAGGGCAATGAACCTGCTGTTTGCCATCCGTACGATTCAGGAACGCACCGGAAAGGATTTGGGAGCAACTTTTCTATCGGGTACTACGATTAGCAATTCGCTGACGGAATTGTATCTGCTTTTTAAATACTTGCGACCACAGGCATTGGAAAAACAGGGTATCAATTGCTTTGATGCCTGGGCGGCCATCTATGCCCGCAAGACTACCGATTATGAATTTTCTGTGGCTAACAATATTGTATCAAAAGAGCGTTTCCGCTTCTTTATCAAAGTGCCGGAACTTGCCCAATTCTATTCCGAGATAACGGATTACCGAACCGCCAAAGATATAGGCATAGATCGTCCGGAAAAGAATGAGATACTATACAATATCCCTCCAACACCAGAGCAGGAAGTATTTATCAAAAAATTGATGGAATTTGCCAAAACGGGCAATGCTGAACTGTTGGGACGACCGCCATTATCTCAAAGTGAGGAAAAGGCAAAGATGCTAATTGCAACGGATTACGCTCGTAAGATGTCTTTGGATATGCGGATGATAAACCGTAAATACGAAGATCACCCTGACAATAAAGCTTCCCATTGTGCAGCAAACATTGCCAAATACTACAATAAGTTCAACCCACAGAAAGGCACACAATTTATATTCTCCGATCTGGGAACCTACAAGCCAGGCGAATGGAATGTATATTCGGAAATTAAACGCAAACTGGTCGAAGATCACGGTATCCCTGCACATGAAGTTCGTTTTATACAAGAAGCCAAAAACGAGAAGCAGCGTAAGCAACTGATCAGCGATGTCAATGAGGGAAGGATAAGGGTACTGTTTGGTTCTACAGAAATGTTGGGTACAGGTGTAAATGCACAAAAACGAGCGGTTGCCGTACATCACCTCGATATACCATGGCGACCGTCAGACCTTGCCCAAAGGGATGGACGGGCTATCCGAAAAGGGAATGATATTGCGAAGTTCTTTGCAGACAACAAAGTAGATATTTTTATCTATGCGGTTGAGAAATCACTAGACAGTTATAAGTTTAATACGCTTTACAACAAGCAGGTTTTCATTGGTCAGCTGAAAAGTAACAGCATGGGCAAACGTACCATTGATGAAGGTGCAATGGATGAAAAAACCGGAATGAATTTCTCTGAATATGTGGCAATCCTTTCAGGGAATACCGATCTGCTTGAAAAGGCAAAATTGGAAAAACAAATTGCAGGTCTGGAAAGTGAAAAACAGGCATTCAACCGTTCCAAATACAGCTCTAAACACAAGTTGGAGGATGTTACCTCCATGCTGGAGGGTGCTCAATCCCGATTGGAACGGATGAGCCTTGACTGGAACTATCTGGAACAACGGATACAGAAACGTTCGGACAGTAGTATTGCTAATCCTGTTCAGTTGGAGGGTTTGTCGGCAAATGCCGATGTCAAACAGATTGGTGCAAAACTCAACCAGATAGCGGATAAAGCCCGCACCGGTGGTGATTACCAAGAGATAGGCAGTCTGTATGGATTTCAGTTATTGGTCAAAACAGAAGTTTCTGAAAAAGAGGGCGTGGATATCCGTGTAAACCGTTTCCTGATACAAGGTGAAGGAAACATCAAATACACCTATAACAACGGTGTTATGGCAAAGGATCCTGAAACGGCAGCGATGAATTTTCTAAAGGCATTGGAAAAACTACCGGGATATATAGAGCAGGAACAAAAGAAAATAACCGAACTTAAAAAAGACCTTCCTGTACTTCAGGAAATCGTAAACGGTACTTGGAACAAAGAAACCCGACTAAGCGAACTCAAAACCGAATTAGCTTCCGTCGATAGAAAGATCATGTTGTCTATTGCTCCTGAAACCAAAGAAGAGCCTGCTGAAAAGACTGAGAAAAAGGACCAAAATCAAAATATTTCGGAAGTCATTATAAGGACAAAAGGTGTCCACATACCAAGGGGTATGCTGTGAAACGGAATTGACTTACAATATAAAAAGTAAACGGAGACTATAAGGGATCAACGTTTACTTTTTTGTGTAGTTGGTATTATACCTTTTCATCCTGTTCATCCATTTTTCTGATTAAAGCATCCCGTAAGCTATCAATGAATTTTGTTCGGTTTATTTTTCGGGATTTAAGTTCCATAAAAGTATGATAGAAATCTCCCAGATCTACATTAAAGATGCTTTCAAATGTTTTCGCTATTTCTTTTATATCGGCATTTCCGTTATTAAAAACATTTTGTGAATACAGAGCATAAATTAATTCGGTTAATGCAGTTTTATTGGCAGTCCATTTTAAAGGATTATCATCAAATGATTTTTTAGGGGTGCGGGTATTTAGCTGATCTTCAAGATATACCTGTATCAGGTCATTTGCAATAATTTTAGCTACTTTATAATCGTGTGAAGTTGTAAAATTGTGATCTGCTTCGAAATAAAACGTGTCAAGGCTCAATTTAATATCATGTTTTCCACGTACAAAATATTTGTGGTCCAAATATGTGCTGTTAGTTCTGTAATATTTATAAAAATCGAGATTGTTATCAAAATACCTTTTCAACTTTGAAAGCTCATTGTCGATATATTTTTTAATGGCTTTCCCATTGCCATAAGGCTTTTTTGTTTCTATTTTGTAAACAGCATTGTGATAAATAAGTTTTGAAAGAATGACAGGCTTTAAATGCTTAAAGAAATATATTTCCTCTTCTGTACTATTAAAGCCACGTTCTGCCACAAACTTTTTCAAATCTGCCATGTTATTGATCAGAAGTTCAATAATCTCCTGCGCCAGCAAAATTGGATTTTCCATTTCCATTGTCAACTCAATAATTTTTTCCTCGACGTTTCGAATACATTCTCTATAGCATTTTTCCATTCGGTAATTTTTTGTGGTTATATAAACAATCTATTTTGTACGGTTAATTATCAAATGGAAGACCTTTTAATTCTTAGTCTTCCATCAATTCTTTCATCTGCTCTATAAACTTTTCGGAAGTATAATTAGCAAATCCTGTGTGGTGAAATCGGATTTTTCCTGTCTTATCCAATACAAGGGTTGTGGGCAACGACCCGGCATAAATTTCTGCCGGAACATTACCACTGGATCTGTAAAGTGGAACTGAAAACTTTTCTCTATTCAAATATTCTCTTGCTACCGCTATATCGTTATCCTCATTAATTGTAAGAAAGAAAAAATCAGGATGGTCTTTGAATGTGGAATAGAGTTTTTCAATAGAAGGAAACTCAGCCCTGCAAGGCGGACACCACGATGCCCAGAAGTTGATGAAAACTACTTTTCCTCTTAATGAGGAGGTATTCACAACATTGCCTTTCTCGTCGAAAAAATTAAAATCTGAGTTAACCTGGTTCACTGTATCCGTGTCCTTTTTATCTATACTTGCATTAAAAATCCCTGTCGCCATAAGTTGTCGTAGCAGGAATGATTTTGCATCGGGGCTGACGAACAGTACCCCGATCAAGATCACCATTACCATAGTAAAACCGCTTTTACGGATGTACTGCCAAAACTGATTTGTAGGTGGTTTTTCTTTTGAAAGCTCTTTGTTGTTCAACATAATTTCGTTCATTTTTAGTTACTTTCAACCAATTCTTTAAGGGCTTTCACTATTTCGGGGCTTGAATAATCCCTACCACCTTCTAAACGGGCAATCATATCTCCGCTTTTGTCGAGTATAACCGTAGTCGGAATTGCACCTCCTAAATAATCGGAAGGTATATTTCCGGCTGGAACATATACAGGCAGGTCATACTTTTTCTTCTTCATAAATGCAGTAGATTTTTCGATTTTGTTATCCACATCTACCATTAAAAACACGATGTCGTTATTGCCGTTAAATGATTGTTTCAGTTGGTTGATTGACGGCATTTCTTGAATACATGGCGGACACCACGTAGCCCAAAAATTGATGAATACCACCTTGCCTTTTAAGGATTTTAGCGATACGGTTTTTTCATCCTTGTCTTTAAATACCACATCATCACCGGTCTGTTCCGGCAATGATGTATTTTCTTTTTCCGCGATTGCAGTTGGTGCAGATTGCGACACGGTTTTCGTTTGCTCATTGCCGTTGCAGCCCGCAAAGCAGAAGCCTCCAATTGTTACCAAAATGTACGTGAGCATCGCTCTTTTATTTAATTTCATTTTCATATCCTTCATATTTTTGTTAGTTTATTTTACCCTCTTTGATTTCTTCTGACGGTTTCAGAATGATATTGTCTTCGGGCGAAAGATTACCGAAAACCTCTGTCAGTGTATCTAAACGTACCCCCTCATTTACAGCAATCCGTTTTACCTCGTTGTTGTTCAACGTCAAAACATAAGTTCCCGACTGCGTATTTAGTACGCTCTTGGTGTGCACCCAATTCGATGGGCTTTTACGCTTTAATTTCAGCTTGACCTGTGCATAATCGCCGCCCTGCAATTCGCCTGACGGGTTGCTTACGTCAAACTCCAATGTAAGGGAACGGTCTTGCTGGTCAAGCAGTCCCGATGTACGGGAAAGTTTGGCATCAAACGTTTTACCGGGCTGTGAGCTAACTGTAAATGTAGCGGGCATTCCCTGGTGTACGGATGCTGCGTGTTTTTCAGGCAGGGATAAGGTAAGGCGTAGCTTATTACTCTGTGCCATCATTAATAAAGGCGTATTGCTTCCTGTTCCTGCCAAAGCTCCTACGGAAACATTCCTCTGGGTAATCACGCCGTCAAACGGTGCTGTGATACGGAGATACTGCGACAACTGCGAAGAATGCGCCGTACCTGCTTTGGAAGCCTCATAGGCGGATTTGGCACTCTCCATAGCACTTTTAGCCCTGTCCAGCTCAATATCGGCTACCGCTCCGGTTGTTTTGGAAGCCGTTACCAATCGGTCATACGCCTGTTTTGCGTACAGGTAATCACTATATACCTTTTGCTCTGTGGATTTGTCGGAAAGGTACTGTTGCTGCATTTCGGGAGCTTCCAATACTGCCAAAAGCTGGCCTTTGCGAACCCTGTCGCCTCTATCTACATACATCCGTTGTACAAATCCCGTAACTTTAGCATACACCGCTACCTGCTCAAAGGGTTTCAGTTCTGCCGGAACGGATATTTCGTATTCGGGATTGATAAACTGTACGGGAGCCGTTTTATAATTTACAAGCTTTGCCTGTACTTCCTTCACCTGTCCTTTTTCCTGCTCTTTTTGGGAACAAGCTGAAAGCATCAATACCAGCGATGTGGTCAATGCCAGTAGGATTGTTGATTTTCTATTGATTGAAATGCTGTGATACATTGTAATGCTAATTTTTAAAGTTTATTATATCGTTTGTTTACCGGATTGTTCTGCATAATACCTGCTCTCATAATCATCAGGGTCTAAAGACGGACTGATGACTTTAGTCCTCGACATCAGGGAAGAAAAGAAATGCGGAACCAATAAAAGAATGGTTACGGTAGAGGCAATAAGCCCGCCGATAACCGCCCTGCCCAAAGGTGCTACCTGTTCTGCTCCGTCGCCCAAGCCCATTGCCATCGGCAACATTCCGGCAAGCATTGCTGCTGCGGTCATTATTACAGGTCTTAACCTGGACGAGGCTGCAAGCCTTGCAGCATTGGCAGGTTTCAGGAGTAATTTTTTACGGTAATATTCTGCCTGATTGACCAACAGTACCGCATTGGAAACCGATACCCCGAGCGACATAATAATACCCATATAGGATTGCAGGTTGAGCGTACTGCCCGTAAGGAATAGAATAATAAGGCTGCCCGCAATTACGGCAGGCAATACCGATAGGATAATCAATGGCACTTTGAACGACTGGTAATAAGCCGAAAGCATCAGGAATATGGCAATAATGGCTACACCCAAACCTGCCAAAAGACTGCCCAATGTGTCATCTAAGAGCTGTAATGTACCCTCTGTCCAAACAGTTGTACCTCGGGGCGGCTCTCCCGCGTCTTTAATGGCTTGCTTCACTGCATGGGAAGCTGTACCCAGATCTTTTCCGTACACATTGGCAACGATAGTTACATAACGGTTCGGTCCCTTACGGTTTACCTGTGCCGGAGCCGTGACCCTGCGTATGCTTGCCACATCTTCCAGCACAGGGCGAAGACTTCCCGCTTTCAAAGGAAGCGACCGCAATCTTTCTTCCGACATAATACCCTCCGGTATCTGTACCTGCGTCTGGAATACCAGTCCTGATTTGGGGTCAATCCATAAATTTTTGTCCGTAAAACGGGTAGATGATGTAGCCGTAACAAGACTACGGGTAATATCCTGCATGGTCAGCCCGAACTGCCCGGCAAGATCACGGTTTACCTCAATTTCCATACTCGGATAAGCAATGGCTTCGGCAATGCGGACATCACGCAGGTAAGGCACTTTTTTAAGGTTGGCTTCAATCTTTGATGCGTGTGCATAAGCACCCTTTAACTGACCTGCACCTACTTTGACTTCAATAGGTGTCATAGCACCCTGTCCCATAATCTTTTCGGTCAGTTCCATCGGTTCAAAATTGAATGCGACTTCGGGATGCACTACGGCAATCCTTTTCCTGATGTTTTCTTTCAGCTCTTCCATCGATCCGCTATATACTTCCTGATTGACCGATACCTGTAAAACCGCCTCGTGGGAAGCACTGGTAAATAAGAAAATAGGATTGATGGGCGTTCCTGCGGAATGCATCCCTACAAATGCGGAGGTGATGTTGATGCCGTTCTCAGGTATAAGTTCACGGATGTCTTCGGTAATATCATTGACGATCTGTTCCGTTTTTTCGATCCTGGTTCCCTGTGGTGCCTGTATCCGGAGCTGAAAATCTCCATTATTGGAAACGGGCATAACATCTGTCCCGACCACGTTCAAGAGCAGTGCGGCAATTCCTGCGGCAACGGCAACATATCCCACGAAAAGCACAAGTGATTTTTTTCCCCATTTCCGCATACGGTACGAATAATTCACACGGAACTTATCAAAGAAAGCCCGCTTTCTCGGTGTATTGGCATCTGTGTTGTGCTTGTTCTTCATCATCCAGTTTGCCAGTATCGGTACAAAAGTCTGCGAAGCCAAAAAGGAAGCAATCATCGCAAAAGCAACCGCCATAGACAAAGGCATGAACATATCTTTTGGAATGCCCGTCATAATAAACGCAGGGGTCAATACCGCAAGAATACAGAGCAATATCAGCAGTTTGGGGATAGAGATTTCGAGCAGGGCATCTACGATCGACCGCTGTTTGGGCTTGCCCATTTCCATATGCTGATGTATGTTCTCTATCGTAACGGTTGCCTCATCTACGAGGATCCCGATGGACAGGGCAAGACCGCTCAATGTCATAATATTGATGGTCTGTCCGAAAAGGTGCAAAGTCGTAACTGCCGTAAGGATGGCAATCGGAATAGTCAGTACAACAATGATCGCTCCCCGAGTATCACCTAAGAAGAGTAATATGACCAATCCTGTGAAAACCGCTCCTAGAATCCCCTCGTGGATAAGATTGGAAAGGGAACGTTCGATATAACTCGACTGGTCAAATTCATAGCTAACCTTTACATCTTCAGGCAATTGGTCTTTCAGCATAGGAATGGCCTTTTTCAGGTTTTCCACGGCATCCAGTGTGGAAGCATCCGCCTTTTTAATAATAGGCAGGTAAACCGACCGTTTGCCGTTAATCAGGGCGTAACCGACGGTCTGGTTGGCACCGTCTTCCACACGGGCAACATCGCCAACATATACGGTGCGGTTATCACTTGTTTTTACAGGAGTTTTCAATAACTCGTCCGGTCCTTTGGCGATGGAATTAATGGGAGCCATTAGGTTTTCTTCTCCGATACGGATATTTCCGGCAGGTGACGGAAGACTGTTTTTAGTAATGGCAACCGTTATATCTTCAGGGCTTAACCCGTTCGCCTGCATCGCTTCGGGGTCAATGTTGATGACAATAGAACGGACATTTCCGCCAAACGGAGCAGGAGAAGTAATGCCCGGAATCTGTACGAACATCGGTCTGATCTTGGTCGATGCCAATGTCTGTATTTCATTAACGGAACGCTGGTCGCTTTCAAAAACAAGGTTACCTACCGGAAGCGAACTGCCGTCGAACCTGACGACCATGGGCGGAACAGCTCCCGGTGGCAGAAATCCCATAGCCCTGTTTGTAAAGGTGGCAACTTCTCCGGCGGCTTGAGACATATCCGTTCCCGGATGAAAGGTCAGTTTCATGAGGGTCAGACCCTGTACGCTCTTGAAATCAATATTTTTTACACCGCTCACAAATAGGAGTACTTTCTGGAATTCGTTTGCCATAAAGCCGTCCATATACGCCGGTGAGAGTCCTCCGTATGACATCGATATGTATATGGCAGGCAGTTCAACTTCGGGAAAAATATCTACGTTTATTTTTTTTACGCTGTTATAGGAAAAGAAAGCTATAGCCAGTACGACAACCATAATCGCAATGGGCTTCCTTAACGCAAATCTTATCATGTTCATATACGATTATTTAAAGGTTGTTGAATAAAAAGTCGAAATCGGCGGTCAGTTCAGCTTCGTAAGCCAGCAATACCCAATAATCACGGGAGGCCTCGATATGGGCGTTCTCTGCCTGTTCGAGCAGAAGGCGTATCTGTAAGAGCTCGCTCAGCGTGATCAGACCGCTCTTGTACCTTGCCAGGTACATATTGTAGGCATCACGCGACTGCTGTACAGCAAGTTTCGTTTTTCGGAGCTGCTCGTACTGTTGAACAATTTTTGCCTGCGAAGCGGATAAATCCGCCTGCATCGCCTGCTGGTACTGTGACTGCAATAATTTGGTACTTTCCGCTTCTTTAAAAAGCTGTTCGCCTTTCATACGGTTGGTATGCAGGCTGGTCAGGTTCCAGGTGATGCCTATGCCTGCCAGAAAGTTGTTGGTGGTATTGTTAAAGCCGTCTTTCCATGTTCCCGATACCATACCGTTTGGGCTGATGCCCGTACCCCGATAGGCATAACCGCCCAAAAGGTTGACCGACGGTAAAGAAGACCTTTTCTGTGCTTCCCCGCTCAATGTGTAATACTCGGATTGCTTATCCAAAGCATCTAAAATAGGATGTGAGGGATTGATGGACGTTATTTTACTTAACGTATTTTCGGAGGGATTGCCAAAACGGAAGGTAGATGCCGTATAATTGACGGTATCATTGCCGTACAGTTCCGATAGTTTAATGTAGGCGGCATTTTTAAACCCGTTCCATTTGTCGTGTTCACCCATTGCCTGCACATAGGATGAAGAGGCGATCAGACTGTCTGCCGCAGGTCTTAAACCCGATGCGGATAATCCTGCTGTGATTTTACGGATATCGTCCAATCTTTCGGCGTTCTTCTGTGTCCATTGCAGTTTGGCATCGTTGTACAAAAGAACGATGTACCTTTCGGATAGGGTCTTTTTCAGATTAAGTATATATGCATCTTTATCGATGACCGATTTATTGTATAGGGCATCCGCCGCTTCGTTCTGTTTTCGGAGCTTTCCAAAGGAAAATACTTCCCATTCCACGATAGCAGAACCAAAGGTATTGGCTGCTGTAGAACTGCCTTCCAATGGTGCGGCCGAACCGCTTACATTGAAAAATCCGGCCTGCGGAAAGAAGGCTCCGGCACTGCCCTGGTAAGTACCATATGTATTCTGTGCCTGTGCTTTTACCTGTGGCAGCGTATTGCCCTTAACTGCCCGTTGATTAAATTTTGCCGCGTCAATCGCCGACATTTTTGCTCCAACCCCGGGATAGTTCTCTTCTACTTTAGGCCAAAGACTGCCTAAGGTATTTTCTTGTTGCTGTTGTGCGTACAACGGTAACGCAGCAACAATGGCAAGCCACGAAAATGTGGTTGCCATAATATGTTTTATCATATTACGATATAATTTTGGATAGGCCGTACAAAAGGCGACCGAAGATTATTTTAAAATGGAACCGATTCCGACATTGCCGGGAGAGTTCTCATCTACCATTGAAAAAGACAATTAGATGAAAACAATAGAAAATCAATATAAAAACCTGTAGGGTTGATAGATTGGATAAGAGATTAGTGGGAGTAGTGAATGATGAGCTTCCTGTATTCCAGAAACAGAGGGATGGCATTTTGGATTTTACCGCTACTGCTGTAAAGTGGATGCTTAGCCATTTCCGTTACGTTGGTGAGCATTCCCTTCACTTGTTCAGAAGGGGCATACCTTTTCGCTTTGTCAGGTATTCCTCATAGCTTTCAGATGCTGTTTCGGGCAAGGATGGGTCTAACTGGAAACTCTTCCAGACTACTTCTACATGATCTTTATCTGCAAACTCTTCGAGGGCTTTTTCAAAATTCCGTTTCCCTATGTAACAGAACGGACAGATAACATCGCTCCAGATTTCTATTTTCATTTCAGATTATTCTTTAGTTGAGACCTTTGGACAATCAAACCTTTGGATCTCGTTAATTAAATTACAATTCTTTATTTACCAGTGACACCAATTCCGATGCGGGAAAAACGCCCGATTGTCTCCACTTCAATTCGCCCTTCTTAAAAATCATCAAGGTAGGTACACTGCGGACCTGAAGCTGTGCTGCAAGCTGCTGGTTCTGATCGATATCGATTTTGATAACGGTAGCACTCTCGCCGACATGCTGCTTTACCTCATCAATGATAGGGCTCTGCATTTTGCAGGGACCGCACCAGGTTGCAAAAAAATCTACCAATACGGGTTTATCCTGATCAATTATTTCCTGAAAAGTCATATGCTGAATATTTTTAGTTTATTATCCTTTAAAAAAGAGTGCCGCTTTCTTAGAGCGGCTTTCTCCGTTATCAGATCAATGAAGCCTCTAAGCTGATCTGTACCTTTAATGCGTTTCCTACCACACACATCTGTTTTGCTTTGTCTGCAAACTTAAGAAAGCTGTCCTCATCAATACCCGTGATTTTCGCTTTGAGCTCTAGGTTGGAGTTCGTGATGACATTGTTGTCTATCACAAGGGAAACCTTGGTTTCAAGGTCGTCTGCCGTAAATCCGTTTTCAGAGAGGATATAGCCCAATGTCATCGTGTAACAGGTTGCGTGTGCAGATGCCAGCAATTCTTCCGGATTGGTGAAGTTTCCGTCACTTTTTGCAAAGACAGGTTTGAAAGCGACCTTATCTATTTCCGAATTTTCGATATTCAACTGCCCGTTTCCTTTTTTAAAACTTCCCTGCCAAACGGCTTTAACATTTGTTTCCATAAATTTATTTCTTATAAATTATTACAGTACAAAGTTACCGAAGGCCGGAAGCCCGGACAATGGATATAAGGTACAATGTATAGGACATTTTTCCCCGACTTAATCTTTTGCCGCCTCTTTTCTGAATTCAATAGGTGATTTTCCCGTCTGAATCTTGAAAAAACGGACAAAGTAGGATTGGTCATCATATCCGAGCTGTCCCGATATTTCCTTCACCGAAAGGTCGGTGTTGACCAGTAGCCGTTTTGCCTGTAGGATGATCCTGTTCTTGATGATGGTGTTGGGCGATATTCCCTTTTCACGTACAATTTTCCTGTTCAGGGTCTTTGGACTGATATGGAGCAGCCCGGCATATTCCGCAACGCTGTGCATGCTCTGATAATGTGATTCTACCAAATGGCTGAATCTACGGCTGAGCTCGTCTTCTGTCGTTCCCATTCCTTTTTGGTCCGGTGTTCTTTCAAGCCATGACCTGCTTGCCGTGATAATGAGCTCCTTCAGTTTTGTCCTTGCCATTTCCTCCGTCCAGTAATCTTCCCTGTCCAGTTCCTGCCTTATCTCACCCATAAGTCGACTGAATGAAACATGCTCGCTCTCTGTGAGTACGATAAACGGTGTTTCAAAAACATTGTTGAACAGTACGCCATCACAGGTCAGCTCTTTGTCGTGAAATGCGATGCAGTAAAATTCGGGATTGAAATAAACAAGTTCCCCGTTGCTTTCACTGCCTATCTGAAACTGCTGCCCGATATTGAAGAAGAACAGTGTATCGCGGTCGGCTTTATATTCCACAAAGTCAGAAATGACCGTACTGCCGCTACGGGCAAAAAGTACAACATAACAGTCCGCCGGCTTTTGGCAGGGAAACGGCAGCCGGTCGGCTCCATTGGTCGTCCCGAACGGAACGTAACCTATTTTCCTGTTTCCAAATGATCTTAAAAGTTCCATATAAAATTTACAGGATTGGTTGTTCGTTCAGGTTTTCCAACCCGAACGAAGCCAGCCTGTCAACGATCGGCAGGGTGTTGAGGCCCAATGCTGTCAATCGGTATTCTACCTTCGGAGGGATTTCGGGATAGGATTTTTTGGACACCAGTTTATGCTCTACCAGAAAGTTCAGTTCCTGGATGAGCATCTTTTCACTGATACCCGGGATGCAGCGTTTGAGTTCACCGTACCGAAGTACCCTTTCATTGATCTGGAACAGGATAAGCAGTGTCCATTTGCCTCCCAATAGTTTCAATGATTTACGTACAGGACAGTTCTCGTCGGACTGCCCAATATTTTTTTGACTTTTTTCCATCTGATTATCAATAATTCTAACCTAAAAGTAAGTACAATACCAATTGGTTTGTACTTGTACAAAAGTAAGCAATGTTTTAATTTTGTACAATAAACAATTAAAAAAGAGCGTATTATGTCGAATCATGAAGAACTTAAAAATATAGCCACAAGAGCCTACCAACGAATTTTCGGTGACCTTGATATTACAGGGGTTGATGAATATATGGCGGACGATTTTTTACAGCATAACCCTACCATTGCAGATGGACGAGGAGGGGTGAAAAAACTTGTCGAAATGCTGATTTCTCAGGGAATTCCAAAACAAAAAATCGATTTTAAGCATGTTATGGTAGAGAATGACACCGTAGTCCTACATTCAAAGTATGAAATGGCAGGAAAAGAATGGAGGTTCATAGATATATACCGTATCAGTAACGGCAAGCTGGCAGAACACTGGGATGCGATGATGCCGATGCCCGAGCAACCGGCAAACAATAATGGCATGTTCTAAACAGAAAAGAATCAATCATATTTATAAATTTAAAAATAGAAAAAAAATGACAGCAAAAGAAATTGTTCTGGCTTATGCACAAGCCTTGGGAAAAGGGGATGTACCTGCCGCATTTTCATTTTTCAGTGAAGATGTAAAATGGCACCAACCGGGAAGCAACCAGTTTTCGGGCGTAAAACAGGGGGCTGACGAAATCGGTAAGATGATCGGCGGTATGATGGAAATCTCAAAAGGAACCTTTGCTCTGGCTCCCAACGGAGACCTGATGGTAAACGGTGATCTTGTTGCCATGCCCTTGCGTTTCAGCGGTACGATTGAAGACCGTAAAATGGATATGGCGGGCATTGACCTGTTCAAGGTAGAAAACGAAAAAATTACCGAAGTATGGTTGTTCTCAGAAGACCAGGAAGCGGAAAATGTTTTTTGGGGGAAATAACCTCGACCCTTAAAAGATGTAAACAACAGACAGATAAAAGCACCCATGTGGGTGCTTTTGTTTTTTACTTTTAGATATGTGCTATACGCAATAACAGCTTAAAGACTGGCGATAAGATACCAGCAGAGTGCTACGCTGATTATCAGCATGCACAATGTCAGTGCGGCAATACCATATGAAGAAGCGGTAAAGGACTCTTCTTCGATCTGTCTGGAAACCTTTCTGTATTTTATGTAGGCCAGCACCACGGTCATTGCTCCAATAACAACCAGAGTAATACCAACGATACCGGAGTACCCCTGGTTAAGATGTAATTCTGTTTTCGGTCCGAGCATAATGGCTATCTGGCGGATAAACAGTGAAAATTTTACTACCACGAACCCAAATCCCATGATCCCGATGCTTGTGCGGATCCAGGCAAGGAAAGTTCTCTCGTTGGCAAGATGGTCGTTGATTCTCTTTGATATTTTTTTATCAGGCATAAGTTTGTATCAATTCATTTAGTTGTTTGTTAGGCGATTTTATTGCCTTTTGTTCAATGCTATGTAGAGCATCAAAGGTCAGCGAAGAGGGAATTTCGGTATTTAATCCCCCATAGGGCAAGGGAATCAATAACCGGTTCTAGAGTAAGGCCAAATTCGGTAGCTTCATATTCCACGGTAACGGGCTTGGTGGAATACACCGTTCTCTTAATCAACCGGTTGGTTTCCATATCCTGCAATTCTTTGGAAAGCATCTTTGCAGCGATCCCGTCCACTTCACGTAAAAGGTCCATAAAACGCATCTTACCTCCTTTAATAAGGGTTCCAAGAATATGCACCTTCCATTTTCCGCATAGTATCTCCATGGTGTCCTTGACACCTTTTATCTGTACCTAGCAATCCCCGGAATTGTTGATATTCTGTCTTTTCTGCATAAACGGTATTTATAGATACAAAGTTATAAAATAAAGTTTCCAATACAGCCATCGGTTTCATTAGGGAAAGTAGTTTCCAAAGGGTAATCAATAACATTTATAAACCCTTTTCATGGTACCTTTGTGCAAACGAGAAAACGATGACATTCAAGGAATACCAACATTATTTTGAAACTATTATCAATAAACCTATTGAAGAACAGGATGCCCCTTTTGATAATCCGGACTATATGGAATATACAAAGCTGAACTGGTCAAGGATGAACCGTTGGCTGAAAACAGGAAAGTTGACTGATGATATTAAAACGGTAGTCAGAGATATCGGAAGTCCTCAAAATTGGATCATCATTACCGAGCCTTGGTGTGGGGATGCTGCCCACAGTGTCCCGTTTATAGAAATGATTGCAGGCGAGAATCCGCTGATCAGCACCTCTTATAGTTTACGGGACAGTAGCCCATCACTTATCGATGCATATTTGACCAATGGTTCCAAATCTATTCCCAAGCTGGTAATCCGTGGTGAAAACGGAAAGGACATAGCGATCTGGGGACCCCGTCCTGAAAACTGCCAGCAGTTTTACCAACAGCTTTTGGACGAAAAAGCAGATATTGAAAAAATCAAGACCGATCTGCAGATATGGTACAACGCCAACAAAGGGCAGGCACTGCAACAGGAACTATTGGCTTTGTTACAGAAAAAATCCAACTGATGTTTATTGTACAAGCCAACGGGAACACCTTTTTTGATAAACAGATAAATTAAAATAAAGAATGAGCAGTATTAAACAATTATTTTTGAGCGAAGTAGAGCGTGAAACTGAAAACACCCGCAAAATGATGGAAAAGCTTTCAGATGCTGACCTGACCTGGAAACCGCATGAGAAATCCATGAGTATCGGAGCACTGGCAGGACATATTGTGGAAATCCACAATTGGGTCGGAAATGCTTTTGTAGAGGATGAGTTTGATTTCCAGTGTTGAACGTTTATTTAAAGGCTTTCCAGAGAGCCCGCCTGATTCTATTTTAGTCTTTGATTTTAAGCCTTCTCTTGAAAGTGTAGTATTGGTAGCAATAACACCAGCTATTTTCGTTTCTTTAATAATCTCAATAATATCCATTAACTGATCGTCAGATAAATCGGGGGCAATTTTTAAAAGAATTGGTTTTGGTTTCTCATTTTCAATATTCAGTTGTTGCAAGCTCTGTAGAAGTCGGGTTAAAGGTTCTTTTTCCTGTAGCTCCCGGAGGTTGGGAGTATTTGGGGAGCTGACATTTACGACAAAGTAGTCTACATACAAAAAAAGTTTTTTGAAACAGGTTTCGTAATCATCTATTGCCTGTTCGTTTGGTGTGTTCTTATTTTTTCCGATGTTGCCACCTATTAATACTTCTTTATTTTTTTTCAGTCTCTTTACTGCTGCATCAACTCCTTCATTGTTAAAGCCCATTCTATTGATAATTCCTGAATCTTCTATCAAACGGAACAATCGCTTTTGCTCATTTCCAGGTTGTGGTTTAGGAGTTAATGTGCCGATTTCAACAAAGCCAAATCCAAGACTGGAAAACTCTTTAAATAATTTTGCATTCTTATCGAGACCGGCAGCTAATCCTACAGGATTTTTGAATGTCAAACCAAAAACTTCACGTTCGAGGCGTTTGTTTTTAATAGGTTTAGGAAATAAAACTCGTGCAAGTGTAAGCGGCAGATTTTTAAGAAGAAAAAAAGTAAAATTGTGAACCATCTCGGGATCAAATCTGAACAAAATTGGTCGGATTAATTTCTTATAAATCATTGAAAAAATATAAAACGATATTGTTAGCGAAATCAGAATAAATAACTATTGTCATAACAGTCTTAGAAAGTTTTGCTCAAAATTAATAAAGTACACTGAAATAATACTACTGATTATTATGACTTTGACTACTTTACCCTATTGTACCAAATGCTGTAAATCCGGATCGTTCTTGATACGTTCCATTTCGCTTTCAACAATTTGCAGAATATCTGCTTTTATCTGCCGGTAATTGCTTTCGATATTTAGCTTCATGTTATCTTTTCCTGATTCATCCACAAAAGACAGAATTTGTGGTATCTTTTGATAGGCTTTGGTCTCTGAGGCTACTTTTTCATTATCTACTACAATTTCTGCATGGAAAATCTTCTGGTCTATACGCTCGTCGAAGTTGTCCGATACAGATCCTACAAACATCCCTTGTGTAAGTGTTGAAATTTTAGAAGCCGGAATAAGGCTGTCTAATTGGGTGGATATGGACGTGGATTTATCATTACGATTAATCGTCATGCTCTGGCGTTTCTGTAATACTTTCCCGAATCGTTCTGAAAGACTTTTTGCTGTTTCGCCAACTACCTGACCGGAAAAAATATTACCCACTGTGTTCTGAATAACTTTGCTTTCCTTATCGCCATAATCCCTCGTTAATTGTGAAAAATCCTGAAAGCCAAGGCATACTGCCACTTTGTTACTTCTCGCCGTTGCGATAAGATTATCCAGCCCTCTGAAATAAATGGTTGGCAGCTCATCTATGATAACTGAACTCTTTAACTGACCTTTTTTATTAATCAGCTTTACAATTCTTGAATTATACAAACCCAATGCTGCGGAATAGATATTTTGACGGTCGGGGTTGTTGCCCACACATAAAATTTTAGGTTCTTTCGGATTGTTTATGTCCAATGAAAAATCATCTCCTGTCATCACCCAATACAAACTTGGCGAAATCATTCTTGATAAAGGAATTTTAGCAGAAGCGATCTGTCCCTGTAACTGGTCTTGGGCTCCGCCTTGCCAAGCATCCATAAATGGAGATAAGTAGTTTTCCAAATCGGGATAAGAAGTTAAAATAGTGAAAACATCCGAGTACTTTTTGTTCAGCAATTCAATGGCATGTGGAAACGTACAATACTTACCGTTATCATAGATTTTCAGATACCAAATAATAGCGGCCAGCAGGATAATTGGTGACTCGACGAAAAAATCCCCCTGCTTCTGGATCCACGACCTGTTAAGGTTTAACATGATAGTATAAGCTGCCTCATAAGCATCGGATATGTCCGTCATAAAATCGGGATTAAGCGGATTGCAACGGTGGCTCTTGCGTGGGTCATCAAAGTTAATAACGTAAAATTGTGGCTGAACTTTGTACTTATCCCTGTGCTTCAGCAAATGGTTATATGCAATGGTAGAAAGGTCGTCAAATTTAAAATCGTAGATGTACATGGAGAAACCTTTCTCTATCTGCTGTTTGATGTAGTTGTTTACAATAGCATAGGACTTTCCGGAACCGGGTGTTCCTAAAACTATGGTTGCTCTAAATGGATTGACGATGTTTATCCATCCGTTGTTCCATTTGTTTTTGTAGTAGAACTTGGTAGGTAAGTTGACGGAATACTCGTTTTCCATTAGTTTGGTTTCCTGCTGAAAGCTTTCGTTTTCGTTATTGAAAACGTCATCCATCAGGTTGTTGTTCAGTAAACGATGCATCCAGACACCTGCCATCAGCAAAGCAATGTAGCCCAGACCAAGTGTAAGAATGTAAAAGAATGTGCCAACAATTGGCGAAAGTTTTAATAGTGGTGTATTCAGAAAAAATAGTACAAAACCAACTCCTAAAGCCACATATATTTTAGACCAAGTTATCTTTTCATTCTTTACGCCTTTGGTTCCCAAGCAGCTTAATGCAAGCAGTACTATTGCAAAAATTTTGGTGTAAAGTGTGTGCGAAAACAGTCCTGCTGTTCTGTCGAAATTGCCTAATATCTTATTAATGATTTCCAGTGTCCAGCCACGTTCTAAAAAGAAACCGTAACAAAACCAATAGAGATGCATCAGCACAATCAAAATGCTTACTGCACGCATAAAAGCCATGATCTTGGCTAAACCTCTTAAATCGTCTTCTCCCTGCATTTTTATAAAAATTAATGTTCGGGCGTGAATTTAAGAGCTTTGAATAGTGGCTATAGAAAAGTGGCTGTCAATGGCCGTAGAAGGCAGTGTTTGGCGTTAAACTGTCAGAAGTGGGTTGGAATAAATTTACACTTATTGAGATGCCTTTATTCCCAACGCATAACTCCAACGTAAAATTTTGGGAGCGGACGGCGTTTTAAATTGGTAAATACTATAAATATAAAATGAAGAAAAAAGAAATGCACCCCAACTAACTATAATACACAAGATATCCTGACGTTTTGTGATTGGAAACATACCAGCAACTATGGATTTAATAATAAATGCAGGAAAAGCACAGCACAGTAATATGCAGATAATCCAAGGTAAAATCCATAGTTTTTTATCCTTCGCTCGCAATCCGATAATGATACCTTTGAGAAAATAGACAATACAAAATAAAAAATAAGCAAACAAAAAAGACAGAATCCAAGTATTCAGTTGACCTGTATCTTCTGGTAATATCTTTTGAGCTAATAAATAGCCGGCATAAATAAATATGCCAAATACGGCTGCAATCTTTAAAAAGAAAGTGAGAAAGCCCACAAGCATAGACATTACACCCGTGGCAGCCAGTGATTCTCCATCTTTTCGGATTCTGTATTCTTCTTCCGTTTCGTTAGGGTCGTTCCAGTCCATGCTATTTAGTTTTTAATTGTTATTTCAAGAAGATATAAAATTATATCAGGAAGAACACTCTGGGCAAATTCCTGAAACCGTAAAATTTACTTCCTTGACTTGATATCTTTTAGGTAATTCAAAAGATGGTTTTACATCTTCCAAACAGGTAACAGTTTGGCATTCCTGACAGCTAAAATGAATATGATTGTGGCTGTGATGAACTGCTTCTTTATGATTGTAACTTGCATATTTAACTCCGCCATCAATGTTTACAACCTTGTGTACCAAGTCTTCTTCTACCAATCTATCTAACACCCGATAAATTGTAACCCGGTCGCACAGGCCATCTAAGTTATTTTGTATTTCTGAATGAGATAATGCTACTGTTGATTGACTAATCAGTTTTAGTATCTCTGTTTTCGCTGCTGTATTTCTAGTCTGTTTCATCATATCATAAAATATAACGCAACAATGTTGCGTTAACAAATATAATCCTTATTTTTGTAACAATGTTGCATTAACGGATTCTGATTTAAACTACCAAATATAAAAAATTTTTAAGCGATGATGGTCAGTTAGTGCCTAGAGGAGCTGGAAAGCAACCCCTATTAATAAATAATGAATAAAAAAAATGATCCCACAAACATTTGAAAAATGGAAAAACTGCATTATAAACGATTGTAAAATCACCCTTACCAAAGATTTCGCAAAAAAGCGTTTGGCAGTTTACGAAAATCCAACAGATAAGGAAACAGTAAGGTTTGTCAAACTTTATGGAAAAACACATTTAGAGAATATTATTTATTGGTTTAAGAAGGTATGATATTAAAAATTAACGCTGATACATTCGGCATTATTTCCGGAAGTCTATGTCTGGTTCATTGTGTAGCTACACCGTTTTTATTTATAGCAAGAGCGTGTACTGATACCTGTTGTTCCAGTACGCCTGTATGGTGGCAGCTTGTTGACTATTTATTGTCATATCCTTTGCGGCCATTTACTATGCCTCAAAAAACACCAATAAAAAATGGATGCAAATTGCATTGTGGTCTAGTTGGGCGGTATTACTATTTACTATACTGAATGAAACGTTTGAGACCGGACTATTACCTGAAATGTTTATCTACTTTCCTGCATTTGCTATTGTAGGACTCCATTTTTATAACCTCAGGTACTGCAAATGTGCCAAAGATAAATGCTGTGCATCCTAATACGATAGAATATGCAAAACGACATTAAAGAACAAATAGAGATTGTAGGCGACAGCCATTTCTCAGCGAGCGTAGAAACGCCTTTACGAAAAGATGCTTTCGACAAATCCGATGAAGAAAAGATTGAAAACATTCAAGCTCTTTTCCATAAAATTATGGAAGAAATGGGACTGGATTTAACTGATGACAGTTTATCGGGAACCCCATACCGGGTAGCAAAAATGTACGTAAAAGAGCTTTTCTACGGATTGAACCCGAAGAACAAACCTAAACTGTCCACATTTGAGAATAAATATGGTTATGCAAAAATGTTGGTAGAACAAAATATTACGATAGACTCTGCCTGTGAACATCATTTTCTACCAATTACCGGTTATGCCCATGTAGCTTACATCCCTTCAGACAGGGTCGTTGGTTTATCAAAAATCAACAGGTTGGTTAACTATTATGCCCATAGACCGCAAGTTCAGGAAAGACTTTGCCTACAGATAATGAAAGATTTACAACAAGCTCTGGATACGGAAAGTGTAATAGTAATGATTTCCGCAAAACATTTATGTGTTTCATCCAGAGGGATAAAAGACAAATCTAGCTTTACGACCACTATCGAATATGGGGGCGAGTTTAATAAAGTTGAAATAAGAGATGAATTCTTTAAATGCCTGAAATTAGAGATAGATTAATCTCCATGTTTAGATCAACATAGAATAAAATAATAGATTTAATTAATATGGTCTTAGAAAATAAGCTACCCGTTACCGTTTTAAGTGGTTTTTTGGGAGCAGGAAAAACAACGCTTCTCAATCACGTTTTGCACAATAAAGACGGACTGAAGGTAGCAGTAATTGTAAACGATATGAGCGAGGTTAACGTAGATGCACGCTTAGTGGAAAATGAGAATACACTTTCCAGAACTGAAGAGAAATTAGTGGAAATGAGTAATGGTTGTATCTGTTGCACACTTCGGGAAGACTTAATGGTTGAAGTAGAAAAGCTTGCAAAAGAAGGACGTTTTGATTATCTGCTGATTGAGAGTACCGGTATCAGCGAACCTGTTCCCGTAGCTCAAACATTTTCTTTTGTCGACGAAGAAAATGGCATAGATCTTTCCCGTTTTAGCTATATTGATACTATGGTAACCGTGGTAGATTGTTTTAATTTCTTTAAAGATTTTGGAACAAACGAGTTATTACAAGATCGTGATCTAACGGATATGGAGGGGGATTACCGTACAATTGTAAATCTGCTGACCGATCAGATCGAATTTGCAAATGTTATCATACTCAATAAAACAGATTTAGTAGACACAGATACAGTAGGACTTCTAAAAGCTGCTATTCACAAGCTGAATCCGGGAGCAAAAATTCTTACTTCTGAATTTGGGAATGTTTCACCAAAGGAGATTTTAAACACTAAACTTTTCAATTTTGAAGAGGCGGAAAACTCAGCAGGTTGGCAGAAAGAGCTACAAGCTGAAACGCATACCCCCGAAACGGAAGAATACGGTATTGGTTCATTTGTATTTCGTAATCATAGACCTTTTCACCCCCAACGTTTCTGGGGATATTTGAATACAGATTATCCAAGTGGAATTATTCGGGCCAAAGGCCTGTTTTGGTTGGCTTCAAGACCTAATGATGCGATTAATTTCTCACAGGCTGGCGGTTCTTCCAGGTTGGAAAGAGCCGGTGTTTGGTGGTGCAGCATGCCTTTCAACGAAAGAATGAGGTATTCTTCCTTTGTCCATAACCAGGATGTGATAGAAGACCGCTGGAGTAAACAATGGGGCGACCGCATGAATGAGCTTGTTTTCATCGGACAGGATATTGATAAGGAAAAGATGATTGATGATTTAGAGAAATGTCTGCTACAGGATAGTGAGCAGTATATGTTTGATAAAAAAATCCTGTTTAAAGACCCTTTTCCAAAAGATATATGAGTAATAAAATAACACGTAGAAAAATCATTAAACAAGGCGGGCTTGCGTTGACCGCATTAGCTTTGCCGTTTCCCTTAATCGCATTTACAAAATTTAATCGCATGACAGACAATAAAAACTTTGACGTAATCATTATAGGCGGAAGCTACGCAGGACTTTCTGCGGCAATGGCATTAGGACGTTCCCTAAGAAATGTTTTAATCATTGATAGCGGCTTGCCTTGCAATCGGCAAACACCCCATTCCCAAAATTTCATTACACAAGACGGAGAAAAGCCATTTGTAATTGCAGAAAAGGCGAAAAAACAGGTATTAAAATATGAAACCGTAAAATTCCATAATGATATTGCGGTTAATGCTAAAAAAACGACGAACGGGTTTATAATAACTACTCAAAAAGCGGAAGAGTTCCTAACAAAGAAAATTGTTTTTGCAACAGGAGTTAAAGATTTGATGCCTGAAATTAACGGCTTTGCAGCTTGTTGGGGGATTTCAGTAATTCATTGCCCTTATTGCCACGGGTATGAGGTAAAAAATGAAAAGACGGGTATTTTAGCTAATGGAAATTTTGCTTATCATTATGCACAATTGGTGCAAAATCTTACAAAGGATCTCACTATTTTCACAAATGGAAAAGCTGATTTTACCGGAGAACAATCAGCCAAGTTCAAACAACGAAATATAGCAGTAATAGAAAAAGAGATTTCTTTGCTGAAACATCAAAATGGAAAGTTGCAACAAATTGTTTTTAAAGACCATTCAACCTTTGATATTACAGCAATTTATTCACGACCAGCATTTGAGCAACATTGTAAAATACCTGAGGCATTGGGTTGCGAATTAACAGAACAAGGACTGCTTCAAGTGGATATGTTTCAGATAACAACCGTAGAAAATATTTTTGCCTGTGGTGATAATGCAAGCCCCATGCGTTCGGTAGCTAATGCTGTAGCATCCGGAAACATTGCTGGAGCAATGCTAAATAACATGATGACAGAAGAAGAGTTTTAACTATCTTGACATTATTGATTTCTCTTCCGTTTCTTTTTCTTCTTCATCTTATTGGCAAAATCCTGCTCTTCGTAATCTTCTCCTTGTGTTTCCGGAATAAATAATCCTCCTAAGCCCTCAATCAAACCGTCTTCGTGTTTGATCGTATTCATAAAATCAAATAATTGATGAGGTTCTTCATTTGAGAGAACCTCATTTTTTGATAGAGAAACATTCGACTGAAACTCTTCAGCATTTTTTATCTCCGGTTTGATGTTATTGTTCCAGTAGTCATTAAAAGTATTCGCGGAAAGTTCCTTGCTTAAACGTGATCCATTCCAAACTATTTTCGAATTCTGGTCAATAAAGGTCATTCCATAAATACGCCCTGTATCATTCCTTCGTACTACTACATTAATCCCCTGTTCCCCTAATTGCTTTTTAAAACTCAGCTCATCTTTTGTAGATTGCAGAGCAATAGTAATGGCAGATTGTAAAGTCCTTTGGGTTGGGTGATTTTTTAAATCCGTTTTGCATTTTGCAAAATGCAATTCCAATGCAGTAATTCCGGCATCTTTACCAAATAATGAAGCCTTGAACGGATGCCCGGCTCGGTCGCCTTTTTCATTCAACGGAATATATAGCAAACCCTGCTGAGGTTTTCCTCTTAATTCTCCTTCAACTTTTTCTGTAGTGATATTGAATAATGAAAGCAAAGCATTGTACTCACCCAAAGTCTGAAATTTATAATAATTAGGCAGGTGACGAACTACTGAAGCTATCTGGCTTTTTACGTCGCCAGCTTTATAATCTACCGGACGGAAAATTTTGTCATTATGATTACGCTCTTTCTCCGTTGCGGGTATCAATCTGTGCTGTTTTTCTAATTCCCTACACAGCTTCATTGACCGCATTTTCTCGAATTTATCCGAAATCTTTTTACCTTCTTCATCCACACAGACTGATACAATATGAATGTGTGTCCGATCAATATCCGTATGCTTAAAGACCACAAAAGGCTGTTCACCATAACCCATTTCCCTCATGTATTGTTCTGCTATTTGCCGAAATTTATCATCACTGACTGTATCTTTCGGGTCAGGATTTAAGGAAATGTGTATAGTATGCTTTTCTGTCTGGCGGTTAGCAATGAGGTAAGTAGCAAAAGATTGGGCCAATTGTGCAACGGAATATTGCCCGTTTGCGGTTTCAATGATCTTATTGGCAAGCAAAATCTGTCCGTTTTCATGCTCAACTTTAAGATTATTGTATGCCAATGCACCGTATAAATTTGCACTTCTTCCAATCTTTGCTATCATTATTACCTCTATTTTTTCAGGTTTTTCATTTCAAATTCATCAATCAGTTCAATGATCTGTCGGCATAACATCGCCATTTCAGTCGTCTGTTTTTCCAGTTTAAAGAGGTAGGCAGATGCCTTTTTCTCCGAAAAGTTCTTGTACAATAGCTTTACAATCTGGTTATAATTAACCCCTACATTTCGGAACTGGGTGTGAAACGATGTCAGCCGCATATAAAAATCAACCGTTCCTTTGTCAATCTGAATAGTTTTTACCGTCTTATCAAAGAGGCAGGACTTGATAAAATGTGCCTTAACCTGCATATCTGATTTGTCAAAAAGGGCTAGGAAACGGGCGTTTTCCTCCTCGTTTAAGGAAAGGGAATACCGGAATATTGCCGGATCTGTTTTAAGTGGACGACCTATGGTCTTCTTCACTTGTCTTCTGTTGTTTTCGTTCATAATTAATCCATTTTTAATCTATACAAAACCTCGACTTCGGAGAGTGTTTTTCAGCCCCCGGCAGGGCAAGTTGTTCTGCATCGGAAAATACTTTTGAGATGCTGAGAACACAACTTGCCGTGTTCTGTTGAACACAATAATCCGCCCTGCGGGACGGATTAAAAGTAGCGGGGAAAAACGGCTTGATGCCGTTCCCGATTTCTTCCAATTTGTCAAAAGATGCTCGCATAAATCTGTTAGTAAAATTCATTTTACAAAGTAAAAGCCTATTTAACAGAGTATTGCTATAACGTATTTGGACAAACACTGCCTTTGAAAGCCAAACAGTGCCACATTGAGAAAGGCAGATAAATACTAGCTTTTCTTTGTACCTACAAACAGGCATAACGACATAGTTAGCTATGCAGGTAACAACATAAGTACGTAATCTGCTATGCAGAAAAGTACCGGTGTATAGATGAAAAAAAGTACCTATTCAGATACCTGATTATGTAGTGAGCTATTGACAAAGGCAAGTAGATATGTCAGTAGGTGAACCTGTGAGAACCTACTTATCTAAATAGCTATATAGATGAGTGTTCAGATACATAAACAGTTTGGTACAGAGGTAATCAAGTACCTGCTTAGCTAATTGCAGATAAACATACACAGGTACAAGAATACACAGGTAGCTACCTTTAGATGCATAGAAATAAGTAGATGAGTATATAAGTAATTAAAAACAGTTAAAATATGAACGCAAAACACAAAACAGTATTTGTCGCCTTTTCTTCCCAAAAAGGCGGTGTAGGCAAAAGCACTTTCACAACGCTTGTTGCCAGTACGATGCATTATCGTTTGGGATATAATGTAGCTGTATTCGATGCGGACTTTCCACAGCACAGCCTGATGAAAATGAAAGACCGTGATCTGAAAATGGTAATGGATAATGAGGCTTTGAAAAAGCTGGCTTACAAACAATTTACTACTATCAACAAGAAAGCCTATTCCATTATGCAGCACAAGGCAGATAGTGTCCTGGATGCAGCTCGTGAATTTATAAATGATTCTTCCGTTCCGGTGGATGTAATATTCTTCGATCTGCCCGGTACCGTAAACACACCCGGCATACTAAAAGCACTGGCAGGAATGCACCACATTTTTACACCCATTACGGCTGACCGTGTGGTCATGGAAAGTACACTTGTTTTCTCACAGCTATTGCAGAATATAATTATGAAACAAGGAGAAACTTCCATAGAAAGCATTAACCTGTTCTGGAATCAGGTGGATGGCAGGGAAAGCACGCCTTTATACAATGTATATAACAACCTTATCGACGAATTAGGATTGAGCCTGATGCGGAGCCGGATTAAGAACAGCACCCGTTTTCGTAAAGAAAGTGAAGTGAACAGTAAAACTATTTTTCGCTCGACTTTAATGCCTCCTGACGAACGCCTGATGAAAGCCAGCCAGCTGGATCTGTTCATCAACGAATTTTTAAAAATCATCAAATTATAACCTATGGAAAAAGATAATAAAAGAAAAGCGACACCCGACATCGATGAGGAATTGATGATGAACCTAATGGTTGATGGCGTAAAAAAAGAGGGATTAAAGCTCCCTCCCGAACCGCCTGCCAATGTAGTAGAAGAGGATAAAATTGAAGAACCGAGAAAGGAGAAGCCTGTAGTTAGGGAGAAGAGCAAAACTAAACGGACTAATGAAGCTGATTATGAAAATACATTTTTCAAAAAGTCGGAGACTAATGCCCGTGACGGAAAAACGGTCTATATCCGACCGGAGTTTCACGAAAAGCTGACACGTATTATACAAGTAATCGGTGAAGACAAAATCAGTATCTACGCTTATTTAGACAATCTGCTGGATTACCATTTTCAGGAATTTGCCGAGCAGATTACCAAAAGCTATAACGATAAATATAAACCCATTTAATTATAATAATTATGGAAATCGTAATAGTAGTATGCCTATTTATGGTTATCATTCTTTTAGTGAGTGAAAAAATCGTCATTAAGAAGATAACCTATAAGAAAGAAGAGCCTGTATCTCCTGTACCCGATTTGCCCGAAATTATGGGTAAACCAAAGCCAGTAAAAAGCCATTCGCAGCCAAACACTGCCAATGAAAGCCAAATACAGGAACCTGAGATAAATCCCGATAATTTAGACATTGAATACGACGAGAACGAAGAAGTCAATGTTCAAATTCCGCAGGAAGAGCTGGACGAAGTGTTCAGTAATATGCCTGATTTGGAAGAAGAGGAAGAAGAATGGAATAGGTACGGAATATCTGGCAGTGATAACGGTTATGCCCAGGGGGTTACCTTTGAAGAACTAAGCTCCGTGGGGGTGTTGCTCCAAAAAGAAAATTTGGAACCAGCCCAAAAGGAAACAGCGGTAGACATAGTACAAAGATTACAGGGAACCGAATTATTCAGCTTGTTGGAAAGTTCAATGGAAGGTGCTTCCAGAAGAATTGCCGAGCTTTTGGACAGTACTCTTTCATCTGAAACAGATACCAGTTCTTCCACTTTGCGGAAAAGTGATTTGAATGATTTTGACATTGGGGAGTTTGTATAAATATACAAATCGAAAATTATACAAAATGTCATTTTGAGAAAGTGCTAATTGAATGCAAATTTCAATTAGCACTTTTCTTTTTAGCAAATTAATAAAGACAAAGAGCTACATATCAGAAAAAACATTAAATTTGACATAAAGTGACAAGTCATTAAAATGGAACAAAGAGATTTTGGTATAAAGATCAGGCAATTGCGAGAGCATAAAGGATTATTGCTAAGGCAAATTGCTGCGGCTTTGGAGATTGATACTGCCCTTGTAAGCAAAATAGAGCGAGGCGAAAGGAAAGCTAGTAAAGAACAGGTTATGAAACTAGCTGGATTGTTAGAAATAAATCCTGACGAACTTTTGGTAATATGGCTTTCAGATAAAATTGTGGATATGCTGGAAGAAGAACCATTAGCATACAAAGCCCTAAAAAATTCAGAAAAACGATTAAAAAATAAATAGTGATATGGACGGCAAGTCATTGAATATAACAGAAGACCTTATCGGTAAGCTAAAGGAGATTATTCCTGCAGCTTTTACAGAAGATAAACTCAATATAGACCAGTTAAAACAACTGTTAGGCGAAGATATAACTAGCAACACAGAACCATATATATTAAATTGGGCAGGTAAACAAGAAGCTTATAAAGTTCTTCAAACTCCAACTTTTAAAACATTAAAGCCTGACTTTGAAAATTCAGTGAATTGGGATTCAGCTGAAAATATACTTATAGAGGGAGAAAATCTAGAAACACTTAAGGTCATTCAGAAGTCATATTATGGTAAGGTAAAGCTTATTTTAATAGATCCTCCATACAATACCGGGTCTGACAGTTTTATTTATCCAGATAAGTTTTCAGAAACGAAAGAGGAATATCTAAAACGACTTGGAGAGAAAGACGATGAAGGTTATATGATAAAAGAAGGATTCTTTAGAGCAAACAAAAAAGAAAATGGGCAGTTTCATTCAAATTGGCTATCAATGTTGCTTCCAAGACTATTTCTCGCTCGAAATCTCTTAAAAGATGATGGTGCAATTGTAGTTCATATTGATGAACACGAACAAGCAAACTTAACCTTATTATTAAATGAAGTTTTCGGAGAGAATAATTTGGTTGGCAACATCATTTGGGACAAAGGAAATCCAAAAGGTGATGCAAGTGGTATAGCATATCAACACGAATCCATTTTAGTTTATGCAAAAAATCGGGAATTATTCCTTAACAAAACCCAGTTAGTTAGAAAGAAAAGAAATGCTGAAAGAATCTTAAAAAAAGCAAGTGATCTTTTTAATCAATTTGGTAAGACTGATATACCTGAAGATATAAAAAAACTTAATAAAACATATAAATTCCCTATTGAATATTTAGAAAGTATCAAAAAGCCAACAACTTTAGAAGATATTAACGGGCAGTTTAAGAGCTGGCTAAAAAAGCAAAATTTTACAGGCGGAGAATTAGCTTACAACAATATTGATTCAGAGGGAAACGTATATAGGTTAGTTTCTATGGCTTGGCCCAATAAGAAAAGAGCTCCTGAAGATTATTTCATTCCACTTTTTCACCCCACTACTCAAAAAGCTTGCCCCGTACCACAAAGAGGATGGCGTTTCCCTACGGCTACAATGAAAGAATTATTAGATAAAGGAGAAATCATATTTGGAGATGATGAAAGTGTTCAGCCTCAAAGAAAATATCTTTTAAAAAATAATCTATCTGAAAATATACCGTCTATACTTTTTTATGGAGGTAGTGATGACGATTTACTTAGGAAGTTAGAATTGGAATTTGAAAACCCGAAACCTGTCGAGTTTACTAAAGGTTTAGTAAATGCTTTCACATCAGCGAATAGTAACGATATAGTTCTTGATTTCTTCGCAGGTTCAGGTACAACTGCCCATGCAGTAATTGAAGCAAATAATGATGATAGAGGTAATAGAAAGTTTGTTTGTATTCAACTTCCCGAACCTTTGGATGAAAAATCAGAAATGTTTAAAAGAGGATTTCGATCAATAGCAGAACTTACCAAAAACCGTATTAAATCTATTGTCGATAAGTTCAATAGCGAATCTGAAAGTAAATTAAACTTTGAAAATAAATTATCTATAGGCTTAAGATGCTTCAATCTGAGCGAATCCAATTTCAAGATTTGGAGAGGAGATATGATTGAAAACGAATCAGATCTAGTTGCTCAAATGAACATATTTACGAAAGTTCAAAAAGAAAGTTCAAAAAGTGAAAATATCCTTTGGGAATTAATGATAAAAGGAGGGTTATCATTATCTGAAAAACCGCTTAAAGTTTTAAGTGAAAACGGAGATATTCTGTATCTATTACAAAATGGTCAAATCGCTTATTGCCTTGATGCTTTTAATGAAACAGTCCAATTAGAAATTCTTAAACTAAAGCCTAAAATTTCTATTTTTTTAGACGACTTATTCAAGCGGGATGACTGTTCCAAAACAAATACTCAGTTAAAATTTCAAGACAACCAAATAGAATTTAAAACTATCTAAATATGGACTATTATAGAAGTAATGCTCTTTATGAATATCTAAGAGAAAAGAATATTCCAAACTACAAATTTGTTGTTGGCAATGCTTGGCAATTGATTTATGGAGACAATAATTGCAACCCGCTGTTATTAGTTTTTGCTGTTGGAGTACAAGCAGAAATACTTGATTCTCCGCCCACTCCTCAAGAAATGGAAGCTTTCAATTTGTTATTGCAGGCAGCAACAAAAGCTAACATTCCAATCAAGTATGTGAGATTCGCTAGTGATATTGACGTTATAGAAACTGTAAAAGTTTCTGACAGTAGTTTTGAATACACAACATTAACTATGAAGGAGCTATCTGAAATGTATGCAAGTTTTGGTTTGCCTGTTTCTAATACCCAAACAGCTAAATATTTAAATGATAAGACGTCAAGTGCATACCATAACTGGCAAAGGAATAGCCTTGGAGCAGCTTTAACTGTTTCAGACATAGACCTGTGGCGTGTTTCAAAAGACGGAAAGCCTGAAATTGTTTTTGAACTTAAACGCTCATATTATGACCTCAGTCGCTGGAAGCCCTTTACCGATGACTATAGAAATTTCAAACTCATTTCGAACTTATGTAATCAATCCGGCATGGCATTCAAGATTATATATAATCAAAGAATTAAAACACCTTTTCAGGATAAGATTGATCAATTAAAAATATACTCCATTGATTTCTCTAAAAATCCGCCAATTAGAGAGGATGGTATAATTACATTAGACGAGTTTGAAAATCTATAATAGTATAATGAAATTAAAATTTGACTCAAAACAAGCTTATCAACTTGAAGCAATTCAATCCGTGATTGATTTGTTTGAAGGACAGCATTTAAATAACTCAGATTTTGAGTTTTCTTTTACTTCCGAAAATAGTGGCAGCATTAAGTTTACAGAAACGGGTGTAGGTAATAATTTTACACTTACCGAAGAAGAAATCTTATCTAATTTGATTAAAGTACAGAATGAAAACAATCTTAGGAATGATGAAATTTCTGATACTTTAGAGAAGCTTTGGTACAATGAAATTGCAGATAATAAAGGTAATATAACAGATACTGCTATAGCTACAACATTTCCTAACTTTTCGGTAGAAATGGAAACAGGTACGGGTAAAACATACGTTTACCTACGTTCTATTTATGAACTTAACAAAGTATATGGTTTCAAGAAATTTGTAATTGTAGTACCTTCTGTAGCGATTCGTGAAGGAGTAATTAAAAGTCTGTCTATAACTTTTGACCATTTTCAAGGGCTGTATGAAAATCAACCTGCTGAATTTAAAGTTTATGATTCGAGCCGTTTGGCAGATTTAGGAAATTTTGCTAAAAGTAATGCTATTCAAATTTTAGTGATTAATATTGACAGCTTTACTAAAGATGCCAACGTTATTAATCAAATAAGAGAAACGGGCATTAAGCCAATCGAATACTTACAAAAGTCCAGCCCGATAGTGATCATTGATGAGCCGCAAAATATGGAAACGGATATTCGTAAAAAAGCGATTGCTAATCTGAGTCCTTTATTTACGCTAAGATATTCTGCTACACATAAAAATCCATATAATCTAATCTATAAGTTAGACCCCGTAAAGGCATATGATTTAGGCTTGGTAAAACAGATTGAAGTAGATTCTGTAGTAACCAAAAACGATAGTTCAGGAGCGTTTATAAGTATAGATAAATTTATATCAAAAAAACAATCTATAACTGCGAAAGTAACAATATTTGTAAGTGATAAAAGTGGTGTAACAAAAAAACAAGTTACAGTTAAAATTGGAGATGACTTATTTAAACTGTCTAAAGGTTGGGATATTTACAAAGATGGTTATGTAGTTAATGAATTAGATGCAGAGAATGGCTATATAGAATTTTCTAGCGGACAAATCGTGTATCAAGGCGAGGCTGTTGGAGGGTTAACAGACCAAATATTGAAGGAAATGATTGATGCTACTGTAGAAAACCATTTCAAGAAAGAAAAAGACTTAAAAGTAAAGGGTATAAAAGTATTATCCATTTTTTTCATAGACCGTGTGGCTAATTACAGAAGTTATGACGAGCAAGGAAACTCTGTAAAAGGTAAGTTTTCATTATGGTTTGAGGAAAGTTTTAATAAATGGAAGAATATGCCAGCATACAAAGGAATGTATGGTTTTGAAGCTGATGATGTTCATGATGGTTATTTTAGTCAGGATAAAGGAAAACTTAAGGATTCTAAAGAAGGAAAATCTACAAAGGCTGATGACGAAACCTTTAAACTCATCATGCAGGATAAAGAAAGACTATTGAATATAAATACACCATTACGTTTTATATTCAGCCACTCAGCTTTAAGAGAAGGCTGGGATAATCCTAATGTGTTTCAAATATGTACCCTAAATGAAACTAAATCAGAGATGAAAAAACGCCAGGAAATTGGTCGTGGTTTACGTTTGTGTGTTGATCAAACGGGTGAACGTAATTTGGAACGCTCTGTCAATCGCTTGACTGTTATTGCTAATGAATCCTACGAAGCATTTTCCAAAGCATTACAATCAGAAATTGAAGAAGATACAGGGGTTAAATTTGAAGGTAGAATAAAAAATGCCAGAGAACGTAAAAAAGTACAGCTAAAAGACAAGTGGCTGGAAGATTCACTATTTCTAGAATTGTGGGAGAAAATAAGATATTGTACAGAGTATAAGGTAAACTACAGTACAGAAGAGCTTATTAAAAATTGTATAACAGCTTTAAAGAAAATGTCTTCTATAGAAAAGCCTGTTATATATCGGGAAAAAAATATTGCCAAGTTTATTAGAGATAAAGAAGGTAATTTGATAGAATTGGGCGGAGAACAAAAAGGTTCCAAAGAGAAGATAATCAAGGATACTCAATATGATATCCCTGATTTTGTGGCGTACATTCAATCCAAAACAGAACTTACAAGAGACACTATAACCAAGATTATTCTACAATCAAATCGTTTAGGTGAAATCTTCAACAATCCACAATTATTTATGGATACCGTAGTAAAGATAATCAAAGATGAATTTGACAGAATTAAAATTAATGGTATAGAATACGAGAAAATAGCTGGAAAAAGCTACGAAATGAAATTGTTTGAAGCGGCAGAAATAGAACAATATTTAGACAATTTAATAGAGGTAAAAAAACAAGTAAAAACACTTTACAATTATGTTGTAATTGACTCTTTAAGTAGTCCGGAAAAACGTTTTGCAGAAGATTGTGAAACAAGAGAGGATATTTTGTTTTACGTCAAACTTCCATCCAAGTTTCAAATCAAAACACCTATCGGACCATATAATCCAGACTGGGCATTGATTAAGAAAGAGGACGGGGAAGAAACCAAAATTTATTTTGTAGCCGAGACTAAAGATGTTAAAGCAGCAAAAGACAGGTCTTTATTAAGAGATAAAGAACGCATGAAAATAGAATGTGCAGAAAAGCACTTTAAGGTAATAGACAATGTACAATATCGTGTTGTAGGCTCAGTGAGTGATTTAAAAGTATAATAACCATATGCCCCTATATAATGAATCAAAAATACTTCGCAACTTTAAAAGACATAAAAGAAACCGATGTAAAGGTTTTACTTAAAAAATCATATCGTGGAATTTGGGAAACAGCAATTAAAAAATATTCTGATTCTGCTCACTTTATTTATGAATTATTACAGAACGCAGATGATACTAAAGCTACCTGGGTAAAGTTTGAACTAAAAAAAGATGGTTTATGGTTTAAACATAACGGTTCTGTTAGATTCACAATTTCTGATCCAGAAAATGAAGAATTAGATTCTGAAAATGGAACATTAGGGCATATTAATTCAATTACTTCTATTGGAAATTCTACAAAGATAGATGATCAAAAAATTGGCAAATTTGGAATTGGGTTTAAAGCTGTTTTTGCTTATAGTGATACACCTCATATATATGACGACAATTTTACCTTTAGACTAGAGAATTATATAGTTCCGATTGAAGTTAATCCTAATGGAGAAGATAGGGTTAATGGAGAAACCTTATTCTTTTTTCCTTTTAATCACAAATCAAAAACTCCTGAAGATGCTTATAAAGAGATTGAAAACAAACTGGACAATCTATTTCAACCTATCCTATTTTTAAGTAATCTCGAAAAAATAGAATGGGAATCAGAAATTAAGAAAGGTGTTTATTCCAAAACAGAAAAAGAAGTCATTGATTTTGATAATATTACTGCTCAACTTTTCGAGGTTGTAAGTAATGAAAACGGAAAAGTAGTGAGTGAAGAAATTTGGCTTTTCACTAAGCAAATTATTCAAACATCCACAAAAGCTAAGTTCAAAATTAGTACAGGTTTCTTCGTTTTAGAAAACAATTCTAAACTAGAAATAGGTTACAACTATGAAGCGTTTTGTTTCTTCCCTACTAAAGAAGATACAAAATTAGGTTTCATTGTTCAAGCACCGTTTTTATTAACCGATAGTCGAGAAGGAATTAAGACAAATGACAATTGGAATAACTCTCTTATTCAATTATTAGCAGAATTGTCAGGAGAATCTATTAGACTACTAAAAGATATTGGAGTTCGAAACGGTAGTAACCTAATTGATGATTCGCTTCTGGACATAATACCTTACAATTCACAATCTTATAGCCAAACTGGAGTAAATAGTAGAATTTCATTCTTACCATTTTATACCGAAGTAAGGAAAGCTTTCCTTAATCACCCTATATTACCTGGGAGATTTGGAAAATATTTCCCTAAAGCAAAAGCTTATTGGGCTGCCGATCCTGAACTGTCGGAATTATTCAGCAATGAGCAGATAAGCGATTTATTCAATAACCCTAATTCAGGTTGGGTATTTGTTTCAAAGGGTCAAAAACAATTGAATCAAGCGAATAAACCTTTAGAAAGCTATATCAATAATATTATTTCAGAATCAGTAGATGCTAAAAAATTAATACGAAGATTTACAGCACCTTTTATTGAAAAACAAACGGATGATTGGCTAATAAAGCTTTATGCTTATTTAGCAGATCATAAATACTTATGGAATGATAATGACAAGCTCGCAATAAAGCAGCCGCTCTTATTAAATCAGAAAAGAAAAGCTGTCGTTCCTTTTAATAAAGACTTGACTGCTCCACAGATATTTCTGCCCTTAGAAAGAGCTTCCAGTTACGATACTATTTATCAGCCATTAGCTGACAACAAAGATGCCATGGCTTTTATAACAGCCATAGGTATAGGAAAGCCCGATGTACAAGCAGAGATTTTTAACGACATAATTCCGCAATATGAAGCTTCATTTAATTATGATGATTCAGACTTGATTTTGCAGCATTTTGAAACATTTCTGAATTACTACGAAAACTGTTCCGCATTACATCAAATAGAACTGACTAATAAGCTTAAAGATATATCTTTTATTGCCTGTCGTAATTCGCAAAGAGAAGAAACGAGATTCTTTTTCAAGCCAGCAGATGTCTATTTCAATAATGTAAAACTAGTCAAATACCACACAAATACAAATAATGTTTATTTTGTTGATGACGATTTTTATATTGAATACTTAAGTGGAACTAAAGCTGAAACTACTAAAAAGCTATTTTTAGAATTAGGCGTTACCTTATACCCAAGACTTAAAAACAAAAATTTGGAGGCCAATGTGGAAAATAAGGAAATGTTTGGCTTGGATAACGTACTGATTTCATATAAATATAACGAACATCAAAAATTAACTGATAAGGAATTAGAAGGGCTTAGCGATGCGGTGAGTAATATAACACCTGAAGTTTCCATTATTATATGGAATTACCTGTTGCATTTTGCCAAAGGACAAACAGTCTCATTACTAAGTGGAAAATTTTCTGGAAAATTTTACTACTATCCAAGAAATGGGTCATACCAAAATAGTATGAACTTTACTTCCACTGCTGCATCTATACTTCAAAATGACAAATGGCTACTTAACAAAGATGAAGAGTTTGTATCTGCGAGTGAGCTTTCAATTGATAATCTGAATGAATGTTATAATCAAGATGATCCTTACATAAATGTTCTTTTAGAGTTTATCGGTATTATTAATCCAGATGCAGATTTAGATTTAACAGATGATCAGAAAAAAGCGTATGAATTAGGAAAAAAACTTTTAGCTGAAAATATAACTACTGAGGAGCTCAATGCTTTTATTGAAGAAATAGCTAGAAGGAAAAGTTCTGTGGAACCTATTGGCACTCTCTTCCCGATTAATGAAATACCTATAACAGATAACGACTTTCAGAAAACATTATCTAATATTAATAAAGGAATTAAGAAAAATCGCAAGCAAAGATTAGAATCAGACCAGAATGATACTGAGCAATCAAAAATTCAAATTCCTTCTCAGCCTGATATTGATTGGGTAGAAAAAGAAGAGCTTCCGGTAGATCAGGATGACTTTACGAAACCTTCAGTAAACCTACAGAAGAAAATAGAAAAGCTAAAATTGCAGGCAGAAGCTCAAGTGGAAGAATTAACAAGAATTGAAAAATTGACAGAATTAGCAAATACTTCTGAAAAGTATTCATTTGGCTGGTTCAAAGCATTACTGGAATTAGAATATCTCAATAGTTCGGAGGCAAATTCATCAGGCAAGCAGATTTCTATTCAATTTTCAAAAGTTGAGCAGGAAAAAGGAACTGAGAGAACTTTAGTTTTAAAACATCCGAATAGATATATCCCACAATCGATAGAAGATATTGGGGATATGCAAATACGCCTATATGAAGGTGATGAAACGAAGAATGTAACCGTTGAAGTTGTAAGTGTTAAGGAATACACTCTGAGAGCAAAACTTAAAAAATCTGCTGATATTTCCAATATTGACTTAACAAAAGTTGGTAGAGCGGTAATTGATATAAAAAACCCGGTTTTTATTTTAGAAGAATTGAGAAAAGCTTTTTACCAACTCGGGTTTGAAGATGATTATAATTTACAGCGAAATATTACAGATCAGATACGATTTATCTTTGGTCCTCCAGGTACTGGAAAAACAACTTACTTGGCAACAAATGAAATTATACCTCTAATGCAAAGGGATGAAAATCTGAAAGTATTAGTACTAGCCCCCACTAATAAAGCAGCAGATGTACTTACAAAGCGTATTGTCGAAAAAATGGACGGAGACGAATCGTATTATAATTGGTTATTGAGATTTGGTACAACAAGCGATGTTGAATTGGAAAATAGTGGTCTTGTCATAGATAAAAGTTTCGACATTAGAACAAAGCCTAAAAATACTACCATAACAACTGTTGCAAGATTTGCATACGATTATTTTCAGCCCGATGTGCTTGAAGAAAGGTTACATTTAAAGTTCTTGGATTGGGACTACATCATTATTGATGAAGCATCAATGATAAACATTGCCAGTATTGCATATGTACTTTATCAAAAATCTAACTCAAAATTTATTATTGCAGGAGATCCTTTTCAAATACAACCAATAACTCAAATAGATCAGTGGAAAGATTTGAACATTTATGAGATGGTACAACTTACTAAATTTATTAACCCTGTAACTGTACCACATCAATTTGAAATTATAAATCTTGGTACACAATACCGTAGTTTACCGACAATCGGAGAGGTATTTAGTCAATTCACTTACAATGGCAGTTTGAGTCATCATAGGGAATTATCAAGTCAAAAGCCATTAAATATATCGGGACTTGATTTTACGGATATAAATATTATTAAGTTCCCTGTACAGAAATATGAAAGTATTTATAAGCCAAATACACTAAATAAATCCAATTATCAGGTTTATTCGGCTTTATTTACAGTAGAATTTGTAATGCAGGTTGTAAATCAAATTCGTCTAAGTCATAAAGATAAATTCAGAATAGGAATTATCTGCCCCTACAAAGCTCAGGCTACGATGATCGAAAAACTGCTTGCTAGATTGCATAATGATGACGAAAAAGCAGAGATTTTAATAGGTACTATTCATGGTTTTCAGGGAGATGAGTGTGATATTATAATTTCAGTGTTCAATCCGCCTTATAGTATTGGAAAGTCGCAAAATATGTTTTTAAATAAACAAAATGTTCTGAATGTTGCCATTAGTAGAGCAAGAGATTATCTGTTTATTCTTATGCCCGATGATAGAACACAAGATGTGGATAACCTTTATCGCATCAAAAAAATAGAACGGCTAGCAAATCAGTATTCTGCAGGGAGAATATCTGTTTATGAAACCGATGTTGTCGAAGAAAAATTATTAGGATCAAGCACCTATGTATATGACAATTCTTTTGCAACTACTCATCAGTCAGTAAATGTATATTCAAAACCTGAAAAAAAGTATGAAGTACGATGCGAAGAAATAGCAGTTGATGTACAAATGAAACACTAACCAATACACGAATAGATATTAATGAATCAAGAATTACCATATGACGCCTTTTTGCGAACGCTTAAAGAAAATACGGATACCGGGCACGTATTTCTTTTAGGAGCCGGAGCTTCTATTAGTTCTGGTATTCAGTCAGCAGCGGACTGTATCTGGGAATGGAAAAAGAATATTTTTATTACTAAAAATCCCAATCTTTCTAAACAATATAGTGAGTATAAATCAGAAACCATTCAAAGAAGTATTCAGCGTTGGTTAGATAATGAGGGCGTTTATCCTAAAGAAGGAAGTGCTGAAGAATATTCGTATTATGCCTTAAAAGCATATCCGATTGATGATACCAGAAGAAAGTATTTTGAGAATATATGCAGGAATCGTGAACCACACCTCGGATACAGATTACTCTGCCTATTAGCTAAATATGGCATGGTAAAATCTGTATTTACCACAAATTTTGACGGATTAGTAGAAAAGTCAGCCTATCAAACAGGACTTACTCCAATTGCAGTATCATTGGAAAGTACAGAAAGAATACATAGAGTTTCCAGTAGTAATGAGCTTTTAACTGTATCATTACATGGTGATTTCAAATATGGTCCTTTGAAAAATACAGGTGCAGAACTCGATACCCAACATAACACATTCGTTGCCGCATTAGAGCAACATTTATATGATAAACATTTAATTGTGATCGGTTATAGTGGTAGAGATAAATCTTTAATGGAGGCCATTAAGAAAGCGTACTCAAAGCCAGGTGCAGGAATGTTATTCTGGTGTGGTTTCGGTTACAATATTAATCAAGACGTTGAAGACTTGATTAATCATTTAGAATCACATGGGAGAAAAGGATTTTATATACCAACCGAAGGTTTTGACACTACACTTATTCACACATGTAAAACATGTTTAGATTACAATCAATCTTTCGTTAAGGATGTGAACGATATATTACAGAATAACTCTATTGAAGGAATTGAAAAAACTCCTTTTTCAATGGAAGTCAAACAACCTCATGTTCTGCTAAAAAGCAATCTGTTTCCGGTAACTTTTCCAACAGAAGTTTTTCAGTTTGAAGTACCCTTTAAAGAAGATGAGCGGGTTTGGGCTACCATACGCGAATTGACAAAAGGAAAAAATATTGTAGCAGTTCCTTTGAAAAAAATGGTTTATGCATTTGGTATTCAGTCTCAGATTAGAGAAACCTTCTCTGGAAGGTTAACAGGTGAAATAAAAAGAACTCCTGTAACATATAATGAAGTCAAAGAAGGAAGTGTATTTAAGAATCTCTATTTAAAAACAATTATTGATTCTTTATGCCAATTGCATAATTTGAGAACAGATGGCTTCGAAAAAATTTACCTACCAAACAGCAAAAAAATACAGTCTAAAAATGGAATTCAATATCATTTATATGATGCTATTGAAGTAGGCTTATTTTTTGACAACAATATACGTTCAGAAAAGCCCTTTGCATACATTAACTTAAAGCCAACATTCTTTCTTGATTCGGAAGAAGAAATTCCGAAATCTTTGAAATTTGAAGTGGGAAAATCGTATCATGAAATATTGTATCAAGGACAACCTAATGTGAAATTTAATAACCAACTTGAACGTTGGAAATCTATTTTATTTCCAAATGGAAAAAACTTAACATTTGAATATCCACAAAATTCTGGTACAGCATTCAAATTTTCAATAAGTTCAGGTACTATGCATGTAGCACTTGCAAAAGCAATGGGAGGTTATCCTTTTCGTTTCCCTAATAATTTCAATAAGAAATCTATTCTTCATAATGGTATTCAATACAATGAACCTAATCTTGAATTCATAGATAAGCTTTCCGGGACTGTTATTACAGACTTTCATCCTATGAGAGGTTTGATAAAAAATAGGCCTTATGACTTTTCATTAAATGGAAATGTTTTTGATCCGGAAATTAATCTAGGTATTATTTGCCCAAATCAATATAGAGTTCCTGTTTATGATTTTTTATGCCGTCTTAATAAAACGCAAACAGCCGGAACTTCAAACCCTGATTATTTGGTTGATTATCCTGGTTTCATAAATGCTTATGGTATTCCGTTTAATGTACCTGATATTAATAGCGATTTGTGGAAAGATAGCGATATAAATTTGCCAATAAGTAACCTAATGCAATCGGCTAAAGAATTTGCTGATAAAATCAAAAAAGCAATAGATCAATTGGAAGCGGTAAATAAAAAATTGGTTTTAGTAATTTTTGTCCCTACAGAATGGAATATTATCAGTGATATAAATAGTGAAAATGAAAAATTTGATTTGCATGATTATATTAAAGCTTATGCGGCTCAGAAGCAGATAGCAACACAATTTATTCAGGAAAGCACTTTAAAAGATCCTCTAGTATGTCAAGTAAACTGGTGGTTATCACTTTCTTTTTATGTGAAAGCCCAAAGAACCCCTTGGGTATTGAACGGACTTGAATCTAATACTGCTTTTGTAGGTATTGGATATAGCGTAAACAAAAAGAAAGATAAAACGAAGGTTGTACTAGGATGTAGTCACATATATAATTCTATGGGACAAGGGTTAAAATATCGGCTTTCAAGAGTTGAAGACTGTTATTTTGACAAGCAAAATAATCCTTATCTTTCTTATCAGGATGCTTATAAGTTTGGAACACTCGTTAGAGAATTATTTTTCAATACCATGGGAGAAGTACCCAAACGTGTAGTAGTTCATAAACGTACGCATTTTAAGCCTGATGAAATAAAGGGAATTGTTAACAGTTTGAAAAAATCAGGAATACAACAAATCGATCTTATTGAAGTTAATTTTGAAGAAAACGCTCGTTTCCTATCACTTTATACAAAAGATGAGAATATTGTACCGGGAATGTTTCCTTTGTCTAGGGGATCTTGTTTCTTATTAGATTCAACAACAGCTTTGCTATGGACACATGGGATTGTTCCCTCTGTAAAATCTGACAATAGAAGTTATTACTTAGGAGGCAAAAATATACCGATACCATTGAAAATAAAAAAACATTATGGTTCTAGTAACATAGGAACGGTTGCTACAGAAATACTTGGATTAACAAAAATGAATTGGAACAGTTTTGATTTATATTCTAAATTGCCTACTACAATCCAAACATCGAATGAAATAGCCCGAATAGGCTGGTTATTAAACAGATTTGAAGGTAAAACATACGATTACAGAAACTTCATGTAAAAATACTATCATTTAGGTCAAAAAGGCATCAGTTTAAACTGATGCCTTTTTCTTTTAAAGCCAATGACAGCCAAATGATGCCTTTGACAGCCACTTTGTTAGAGTGCTTTGATTTCCGAAACACCTTTGTTCCGAAAGCCCGCAAGGTGTGGGCAAACTGTAACAAAATAATGTGTTTCAATTATGGAAAAACAAAGAAAAAAAGTTTTGCTGACAGCCGTGGCTATGCTGTCAGCAATTGGCGTTTTCGCACAGGGAAACGGTTCGGCAGGTATCAACGAAGCTACCCAAATGGTAACTTCTTATTTCGATCCCGCAACCCAGCTTATTTACGCCATCGGTGCCGTCGTCGGGTTGATCGGAGGGGTTAAGGTGTATAATAAATTCAGTTCGGGCGATCCAGACACAAGTAAAACGGCAGCTTCGTGGTTCGGAGCCTGTATCTTCCTAATCGTAGCGGCTACCATCCTGCGTTCATTCTTCCTTTAATCCTTTGCCTTATGAATTACAATATCAACAAAGGCATCGGAAGAACGGTGGAATTTAAGGGGCTGAAAGCTCAGTACCTGTTCATCTTTGCTGGTGGGCTACTCGGCACGCTTATTCTCGTGATGATACTGTATATGGCCGGCGTAAATTCTTACGTTTGCCTGTTCCTTGGTGCCGGTGGTGCTTCGCTCATTGTATGGCAGACCTTTTCACTGAATGGCAAATACGGTGAGCACGGTTTGATGAAAATCGCTGCCAACAAAAGGCATCCCCGCTACATCATCTGCCGAAAGCCGGTACATCGCTATTTAAAATTCACTTCTAAAACGAAAGCCGTATGAGAAATGTAGCAAAGACTACCACATTGGAAAGTAAGTTTCCACTCCTGGCAGTAGAGAACAATTGCATTCTTTCCAAAGATGCAGATATTACCGCCTGTTTTGAAGTACGTTTACCTGAACTGTTTACGGTAGCTTCTGCGGAATACGAAGCCATTCATTCCGCCTGGCATAAGGCGATTAAAACCCTGCCGGACTTCACGGTCATCCACAAACAGGATTGGTATATCAAGGAAAACTATGCTCCCGATTTGGCGGCGGATAACCAAAGTTTTTTGGCAAAGTCTTACCAACGCCATTTCAATGAGCGACCGTTCTTAAATCACTACTGTTACCTGTTTCTGACCAAAACAACAAAGGAAAGAATGCGTATGCAAAGCAACTTCAGTTCACTTTGCAAAGGTTCGCTGATACCAAAGGAAATCAGGGATAAGGAAGCTATACACCGCTTTATGGAAGCTGTGGCTCAGTTTGAACGTATTGTAAATGACAGCGGTTTCATAACGCTACAACGTTTAACCGAAGATGAAATCATTGGTACGGACGAAAAGCAGGGTTTGCTGGAACAATACTTAACACTATCAAGAGAAGCCGGGACACCGATGCAGGACATTGGTTTAGGTTCAGAAGAAGTACGTATCGGCAATAAAAGATTAAGTCTGCATACACTTTCAGATACGGATGATTTGCCCGGAACAGTATCGGCGGATACCCGTTTTGAAAAATTATCTACCGACCGTAGTGATTGCCGTTTGTCGTTTGCAGCACCTGTAGGATTGCTGCTAAGCTGTAATCATATTTACAATCAATATTTGTTTCTGGACAATAGCGAAGCCAACCTGCAAAAGTTTGAAAAGTCTGCACGAAATATGCACTCGCTGGCTCGGTACAGCCGTGCCAATCAGATCAATAAAGAATGGATTGAACGATACCTGAATGAAGCCCATTCGTTTGGACTTTCTTCTATTCGGGCACACTTCAACATCATAGCCTGGTCGGAAGATCCAGCGGAACTGAAACAGTTGAAGAACGATTGCGGTAGCGCCTTGGCACTGATGGAATGTAAGCCCCGACACAATACTACGGATGTGGCCACTTTGTACTGGGCTGGAATGCCCGGTAATGCAGGAGATTTTCCAAGCGAAGAAAGTTTTTATACGTTCATTGAACCTGCACTTTGCTTCTTTACCGAAGAAACGAATTACCACAATTCACCCTCGCCGTTCGGTATCAAGATGGCAGACCGTTTAACAGGAAAGCCTATCCATTTGGATATTTCGGATTTGCCGATGAAGCGTGGGATTATCACAAATCGGAACAAATTTATACTTGGTCCGTCAGGAAGCGGGAAATCTTTTTTTACCAACCACATGGTTAGGCAGTACTACGAACAAGGTGCTCACGTACTACTCGTAGATACGGGTAATTCCTATCAGGGATTATGCGAACTCATCAAAGGAAAGACAAAAGGCGAAGACGGTGTGTACTTCACATATACCGAAGATAATCCGATTGCCTTCAACCCATTCTACACCGATGATGGCGTATTTGATATTGAAAAACGTGAAAGTATCAAGACTTTGATATTGACACTTTGGAAACGTGATGACGAACCGCCAACACGTTCTGAAGAAGTGGCTCTTTCCAATGCGGTTTCCGGTTACATCGAACGCATTAAAAACGAGGGGATTTTTCCATCATTCAATGGATTTTATGAATACGTTCAGGGCGATTACCGCAAGGTATTAGAGAAAAAACAGGTAAGGGAAAAAGACTTTGACATTGCCAATTTTCTCAACGTACTCGAACCTTACTACAAAGGTGGAGAATATGATTATCTGTTGAACTCCGACAAGCAGTTAGACTTGCTTTCCAAACGCTTTATTGTGTTTGAAATTGATGCGATCAAGGATCACAAAATTCTTTTTCCCATTGTCACCATCATTATTATGGAGGTCTTCATTAACAAGATGCGAAGGCTGAAAGGTATCCGTAAACTCATACTAATTGAAGAAGCCTGGAAAGCCATTGCGAAGGAAGGAATGGCGGAATATATAAAGTATCTCTTTAAAACAGTTCGGAAGTTTTTCGGGGAAGCCATCGTGGTAACACAGGAAGTGGACGACATCATCCAGTCGCCCATTGTAAAGGAAAGTATCATCAATAATTCTGACTGTAAAATTCTCTTAGATCAACGCAAATATATGAACAAGTTTGATGATATACAGGCAATGCTCGGGCTTACCGATAAGGAAAAAGCACAGGTACTTTCCATCAATATGAACAACGATGCAAGCCGACTGTACAAGGAGGTTTGGATTGGTTTGGGTGGTACACACTCGGCAGTCTATGCCACCGAAGTGAGTTTGGAGGAATATCTCGCGTACACCACGGAAGAAACTGAAAAAATGGAAGTGATGCAGCTCGCATCGGAACTCGACGGCAACGTCGAACTCGCCATTAAGCATATCGCCATGCAAAGGCGTGATCAATCAAATCAATAGTTATTAATCATTTAAAAAATCAGAACAATGAAAAAAGTAATATTACTGGTGTGTACGGCAATTATGCTTGCCGTAGCACCGTCCGCTAAAGCCCAATGGGTAGTAACCGATCCGGCTAACTTGGCTTCAGGCATTCTTAACTCTGCCAATGAAATTGTACAGACTTCCTCTACGGTAAGCAATGTAGTGAAAAATTTCAAAGAGGTTGAAAAAGTCTATAAACAGGGAAAGGAATACTATGACAAGCTGAAAGCGATCAACAATCTGGTAAAGGATGCCCGTAAAGTACAGCAAACTGTACTCTTGGTAGGCGATGTTTCTGAAATGTATGTACAGAATTTCGGCAAGATGATGAACGATCCCAATTTTACTCCGCAGGAATTGGTCGCTATCGGCAACGGATATTCGGCATTGCTAAACGAAAGTACCGAACTGCTGAAAGAGTTAAAACAGATCGTAACCTCATCAAGTCTTTCACTGAATGACAAGGAGCGTATGGATATTATTGACCGTGTGTACAAAGAAGTAAAAGAATACCACAGCCTTGTACGCTATTACACCAATAAGAACATATCGGTAAGCTACCTGAGAGCAAAGAAGAAAAACGATGCTAAAAGAGTGCTAGATCTGTACGGAACTTCTAACCAAAAATACTGGTAAATTATGGAATGGGATAATCTTCACGAACTTCTGCGTTCGCTTTACGATGATATGATGCCTCTTGCAGGCGATATGGCTGCGGTTGCGAAAGGTTTGGCAGGATTGGGAGCTTTGTTCTATGTAGCATTAAAGGTTTGGCAGGCTTTAAGCCGTGCCGAACCTATTGATGTGTTCCCCTTACTTCGCCCATTTGCATTAGGACTTTGCATTATGTTTTTCCCAACTATCGTGTTGGGAACCATTAATGCGGTATTAAGTCCTGTTGTAACCGGAACCCATCAAATACTCGAAGACCAGGTACTGGATCTGAACAAGCTACAACAGCAGAAAGACCAATTGGAATATGAAGCAATGGTTAGAAATCCCGAAACAGCCTATATGGTATCGGACGATGAGTTTGATAAAAAGCTGGAGGAACTGGGCTGGTCGCCATCGGATATTGGAACAATGGCCGGAATGTATATGGACAGGCAAGCCTACAAGATAGAAAAAGCCATCAAAGATTGGTTTCGTAACCTACTTGAAATACTATTCCAAGCTGCGGCTTTAGTCATTGATACTATCCGAACGTTCTTCCTGATTGTTTTAAGCATTCTCGGTCCAATTGCTTTTGCCATCTCCGTGTGGGACGGTTTTCAGTCAACACTCACACAATGGATTACCAGATATGTCAGTGTATATCTCTGGCTACCTGTTTCGGATCTGTTCAGTTCTATGTTGGCAAGAATACAATCTCTCATATTGGAAAGGGATATTGCTATGCTAGCAGACCCAACTTATATACCCGATACCAGCAATACGGTATACATCATTTTTATGATTATCGGCATTATCGGATACTTCACTATACCAACAGTAACAGGTTGGGTAATCCAAGCCGGAGGTGCTGGAAACTTTACCCGAAACGTAAACCAAGCGGCTATGAAAACTGGAAATATAGCAGGTGCTGGAGCAGGTTCGGCAGCAGGGAATATCGGTGGTAAACTAATGGGAAAATAAAATAATTAAATCAGTTAAAAATGGAATTTAAAACTTTAAGAAATATAGAAAACAGTTTTAGGCAGATACGTTTGTATGCCATAGTATTTGCAGTTCTCTGTATTGGTGTTGTAGGATATGCCGTATGGAAATCGTACAGTTTTGCTAATGAGCAACGCCAAAAAATCTACGTGCTGGATAACGGCAAATCCTTAATGCTTGCCTTGTCGCAAGATGCCAATATTAACCGACCTGTTGAAGCTCGGGAACACGTAAGGCGTTTTCATGAGCTGTTCTTTACGCTGGCTCCCGATAAGAATGCTATCGAGAGCAATATGAGCAGGGCTTTCAATCTTGCCGATAAATCAGCCTTTGATTACTACAAAGACCTTTCGGAAAAAGGTTATTACAGCCGTATCATTTCTGGTAATGTACAGCAACGTATAGAGGTAGATAGTGTGGTGTGCAGCTTTGACAATTATCCCTATGCGGTGCGTACCTACGCAAAGCAGTTCATCATCAGGTCAAGTAATGTAACACGTCGTAACCTGGTTACTTCCTGCTATCTAGTAAACTCCGTTCGTTCCGACAACAATCCCCAAGGGTTCAACATCGAAAAATTTGCGGTGATAGAGAACAAGGATATAGAGGTCATCGAACGCTAAAACAGGATATATGAAAAAATTCAGGGAAAATATGGACAGGTTTTTTGATAAGCTAGACGACCGTTGGAGGGCTTTACCATTGAGGAAGCAGCACCTATACACGTTGTACTTCTTTATTGGTTATCTGCTGCTGACCGTGGGAGTTGTTGCCAAAGTATGGTATGACACAAGCAAGTCAAAAAATGATATGCAGATAGAGCATATTGAAAACCCTGTCCTTAAAAAGAACGAAAGTCCTGCAAGGTTGCAAGACACATTATCAACAATTTTAAAAAATCAGATTTATGAAAGAAAATGAGAACAAAAAGTCGGTTGTTCGGGTGACGGAGGGGAATCCGAAAGAAACCGCTGATGTACTGCAAAACGGTACGGAGAATAAAATGGAAAAACTCAAGAAGCCTTTGATTTTTGGTTTGATGGGTATTGTTTTCTTGGGATGCATGTATTTAATTTTCAAACCGTCGGAAGACAAAAAGGAAATCGAAAACATCGGGCTGAACGATGCCGTTCCACAAGCTACCGGAGCAGGAATGCCTAGCGATAAAGGCAAGGCGTATGAACTTGAAATGCTGGAACGCAAAGAACAAGAGAAACGTAATGCTTTGGCAACGCTTTCAGATTATTGGAACACCGATGAAAAGAAAGAACCTGCCAGTGAATTTACCGAAGAAGATGAAAGCCCTGGTTACGGAGGTGGTAATAGAAGCTCCGGACGTTATGGAGGTAATTCGGGATTTAATAGTTACCGCAATATGCAAAGTACATTAGGTAATTTTTACCAAGATGACAATTCGGAAACAATGGAACTTCGCAAGCAATTGGACGAGTTGAAAGAACAACTAGCCGATAGAGATCTGCCAAAGCCTACAACCGTAGATGACCAGATTGCATTGATGGAAAAATCCTATCAGATGGCGGCAAAATATCTGCCGACCAGTACGAATACCAGCACCGCAGAACAACCTGTACCTGCAACAAATAGTACCACTTCAGTGGCTTCGGGTGCGAATAAAAAAGAGCATTTTGTATCATTTACTGCGGCAAGGAAAAATACCGTATCTGCTTTATATCGGGAGCCCACAGATAGTGAGTTTTTGGAAAATTGGAGCGAAACCCGAAACAGAGGATTTTATACCGCAGGTACTACTGAACAAGTAGTACACCCCAAAAACAGTATCAAAGCCTGTGTACACGACGCACAGACAGTGGTTGGCGAAACAGGTGTTCGGTTACGATTATTAGAACCTGCAAAAACAACAAGCCGTACTATACCGCAGGGAACGATTGTAACGGCTAATGCCAAGTTTCAGGGTGGACGTTTACAGCTTAAAATTACCTCGGTTGAATTGGAGGGCAATATCATTCCGGTTGATATAACCATCTATGATCTGGACGGACAGCAAGGACTGTATGTTCCTTATTCTCCTGAAATGAATGCTCTTACCGAAATGGCGGGTAATATGAGCCAACAATCAGGAACAAGCCTGATGCTTACCCAGAATGCAGGACAACAGGTGGCTGCCGATTTAAGCCGTGGCGTGGTGCAGGGAATTTCGGGCTATTTCGCCAAGAAAGTACGTACTCCAAAAGTTTCGCTAAAAGCAGGACATCAGGTCTTTCTTGTATCAAAACAATAATGTTAAACTCAAATATTAAAAAAATGAAAAATATTTTTAAAACCTTTTGGGTAGTTGCCCTGACCATTGGCTCTGCCGTAACCTCCTTTGCACAGGATAGTGTACCTGTAAAAACACCCCTTGAATTGGGTAGAATTGAGCCATATCGTATGGAAGTAACCTACGATAAAACCTCGCACCTGATTTTCCCGACTGCCATTCGTTATGTGGATTTGGGAAGCGAATACCTGATTGCCGGAAAAGCAGAAGACGCAGAAAACGTTTTGCGTGTAAAAGCATCGGTTAGGAATTTTGAAGCCGAAACCAACTTTTCCGTCATTACCAATGATGGTCGTTTTTACTCTTTCAATGTGTATTACAGTTCTTATCCCGAAGCGTTGAGTTATGATCTGCTGACTATGCAAAAAGCAGTAGATAAAGCCAACGGTAACGATGTACTGTTTGAAGAATTAGGAAACAATTCTCCGTCTTTGGCAGGTTTGTTATTGGAAACCATTTACAAGAAAGACAAGCGTATTGTAAAGCATATCGGGGCAAAGAGCTTCGGTATTCAGTTTATTCTGAAAGGTATCTATATACACAATGGCAAATACTATTTCCATACGGAAATACGAAACAAAAGTAACGTACCGTTTAACATTGATTTTATCAATTTCAAAGTAGTAGATAAAAAGGTAGCCAAACGTACCGTAGTACAAGAACGACCAATGATACCGCTTCGTACTTACAAGCCATTGGAGGACGGCATAAACGGGCAATCTTCCGAGCAAAATGTTTTTCTGTTAGACCAGTTTACCATTGCGGATGACAAGGTACTGCTGATCGAAATATTTGAGAAAAACGGAGGACGACACCAAACACTTCAGGTAGAAAATTCGGACTTAATCAAAGCCCGTGTAATCAATGATATGCACCTGAAATTTTAATAACCTTTTAAAGTAATTACAATGAAAAAATATATCTACACCGTGATGTTGCTCTTTATGGCCATCACGGTAACACAGGCACAAAGAATGTTACCCAAACAAAAAGGTTTGGAGATAAGTACAGGTATTTTATCTGATGATAAAATCGGTAACGATTATTACATCAGTCTGGGTATGACCGTGAACGGTAAAAACGGAAATTATCAGATATGGGCTTTGGAATACACACACCAATACCACGATTATAAATCGCTCCAAATACCGCAGGAAACTTATACAGCTGAAGGAGGTTACAGTTTCTTTTTATTAGGTGATGCCCGTAAGAATATCACGCTGAATGCTGGGATAACAGGTGTTGTTGGTTACGAAAACATCAACCGTGGCGAAACGATGCTGTATGATGGTGCAAAAATAATGAATGAGGATAATTTCATTTACGGTGCCGGTGGTCGGCTAACCTTTGAAACGTACCTCTCCGACAAATTTGTTTTGATTCTGCAAGGGCGTACAAAAGTGTTGTGGGGTACAGATTTGCGACAGTTCCGACCGTCCGCAGGTGTGGGATTAAGATTTAACTTTTAAAATGTGAAATTATGATAGCAATATTTAATAAATTCAGAATAGGATTACTGCCTATATATGTAATTATAGCGATCCTGACAGCTTCGGTCACTTTGGTATCTTGTAGCAAAGATGATGAAATCGAAATACAGAATGATTTTCCTTTTGAGGTCAATGTAATGCCAGTGCCTAAAGACGTTGCAAATGGGCAGACGGTAGAAATAAGGATAACAATACAACGAAGTGGTAACTACCAAAATACGCAATACTATCTCCGCTACTTCCAATTTGACGGACTAGGCTCTTTGAGGTATTACGATGAACCGCCTTATCTTCCGAATGATTTGTATCCTTTGGCATCGGAACAATTTCGTTTGTACTATACTTCAACTTCAGCGGTCTCACAATCCTTTGACATTTGGATTTCGGACAGTTTTGGTAACGAAAAGCAGGTGAGTTTTCAGTTTAACAGTAGTAATTAGATTTAGCATCTGTGTTCAGAGAAAACGGCTTATCGGGAGGTAAGCCGTTTTAAATTTACAGCGTATTTATATAGTTCTTACTTTAAGAGGTCGTCAATATTTTTTAAATTTATACTTAGTAAAATTAAATGTTATGGTTGCATCATTAGTAATAGGGATAATATTTTTGGTTGCAGGCTTGGGACTTCGTTACTGGATTAATAGAAGGAAGTTTTACAGGCGCAGCCCTATGGGAGCTGAGTCTTTTTCCTCTTATGAAAGTTCAGTTTTTATTAAATTTATTGAGAGGATAGGTAAATGGCTAGCCTATGCATTAATTATTTTTGGACTGTTGTCGTTGTGGGTTTATTCTCGTGAGAAAAAAGATAAAGAAAAAACAGAGCAATCAAATCAAAAATAATTTCTAATTATATTTTTAGGAGAATCGGATATCTAAAAGGTAATCCGATTTTTTGTTTTTTAAAAGAGATAATGATTGATAAAGGATTACAATTATAGAGAGTATGGTAATCAATTAAAACGACTTTAGTATATTTGCTTAGTAAAATATAGAAAATCTTAAAGTGTTTTTGCTTTAAGTCTTGGTACTGAAAACTGGTAATTTTTAAGACAACAAGACGATAAGGAAGAACGCTCACGCTATAGGCGTGGGCGCTCGCTTATTCGTTGTCGGGTATACCAGTGCCTCAGTATCGGTAAGTTGTAGTTGCCTACGCTTCTTTTTTGTGCAGGCAATCCATTAATTTGATACGAGAATAAATATGGAAACTGGTACATCACAACAAAAAATCACCCTTGCTTTTATCGATGGCAAAAGCCCAATTTTGGATCTGATTTACAACGAACTCATAGCTTCAGGAATTGAAGTGTTGTTTAAGTCGGAAAATATCGAAGATGGATTAAAAAACTTATCTAATTTAAAGGTACTTCCGAAAACTTGCATTATTGACCTTGATTTTTATGACAAGAATATACTGGAACAATTACAGAAATTGAGTTCAGAATATCCTTCGATTAAGCTAATTGCTCACAGTGATATTGATGACGATAAAGTATATAAGGTACTTTTAGATATTGGTTTTTTAAGTTGTTTACTTGTTGGTAGTGATGTCGATGATTTTAAAAGAGCCATTGACAGCATTGACAACGGCTAGGGTGTTTTATTTTACGGATACAAAATGGAGGAACAGAATGCTGCAGATTTTAAAACAAAATCATTATATAATGGCTAAACACATTAATTTATTATCTCTGTAAAAGTAAGTTTAACAAAAGATTCAATAGTAGTCTCATCTGAAATCCAAACTTCGGAGTTAATATTAAACCTTATATTCTGATCCTCTATATTTACCGAAATCCCATCTTTTCCACTATTGAGATTACCTTTTTTTATTTCGACTTCATTATAGTCAGGATAAATGTTGTTTATTCGATATCCAATATTACTTATAACCTTAGCGTTCTGTTTTAAGTATTCAATATCGGGAGCAGTCCCATCAAGAGGTACTACGACTAAAGCATAGTTATCTTTTTCCTCTGTGGCTTTTTTTGCTTGCAAAGGTGTCATGGCCGCATATTCTTTTCCTGTGGCTTTTAGTTCTACTAACCAATTATTGATTTTGAAACCTTCACGTTGTCTATTTTCATTCACAAAGTCAGATGATTCCGCCATAAGTATATAATCACTACCAAAAGGTCTTCGGTCTATATTTACTGGAATACCTTTTGCCCGTAAATCATCTATATATTCTCGGAAAAGTATTTCGATTAATTTACCTATAGACTGGTTTCTGCCAATGAGTTTTCTTTCATTCAACCTTCTTTCATATTCTTTCTTTATTCCAGGATCACTAAAAATCTCTTGAACCAATTCAGGATCCGCATCACTTGTAATCATATTGGTTATGGCCTTATCCCAACTTAATCGAAGTTCATCTGAAGGAAGGGTATTTCGTATTAAATCAGATACTCCGACACCCAATTTGTTTAAAAAGTTTTGCTGCCTAGAACCACGTATAGTTTTTATTAATCCGTCATCAAGTTTTAAGAGTTCGGAGAGATTTTTTGAAGAAGGTGTTTCACTAACGAATTTTGCTTCATTGCCTTCACTTTGAGTCTTTACATTAATCCAGTTTAGGCCTCGGGCTCTGTAAACCCAAAGGCTTTTTCTTAAATAGATAGGTTTCTCTATACCTTCTATTAGAATTTCCTGATTATCATCATCAAAAAAAGCATCTTTATCCACGGCTTCTGTTAGCATAAATTTAAGTCGTTCCAGACTTGACTTCTGTGTAGTGTTACGAGCATATATGTATCCATCAGAGGTAGTTAGGTAAGCAAAATCTGAAAAGGAAACTTCAAACTTGTATTTAAGTTGACCGTCTGAGTCTCTCAATAAATTTAGATCATTTTCATGGATTAAAAGATGTTCTAACAACTTAACTGTTGCATTCTCAGTCTTTATTACTATTGGAGATAAATGTAGATAGCCGTTATTATTTAGATAAGTATAATGCTCTTTTTCTAAAAAATTATTGTATATATCATTAAGACAGTCTTTGTCCCTTACAAGGTTGGCATACAACGGAAACTCGAGCTCAAAGTAAGCTTTTGGTGTCAACAAAAGATGCTCTGTCTTTGGAAAATGTTCATATTCAAAACTTTCATCATTTTTTATTCCTTTCAAGACTTTCAGGTCTTTGATAATATCTTTATGTCCTTTTACGATAAGCCATCTCAGAAATCTTGCATTAGCTTCTTGATTTTTTACATTTGCTAATTCTGTTTCCACTAAATCATTTAATCGTGATTTCAGTTCAGATACTGCATTCTGCACTAAAAACCTTTCCACACCACTAATATTAAATTCAGTGATTTGTCTTGAAAAGAGATGCTCACCAAAATTCAATTCAATTAAATCAGATATTTCAACAAGCTCATCATCTTTTGAAATATCCCAACTCATACCTTCCGCTTTTCTAAAAAGATTCTTTTGATTGAGTGATATCTTGTCTCCCAATGGAAACGATCCTCTAATTTTAATAATTAAAGAATAAAAACTGTTTAACCATACGTGACCATCAATGTTTAATGAATCGTCTAGCTCGGAAAGATCCTTTTTTTCTTCAATTTTTTCAATCAGTTCATTAATTCCCAAAACAAAATCAAGATGATAAATATTCTCTACACCTTTCTTGATAGTTGTAATTTTTTCAGCTATTCTGATCCAATCAGAAAGTTCAGTATGTAATGGAATACGAAAATCTTTAATCTCTGAAAGACGATTCCATAATTCTAAAATGTATTCCTTTTTATCAGAAAATGGTATTTTCAGGTCATTTAAACTGCTATATTTTTCATCTGCGCCATTATAGAGTATTAATTCTTCAGAAGCTAAAATCTCTACAGCACTGTTCTTGACATCTGTGAACCATTCGTGATCCACCCATTTAAGATCCTTTGAGCGATCAAAATCAAACAATTCATAAAGACCTCTTATTTTTTTTCTTTTGAAGATATTAGCAAAGGATAGCATGCTTTCATTTAATACTTTATAAATGATTTCCTTGTTGAAAGAATCACTTCCATCTTCAGCTGTTTTTTTTAAGTATATACCATCTCTTTCAACACGCGGGTCGAAATTTGTTGAATTAATAATGAGTGGTATCCCTATTTCTTCAGTTCCAATTAATGGGAACGTATAGTATAATCTTGGATAATTGAGAGTTAGCGGGAAAATAAATTCTTTTTTTTCCTGTAATTGTGTAATGATACAGGCTTCAAATTTATCTTCTTTTTTAATATATGCCTTTAGACTAGCAGACTGTATACCATCAACGACTGTACTAATTTGCCATTCTGCAATACCTTCCTCCTTATGCGTGTCGAGTAAAACTTTTGAAAAAGTTTTTGTTGTCCCGTTTTCAATTACAGTAACAGATTCTATTTGTTCATTAAATAACTGTGTAATTGGAATGAGTTCATCAAGACATAAAAGACCTATTCTTGCAGTTTCCTTGCCTTTGGAATCTAATTCATAGCTGAATAATGTTTGAAATTCATCTGCGTTGAGATAGCTTTCTTCCTGAATCGAATCGTCAAACTGCTTATTAGATTCTATTTGCAGGTTATAGAAATGATCGTTATCTGTAGCATCACGATTTAATAGAAAACTAAAACAACCCTGATTTTCGGTAAGTTTTCCAGTGATATGAACCTTCTTTGAAAGAAGATAGGTAGTCATAAAACCTGTTCCAAACCTACCAGTCTTACCTTCTTTATTATTTTTGGATGATCCTTGTATTATTAGACTTAGGATATCGTCAAGTTCGAATGGATTTCCTGTATGAGAAAAAGAAATATTATTATCAGTTATCTCGATTTTGACCTTAATATTTTGATTTTCATCAATAGAGTCTTTTGCATTTTGGAGTAATTCCCAGAACCAGCGTTTTTCATACTCTTCTCTTTCTTCTTCTCGTGCTTGAATATCTCTATAGACACTATCCGCATGTCTAATTTCTGCTATTTCTTTACGTCTTTGTTGTACAAATTCTTTTTCAATCATTTTTAATATATGTTAATTTTGATCGGTTATCAAATTTAATAAAATAAAGCCTTGCTTTAACAGATATAAAAACGGTCATCAACCAAGTGGCGTTCTTTTGCTTCTCCTATGTTTGTATAATATAATCTAAGTGAGGAAAAGTGAGATAGATTTTGCTTTAAAGAGCTTAATAGTATTTTCAAGCGAAGAAACTGCCTCTTCTTCTTTTACCTCCTATGTTTGTATAATATAATCTAAGTGAGGAAGAGTGAGAGCAGATTTTGCTTTAAATAGCTTAATAGTATATTCAAGAAAAGAAACTGCCTCCTCTTCTTTTACCTTTTAGAATCTGAACAGAATGTAAGGAATTCACCCATAAACATTGGGTTGTATAGCCAGTATATCCATTCAGGAGAAAAGATGTAGAAAGGTTATCACTTACCTAAACCAGATAAGATGAAGGTATTATTAAAACAGACAGTAGGAATTGATGTCGCACAAAATGAATTAGTTGTATCGCTTGGTCGAATGGATCAACAGATAAGCATAGAAGTTTATGCCTATAAAGTATTTCCCAACACACAAAAAGGATTTTCCAGTCTTGTATCATGGGTAAATAAGCAAACATTAACTAATGTAGAGGTACGGTATGTGATGGAAGCTACCGGAGTTTACCATGAATCCTTAGCTTATTACCTTTGCACTAATCAAAAACAAGTTAGTATCGTTTTACCAAACAAAATCAGTAATTATGTAAGGACACTTGACATAAAAACTATTACCGACAAGAGTGCTTCACAAGCCATTGCAAGATTTGGCTTGGAAAGGCAATTAGAAGTATGGCAACCTCCATTAAAAATATTCAATGATTTGAGACAGCTTTGTCGAGAACGAGAACAACTGGTACAGGAACGGACTATGTTAAAAAATCAGCTACATGCTGAGCGTACTTCTGCAACATCTAGCGAAAAATCAATAAAACGTACCGAGAAAAGAATTGCCATGATTGATAAGCAGGAAAAGGAAATAATGGAGGAAATTGCTGCACTTATCAAAGGAGATGAAGCTATAGCTAAAAAGATGAAAGTAATAACTTCTATACCAGGAATAGGAAATCTGACTGCTGTCACCATTATCGCTGAAACCAACGGATTTGAATTAATAAAAAATAAAAGACAGTTGGTAAGCTATGCTGGATTGGATGTAAGGGAAAAAACATCTGGAACTTCTGTGAAATCTAAACCCCGAATATCCAAGCGGGGTAATCGGAATTTAAGGAAAGTAATGCACTTCCCCGCATTGGCTGCAATCAGAACCGATGAAAACTTCAAATGTATTTTCTTAAGATTGGCTTCAAGGCATGGCATTAAAATGAAAGCAATTGTTGCCATTCAAAGAAAGCTTCTGGAGCTAACGTATATCCTATGGAAATCAAATACGTCTTATTGCCCAAATTATCACAATCAGAGTACTACAACAGAAACAATAACCATGTAATAAAATGAAAAAAGGGTAGCTGTTTTATATGCTACCCAATAATAAATATGCAAAACAAGATGAATTCTCAGTAAGAAATTCATCCGCAGTGTTATGCTTTCTCACGAACAATTCTGTTAACCTTCATTATTATTTTGCAAGTTTTAGAATGCGATACGCACCTTTTGCCACAATTAGGAATACAAGCGCTCCAATAATAAGATCGGGATAACTTGAATTGAGCCAATTAACTAAAAGACCAGCAACAATAACTCCCGAATTGATAATGACATCATTTGATGTGAATATCATCGAAGCCTGCATATGCGCTTCTTTACTTTTGTTCTTTTGTAAGAGATAAAGGCAAAATACGTTTGCAATCAATGCTAAAACTGAAACGACAATCATTGTTTTGAAATCGGGCATAGCTTCAATTCCCATAAAACGTCTGATCACTTCAACGAAACCTACAATAGCAAGTAAGACTTGGAAGTATCCTGCAAATCTGGCGATGTTGTTTTTTAGGGCGATTGTTCCACCAACAGCGATTAATGCCAATGCGTAAACGACACTGTCTGCAAGCATATCCAAGCTATCGGCTATCAATCCCATTGAACCTGAAAAAATACCGAACAACATTTCCAGTCCAAAAAACAGGAAATTGATAATCAACACGATCCAAAGTAATTTCCGTTGCTTGTTGCTTGTATCTGTTTCAACAACAAAATTGCTTTTTTCAGTTGAAACCAATGTCGTATTTAGGTTCAGTGTTCCCAAAGCCAAAAAAATTGGCTCTGGGTTTCCATTGTGATAAACGTCCAATTTTCTATTGGCTATATCAAATTCCAATCCTTTTACCGTATCAAAGTCTTGCAGTTTCATACGGATTAATTGCTCCTCGCTTGGGCAATCCATTTTAGTTATATTGAATATGGTTTTTTCCATTTGTTTTAAAGCTTGAATTTTATTCCTCCGTTAATCACAAATCCGTCCAAAGGTGCATAAATGTCTTTAAAAACCGGATTGGTTATTGTTCCTGTATAAATGCTACCAAAGCGTGTTTGTCGGGTGTCAAGGAAGTTTTCAAAGTTGATGTACAGAGAAAATCTTTCCCAAATCTTTTCAGCCATAAACCCGGTAATAAAGTAACCTTTGCCCGTAGTTCCATTATTCAGTTTTTGAGGACTGAAATAATAGGCTTCCAGACCAACTTTCCATTTGTCTTCTATTTCATACATCAGGATGGAATTAATGCGGTGCTTTGGCGTTAACGGGCTTTCTACAGTCATTCCATTTTGGTTTAATCGAGCATCTGTATAAGTGTATCCCAAAAATAATTTCAGGTCATCGTAACCAATTTTAATATTGGTTTCTGTTCCTTTAGTATGAATATAACCTGGGGAATTAACGAACTGATACAGATTTGCAGAGGGGTTTTCAAGTAACAAGGGATTATCCAGATAGGTGTAAAAGAACAATTGGTTTATGCTAAATGACCAATCTTCCCCAATGTAGGTGCGGTAATTGATGTCTGCATTTGCTCCATAACTTTTTTCCAATTTATTGATTTTGTTGTCAATAGGCATTACATTTTGATATTGTAGGCGTTCGCTTTCTTCTGTAAAAATGGTTGGTGTTTTATACCCAAATCCACCTCCAATACGTGAAGTCAATCCGTTTGCAATCTTAAACAATGCAGATACTCTTGGCAAAAATACAGCTCCGTAATCTATCACGTAATCCGTTCTTAAACCCGCTTCTAATTGAAGCCAATCAGTAGCCTTAAAAGAATTTTGAACGAAAGCTCCGAATGTGTTTTGGCTGTAATCCCTCAACGGAAATGCAGTAATCTGCTTTTCTTTAAAATTGTCTGTCCAAATATTGACCCCTGCTACCCATTCCGATTTTTCTGTACTGTTGGTATAATTTGCTTCTGTAAAAGTTGCGGTTTGTGTTCCCTCAAACTGATAGTTGGGAATTGTTGTATTTCGGTTAAAATAACTCACGCTATTTTTAATTTGAAAAGAACTTTTTTCATCAATTAAGTGGTCGAAAACAAATTGTGTGGAATAGCGTTGTGTTTTATTTTTCTCGAAATATTGATGTGTGTTATCTCCTTTACCTTTGATGTAAAGCATATCACCTCCCAAACGGTTTTCGATAGTTGTATTGACACCGAAATTCATTTTTGTTTTATCATTGAAATAAACAAACAATTTAGGGTTCAGTACAAAACGTTCAAATTTTGGAATGGCAGAAAAACCAATTTTTGCAGGGTCGTAAGCTCCGTTTCTATTATGCGAAGCAAATATGGTTGTTCCGATTTTCTTATACTTCTGTCCGTAAAAACCGTTGATGTCTAAACCTCCACCTGATGTTCCGTTTAAATGAAAACGCAAATCCCTTTCTTCCGTTGGTGTCTTGGAAATCAGGTTTACCAAACCTGCTATTGCTCCACCACCATACAGCGTAGATGTAGAACCTTTGATAACTTCAACCTGCTTAAGTCAAGCGGTGGAATTTGCAACAAACCTAATCCGCTTGAAGCACCCGAAAAAATAGGAAAGCCGTCTTTCAAGATTTGCGTATATCTTCCGTCAAGTCCTTGAATACGGATACTTGCATTGGCACTTGTGGGCGAAGTGGTTTGTACGTGAATACCTGTACTTTCCGCCAAGAGCATACGAATATCCCCAGGTTTCATATTGCCTTTTTCGCCCAATTCTTCACTTCCGATAAATTCAATGCGGGTAGGAATATTTTGTATGCTCCTTGTACTTCTTGTAGAAGATATAACCACTTCCTCTAACTCCTCTGAACTTTCTTTGAGTAAGATTTCAATAACGCTGGTGTCCTTTAATGGAAATTCCAATGTATCAATACGTTCATTAAAGCCTACGTAACTAAAATGTATTTCCTGTACACCGTCAGGAACATTTACTATTATGATTTGACCATTTTCGTTGGATGTCGCTGCAAGCGAGGTTCCTTTTATAGATGCCGTCACACCAATCAAAGGATCTTTGTTTTCACTGTTTCTAATAACAGCATTTAAATTGTTTTGTGCAAATACACAGAGATTTAGTGTCATAAAAAATGACATAAAGAGTATTTTTTTCATTATATGAAAAATTATTAATGTTTGAAAAATAAGAATTGACGGTTTGTAGCACCGCAATTTGTTATTGTGCCGAAGACACTAAAAACATTAATTAATCTTAGGCGGTTGCCAAATGGAAGAGAAGAAGTCTGAAACAGCTGACGCAGTTATTACACCTAATTTCTTTTTAGGTTGTTGGACATAATTGGATGTTAAAGCATAAAAAGAAGTAATTACAAATCCAGTACAGGTATTGCATTTAGAAAAAGGCGAGCAACATTCCATACCGCAACCGTCGCTATCTTCTTCCTGACTATTTGTTGTTTGATGTATGACGTCAAAGCATTTATCTTCCATAAAGCCTGGCAAGATCGATAAGACCAAGACCATTAATGCTAATATGAATGATAAATTTTTCATTTGGCAAATGTATAAATTTATGCTCAATTTCACACAGTAATAAAGAATTAGAACATCAACTGTTATTTTTAAATAATATATAGCGAGAATTAGAGAAGAGATAGTATTAAATTTCTATCATTTTTAAAAAATATATTTGGTTTATAACACAGAATCTTTTCTTTGGTCGCAGATGTGGAAAGAAAAGAAGTTTCCAAAAACAACGAAAGGGATACTGAATATCCCTGCAAAACAGATCGCAACCTGTTTGATGAAATGTGAAGTGAGGACGGTGCGTAGCCTTACATTTTGGCAAAGTGGTTGTACCGCTTAAATGCAAAAAGACAGCCCCGACCATCGGGAGGGTGTGTCTTTTTGCCGCCCGATTTTAGCTATGGGGCGACTGGAATAGGTTGTGAACGAAAATCTTTCAGATTGATAAAAAAGCCTCTGTATTCGGTCAATCCATTACGAAATAGACCCCATAACAAAGAACTTCCCATTTGTGCGAGTGACGAATTGATATATAAATCCTGTTTTTCCAATGCTTCAGCTAAACTGCAACTTGGTGTATCGGACTGCTGTTCGGACTGCTTCAGCAAATCCCCAAATTCATCTGTAACCATTGGCAGATTAGCTACTGTTTCGTACTTATCGGAATTAGGCTGTTTTATCTCTCCAATGGTTGACAACAATACTTGTCCTGTATATTGGCTGTTTCCATAATCCAACCAATATTTTGGCTTATGATGGTAATATTTGCCGTTGTCCAATGCTTTCAATATTTCAGCAATACCAAATCTTGCTTTTACACTATCTACACAGGTAATAAAAATCGTAGCCTGTGCATTTTCGGGAGTTTTACCCAAACTATCTTTTTCAAACTTCTGCGTTTCGGCTTTCCAGTTTGTACCCGAAAAGCGGTTTGCTCGATTAATAAGAGCAATGGATTTATACAGTCCTACCTCACATTCAGCGAAACGCTGTCTGCCTAAATTTGCTTCGGTAATAACATCATCATCCCAAAGACGAACGGACAATCCTGCGTGTCCTAACGCAATTAAACTGTGGTTCATTTCCATTAAGGCGGTCAAAACCTTTGAGCCTGTGCCACCTGCACCGATAAGGTTTATGGATATGGGATTGGTAGCGTTTATCAAACTATTGTCCGTAAAATGGACTGTTATTTTTTCGTTGTTCATCGCAATATGTCTTTTAAGGTTAGATTATTTTTTGTCAATACTTCCATTGGAAAGGCTTCACCTGTGGCAATTAAATTTTCCCAAAGGCTTACGCAATTTCCATTTATCGGGTTATGACCGTGCATTAAATGACTGAAATAGCTGTTAAAGAAAAAACCTTCCCATTTGTTTATAAATTCTTCCAATGAAGCGGTTTTCTTTATGCGTACATCAACTGTACCCATACATACATTACCGTCCTCATACACGTTAAAAAAGGGAGCATTGTACAGTTTTGTTTTTATTGTAGGTCTTCTGCTATTCGGTAAGGCGAAAACAGCTAAACCGTTTCGGTTCGCTACCCACAGCATAGGCGGTACATTAGCTTTGCCTTTAGGTATGCCCAAACTTTCCACAAAATATAGTTCCCTTTGTGTGGCTTTAGTAAACCAAACCACTTTGTTTCCATTAGGCTCAAAGTATAAAACCTGATTGCTCAATACTCCCTGCGGTTTCAATAGCGGTTCTTTTTGCTCTTTGGCGGTCTTCAAAGCCTTAGCCAGTTGGTTCGCTTCTTTTACGGTCAAAGGGTGAGCATTAATGGGCGTACCGTTTTTATCCATATCAAAATGCTCTACATAAGTATCGTTACCCTTTCCAGTAGTCTGATAAAATACCAATGCTGATTTTGGGTAGTATAGCGTTCCGAAATCCTGTGTTATATCGTTCATAGCTTTGTTTTAAAAATTATTCAAAATGTAGGTCAATTCGTTTATCATCGGTAACAAACGGTTTTCAAACTCCAAAGTGTTGGCGGTGATGTCGCTTCCGTCAAACCGTTTGATAATAATGGGTTCTTCCATCTGTCCGTATTCCTGCAATTGGTTATTTACGGATTCTACTATATTATCCATTAGCCAACCTGTACCATCTGCACAGAAGGAAACATACTTCTCCATTGAAATGATATTTTCCATGTCTTCTTCGTTGGCTTCGCCATTGGGCCGGGCGTTGTGGAAGATGGTTGCATTGGGGTACTGCTCATAAATGGCATAGGCTTCCTGTGCTACTTTATAGCAATCAGCATCAATCTTATCTTTCGATTTAAAACGGTTTAAACGTTCGTTAAAGAGCCTTAAATTAGCTTCGTTGTATATCTTCTGTTCCATACGGTCACCAATCCATTCCGCTTGTGCAAATTCACTAAGATAGGTTTCTGTTTCTTCTTCGTAATCGTCCTCCGTTACCCAATCTTTGTGCATTTCATACATCCAGTACAGGTAACTGCTTTGTTGTCTGTAATATGGTATATCAGCAATATGGTACAGATAACTACAAACCGACAAAAGCAGTTGAGCCGTATGTTTCCGTTTCGGGTCTTTCAACCAACGAAATAAGGGTATTACAGGAATGTAATACAGGGTTGCACCAGTATTATATCTTTCCTCGCTTGTAAAAAACACTTTCTTGCTATCCTGTATCAGTCTGATTTCTTCCCAATCCGTTATTTTAAGTTTTAGCTGTTCTTCGGTGTCTTTTAAAGCCAATGCGATATTGTACGGATACCCTAAAGACTGCGTTGGTTTCGGAATGATACCGTAATGCTCTGCCAATTGAGAAAGGGAACTATAAAAATCCCTTTCCATTTTAGCATTATCCCTGCAAGCCTGTACGGTTTCTGTTTCGTTCAGTCTTGGGAGAAACGAAGTCCTTAAAAAACCATTGGCAACATGGCTACTGGTACGGACTGCTGTTTGTCCTTTTGGATTTCGTTTGCGTCTTTCGGTCGTTGCATCCAGTTTGCGAACTCGCTCAACTGACGGTGCAATTGCTTTTGCTTGGGTTCTTGGGGCATTTGGAATGTTCCCGATACGGTATGTCGTTGCATAAGTCATTGTTTTACTGTTTTAGTTTAACCTTTTGTTCCCATTGCACTTTCAAAACGGTACTGTACGGTATCGTCCTTGATTTGTGGTGCTGATACTTTTGCGGTAGTCAGAATGGGGTATGTATTGGAATAAAAATTCATTACTGCCTGTACACTCCATTGCGGTTCGGGGTCGTTGAGTTTGATTTCCTGCCCCTTATCATTCAATATAAAAACTCGTTGTAATTGCGTTGCTAATAACATAACATTTGATTTTAGGGTTAACACTTCTATTCTTTTTCTCCTGCTTCATCAATGGGGTAATCGTCTGTAACTTCTGCCGATTGTATCGGTTCGGGTGTTGCTTCTTCTGTTGCACCGAAAAGGCTCGGTGTGGCAAACTTGTCCGATAGTGAAGTTTTGCGTTTGCGGATGGCTTCTGCATAGTCGGGAAAATCGGCAGGGTTCGGCACTTTCATCCACGCTTCACGGAATTTGCCCTCTTTTTCTAGTTCGTCAGCCTTTGTCATTACTTCTTTATACTTCTTGTCCCTGGCTTCCTTTTCTTTCTTCTCCTTATCGGCTCTTTCCTTTTCCATTGCCGATTGTTTTTTGACTTCTTCCATTTGCTTTAAGAACTTTTCCATGTCCACCATCAAACCCGAAACGGTTTGTACTGGTGCGGTTATCTGCTCAAAAAATCCCTCGTCAAATTCCTGTGCAGTAGCGTTGAATGTAAGGGGCGGAATAAGGTTTTTGGCATTATCTCCGCATTGTTCGTTATTGAGCATAACCGATACGATTAACTTGGTTTCTGTTCCCTTTGAAATGTTCAGTTGCAATACTCCTGTAAAGTCCAACTGCTGTATCTGATTGAAAAAATTTATGTTCATCGTTCTAATTTTTTTTGTTTGTCCTCTAATCGTTTTTTCTTAGCTGTCAGTTTATTGTACATATCTGTCCAATAAGCGTTCTGTCTTTTGTTGAACTCGGAGAAACTTTCGTCCTCGTGCCTGTAACCAGTGTACAGTTTGCTAATCTTTATGGCTTCATCAAGGTCAGTGACTTCGATAGAGCATCCGTTCAAATCCGTTACTTTCATAGCAATGATAGTTTACGTTCCAAAAGCGTTTCCAGTATTTCCCAATCGCTGTCATAGGTTTTCCCCTCAAAATGGTAAGTGTCTGTATCTTCATCAAAATCATACGCTTCTATGTCTTCATCGCTCAAACATACATCGTCCAGTATGCCGTTTTGATAGGTTGCTCTACCATATATCCCGTTTCCCATTTCCTCATAATCCTGTACAAAATCAACTTGGTATCGGTCTGCTATGCTCCGCAGTATCTCGGAGTTAGGCGACCATTTGGTTTCGTACTGAAAATTTCCTTCATCGCCCTCGTTCCAGTAGATATTGAAGAAATACCCACCGTTCGTACTGTCTGAAAAGTCGGGCAATTGCCCTTCTTCGGCTTGCTCTTCCTTTTCCTTTAAGATTTGGAAAAGTTGTTGTATCTGTGTGATTGCTTCGGGTTTTCCCTCGAACACAACCGTATTACTGCACCAATTCGCCATAATATTTAGTTTTTAAGGCTACCACCGTTTGTAAGGCAGTAGCCTGTTTTTTAATCAATTGAGTTGAAAAACGTCTGCACCGACTTTCTGAAAAGAGGTACATAATTCAAATGCTTTCTGTGATTTGAGTTGAGCTGTACCGCCCATTACAATACTCTGTAATTTGGCTTCGTCGTCTTTGTAATTTCTTACGTTCTGATAGTAGCCTGTCACCGCATTGTATGCTCCGAACAATGTACCTTTGGTGGTGTCCATCTGTTGGGTATCGCTTACCATTGCATATGCAAAAGCATCTTCAACCACGTTTTTGAATACTGTGGAAACTTCATCTTCCGCACCTTTTTTTAGCAGTTCCAATGTTTCCTTATTTGGGCAAAGTGCCAGTTGGATTAGCTTTTTAACTTCTTGGTCTGAAACTTTTACTTTCGTCCACTCATTGAAAATCCCTTCTAATTGGTGACTGAACTGGTTAGCAATTCCCATAACTTTATGTGCGTTGTCCAAACGTTGTTTTGCTCCTGCGGTGTGCTTAATGCGTACAACATTGCTCATATTACGCAAAGAAGCATTTAAGGTATTTTGGCAAACGATACGGATAGGTGTAAAAGCGGCTGTAATACTACCGCTACCGTCATGCGAAGTCGTAAGGAAGATGTATTTTTCTGTCACATCATCGCCATTGCCCACACGGATATAACTCGGTAATTTGGCGGTAATAAAAATGCGTTCCCCATTACCCAAAGCTCCTGCGGTTTCGTATAAAATGCCGTCCGTACCGCCTACAATACTGTCAAAGAATGAAAAAGCATCCCTGTTTTGTACGATATGATAGTCTTTACCGACCACACCCAAAACTGCATTGTTATCGGTGCGTATGTTGGCGAAATAACTAGGTACTTCCAGTTCGCTATTTCCAATCTCGATACCGTTAGCAGTTTCTATAATGCCTGAGCTTTTTGTAAAGAGTGGAGATTTTACCACTTCATAATCTAACCCTGCGTGTCTGATTGCTTGTTCGCTTGTTGGGTAATCCTGTACGATTTTCCCCAAACCGTGCCACGCTTTTTCCTTTACGCTAAAGAATGAGTAACGTCCTGTCTTGCTGTTGAAATTGATATTATGTGCCATGCTGTTGAAATTTTAAAAGTTTGAAAAATGAGTATTTGATAGCTGTTAAAATGGTAGGTCATCTTCGGTTTGCTCCGCCTTAACCTTACCTTTGTTATTGTCAGTAGCCTGTGTGGTTTCTGTTTTCCTGCTACCTCCGTGCAGTTTGATTTGCGAGGTATGAAAATTCAGTCCTGCTTTTGGTTCTCCGTCATTTCCTGTCCACGCTCTTATACTTACTCTGCCTGTCAGTTCTACCAGTGTGCCTTTTGTGAGTAGTCTGGCTACTTTGGGAGTTATCCAGTACGAGCAGTCGAAATAGGTTGTTTGCTCTATGCGTTCGCCCTGCTTGTTTTTGTAGCTGTCGTTTGTTGCTACTGAAAAGTTTACTACTTGTTTGTCCTGTGACGTTGTGCGTACTTCCGCATCTCTTGTCAGTCTTCCTGTGATGTTCATGATTTTAGATTTTTACGTTGTTAAATTCCTGTTTGATTTATTTTGATTTGATTTATTCGGCAATGAGAGGAGGTGCTTGTTTTCGTTTCACTTTTTCCATTACTAATGCTGATAATTTTCAATTCTGACATTTTTTTTATTCGTGTAAAGAGCCGGAGTATGCTTTGTATCGTTTCACGAGCATAAAAGGTTAGTGTTTAGCAACAGCAAGGTTTTGCAAAAAAATACTACCCTTGGGTGGAGATTATTTTGCAAACCCGGAGGGCATGACCTTGCTGTTGCGTTAAGAACACTGAAATACCTTTGCTCTTGAAATGGAACAAAAACAGCATACCGGTTCTTGGATAAAAAACTATGTGGAAGGCGGTGAAAATGGCATTGGGTAATGGCCTGATGTGGTTACAAAACATGTAGCCATCTAGACTGAATTTTAAATACTTTTTAATAATACGACTATGCAACCTAGTCTGTAGCTAAAATAATTGTGGTTGCATTTAGTCAAATACTGCCTCTAGGCGACAAACAGAACATTGTTAAACCTTCATCTTACAAACATTGATAATTTCAGATTCCATTAATGTTCTAAATGGATTTGATATGAAAGAAAATTTGCAGAAAACTAGAATGACAGCAGAGAAATTGAGAAAAATTATGAAAGGTGATAAAACTGAAATGTCAAACGAAGATGCCTCCAAAATGCTTGACTTTTTAAAAAAGCTGGCACGCATCACTGTAAAAAAATATCTGGAAAAATGAAAGCAGGAAGAGACCCCATTGCAGATCTATATGTACGTGTAAGCACAGATGAGCAAGCTGATAAAGGTTATTCGCAGCGCAATCAGGAAGAAATGTTACGCAAATATTGTGAGAATTATTCTATATCAATTCGTAATGTTATATACGAAGATCATTCTGCAAAGACCTTCAATAGGCCAGAATGGAAAAAGTTAATCACGAACCTCAAAAAGAAAAAGAACAGCGTTGATTTTATCCTTTTCACAAAATGGGACCGTTTTAGCCGAAATGCCGGTGATGCTTACCAAATGATAAATCAACTCCGAGATCTAAATGTAGAACCACAGGCAATTGAGCAACCATTGGATCTATCAATACCAGAAAACAAAATGATGCTGGCATTTTACCTTGCAGCTCCAGAAGTTGAAAATGACAGGCGGGCATTAAACGTATTTTATGGTATGCGACGGGCGAAGAAAGAAGGAAGGTATATGGGGTTGGCTCCGGTTGGTTATAAGAACAAGATTGATGAGGCCGGAAATAAATACATTACACCAAAGGAACCAGATGCTTCCACCTTGCGGTGGTCGTTTGAGCAATTAGCAAAAGGAACATACAACACCGAGCAAATTTGGAAGAAAGCAAAGGAAAAAGGTCTGAAATGCAGCAAGAACGCTTTTTGGCAAGTAATAAGAAATCCACTTTATTGCGGAAAAATATTTATACCGACATTTAAAGATGAAGAGAGCTATTTTGTACAAGGGCAACATGAAGCGATATTAAGTGAAGAGCTATTTGAACAAGTGCAAGACGTTTTGGATGGCAGAGGCAGAAAATACCGCTTAAAGATTGAAACTCGTGATGAATTTCCACTACGAGGATTTCTGATCTGTCCAGAATGTGGAAAATTATTAACAGCAAGTCGTTCCAAAGGAAGAAACAAATATTACAATTATTATCATTGCTATAAAGGATGTTCTTTGCGAATCGGTGCAGAACAGTTAACTGAATTATTTAAAAATGAGCTAAGACGCTATGCACCTTCAAAAGAAGTAATCGAAGTCTATAAAGATATTTTATTAGAGAGCTATTTAGAACAGACCAAGGATATTCAAACTTCAAAAAAACAGATTTCTGTACAACTTAAGGATTTAGAAAACAAGATATCGCATATTAGGGATTTGTTGGCCACTGACAAGATAGACGCTTCGGAATATCATGAGATAAAGAACCAATACAGTACGTCAATTGACCAGCTAAATAAAAAGTTTCAGGAAGTTTGTGGGCGAATACCAGATATAGACGAACTATTGAAAAATGACATCGCAGAATTTCTCAAGCTCGATAAGGTTTTGCAACAAAGCAACAGTGAAGACTTCAGGGGATTTTTAAACCTGATCTTTCCAGAAAAGTTGCTATTCGATGGGATATCGTTTTCAAAATCAAAATTCTGCACCGCTGTTAAACTAGGTTATAGTTATATCTGATTATCCCAACTATAAAAATTACTGTAGAAAAAACACTTATCAAAAATGCCCAAATTGGACATTTTTTTGGCTTATTCCGTACAGGATTGCAGGAGATTTATCGCTGACAATCCTGAAAATCATTTTTAAATAAAACGACTATTTTACACCAATATTCCTGAAAAATAAGGGATTAGATGCTATTGATTTAGTAAATTAGTGCCAATAAAAGCCAAAGAGTGCTACTATATACGAAAGATACTGTTTAATGCTTTGCAACGCAGTTTTTTATCGGGTAACTCCTAGGTCATATTTTGTGTAATTTTATATTTAAAGAAATGGGTTATATAGCAGACATATACATACGAGTTAGTACAGACGAACAGGCTGATAAAGGTTATTCCCAAAGAAATCAGGAAGAGATGCTACGTAAATATTGTCTTAATCAGTCAATTGAGATAAGGGATGTTATTTATGAAGATCACTCAGCAAAAACATTCAACAGACCGCAATGGAAAAGCCTTATCACAACATTGAAAAAGAAAAAGAATAATGTAAACCTTATCCTTTTCACGAAATGGGACCGTTTCAGCAGAAATGCTGGTGATGCCTATCAAATGATTAACATTCTTCGTGGGTTGGGCGTAGAACCGCAGGCGATAGAGCAACCACTTGACCTGTCTATCCCTGAAAATAAAATGATGCTGGCATTTTATCTTGCGGCTCCAGAAGTAGAAAATGACCGTCGTGCATTGAATGTATTTTACGGCATGCGCCGAGCGAAGAAAGAGGGTCGCTATATGGGATTAGCCCCCGTAGCATATGAAAATAAAACTTCCGAAAATGGAAAGAAATTTATTGCACCGAAAGAGCCTGACGCTTCCGTTTTAAGGTACGCATTTAAAGAAATAGCGAAAGGTATATTCAATACCGAGCAGGTGTTTAAGCAAGCGAAAGAAAAGGGATTGAAATGTAGCAAGAATGCTTTTTGGCAGGTTATACGAAATCCATTGTACTGTGGTAAAATATTCGTTCCCCAGTTCAAAGACGAAGAAAGCTGTTTCGTTGATGGGCAACACGAGGGAATCATATCTGAATCGCTCTACTATGAAGTACAGGACGTATTAGATGGACGCGGACGAAACTATCGTCCCAAGATAAAAACCATTGATGAGTTTCCGGTTAGAGGATATTTGGTTTGCCCTGAATGCAGTAAGTTATTGACTGGAAGTAAATCAAAAGGTAGAAACCGTTACTATGCATATTATCATTGTATCGGAGGATGTACGCATCGTGTGAATGCTGAAAAAGTCAACGCGGCTATTGTAGAAGACTTAATTGAATTTCTTCCTAAAATCCAAAATAGATCTTTCTATGAAGAAACCATTTCGAAAGACTACCTAGGTGGAACACTAGAAGTACAATCAGAAAAAAAGGAGATTTTGGCAGAAATTAAAGATTATGAAGATCGATTATCTCACACGCGAGACCTGCTTGCTACTCGTCAGATTGAAGCTGAAGACTATAGAGAAATGAAATCAGTCTATAGTTCAAAGATTTCTGCTCTGGAAGTAAAGCTAAATAGAGTTAATTATGATTCAGATAACATTCAAGGCCTTATAAAACAAGGAATTAACAAGATAATTGAGATAGAGAAAAATGTAATAAAAGGAGAACTTGCAGAGATATCAAAAGATATTGGTTCAATTTACCCTGAAAAAATCATTTTTTCAGAAAGCCAAGTTCGAACCGCTCGGCGCAACGATTTTATACAACATATCAACTTGATAAACAAAAAGTTATATGCAAAAAAAAACGGGACAAAAGTAGATTTTTCTACTTTGTCCCGTGAAGTCGGGGTGGCAGGATTCGAACCTGCGGCCTCCTGCTCCCAAAGCAGGCGCGATAACCGGGCTACGCTACACCCCGTAAGCGGGTGCAAATATAGAACTATTTTTTGCTTATCCAAAACAATTTAAGAAATAAGAAAATATTTAATTGCCAGACATTATTAAGTACTCAATCTTTCATCATCTTAACATAATAATTAACGGGAAAAGAACTAAAAAACAATGTTCGTATTAAAATGTTATTATATTTACAAATCATAACATTATACATATTTCTTTATGGAAAGTTTTCTTCTGGTTGCGTTATTTTGTTTTCTAATCTATATCTTTAATACTATCAAAGGCCGTTTTAACAATCTTGAAGATGATATACAAAGGCTAAATAAAAAACTAGACCTTTTAAAACCAATTGAAAAACCTGTTGAAAAACCATCAGCACCTTCCGTTGTTATTTCAAAAGAAGAAATCAAATTTGAAAAAACGGCAGAAGTCAAAACTGATCCTCACCCACCTGTAAAAGAAGAAATTCCGGAAATAAAAGCAGAAAAAGTTGTTTTCTCTATGGAAACAAAAGGAACTCCTGTTCGTCAGGAAGCGATTAAAAAACCTATTGCTCCTATTGAACCTAAAAAATCATTTTGGGAGAATTTTAAAGAACAAAATCCGGATTTAGAGAAATTCATCGGTGAAAACCTAATCAATAAAATTGGTGTTTTAATTCTGGTATTAGGAATCAGTTATTTTGTAAAATATGCCATCGACAAAGACTGGATCAACGAACCTGCACGTGTTGGAATTGGAGTTTTATGCGGCGCTTTGGTAATGGGAATTGCACATAAATTACGTAAAAATTATGCTGCCTTCAGTTCGGTTATTGTGGCCGGGGCCATAGCCATTTTTTACTTTACAATCGGAATTGCCTTTCATGATTATCACTTATTTAGTCAAACCATTGCTTTTAGCATAATGGTTGTTATTACGGCCTTTAGCGCTTTAATATCGTTATCCTATAATCGAATCGAACTTGCCATACTTTCTTTAATTGGCGGATTTGCAGTTCCGTTTATGGTGAGTACCGGAGAAGGAAATTATGTGGTTCTATTTACTTACATCATTATTCTGAATATTGGAATTTTAGCCATTGCCTATCACAAAAAGTGGAATCTTGTAAATTTACTTACCTACATTTTCACCGTGTTACTTTATGGTGGATGGCTTGCTGATGATTTGACAAATGAAAAACCGCATTATCTTGGCGCTTTATTGTTTGGATTTGCTTTTTATTTTATTTTTATCTTAATGAATATTATCAATAATATAAGAACAAAAGGTGAATTCTCTAAAACCCAATTAACAATTCTAGCAAGCAACACTTTCTTGTTTTACGCAGCTGGAATGGCAATTTTATCGAATTTCCACCCTGAATTAAGAGGCTTGTTTACTACGGCAATTGCATTGCTAAACCTAACTTATGCCTGGTTCCTGTACAAAAAATTCGGACTGGACAAAAAAGCGGTTTACCTGCTCATTGGTTTAACACTGACTTTTATAACACTGGCAATACCAATTCAGTTTGAAGGCAATTATATTACTTTATTCTGGGCAGCAGAAGCTGTCTTATTGTTGTGGCTTTCTCAAAAATCAAAAATTTCAAGTTATCGATTTGGATCGGTAATCGTTCATGCCTTGATGATTATTAGTCTGATAATGGACTGGAACAAGTATTATAATGGTAATATTGTTTTAAACATTGTATTTAATCCAATATTTACGACTGGTATTTTTGCGGCAATCTCTCTGTTTGCCGTATCGCATTTACTGAAGAATGAAAGTAAAGGCATTACACTATTAAGTATTCCATTTAATCCGGAAAAATATAAAAAGTTAGTCTTGGGATTAGGGTATGTAGTTGGTTATCTGGTTGGAATATTTGAAGTCTCCTATCAATCAAATTATGCCATAACTAATCCAAATTCTGCTGCTGCTCTGCCTGTTGTATATCACTTAATATTCTTTGCTCTACTGGCAAGGCACTTAGCAAAAAGAAAAACCGAAGGAGGATATCAGGGCACAACATTAATTGCTGTAATCAATATCGTTTTGTTTGCATTTTGGTTTAGCAATTATGCCTTCAGAGAACATGAAGATATCATGGCTTCTGGTGCTGGCAAATCAATTGCGTTTTATCTGCATCATATTTCACTGCTAATTATCATTTATTTTGGATTCTTATTATATAGAATAAATTCCGAAAAGCTGATCTTTTCTATGTTCAACAAAAAGATTTTTGTCTGGGCAGCGGCATTTTTTATCATTTACATTGCCAGTTCAGAAGTCATGCTTCATGGACTTGTATTGATGAATTCTCCAGTCACACTTAATGATATACTAACAAGTCCGGTGTATCCAAACTATAAATCTGAAATCCCTTATCTTCGCGAATTGATAGCAGACGATTTTATTGATTTAGCCAGAACTAAAATAATAAAAACCGGTTTTCCAATTCTCTGGGGAATTCTGGCCTTTTTATTTTTAATTATCGGAATAGGAAAACAAGCCAAAACAATTCGGATTATCGCACTAAGTTTGCTTGGATTAACAATTGCAAAATTATTTTTATACGATATCAGCAATATTTCCGAAACGGGAAAAATCATATCCTTTATTCTTTTAGGAATTCTAATTTTGATAATTTCTTTCGTTTATCAAAAAATCAAAGTGTTAGTTATTGATGAAACCAAACCTAATGAAACCAATGAAATTAAATAACTTTTTTATACTCTTATTCCTGACAAACTTTTCATTTGGACAATTTCAAACAACGGGAAAAATAAAAGAAGTTACAGAAAATGGTTTCCATGAAATCGTTTTGTCTCCCGCTATTAGATCCTTTTCAAAACAAAATTTGAGTGATATCAGAATTTTTAATGCGAAAGGAAATGAGATCCCGTATTTCATAAAGAACAATTCTGAAGCTTTATTAAATACATTTGAAGAATATAGTATTGTTTCAAGAACGGTTTTTCCAAAAAAAAGCACTTCGATTATTGTTGATGTCCAATCCATTAAAAACAACAATGAGCTATCGTTATTTATTGCAAATGCAGATGTGGAGAAAAATTATTCCATATCAGGAAGCAACGATCAGAAAGAATGGTTTGGAATATCCAATTCACAAACATTATATGAATTAAACAGTTCGACAGAACCCAGTGTAGTTAAAACTATTTCATATCCTTTAAGCACTTATAAATACTTAAAAATTGATTTTGATGATCGAAAAACACTTCCAATTAATGTTTTAAAAGTTGGAAATTTTAATACGCAGGTACTAAAAAACACATTTCAGGAAATCAAGCCAAAAAAAACATCAACATCTGAAGTTTCATCCCAAAAACAAACTCAAATCCATGTTATTTTTGATGGGCCACAAGTTATCAATCAGATTACTTTTGAGATTTCAAAACCAACCTATTACAAACGTAAAGCTATTATTTTCAGGAAAGCAACCACCCAAAATAAACGAAAATCTCAGGTAATCGATGAAGAAATCGTATCATTCGAATTAAATTCAAATACAAAAAACAGTTTTGAAATTCCGGAAATCTTTGAAGAGGAATTTTACATCAAAATAAAAAATAATGATAATCTGCCTTTGTCTGTTTCGACCATAAAATACCATCAGAAACCAATTTCGATTATTGCCGATTTGAATGCAAACGAAAAATACACCCTAAGAACAGGCAATAAAAAGCTGACAGAACCTGATTATGATCTTTCTGATTTTAAAAATAATATTTCAGAAACTTTACCTCAAACTTATATCTACAATATTCAACAAAATTCAACAACCAAAAATCAAATTAAAAATAAATCTTTTTGGCAGCAAGGCTGGTTTATGTGGCTTTGTATTGTGTTTGGAGGGATTACGATCTTATTTTTCACGGCAAGTCTGATAAAAGATCTGAAAGAAAAAAATTAGACTGAATTTGAGTCTTTAGTTTTTTAAAATAATTTCGGTCACTATTCATTTCAAAGTTTAAAAAACCAAATAGAAAGAAATTTCGGAGAACTTTTATGCATACTTAAAAAAATAAATCCAATCAAACACCCACCAAACAAAGGCTACAGAATGTTTAGCAAATGTTAACAAAATAGATTTTCAAAAACCATAAATAATTGTATTTTTACGGTTCAAAATTCAGAAAATAAATGGGCAAAATCATTGCGATTGCTAATCAAAAAGGAGGCGTTGGAAAAACTACTACATCAGTAAATCTGGCAGCCTCATTAGGTGTCTTAGAAAAAAAAGTATTACTTATTGATGCTGATCCTCAGGCCAATGCCACATCAGGCCTTGGAATTGATGTAGAAAGTGTTGAAATTGGTACTTATCAAATACTGGAGCATAGTCATACACCTAGAGAAACTATTGTAAAATGTTCGGCTCCTAACCTTGATGTTATACCAGCTCACATTGACCTTGTTGCCATCGAAATTGAATTGGTTGACAAGGAAAACAGGGAATATATGCTTAAAAAAGCATTGGCAGAAGTAAAAGAGGAGTACGATTATATCATTATTGACTGTGCACCTTCATTAGGTCTTTTAACTTTGAATGCGTTGACAGCTGCAGATTCTGTAGTTATTCCTATTCAATGTGAATATTTTGCACTGGAAGGATTAGGAAAATTATTGAACACCATAAAAAGTATTCAAAAAATTCATAATCCTGATTTAGACATTGAAGGACTATTGCTAACGATGTACGATTCGAGATTGCGTTTATCAAATCAGGTTGTTGAAGAGGTTCAGAAACACTTTAATGATATGGTTTTTGAAACCGTTATTCAGCGAAATGTAAAATTAAGTGAAGCTCCAAGTTTTGGCGAAAGCATCATTAATTACGACGCAACCAGCAAAGGAGCAGTTAATTACATTAATTTAGCTCAGGAAATTATAAAGAAAAACAGCAAATAGTTTTTATGACAAAAGCAATTAAAAAACAAGCCTTAGGAAGAGGATTATCAGCATTATTAAAAGATCCGGAAAACGATATTACATCAGTAGAAGACAAAAATGCTGACAAGGTTGTTGGAAACATCATTGAGCTTGAAATAAGTGCTATCGAAATAAATCCGTTTCAGCCCAGAAGTAATTTTAATGAAGAATCATTACGCGAATTAGCCACTTCTATTAAAGAACTTGGTGTAATTCAACCTATTACTGTTCGAAAATTAGACTTCAATAAATACCAGTTAATTTCCGGAGAACGTCGTTTGCGCGCTTCGACTTTGGTTGGTCTAACGCATGTTCCTGCTTACATTCGTATTGCCAATGACAACGAATCATTGGTAATGGCTTTGGTAGAAAATATTCAGCGTCATGATTTAGATCCTATCGAGATTGCACTTTCATACCAGCGTCTGATTGATGAAATCCAGTTAACTCAGGAACAAATGAGTGAGCGTGTTGGAAAAAAACGTTCTACAATTGCCAATTATTTACGTCTTTTAAAATTAGATCCGATTATTCAGACCGGTATTCGTGATGGGTTTATCAGCATGGGTCACGGCAGGGCAATAATCAATATTGAAGATTTAGATATTCAGACGGATATTTACCAAAAAATAGTAAGCCAGAACTTATCTGTACGTGAAACAGAGACTTTGGTAAAAAATTATCATGAAAGCTTAAAACCAAAGACTGAAGGAAAACCAAAAGCAGATTCTTCATTTGTAGTTAAAGAAACGCAAAAAAACACTTTCAATGATTATTTTGGTTCGAAAGTTGATATAAAAGTTGCCGGAAACGGGAAAGGAAAAATCACAATTCCGTTTAACTCAGAAGCCGACTTTAACAGAATTATAAAATTAATAAACGGATAGTGAATAAAATTGTCCCCATAAGTCTATTGTTCTTTCTTTTAGGAACCGTCTCTCTTTTTGCCCAGGCAAAAGAAGAAACGGTTTTAGTCGCTAAAGACACTACTAAGTTGCAGGAAATAGATCCGCTTACGCCAGCAAAAGCAGCCTTTTATTCGGCAATCTTACCCGGTTTAGGACAAGCATACAATAAAAAATACTGGAAAATTCCTTTGGTTTATGGTGCAATTGGTACCAGCCTGTATTTTTATATTGACAATAATAAAAAATACCATGAGGCCAGAGATGAATACAAAAGGAGATTAGAAGGTTATGAAAGAAGCGATAAATTCGAAAAACTAGATGATTCTCGTTTAATTGCAGCACAAAAATTTTATCAACGAAATCGTGATTTATCATCCTTATTTGTTGTTGGCTTTTATGTTTTAAATATTATTGATGCCAATGTTGATGCTGCCTTAATTCAATTTAATGTCAATGAAAGATTATCTGTTCGTCCGGAAATCTACCCTTCGGATGTAACTTTTAAACCAAATGTTGGACTAACTTTTAATTACAACTTTTAAATAGCTTTCACTTCTATCTAAATTTAAAAAAAATATACAAAAAATGAAAATTGCACTTTTAGGATACGGAAAAATGGGTCAGGTAATTGAAAGAATTGCTCTGGAAAGAGGTCATGAAATTGTCTTGAAAAAAGATGAATTCAACACTTATGACGGACTTTCAACTGCTGATGTTGCTATTGATTTCAGCGTTCCTACCGCAGCCGTTTCTAATATTTCAAGCTGTTTTCACGCCAATGTCCCGGTAGTTTCAGGAACCACAGGATGGCTAGAACATTATAGTGAAATGGAAGCGCTTTGTAATGAAAAACAAGGTGGTTTTATATCAAGTTCAAACTTTAGCTTAGGCGTAAATATCTTTTTTGAGCTGAATGAATATTTAGCCAAAATCATGTCTCAGTTTGATTCCTATAAAGTATCAATGGAAGAAATCCACCACACCCAAAAATTAGATGCACCAAGTGGAACAGCAATTTCTTTGGCAAAAGGTGTAATTCAAAATAGCAATTACTCTAGATGGACAATGGAAAATGCAAATTCAGAAGAAATTTATATAGAAGCTAAAAGAATTGGTGATGTACCCGGAACCCACACCGTAACCTACGATTCTACAGTTGACAGCATCGAATTAAAACATACTGCACATAATCGTGAAGGTTTTGCTTTAGGAGCCGTTATTGCTGCTGAATGGTTAGCCGGTAAAAAAGGAATCTACACCATGAAAGATGTTTTGAATCTGGAATCTAAATAAAAATTCAAAAATAATATTCTGAAACTTCAGAACTAAAATATAGAACTATGACACTTTATCTTTGGTTTGTTTTTTTCTTAGCCGTGCAAGTAATCCATTTTCTGGGAACCTGGAAATTATATCAAGCTGCAGGCAGAAAATCCTGGGAAGCAGCAATTCCTGTTTATAATTCGATTGTTTTAATGAAAATTATTGGGCGACCAACCTGGTGGACAATACTACTTTTCATTCCGATTATAAATCTGATTATGTTTCCTGTTATTTGGGTTGAAACCTTAAGAACGTTTGGAAAGAAATCAACCTTAGATACCATTCTAGGAATTTTTACTTTAGGATTTTATATTTATTATGTAAACTATACTCAAAAATTAGAGTACAACTCGAATAGAAAATTAACCCCTGAAAACAGAGCTGCAGATACCGTTAGTTCATTACTTTTTGCGATAATTGTAGCAACATTGGTACATACTTATGTAGTTCAGCCTTTTACAATTCCGACTTCTTCATTAGAAAAATCGTTATTAATTGGCGACTTTTTATTTGTGAGCAAAGTAAACTATGGTCCAAGAGTTCCTATGACCACCGTTGCATTACCAATGGTACACGATTCTATTCCTTTAACCAAAAGAAAATCATACTTAAGCTGGCCACAATTACCTTATTTAAGATTACCTGCTTTAGAAAAAATAAAACGAAACGATATTGTTGTTTTTAACTGGCCGGTTGATACGGTACATTATTTCTTTGAACCAAAAGGAAGACCAGGCGTTATAAAACCAATTGACAAAAAATCAAATTACGTAAAACGCTGCGTGGGTGTACCAGGTGATAGTCTATCCATAAAAGATGGCTTTGTATATATTAATAACAAAAAACTAATTCTTCCTGAAAGAGCAAAACCACAATATTCTTATGCGGTTGCATTAGATGGTAAAACCCCAATTGATTTTGAATCTCTTCTAAAAGAGCTTAACGTCAATCTTGTCGATGTTTTAGGATTTAGAGATGAAACAAAAAGAGATACTTTATATTTTGCTGCTTTAACAGAAGCAAATGCTGAGCGTTTAAAAAACATTCCGGGAATTACTAATGTAAAAAGACAAATCTCTAAAGGAAATGAGAACTCAATTTTCCCCCATATCAACAGATGGAATCAGGACAATTTTGGTCCGATATACATTCCTGAGGCAGGTAAAACAGTTGCTCTAACAAATGAATCTTTACCTTTTTACAAAGATATCATAACCAATTACGAAGGGAACACTTTACAGATCGATGGTGCTCATTTTATAATTAATGGAAAGCAAACAAACAGTTATACCTTTAAACAAAACTACTATTGGATGATGGGTGATAACCGTCATAATTCTGAAGATAGCCGCTATTGGGGATATGTACCTGAAAATCATATCGTAGGAAAACCTGTTTTTATCTGGATGAGCTGGGATACAAATGGAAAAGGTATTAATAAAATCCGTTGGGACAGGGTTTTCACAACTGTTGATGGTGAAGGTCAGCCTCAATCTTATTTCAAATATTTCCTGATTGCTTTAGCAGTATTTTTTATTGGAGAATATTTCTGGAAAAAAAGAAAAGAAAACAAAGCATAAAAAATTAGTTATTTTTGTTTCAGGTTTCAGGTTTCAGGTTCTTTGCGAACTTGAAACATGAAACCTGAAACTTTTAAACAAAGAATATAATGGACTCATTATTACTTCCTACCTATTTTCCGTCGATTAGCCATTTTGCAGTTATGGCTCAATCTGAAAACATCACTTTTGAAATGGAAGATAATTTTCAGAAACAAACCAACAGAAACCGCACGTATATCTATAGTTCAAACGGAATCCAGCTCTTAAATATCCCTGTAAAACATTCAAAAACGTCACATCAAAAAACAAAAGATGTTTTGATTGAAAATGAATTTGACTGGCAAAAGCAACATTTCAAATCCCTGGAAGCAGCATACAGAAGTTCTCCATTTTTTGAATTTTTCGAAGATGACATTCTTCCTATATTTGAAAAAAAACATACTTATTTAATGGATTTGAATATGGAAGTATTGGACACCGTAACAAAATGCTTGAGAATGAAATTGGAGTTTAGCAAAACCACCGAATATTTTCATGAAGCAGAAAATATATCAGATTTCAGATTTTTGGCAAACGGGAAGAAAGACACTAATTCATTCGAAAAATATCCTCAGGTTTTTGATGACAAACATGGTTTTATCAACAACCTAAGCGTATTGGATTTGCTGTTCAATGAAGGGAAATTTGCAATGGATTATTTAAAAACACAGAAATTAGAAATAAAATAAAAACAATCCACAACAGTTTTATTTTTTTTGGAATTTGCCCGAGTACTAAGCGAACAGACGAAGCAATTTAAAATTAGAATTTATTTTTTGTAATTTATTCCATTGAAAGTCTTGTCATTATTGGATAATGATCGGAGTTTTCAAAATCAGAAAAACTTTGAAACTGCTTTACTTTCATCTTAGGATCTGTGAAAATATAATCAATCCGGGCGGGATAATATTTAAACTTATAAGTAGCTCCAAACCCTTCTCCTGCTTCTTCAAAGGCATCTTTTAGTTTTCCTTTTATATTTCGGTATACATAAGAAAATGGACTATTGTTCATATCTCCGCAAATAATAATCGGATATTTACATTGCTTGATATTTTCCTTAAAAATTTCTGCCTGCTCCTGCTGCTGCCTAAACCCTTTGCTAATTCTGGCATACATAATTTGCGATTTCTTTTGATTAACCTTGTCGATATCATCTGAAATTTCGCTTACATCCGGAGAAATTTTGATTGACTGTAAGTGCATATTGTAAACACGAACTATATCTTTTCCGCGCTTAATATCAGCGTAAACAACGTTATTGTCTGATTTAGGAAAAATAATACTTCCTTCATTTATAATAGGGAATTTAGAAAAAATTGCCTGTCCTGTTTTAATTTGATCACCATCTATAAAAATATAGCGATGCGGATACACTTTTAAATCAATATGAGCAGAATTTGAATACTCCTGAATACATAAAATATCAGGATCTTTTTCATCAATAAAGGCCTTGATATTAGACGGAATATCATCACGGTCAACCCATTTAAAAACATTAAAAAGACGCACATTGTAGCTCATTACTGAGAAATCTTTTTCATCTTCAATATATTCTTTACCTGAGAATTTATAGAACTTGCTAATAAATGTAATTCCCGTTAACAACACCAAACCAGACAAAATAAGGCGTTTTTTAAACTGAATCGCCCAATAGAAAAAGAACAATCCGTTTGCAACAAAAAAAGCCGGCATGAACAAGGTGAGCACAGCCAAAAGAGGAAAGCTTTTAGGTGCTAAAAAAGGCAAAACATAGACACTAAATGTAAGAACAGTTAGTACTATATTTAAAAAGAACATTATTTTATTAAACCACGAAAGGTTTTTCATATTATTTTGCTAAAAGGATTATTTTCCAGCTTTAAACAGAAATTCTTTTTCTTCTTTTGTCAGACAATCATAACCAGACTGGCTAATTTTATCTAAAATTTCATCAATTTGTTGTTGTGCCTTGTCTTTCGTAACAATTCTTGATGAAGTTTTTTCCGTAGGTTTTTGATAATTTTTATGAACTTTTTTAAATGGGGTTGCAGGGGATTTTCTGAAAAGATTGGCAAAAAAGTCTATTATTCTGGAAATCACAATACTTAAATCTATCCCGTTTTGAAGCAGTTTAATAAAAACAAAACCAAAAAAGGCTCCGGCTAAATGTGAGATATGTCCACCAGTATTATCTAAACGCAATTGCATCAGGTCTAAGATCAGGATCACACCTGTAATATGCCATAATTTTACATTTCCAATCAATAACAAACGAACATTCATTAATGGCTGATATGTGGTTGCTGCAACCAAAATTGCCATAATTGCAGCAGAAGCCCCCACAATAGGAGCTGAAATATTTAAAAACCAATAACTTAAAACAAATGTAATTCCAGCAAATACAGCACCTAAAATATATAATCCTAAATATTGTTTTTGAGTAAAAAAGGTTAAAAACAACTGGCTTGCAAAATTCAAAACCATCATGTTAAACAATAAATGCAAAAATGAAGAATGAAAAAAAGCGTATGTTAGAAATGTCCAGGGCTTAAATAAGAAAACATCAGGATCTGAAGATAGCGCCAGCCAATTAGGATAAGCAAATCCTCCGCCTGAATATTGATAAAAAAACACTAATGAAATCAAGAAACAAGCTATATTCCAATAAATTAAACGCAGCGAAATACCACCTATTTTATATTGTAATTTCAAATCATCCAGAATATTCATAAAAGTTCTTTTTGGTTTTTATTATTAATTATTTAAAGTTAAAAATTAATTCCAACGATTATTATTAAACTGATTTTTTTTCCAGTATAACATCATTAAATAACCTGTTAAGGCTCCGCCAACATGGGCAAAATGAGCAATGCCTGTACCTCCTCCACCAAACAAAGAACCTCCTTTAAATCCTAAAAATAAATCTATCGCCAAAATCCCAGGAACAAAATACTTTGCTTTAATCGGAACCGGAATAAACATTAACCCTAATTGCGCATTTGGAAACATAAATGCAAAAGCTGTTAACAATCCGTATATAGCTCCTGATGCACCAACAACAGTACCAATATAGGCATCAGTAAAGCTATTAAATTGCGAAACAGAAACTAAATCCTGCCATCTTGTATCAATTTGACCTTGCGCTAAAAGTTTCAAAATTGCGTCTTTTTGAAATCCATTTGCTATCAAAATATTCATTGTATCTTGAAAAGAATAATAGTTTACCGCTGTGTGCAATAATGCAGAACCTAAACCACATGAAATATAAAAGAATAAAAATTTCTTACCTCCCCAAAAATGCTCTAATGCAGATCCGAAAGATACCATTGCAAACATATTAAAAGCGATATGCATAATACCACCGTGCATAAACATATGCGTAATTGGTTGCCAAATTCTAAAATTTGGGCTTTCCGGAAAAAACATAGCCAAATATTCATAAGAAACAGGCACCAACTGAGAGCCAATAAAAAAAATAATATTAATAATAAGCAGTTGTTTTACAACGGGGGTCATATTCATCATAAGGCAAATTTTTTATCTATATCTTCCACACGCATGGTGATGAAAGTAGGTTTTTGAAAAGGTGAAATATTTGGATCTTTACAGGCAAATAATCCGTTTACCAAATTATCTTGTTCTTTTTCGGTTAAATAAGATCCGGTTTTAACCGCTAGACTTTTGGCCATTGACTTGGCAATTGTATCATTTTGGCTGTAGCTGCTGGCGGGGATTCCGTCTTGCAAATCGCTTAATAATTGTTCTATTACAAGAGAAACTTCGCTTTCGGTAATATTAACCGGGATGCCGGAAATCACAATATGATCTGTTTCAGCCGCTTCAAATACGAAACCTGTTGTTTCCAGCGAAGGTTTTAATTCTTCAATTAATTTCATTTCATCAGAAGAGTAAAACAAATTCAATGGAAACAATAATTGCTGACTTGAAGCCTGATTTACAGTCATATTCAGCAAAAATTGTTCGTACAAAATACGCTGATGGGCGCGCTGCTGATCAACAATCACCATTCCTGATTTTATTGGCGAAACGATATATTTTTTATGTATCTGATATGTTTTATGACTTGCCTGTTCTACTTCGTCGTCATTAAACAAAGAGGACGTTACTTCTTCATTTTCAAATGTAAAAGGAGAACTCTCTATATTTTCTGTTTCTAAACCAACGTATAAACTTTCCCAACTTGCGGTTGGCTCTACTCTTTTAGAATATCCTGAATAAGAATTCGATCCGGAACTGAAACCAGAACCTGACCCAGATCCAGAACTCGCTTTAGAATAATGTTGATTGGTTTTATCATCCGTAAACGGATTAAAAGTTCCATCAACCTGAATCGTTGGTGTTTCGGCTTCTAAATCCTTATAATAATATGGCGTATCCAAATTAGCGTCACGGTCAAAATCTAAAACCGGTGCCACATTAAACTGACCTAAACTGTGTTTTATTGAAGCTCTTAAAATAGCATATAAAGCCTGCTCATCATCAAACTTGATTTCAGTCTTTGTCGGATGAATATTGATATCGATTGTGTTTGGCGGAACTTTTAAATACAGGAAATAACTAGGTTGTGAACCATCTTTCAAAAGTCCGTCATAAGCAGCCATAACAGCATGATGCAAATAACCACTCTTTATGAAACGATCGTTAACGAAAAAGAATTGCTCGCCCCTATTTTTCTTTGCGAATTCGGGTTTACAAACAAATCCCTGAACATTTATAATTTCTGTGTCTTCATTAACCGGAACCAGCTTTTCATTGGTTTTACCGGACATTATTCCCACAATACGCTGACGATAACCTGCAGCCGGCAAATTGTACATTTCACTTCCGTTGTGATAAAAAGTAAAATGAATGTTGGGATGTGCCAAAGCTACACGCTGAAATTCATCCATAACATGACGAAATTCAACGGTATCTGATTTCAGGAAATTACGACGGGCTGGAATATTAAAAAAAAGATTTTTAACAGCAAATGAAGTTCCTTTTGGCAAAACCGCCACTTCCTGCGAAATAAATTTACTCCCCTCAATAACAATATGCGTCCCTAATTCCTCCTGGTCTTGCTTTGTCTTCATTTCCATATGCGCAATTGCAGCAATAGAAGCTAATGCTTCTCCGCGAAAGCCTTTTGTACATAATGAAAATAAATCTTCGGCCTGGCGAATTTTAGAGGTTGCATGACGTTCAAAACACAAACGTGCATCTGTAACGCTCATCCCCTTACCATTATCAATAACCTGAACTAATGATTTTCCAGCATCTTTAATGATTAATTTAATGTCGGTTGCACCTGCATCCACAGCATTTTCCAGCAACTCTTTTACGACTGAAGCTGGTCTTTGAACCACCTCTCCAGCGGCAATTTGATTGGCAACATGATCAGGAAGTAATTGGATAATACTCGACATTAAGCAAAAATAGTTTTAAAGTTTACGGTTTAAATTAGAAACCAAGAAGTACAAATTTAGTGAATTTCTATTGGGTTTTCGAATATCGCCATTCATAAAAAAAACAAAAAACCTATACTATTATGATTCAGTATAGGTTCTACTATTTTTAAAAAAAAATGTGTTTTATTGGTTTTCTATCTTCATAGGAGTTTCTTCAATTTGAAGTGCGCCAGAAGACAATAAAGGCTGATTAAAAGGGTGTGAAATAGAAGCCTGCTGGCGAATGTACGCCATTTTTATGGCTGCAATTGCTGCTTCAGTTCCTTTATTTCCATGAACACCGCCGCTTCTGTCAATAGATTGCTGCATGTTGTTGTCTGTTAAAACACAAAAGATAACCGGAATATCAGTTTGAACATTCAAATCTTTAATTCCTTGTGTAACGCCTTCGCACACAAAATCAAAATGTTTTGTTTGTCCCTGAATAACACATCCAATTACAATAACTGCATCAACATTTTGTGTTTGCAGCATTTTCTTTGCACCATAAATAAGTTCAAAACTTCCCGGAACATTCCAGCGTATAATTTGCTGCGCAGGGACTTCATTATCAATTAAGGCATCAAAAGCACCATTGTAAAGTCCTTCAGTTATGTTTTCATTCCACTCAGAAACAACAATCCCAAATCGAAAGTCTTTCGCATTTGGGATTGTGTTTTTATCGTATTCTGATAAATTTTTATTTTCAGTAGCCATCTTTTATATTTTAGATTTTTGATTTTAGACTTAAGATCCTTAATACAAATCTACAATCTTAAATCTAAAGTCTAAAATTTTTATTGCGCTAATCCTATCAATACATCAACAGAAGCAGCTTCCGGAGTTGCATCGAAGTTTTCTTTAATATCTGTAAAATATTTTAAAGCATCTTCTTTTTGACCTAAAGCTAAAGCTGTCTTACCAGCTTTCAACAAGAAACGAGGTGTTGTAAAATCGTTTTTATTAGACTCCGCTGCTTTAACATAATAATCCAAAGCTTCTTTTTGATTGTTCTTTTGAGAATAAGCATCTCCAATCGCACCTTTTGCCAAAGCGCTTAAAATCATATCATCCGATTTAAACTCTCCTAAATATTTGATTGCTTCGTCAAATTTACCCGTATTCAAATAAGCCATACCTGCATAATAATTTGCTAAATTTCCTGCATCAGTTCCAGAATATTCATCAGCAATTTTTACAAATCCAAATTTACCTTCAGAACCATTCAAAGACAACTTGTATAATGAATCGCTTGCTACACCTTCAGTCGCTTTTTGGAAATTTTGCTGAGCAACAAACATTTCGTTTGCAGCCTCATCTTGTTTAGGAGCTTCAATAAATTTTTGGTAAGCCAAATATCCAATAGTCAATACAGCAATACCAGCAACTAAACCAATAATGATTTTTTGATTTTTAGCAACCCAATCCTCAGTTCTTGAAGCAGTTTCATCTAATTTTGAAAAAACGCCAGCAGTTGTGCTGTCTTTTTCATCAATTACAACCTGTGTTTCTTCAGTTACTTCTTTAACTTCCTTTTCCTTTGGTGCTTTATATCCTCTTTTATTGTAAGTAGCCATTTAAAATTAATTTAGTGAACGGCAAAAATAAAATTTTTATTGAAACTGAAGTAAAAAAAATCAACTTTATCACTATTTTAAAAAAAATATTTTCAATAATCATAATTACTTTAGCATCGATACTAAAATAATTCATCTTGAAACGCACCAAAAGCCTAATATATCGATAATTTTCGATAATTTGCACCCTCAAATTTTTGTTGTTTCAAAACATCTTATTTTACCTGCAGAGCTGCCAAAAAAATGCATTTAAACAAAATTTCTTTATTCAATTATAAAAATTTCTCCGAAATCAATTTTGATTTTGACCGCAAGATCAATTGTTTTGTCGGCAAAAACGGAATTGGCAAAACTAACGTCTTAGATGCAATTTATCATTTGGCTTATGGTAAAAGCTATTTTAATCCGCTAGCGGTACAAAATATCAAACACGGAGAAGAGTTTTTTGTGATTGATGCCGAATTAGAAAAAAACGAAAGGACAGAACAAATTGTCTGCAGTTTAAAAAAAGGGCAAAAAAAAGTCCTGAAAAGAAATGGGAAAGCATATGATAAATTTTCTGACCATATTGGGTTTGTGCCACTGGTTATTATTTCACCCGCTGATCGTGACTTAATTATTGAAGGAAGCGAAACGCGCCGTAAATTTATGGACAGCGTTATTTCCCAATTAGACTCAAATTATCTGCATCAGCTTATTCAATACCAAAAAGTAATTGTACAACGAAATGCACTTTTAAAATATTTTGCACTCAATCATACTTTTGACAACGATACCTTATCTATATATAATGAACAATTAAATAGTTTTGGGCAGTCTATTTTTGAAAAGCGTAAAAATTTCCTCGAACAATTCATACCTATATTTAATATTCACCATCAGGCCATAACGGGTTCCGAAGAATCTGTACAACTAGTGTACGAAAGTCATTTGTTTGATAAAGATCTGTTGATACTTTTACAGGAAAACATCAATAAAGACCGTGCATTACATTATACAAGTGTCGGCATCCATAAAGATGATTTATCTTTTGAAATTGACTCGCATCCTATAAAAAAATTCGGCTCTCAGGGACAGCAGAAATCATTTTTGATTGCTTTGAAACTGGCCCAATTCGAATTCCTGAAAAAACAAAGCGGTGTAAAACCTTTACTGCTTTTTGATGATATTTTTGATAAATTAGACGAAAGCCGTGTTGCCAAAATAATAGAAATGGTAAATAGTGAAACGTTTGGTCAGCTTTTTATTTCAGACACACATCCGGAGCGTACCGAAGTGATTGTAAAATCGACGCACCAGAGTTATAAGATATTTAATTTATAATTTTATAAAGTTTGTCATTCCGTAACAATATGAAAATTTAAAAAATTACCTAATTTAGCGACAAACAATAAAATTTGATATCATGAAATTTGCCCAAACACTATTACTGATAATCTTCTTTATATTTATATCCTGCAATGGGCAAAAAAAAACCTTTTTTGAAGAAATTACTCCACAAGAATTTGCAGAGAAAATAAAAACTACAGAAAATCCACAAATACTGGACGTAAGAACTCCAGGAGAATTCGAATCTGGACATATTAACAATGCTGTAAACATAAATTGGAACAGTGAAGATTTTGCTCAAAAAGCTGAATCATATGATAAGTCCAAACCTGTTTTTGTGTATTGCTTAAGCGGAGGAAGAAGCAAAAAAGCTGCTGCAAAACTAAACGCATTGGGCTTTACCAATGTTTATGAATTAGAAGGCGGAATTACAAAATGGAATTTCGAAGGATTCTCTGAGCCATCTGCAAAACAAGTTGGAATGACAATGAGTGATTTTAATAATCTATTAGATACAGACAAAAAAGTCTTGGTCGATTTTTATGCCGAATGGTGCGGACCATGCAAAAAAATGGAGCCTTTTATTTTGAAAATGCAAAAAGAAATGACTGATAAAGTGGTTATCATCAGAATCGATGTCGATAAAAACAAAACTTTGACAGAAACAATGAAAATCAGTTCGCTCCCAACTATTTTAATCTACGAAAATAAAGCTATACAAAAAAAGATAATTGGCCTGACAACTGAAGAAAATTTAAAAAAACAACTGCAATAAATACTGAATATGCTAACGAAAGAATCATTGCAATTTTTAGACGATTTAAAAAGAAACAATAACAGAGATTGGTTTCAGGAGAACAAAAAACGATACGAAATTTTCAAAAAAGACTATCATCAAATGGTGAGTGATTTTCTGGATGTGATGAAACCGCTTGATCCTTCTTTGGAATTATTGGAAGTTAAGAATTGTACGTTCAGAATCAATCGTGACATACGGTTCTCTAAAGACAAATCTCCTTACAAAGCACATTTAGGTGTTTGGATGTCTGCCGGAGCAAAAGGTGCCAATCGTGCCGGATATTATGTACATATTGAAAAAGGCGCCAGTTTTATCGCCGGTGGATTTTATTCGCCTGAAGCGGAAGATTTGAAAAAAGTACGTAAAGAAATTGCATTTTTTCATGAAGATCTTGAAGCTATTTTAGCAGATAAAAATTTCAAAAAGGAATTTGGAAGTTTGGATATAAATGAAAGTAATTCTCTTAAAAGCATGCCTCGTGGATACGAAAAAGACCATCCGGCAATTGAATTTTTAAAATTAAAAAGTTTTACAGCTACTCAAAAATATGATATTTCTGAAGTCACCAAAAAAGATTTCGTTGCTAAAATGAGTCAGAAATTAATTGCCTTGAAACCTCTAAACGAATTCATTAATCGTTCTTTAGAAACGGAGGAATTTTAAGCTTACTGATGAAAAAAAGAAAAATACTTTTTTTAGGAGAATCGTATCGCGCTGATGCTATAACGTGGATGAAAGGTTTGAAAGAATTTGGCAATTTCGAAATCTGCACATGGGAACTTCAAACACCAAACAATTCAAAACTAAATAGGTTCAAACGCATTTTAGAATATGCGTTGTCTCCTATTTCAATTCGGAAAACAATCCAACAAGAGAAACCGGATATGATTATTGCAGAAAGAACAACCAGTTACGGTTTTCTTGCCGCAATTTCGGGAATGCATCCAATTGCGATTGCTCAGCAAGGCAGAACGGATTTATGGCCAGATGGCTCTGTTTTATTACCTTTTAAAAAAATTATTCAGAAACATGCTTTCAAAAAAGCAGATTTGATTCACGCATGGGGACCTGTAATGACCATTTCGATGAAAGAAATTGGCGTCGACATGAATAAAGTTTTAGTGATTCCGAAAGGAATTGATTTGACGCTCTTTGCTCCTTCCATCAATAATTCAAACAAAATTGAAGCGATTGTGACTCGTTCGTTACAGCCTGAATATCGTCATGATTCGATTCTAAAAGCCTTCGCAATTTTACATCAAAAAGGAATTGATTTTTCACTCACCATTGTTGGCGATGGAACCAGATTACAGTTTTTAAAAGATTTAGCAAGAGATTTACAAATCGAAAACAAAGTGATTTTTACACGTAGAATTCCAAACACTGAGCTTCCTAAATTATTACAGCAATCGAATATTTATATCAGTATGCCTATTACCGAAGGTGTTTCGGCATCTTTGTTTGAAGCAATGGCCTGCAATTGCTATCCTGTAGTTTCTGACATTCCAGGGAATCAGAGTTGGATTACGCATCGTAAAAACGGACAATTAATCGAAATTGATAATATCGAAATGCTAGCTGAAGAATTGATGTGGTCTTTTGAGAATGCTGAATCTCGTAATCAAGCAATTGTTCAAAACAGAAAGTTTGTGGAAGAAAATGCTAATTATAATATTAATATGAAGATTATTTCTGATAGGTATCATGAATTGCTAAATCAACGAGGATAAGCCAAAGACACTTTCTTTTCAGATTCATTATAAAGAACATAATGAAAGTTTTCTTTTTCACGAACAAGAAACAATTCACCATAATCCTCTTTTTTAGAAAACACGATTTGACAATTTAACAAATCAACTGTTTTTTTGTTTCCAACACAATCTTTCAAAATTTCTTTGGACGTATTGGCTTTTGTATTTACCCATGAATAATCGTAAGATTTCCAATTTTCATCAAAAGTATTAAGCATTTTGGCGTATAGCATTTTATTTTTATCATCCTGCAAAACACCGTTACTTTTAATTAATCGAATTGATTTTGAATCTTTATAAATATAAAAAATCCCCAAATCCTTATTCAAATCTGATTCTGATTTTAACTCCTTACCACACCCACTGTAATGAATATTTATTAAAATAAAACGTATATGAGCATCATCAATTATCATAAATCTTCCGGAAGAAGATGTAAAGCAATCGTTACCACATTCTGCCAAATATCTACTTACAAATGTTCCATCTAAATCCATCTTCAAATTATTGCCCCAAGAAAACTCCTTTTGTGCAACCAGAGAATATTCATTATAATCATTAACACCAATTATCCTGTCAATTTTCCAAGTTCCCAATATATTTGTTTGGGCATTAGAAAACAGTGAAAAGAATATATTAAGAAATAAAAAAAACACAACTGAGCTTTTCTTAATTGATTTTGCCATAATTATAGAATTATAAATTACTTCAAACTTACAAAAAGAATGCATAAAAATCATGAAGTTAAAAACTAACAAATTCTTTTAAATTTAAAGCGGATATTTAATAAAAATCGAATCCAAATAAATTATAATCCTTACTTTTGAACTCATATAAAAGCCCTTTTATTTATGGAAATCCAATCCAATTTTTCTTTAAAAAACTATAATACTTTTGGCATTGAAGCCAAAGCCAGACAATTTGTTGCGGTTCATTCAGTTGATGAATTAAAAACCATTTTGAAAGAAAATAAAAACGAGAAAAAATTTATTTTAGGTGGCGGAAGCAATATGCTTTTAACGCAGGATATTGACGCTTTAGTAATTCATATTGATTTGAAAGGTAAAAAACTCGTTAAGGAAGACGATGACTTTGTTTGGGTTGAAAGTCAGGCTGGAGAAAACTGGCACGATTTCGTACTTTATACAATCAACAATAATTTGGGAGGTTTAGAAAACATGTCACTGATTCCGGGAAATGTGGGCACAACTCCCGTTCAGAATATTGGTGCATACGGAACTGAAATCAAAGATACTTTTGTTTCTTGTGAAGCGATAAATATTGAATCTCAGGAAATAAAAACCTTCACAAATGCGGAATGTAGTTTTGGCTACCGTGAAAGCATCTTTAAGAACGAAGTTAAAGATCAATATATTATTACATCGGTAATTTATAAACTGACAAAACGTAATCACAAAATAAATACTTCATACGGAGATATTACTGCTGAATTAGCTAAAAACAATATTACTGCTCCAACATTAAAAGATGTAAGCAATGCAGTTATTGCTATAAGACAAAGTAAATTACCCGATCCAAAAGAATTAGGAAATAGTGGGAGTTTCTTTAAAAACCCAATTTTATTGAAATCTGATTTCGAAAAAATTCACCAAAAGTTTCCTGAAATGAAGTATTATGAGGTTTCAGAAACCGAAGTAAAAGTGCCAGCAGGATGGCTGATTGAACAAGCCGGTTTTAAAGGAAAACGTTTTGGCGATGCCGGAGTTCATAAAAATCAGGCCTTGGTTTTAGTAAATTACGGAAATGCAACGGGACAGGAAATCCTTGCGGTTTCAAAAAATGTTCAAGAAACTGTTTTTAAAACTTTCGGCATTCATATTGAAGCAGAAGTGAATGTTATTTAATTTTCATCAATTTAAACTTTAGATGAAAAAACTTGACATCACCGTTATTTTGGTACAAATTTTTGGAATAATTTTCCTAATTAATGGTATTCTACAATTACGTTTTTATACTGTAGCTGAAAAGGTTGTGTATACAAACAGATATTTTCAAGATCAAAAATCAGAAAATTTTAATAGATGTTTCCCTACGCAGGAGGATTATTCTAATTTTTGGCCTAATGTTTATGTCTGGATATTTTTAGGCCTGTTAATTGGTATTTCGATAGTTTGCTACTTTAATTGGAAAAATAAACTCTCATCTCTAAATACCATCTTAATTGCAATAGTACTTTACATTGTTTTGAGGCTAAAATTTTTCAGAAGAGGAATACTATCTAATTTATTTCACTCTTTTTGGGCATTACTTTCTAATGATTTCGCAACACAACGTTTAATTCAGGGAATTACTTTTACCATTATGGGAATAGTTCTTTTATGGATAAGCATCAAACAAAATTTATTTAATTCGAGAAAAAAAAAATAGTGTCAAACTAAAACATCAAAATGTACACACCAGACATCTATAAAAATGAAGATCCGGAATCTATAAGAACTTTTTTGAAAGAGAACAGTTTTGGAATTCTTATCAATCAAACTAACGGAAAATTATGTGCTACACATATTCCGATTGAACTTGAAGTAAATGCTGACGGAAAAGAAATTTTGCAAGGACATATTTCAAAACTGAACCCGCAAGCTGAAGGTTTTGTAGAAAACGATCAGGTTTTGGCAGTGTTTACAGGCCCGCACAGTTACATCTCTTCCTCCTGGTATGATCATGAAAATGTATCGACATGGAATTACATAGCCGTGCATGTTTACGGAAGGATTAAAATTGTAGATGAAGCCACTTCAATAGAACAGCTTAAAAAATTAGTGGATAAATATGAAGCTAACTCAGAAAACCCTGTTCGTTTAGAAGATTTGTCTGAGAAAACAATGCGCGAAGCAAGAGGGATTTTTGGTTTTGAGATTGAAATATATGAAATTCAGGCTACCAAAAAACTATCACAAAACCGTGATGACAACAATTATAAAAACATAATTTCGGAGTTGGAGAAAACCGAAAACCCTCAGTCTATTGCTATTGCAAAAGAAATGTCAAAATGCCGAAAGTAAATTCGTTTTACCATTGAAAATTAGGAATTCATAAGTACATTTGCACTCGCAAGATTCAGAAAATTAAAAGACCATAATATCATATGCTTATATTTTTACTTTACTTCTTTATTGCTATTGTATTCATACAAATTTTTTACTACTTAGGGATTTTTGGAAAATTCGCTTTCGCTAAGCCTCAAACTACTACACCAAAAAAACTTCCGGTTTCTGTAATTGTCTGTGCAAAAAACGAAGAGGAAAATGTAAAAAAATACGTTCCTTTATTAGCAGATCAAAATTATCCTGACTTTGAAATTGTTTTGATTGATGATGCATCAAGCGATGAGACGTTAGAAGTTTTTGAACAATTTGAAACCCAATATCCAAACATCCGATTAGTAAAAGTTAAAAATAACGAAGCCTTTTGGGGAAATAAAAAATACGCTCTGACATTAGGCATCAAAGCAGCGACAAAAGACTATTTATTGTTTACTGATGCTGACTGTTATCCAACTTCAAAAGAATGGATTAACGCTATGACTTCGCAATTTACCATGAACAAAACTATTGTTTTAGGATACGGAGCTTATGAAAAAACAGAGCGTTCTTTATTAAATAAAATCATTCGTTTTGAAACCGTTCTTACAGCTGTACAATATTTTTCATGGGCAAAAGCAGGGCTTCCTTATATGGGAGTTGGTAGAAATTTAGCCTATAAAAAGGAAGAGTTTTTTAATGTAAATGGTTTTATAGAGCATATTCAGGTTCGTTCCGGCGATGATGATTTGTTTGTAAACCAGGCAGCAACCAAAGCAAACACGACAATTGCATACACGCCTGAAAGTTTTACTTATTCAAAACCAAAAGAAACTTACAAAGAATGGTTTACTCAAAAAAGAAGGCACATTGCTACTGCAAGTTATTATAAGCTTTTTGACAAAATTCAATTAAGTCTTTTTTACAGCTCGCAATTATTATTTTTTTTATTAGTTATTCCTTTATTGGCTTTTCAATTTCAATGGATTACTGTATTGGTATTATTGGCAATCCGATATACGATTGCCTGGACAGTAATTGGATTCTCTGCCGGAAAATTAAGGGAAAATGATCTAAAAGTTTGGTTTCCTATTGTTGAAATCGTGCTTATATTCACGCAAATTAATATCTTTATAACTAATATTTTTTCAAAACCAGTAAATTGGAAATAAATTCTAAAATAGAAAAAGCAAAACAAGGCGATCAGATAGCCTTTACTTTTTTATTAGATTTTTACTGGAACGAAGTGTACGGTTTTATGTTAAAACGTACCGAAAACGAAACCATAGCTGAAGATATTACCATTGAAACCTTCTCAAAAGCTTTCGACAAAATCGCAACCTACAACCCTGAATTCCAATTCAATACATGGTTAATCAGCATTGCAAAAAACGTTTACATAGATTTACTCCGTAAAAAGAAAACGAACCTTTTTATTGAAATCACCGATAACGAAGACCAGCAGGCATACAATATTGCCGACCCTACCCCTTCTGCAGAAGATGCATTGATTAAAGAGCAAAATTTGTCCCGTTTGCTTTTATGCATCAAAGAATTAAAACCCCACTATCAGGAAGTCATTCAGTTACGTTATTTTCAGGAAATGACTTATCAGGAAATTGCGCTCAAAATCAATGAGCCTTTAAGCAATGTTAAAGTTAAATTACTTCGCGCTAAAAAATTATTAGCTGAAATTATCGAACGAAACAGATAATTCACTATCTTTAATCAAAGAATAAGATATCAATAATTTTATTCTTAAAAAAATAAATATTCCACATACCAAAAGTTCTTTGTTTTCGTTATTTGTCAAACTATAAACCTGTCATTCTTATGATTTAATTTTACTTAACCTTTAAATCTAATTACTATGTCTAAATTAAGCCTTTACGAAACCAAATGGACTGATCTCGTTTTCGAAAACAAAAACAAAGAGTACGGCGCGTACCAATTACGTCAGGAGAGTTCCAAAAATTCAATTACTGCACTATTCTCTGCCTTGCTATTGATAGCAACAGTAGCAGCTGTATCTATTGTGATCAACAATTTTAGGTCTGTTGGTACTATAACTCAACATCCTACGATTCTTGATGAGCCGATAAAGGTAGTAATAGACCCAACAATTGTACAACCAAAAACTGAAGACCCAATAACACCACCTCTACAGGCACAGGAAAGCGCTCCGGCCACAACTGAAGTACAATTAGCAAATCCTGTTGTGGCGCCTACTCATGAGGCTACAACAGAGGTAATTGCACCTAATACACACAACATTCCTACTGTAGACAATACTTCTGCCGGAACAGGAACTGCAGTTAATGCATTACCAACAAGCGGTGGAAGTGGAACTGGAGAAGCTACTAAAGCAACAGGCGACGGAAATTCTGTTGTAACTACTGCTGTTTTAGACAAAATGCCTGAATTCCCAGGTGGAATGAGCAAGTTTTACACTTATGTTGGAAACAACTTCAACAGACCTGAACTGGATGCTGAAAAAACATTGAGAGTATATGTTTCTTTTGTAATTGAAAAAGATGGTTCGATGACTGACATTACAGTAAAAAATGATCCTGGATATGGATTAGGAAAAGAGGCTATACGTGTTTTAAAATCATTAAAAACAAAATGGACTCCTGGAATATTAGACGGAAAAGCGGTACGAACAGCATACAATCTCCCGATAACGATAAAAACAGAAATAGAATAAGAATTAAGACGAAAAAGCAGAATTTAGGTTCTGCTTTTTTTATGCGTTTCATTTAACCATACACAATCTGATTAATAAAAACCTACATTCTTTTATATTTTAATTACTTTTACAGCTGATTAAAAAAACACTATTCTATTAAAATTAAAAACTAAAAAATGGGAATATTTTCAGCAATACTTGGCAACGCCGGTTCGGTAAGCCAGGAAGATTTAATTAAAAAATACGGACAGCTTTTAACTGATAATGAAGAAATCGAAATGGGTTTTAAATTAATCCGTGACACGTTTGTCTTCACTAACAAAAGATTAATTTTAGTTGATGTGCAAGGAATAACAGGCAGTAAAACTGAATACAAATCAATCTCTTACAAAAGCATCACCCGATTTAGCGTAGAAACTGCAGGAACTTTTGAACTTGATGCCGAATTAAAAATCTGGGTTTCAAGCGAACAACAACCGAGCATTGTAAAACAATTCAATAAATCGGTAAATGTATATGACGTACAAAAAGTCTTAGCACATCACGTTTTAGGTTAAAACAACAAACCCGACAAATCTTAGAAACTTGTCGGGTTTTTTATTGTTCAGAAATTCTTATTTCTTTTTAGTTGTCTTTTTCTTAGTTGTTGTTTTTTTGGCAGGTGCGGGTGCTGTGTTTACAATTTTTTGCTGCACATAGGCTTTGTATAACCCATCCTTCTCAGCTCTCTTTTTAGCATCTTCAGCCCTTTCTTTTGAATCCGGATGAGAACTCATCATCTGATCTAAAAAAGAAGCTTGTGCGCCCTCACTCATTTTGGCTAAAATTCTGAATGCAGATTCTTCTGCATTAACATTATAACCATTCTTCTTCATAAAATCATAAGCAAACAAATCTGCTTCAGCTTCTTGCTTACGACTATGTTTGCTGTCAATCATAGCACTTCCAATCTTACCTAACTGACTATCTGTAAAAGTTGTAATCGTTGCAGACTGCGAAGAAACTCCATCAATTAAAGCTTCTTTTTGATAAGCAGCTCTCATAGCATCTCTTGAATCATTATTAGCAACGTGACCAATTTCATGGCCAATTACCGCCAGCAATTCATTATCATCCATAATATCCATCAATCCTGAATATACACGAACACTACCGTCAGCAGTTGCAAATGCGTTTACTTCTTTTATTTTATATACCTTATAGTTTAAAGTATACCCTTCACCCGAAGTATGTTTTCCAAAAACCCTGTTCAGTCTTAAAGTGTATGGATCTGTCGGACCAGCAACCTCATGTTCGGCATCTAATTTAACCACAGCTTCTTTAGACAATTTAGCTGCATCTGCATTGCTCAGGGTAAAACTAGTTACGCCTTTTTGAAGTGCTCCTATCGCTTTTTCACCAAAATTAATTTGTGCTTGTACATTTTCAAAACTCAAAGCAGCAAATGCAATTCCTAATAGTATAAATTTCTTATTCATGTTTTTCTTTCATTACAATTTAGCATCAAATGTACTAAAACATACCAGAGATTTAATTCTTCGAAGATTTAAATTTTTAACAAATTTTAAGAATATGCAATTTCAAAAAATAAACAAAAGAAAAATATTTGAAGAAAGTTTCTACACTTTAAATCCTACATTAACATAGAATAAAGTTTTAATCAAAATCTCTATTACAAAATCCTAACAAATCCATTTTCAAAATAACCGATAAACGAATGATCTAATAAAGTACAATGCTTATCTTTGCACTTTGAAATTTGATGTATGGAAACAGTGATTGAAAATATACCAACTCCAAAACCTAAATGGTTAAAAGTTAAACTTCCTATTGGACAAAAATATACTGAGCTAAGGGGCTTAGTGGATAAATATAGCTTAAATACAATTTGCACTTCTGGCAGCTGCCCCAATATGGGTGAATGCTGGGGAGAAGGAACAGCAACTTTCATGATTTTAGGAAATGTATGTACACGTTCTTGCGGATTTTGTGGTGTAAAAACCGGAAGACCAGAAACAGTAGATTGGGACGAACCTGAAAAAGTGGCCCGTTCTATTAAAATAATGAATATCAAGCATGCTGTAATTACAAGTGTGGACAGAGATGATCTGAAAGACGGAGGTTCTATTATCTGGATTGAAACGGTAAAAGCTATCCGCAGAATGAATCCCAACACTACTCTTGAAACTTTAATTCCTGATTTTCAGGGTATCGAAAGAAACCTTGACCGAATTGTAGAAGCCAATCCAGAAGTTGTTTCTCATAATATGGAAACGGTACGCCGTTTGACACGTGAAGTCCGTATTCAGGCAAAATATGACCGTAGTTTAGAGGTTTTACGTTATTTAAAAGAAAAAGGAATCAACAGAACCAAGTCCGGAATCATGTTAGGTCTTGGCGAAACTGAAGAAGAAGTTTTTCAAACCATGACTGATTTACGAAATGCAAATGTTGATGTGGTAACTATCGGTCAATATTTACAGCCAAGCAAAAAACATTTGCCTGTAAAAGAATTCATTACACCAGATCAATTTGCAACATATGAAAAATTTGGTCTTGAATTAGGTTTTCGTCATGTAGAAAGCGGTCCATTGGTTCGTTCATCTTACAAAGCGCAAAAACATATTTTATAATATAAAGGTATTTTCTTAAACTGTTTATTTGTGTAATCATCTAATGACAAAAAAACAAATAAACAGTTAAACGATTAAACAAACACAAGAATTGAAAACAAGAATTGCCATTAATGGGTTTGGAAGAATTGGAAGAAATTTATTTCGATTGCTTCTGAATCATCCTGAAATTGAAGTAGTAGCGATAAACGATATTGCTGACACCAAAACCATGTCCCATTTAATCAAATACGACAGTATTCATGGCGTATTGCCTTTTCCGGTAAGTCATAATGAAGAAGGAATTATTGTAGACGGAAAGCTTTTTTTATTCTTTCACGAAAAAAACATTTCGAACTTAAACTGGAAAATTCATAACATCGATTTTGTAATTGAATGTACCGGAAAATATAAAACATACGAAGAATTAAATGCTCACATTATTGCGGGCGCAAAAAAAGTAATACTTTCGGCACCTGCTGAAGTTGAGACAATCAAAACAGTAGTTTTAGGTGTTAACGAATCCATACTTGATGGCAGCGAAACAATTATATCAAATGCAAGCTGTACGACAAATAATGCAGCCCCAATGATCAAAATTATTGACGAATTGTGCGGTATTGAACAAGCTTATATTACCACAATACACTCTTTCACAACTGATCAAAGTTTACACGATCAGCCACACAAAGATTTAAGAAGAGCGAGAGGTGCCAGTCAATCTATTGTTCCAACAACAACCGGAGCTGCAAAAGCCCTGACTAAAATTTTCCCTAAACTGGTTGACAAAATCGGCGGTTGCGGTATTCGTGTCCCTGTTCCGGATGGATCGTTAACAGATATTACCTTTAATGTAAAACGTGCCGTATCTATTGAAGAAATCAATAAAGCGTTCGAAATTGCATCCAAAACCAATCTGAAAGGAATTTTGGATTATACAGAAGATCCAATTGTTTCTGTCGATATTATTGGAAATAGAAATTCGTGTTTGTTTGATTCCCAACTTACATCCGTAATTGATAAAATGGTAAAAGTTGTTGGTTGGTATGATAACGAAATAGGGTATTCGTCCCGTCTTATCGATTTAATTCTGCTTTCGGTAAAAATGAATATTCAAAATTCTGAACAAGCACAATTCGAAACAATACTTTAGATCATCAATCTCTTTTTACATACGCTAAAATCGTATTGTCAAAATTTTGCTGATGATTAATGAAAGTACTTTTTATGGGCAAATAATACAATTTAGAAATCATTTCAGCATCTTTTAAACGAACATAATCCTTCTCTGTTGTAATGATTTTTTTGTCCTGAGCTTTATTCTGAATTTCATTTAAATCCGTTTCCGAAAAATGATGATGATCAGGGAAAGTTAAACATTCATCTTTTTCACTTTTTAGAAAATCAAAAAATGGTTTTGGCTTTGCAATTCCGGCCAAAAGTAATTTTGCTTCTTTCTTAATTTCTGCAACACCAACTTTTTCATTTTCACCATAGACAAAATCGTCATAGTTTATAAATGTAAAATAGATTTGCTGTGAAGGGCTTAGCTTTAATTTCAAACGAATTTCTTCCTGCTTTTCATCAGATAAATTATTCGGGCACTTTGTTACTACCACAATATTAGCTCTATTGGCTCCGCTCCTGCTCTCACGCAAATTTCCGGTTGGAAGCATAAAATCATCCGCATATAAATCATCGAATGCAGTCAGTAAAATATAAAATCCCGCTTTTACTTTTCGGTGCTGATAAGCATCATCGAGCAAAATTACTTCAGGTTTTTCAATTTGAGAAAGCAATTGTGTAATTCCACTAGTTCGATTGGCATCAACTGCTACCTGAATATTTGGAAATTTTTGATAAAACTGAAAAGGCTCATCTCCTAAAATTTCGGCATTTGAAGTTGAATCTGCCAAAACAAAACCTTCGGACTTACGCTTGTAGCCACGACTTAAAGTGGCAATTTTATATTTATCTGATAACAGTCTAATAAGATATTCAATTTGAGGTGTTTTCCCGGTTCCGCCAACACTTAAATTTCCGACAGCAATAACCGGAATATCAAATGAAGTAGACTTCAGGATTCCTTTATCAAACAGAAAATTTCGAATTGAAGTTATAAATCCGTATAAAATTGCAAACGGGAAGAGTATTTTTCGAAGTAGATTCATAAAGTTATTTATCAGAATAATGCCCCATTGCTGAAATCACAAAAACGGTTACAACTTCCTCTTCAATACGATAAATCATTCTATCTTTTTGATTAATGCGTCTTGACCATAATCCTGAATATTCATGTTTCAATTGCTCTGGACTACCAAATCCTTCATAAGGATTTTCTGTTAGATCAATTAAAATTTTAGCTATATTTTTAACAGAAATTTTATTTCCTGATTTTTTATGTTTTTCAATATCCTGATTCGCGATTTTAGTTACTTCAACCCTAAACTTCCCCATATATCATCTGGATTCAGCGTTGTAGTTTCGCCATTTTTAATATTCTCTTCTGCCTTTCTAACTTTCTCAATAAATTCAGGAGAATACCGACCTTCTTCTTTGTTTATTTTTTTTGAATCGGTTTCAATAATTTCAATTCCTTCTACATCTTTAAAAAAAGTTTCAAGCATAGCCATAAATGCTTTACCCGTTTTGGTTCGCTCGTTTATTTTTATTGTAGTCATGACATATTGATTTATAATTACAAATATACAAAAATTGCACTATTAGTGTAATAATATGCACAATACAAAGGTCAACTTCAAACAAATTCGTTACTTTGTTTTATTACAAATTATTGAAAGAAAAATGAAAATCAAAAATATAATAGAAGTTCTCGAAGAAATGGCTCCTTTGGCTTACGCCGAAGACTTTGACAACGTTGGACTTTTAGTTGGAAATTCAGAAACCGAAAGTACCGGGATTTTGGTTTGCCACGATGCTTTAGAAAATGTAATTGAAGAAGCAATTACCAAAAATTGCAATTTAGTCGTTTGTTTCCATCCAATATTATTCTCCGGAATCAAAAAAATTACAGGCAAAAATTATGTTGAACGTGCCATTTTAAAAGCCATCAAAAACGATATAGCCATTTATGCTGTCCATACCGCTTTAGATAATCATTCGGCTGGTGTAAATAAAATTTTCTGTGACGCTTTGGGTCTCCAAAATACCAAAGTTTTGATTCCGAAGCAGAATTTTATTCAAAAATTAATCACTTACACAACTCCGGATAATTCCGAAAAAGTTCGGAATGCTTTGTTTGAATCTGGTGCAGGAAGAATTGGCAATTATGACAATTGCAGTTTTAATACAGAAGGTTTTTTTACTTTTCAAGGAAATGAAAACAGCAATCCCGTAATTGGTGAAAAAGGAAAGTTACATACGGGAACCGAAATAAAAATTGAAGTTATTTTTGAAAAACACCTTCAGTCTAAAATTTTAAAAACACTTTTTGCAAATCATATTTATGAAGAAGTGGCATATGAAATCTACGATCTTCAAAATTCACATCAAAACATTGGTTTGGGAATGATTGGGGAATTGGACTCTGAAATGGATGAAAAGGACTTTTTATATTTGGTAAAAGACAAAATGATTGCCGATGGTATTCGTCATTCAGCCTTTACAGGAAAAAAAATAAAGAAAATTGCAGTCCTTGGAGGCTCAGGAAGTTTTGCTACAAAAAATGCAATCCAGGCCGGAGCAGATGCTTTTTTGACCGCCGATTTAAAATATCATCAATTTTATGAAGCCGAAAACCGGTTACTTTTAGCCGATATTGGTCATTTTGAGAGCGAACGCTATACAAAAAATTATATTGTTGATTATCTTAGGAAAAAAATCCTTAATTTTGCCATCATTTTATCAGAAGAAAATACAAATCCAGTTAAGTACTTATAGAATATGGCGAATACGAAAGAATTAAGTGTTGAGGACAAGTTAAGAGCAATTTACGATTTACAGCTTATTGACTCCAGAATTGACGAAATCAGAAACGTAAGAGGAGAACTTCCATTAGAAGTTGAAGATTTAGAAGATGAAGTTGCAGGTTTAAGCACACGTTCAGAAAAACTTAAAAGTGAACTTGAAGTAGTTGAGGATCTTATCAAAACTAAGAAAAACGCTATTGAAGAGCACAAAGAGGTTATCAAAAAATACACAAAACAACAAGAGTCAGTTCGCAATAACAGAGAATTTAATTCTTTGACAAAAGAAGTTGAATTTCAGGAATTAGAAATCCAACTGGCTGAAAAGCAAATTAAGGAAATGAAAGCTTCTATCGAGCACAAGAAAGAAGTTATCTCTAATTTAAAAGAAAAATTAGAAGCTAAAAGCAACCACCTGAAACATAAAAAATCTGAATTGGATGCCATTATGGCTGAGACTCAAAAAGAAGAAATCTTCTTGACGGAGAAATCTGCCGAGTTTTCTGAGCAGATTGAAGCAAGATTATTAGCTGCTTACAACAGAATCAGAAGCAGCGTTCGCAATGGTTTGGCTGTAGTATCTATCGAAAGAGGAGCTTCTGCAGGATCATTCTTCACGATTCCGCCACAGACTCAGGTAGAAATTGCCTCCAGAAAGAAAATCATCACAGATGAGCATTCAGGAAGAATCTTAGTCGACAGCGTACTGGCTGATGAAGAGAAAGAAAAAATGGAACAATTGTTCTCAAGTATTTAAATAAATTGTCCCGATAACATCGGGACTTTTTTTTACTATAAAATTGCTGGTTTTGGGACTTAAAAAAGGAATTCGCTTTATTACATTAAAATCGGTTGGCCAATACATCAACTTCCTCAGTTATGTGCGTCCGCAAAAAGCCGTCGAGCTTTCATACGCACTTTTTAGCCAGCCACGCATTGGCAGATTACAAAAAGAAAGCTTGCCACAAATTCTGAAAAACACAGAAACGGAAATGTTTCATCATAACGAACATCATTTTCAAACCTACATCTGGAAAGGAAATGAAACCAGAATTCTGCTTGTTCACGGCTGGGAAAGCAATGCTTCGCGCTGGCAGAAAACATTACCTCATCTTCAAAAATCAGGGAGCACGATTATTGCCATTGATGCTCCTGCACATGGACAAAGCAGTGGAAAGGAATTCAATGTTCCGCTTTATGCAGAATTTATCAATAAAGCTGTAGAAAAATACCAGCCTACAATTATTATAGGGCATTCTATTGGCGGTGCAGCCTGTGTTTATCATCAATATTTATTCCCGAATACAAGTATCAATAAAATGGTGATTCTTGGAGCTCCATCAGATTTGAAGACTTTAATTGACAATTATGTTTCTATGCTGAGCTTAAACACAAGAATGTTTTCGCTATTAGAAAATCGCTTCTTAACACATTTCAACTTCAAACTCGAAGATTTCTCCGGACAAAAATTCGCTTCACAATTTAATGTTTCAGGACTGATCGCACATGATGCTTCAGACGATATCGTTTCTTTTGAAGAAGGCAAAAAAATTGCCAGTACCTGGAAAAACAGTCAGTTTATCGAAACCAAAGGCTTAGGCCACGGAATGCATGATGATGAATTGTATCAGAAAGTGATTGACTTTTTATTTGAAGCGAAACAATAATACATTCTTGCCAACAGGTTTCCCGCTTTCCGCTATATTCCCGATCAAGAAAACCTACGGCAAAAAAGCCTTGTTTTTCTAAATCGGGAGATACCGCTTCAATCCTTTAGATTTGTTACAAAGATTTAAAGTAATTTTAATAACAACCAAATTGAC
>NZ_CAMLDD010000016.1 GCF_946478785.1 uncultured Flavobacterium sp.
TGGAATGCAAAAATCGTTATTTTAATATTTCCCCACAACAATATGTATTGATCCGAAATTTCATGGCTTATTTGTGGCATTTTAGAATCTCAAAAAAAGTTGCCACAAAAAACAATGTAATGCATTGTTAGTCAGACATGTTAAGCTGGTTAACGACTTGATTTAGAGATATTATAATTCGACCTTTATTAACTTATTAATTGTTGAATTATGTTAGAAAACAGTTTTGGAATTATCTTCTTTTTGAAGAGTTCCGCAAAAAGTACCAATGAAAGATTTATTTATCTTAGAATTACAGTTAATGGCGTCCCCAAAGAAACCTCCACTAAACGAAAGTGGAATGTAAACCGTTGGGAGCAGAAGTCAGGACGTGCAGCAGGAAATAAAGAAGATGCTAAAGCATTGAATTTCTTTTTGTACTCGCTGGAAATGAAAATAAGAAAATTTGCTGACCAGCTTTTGGAAAAGCAGGAGCCTGTGACCAGTGTAAAGCTGATTAATTTTATTTTAGGTAAAACTAAGCTGAAAACTACCGTACTTGAGGAATTTCAGATTCATAATGATCAGATGCTTGCTTTGGTAAAAAAAGGTGAATATGCGATAGGCACCCATGTTCGTTTTGAGATATCAAAGAATCATATTAAAGACTTCATGCTGTACAAATATGGCGTGCAGGATATGGAGTTTACAGAACTTAATTTTGAGTTTGTAAAAGAATATGAGTTTTATCTTAAGACTGTAAAGAACAATGCGAATAATACAGCGCTTAAATATATTACTAACTTTAAGAAAATTGTCCTTATTGCATTAGATAAAGAATTTCTTGTAACAGATCCTTTTAAGCGTTTTAAATGCAGAAAGATAAAGGTTCCGAAAAAACCTTTGGCAGGATTTGAGCTGGCACTGCTGGAAAAGCACAAGTTTTCTACCGCTCGCCTGGCAGTAGTCAGAGATGTCTTTGTTTTTCAATGTTATACTGGTCTTGCGTACATTGATGTTTTTAATCTTAAGCGTTCCGATATCAGAGAAGGTGTTGACGGAGAGCAATGGATTCTAGCTGAAAGACAAAAAACTGGAAGTCCAATTAATATTCCTCTACTGCCAAAGGCAGCTGAAATTCTAGAACGTTATAAAAATCATCCTCTGTGCATTGAAAGAGATTCAGTACTTCCTGTGAGTTCAAATCAGAAAATGAATGAGTATCTTAAAGAAATAGCTGATTTATGCGGTATTACAAGTGCTTTAAATACTCACAAAGCCAGAAGAACATTCGGAAGTACAGTGACGTTAAATAATAATGTACCAATACACATTGTAAAAGAAATGCTTGGGCATCAGTCGGTTAGTCAGACAGAAGAGTATGCAATAACTGAACAGATTTCTATTGGGCGTGAAATGAAGGGGCTAAAAGAAAGACTGGAAGATAAGGAAGATGTTTCTGATGTAGTTACTTTGCAGACAATTAAAAGGATGGAGAAGCAATTAAGTGAAATGAAAAAGAAACTTATTTTGATAAATCAGAAGGGAATATAATAATAACTAAAAAAGGACTAATGAAGAGATTTTTTTCTCTAAATAAGTCCTTTAGTTTTTACTTAGATATTTAGTTCTAAGGGGTGTAATTTGGCTTTGTGAATCAAGAATTTCTGTAAAAATTATATTTTCAATTGGCTGTAATCTTACCGCTATTTTTAAATAAATCAGACAGTTTAGCAAAGCTAAAACCGACATACAAGTAAGTAGGAGATTGATCCTTGGGTGAAATCATATGAAGATTTACCCCATAACCAAAGAATATTTTATTTTTAAATAATCCTAGTTGAAGGCCAGTGCCAATTTCTACATCTTTAGCAGTGCTAAAATCTAAATAGGACACATTTAGACCAATTGATGGTTCTAGGAAATTACTAAGTTTTCTTTTCCTTGTAATTGTAATTTCACCTGATTCTTTTTTTATTTTTTTTACTATGCCTCTGTCTTCTTTATTATAGGTCCACATTAATACAACTCCGCCAGAGCCTTTAAAATTGCTAGGAGAAACTGTTGTTTGATCAACATCTGACTCGTGTTGTCTTTTAATTAGAGCAAACATATCTGTAATTTCGGTTTTCCATCCAGTTTCTCGAATATAATATTTTCCAATAGGTAATCTTGGAGAGTTTTGCATTTTATCTTTTTTTGGATCAAGTACCCAAGTTACATATAGATTTAAAACTTCGTTTGACTTCGCTCCACTTTTACCTAGGTCAATTGTAGCATAAACTAGTTTTTTATAGATTATTTTACCCGCCGCAACAGATAATTTTTCGGAAAGCTGCTGGAGGTTATTTTGAATCAAGTTTCGTGAAAATTTTCTTTGTTGTTCTTCTTTTTCTATCATAGTTGCAAATTGAGTTTCGTCAAAACTTTTTTCAGGTAGAGAATTAAGAATCTCCTCAAAAGGAGAGCCTCTAAATTTAGAAATTTCATACAAGGTTTTATAAGTTTCTGTGAGTAAATCGGCATTATCTAATAAAGCTAATTCTAAATCTGTATTACTTTCATCGTAATTTAATTTTACATCAGATAATTTTTTTTGTGCTTCATTTAAAGTTTTTTTCAAGCTATTGTAACCTACCAAATCTTTATTTATAAGGGAAAGAAATGCTTTTGTAGCATCTTCTCCTCCAGATTCAAAAGAATTTAAATAATCCAAGACAATACCCACTTCTGCTAATGCATTGTAATAAGAATCTTTAAATAAACGAATGTAATTAGCTCGATCCTCACTATACCTTTCCTTGTAAATTTGGATCATTGTTTCAAATTTATTCTGTATTCCTTTAATTTTAAGATTTGGGTCGTCAAATTTATTACGGCTTTCTTTTTTACTATCATAGCTATAAAAATCATTATACACAAGGTCCTCGATTGTTAACACTTCATGAACAATATCATCTTTATTAGGGGTTTGTGAATTAATCATTTCAATAAGCTTTTTCGATTTTTCTTCAATAATTATTTTTCTTTTAATATCATCTTTATTAAAACTGTTATAATTTTGAATGAAGCGATAGTCTATACCTTGAAGTCTTATGAACAGATTTAATAATTTTTTTGCTATTTCTGCCGGTGCTTCAGATTTAATCCCAATTGGAACTCTTTCAACACCTACTTCAGAATATGGATTTACTTCAATTTTTCTGGTACCATTATCTCCGGATATTTCTGCTTCTAGAGAAATTGTACCTTCAAAATCTCTATTTGAAATAAGTTTCATTTTGGCAAAATCAATTTTTATCTCACCATTTACATCTACGTAATTATATTTTTGATTAGGAATAATTATATTATCCTCCCAATTCCATATAGTGTCAAATTTGCCTTGAGATGAGGTTTTTTGGTAGAAAATCGTGATGTACTGGCGCGGATCAATTGAGTTTGATTTATTATCTTCTTTTGTCTGAGAAAAAGAAAAAGTTGAAAACACTAGTAAGAGGATCTTAAACGTACGGTTGATTGTAAAGGTTAATTTCATAAATTTAAATAATTAGTTGTTAATTAAAGTGTTATGTGCTTGATGTGGAAAACTGCTTAATAAATTTTGTGGAAATTTGGTTATTATTAAGTTAAAACAACATAGTGAAAGTAGCTAAAAGCGATTTAGTTTATGTAGGTATTTATACCTGTTTTTGTAATCTCTAAAAAATACCTAATTTGTGTAGAATTACAAATACCTTAAAAACTTATAAAGGAATGCCGGTTTTAATTCCAGAAAATTATTTTCATGTTCAAATGTTGTGGATTGATTTGTCAACAACAAGATTGAGATCCCGTAATGTGCAAAGCATTGATAGGTCTAAATATGTTGACTAAAATGAGTCAAAATTAATGGTTCGGCTGATTGCAAGGATGTTAAGTAATAGTAGTAAATATTCTCTTTCGGTAAATACAGTTTAAGACAGGAAGTTAAATAAAGAGAAAAAGTTATGTATGATGTTTATTTTTGTGGTGTTTAGTATTGTGAAGTAGTGGTTATAAGAGGATAAATAAATATGCTTACCAATTTTTAATTTAATGTTTTTTTTAGATTTTGAAAGGTTAGGATATAAAGATACAACGCTAAACGGATTCGAAAAAAAAAGCTGCAAAACATATTAGTTGAATTTCTGCAGGTGTAAAAATGATAAGGCTTTAATTAATTTTGTGATTTAAATATAGATCTATATGACTATTTAAACAATAATTTAAGTTTTGTTGTTTAATAATTGTATCAACTCTCCTAATATGCTTAGTTATTCAAATATAATTTTAATTTTATAGGAAGAAACAATTAATTAGTAAAATGTGTCAAAATTAAATATTACGATAAACCATAAATTAAGTATAATAGAGGTTGAAAGAAAATTAAAGTTATTTAGCAGTATTGCGCCAAAAAGGTTTGCTGGAGAAGTAAAAGAACTGCAATTCTCCCGGGTGGGTAACCTTAATAAATTTAGTTTTCGAATTGGAAATGTTAAAATTAATGGTACTTTAGCTGTAAAGAAGGATTCTATAATTATCGTAAGTAATATACCATTTGGTTTTCTTTTATTTAGGAGTCAAATTATTAATGCTGTTAAGCAATATGCTAAAGAAATTTTAGAAAATTAATTAACTCTAATTTACAAAAAGCCATAAATGGGATTAAAAATTTTGCATTTATCTGATATTCATTTTAAGAATTATAAAGACTTACAATACCTTGATCTCGATAAAGATATTCAAAGAGAAATCGAAATTGATTTGGACCAATTGAGAAAAAGTTATGGACAGATTGACATAATATTAATTGGAGGCGATATTGCTTTTTCTGGGACAGAAGAAGAATTTGCTATTGCGGATGCATGGATAAATCGTATTTGTACAATTACTGGATGCAAATTAGAAAATGTGCTAACAGTGCCAGGTAATCATGATGTTGATAGATCAAAAATTAATGCAGCTGTTAAATCAATACAATCTCTATTTAAGGGCTTAAGAGGGAGAAACAATATTGATCGTAATATTGCAGATTATATGGCAGATGCTGAATCCGCAGCAATTTTATTAAGCCCTTTACAAAATTACAGAACTTTTGCGCAAAAATACGGATCAGTTCCAGATAGTTCCAATAATCTATATTGGGAAAAAGATTTCAATTTGGATGGTAGAATTTTACGGATACGAGGGGTTAATTCAGCATTGATTTCTAACAAGAATGATGATGAATACACTTCAAAACTAATATTAGGTTCACATCAAAGTAATATCGTACGGGATGCAGGAGTAATTACTTTTGTAGTTTGTCATCATCCTCCACAGTGGCTATATGATGGTGATGAAGTAAAAAGAGATTTCAACGCTAAAGCGAAAGTTCATCTCTTTGGGCATAAGCATTCATTCGGTTCAGATCGTGTTAATAACAGTCTGGTATTATCTGCAGGTGCCATGCAGCCGTCTAGAAGTGAAACGGATTGGGAACCTAGGTATAACATAATTGAAGTTGCAATTGACGAAGAAAGTGCGAGTAGGCATATATCCGTGAAATTATTCAAGAGAAAATGGGAAAAAAATGACCAATCTTTTATTGCTGAATATTCTCGAGGTGGAGTAATTTATGAACAACATGATTTACCTTTATCAGATCAAGAGTGGCTAAAAGTTGTTGTTAGCGAGGATGAAATCAAAGTAAAAGCAAAAGAGGAAGAAGTGAATGAAAGCGAATCAAAAGATTTTACTATGACGCAAGAAGTAATAGATCCACGAGCACCTGATCCCAAGAGAAAATTGGCATTTATGTTTCTTGGGCTGCCATATCATGTTAAATTAAACATAGCAGTTAAATTATCTTTGATAGAGGATAGCGATAGAGATCTTGAAGAGATAAGGAAAGCACAAAACTATTTTAAAAGGGCTACTGAGAGAAATCTATTAGGCGAACTATGGGATGAGGTAGTACTAATTTTAAATTCACCATTACCTAACCCATTTAAATAATAACTATGATTACAAATTTACCAAATTGGTATAGATTAGCAAGCGTTGGCACTTTGAAGGAAGAAACATTAGAGAAACGCAGCCTGTCAATTACAGCAATATTAAAGGAAAAGAATTATGACTGGATTTTAGATTGTATAAGATTATATCTAGGCAAGCCAATTCTGAGTAAAAGTTTTCAAAGTGAATTTTTGGCAGCCTTCTTTAAAGACGATGTAATGCTTATTGAAGAGGAATTTGGGCTTGAAAAAAGGGTTTTAGCAGGTGCGATAATTGCGCAAAAAATTGAAAGCAATACAATTGATAGTGTCAAAATTGCACTATCATTGGTATCAGCTAAATTTGGAATGTTAGATTCCGCCATTATAAATTTTGATATTATCCAATCAGCTATTGATTATGTGAGAGTTAGTTCAATTGCCATTCGCGAACCTGGCATAGTCGAAGTGATTCCCACAAAATATATATCTTTAAAAGAAGAAGGGGCGACTGTGGAAACGTTAATTTCTCATATAAAAAGTTTAACAGCGAATTTAAAGGTTGTCGAAAAAAATGCTGAAAATCAAAAGAATATATTAGAAGATAATATAGATCTATTAAAAGAGGAGTCAGATATTCATTGGTGGATTTTTAGATCATACAGTAGTCTTCTAGGAAAACCTTTTAAAGAGCTAGCTGGTGCTGTTGGACCTTTTGCAATCTCGCAAGAATTATTCAATCTGGTAAATATAATGCCGCCTCCTGTTAATTTTAAAGAATTCTTAAAAGTTGCAATTGCAGTTACACAGGATGGACTAACAAAAGAATTTTCAATAAATGAGTGTGTAAAAATTCTGGCTGGTGACTTTCTTGAAAATATAGTTGAATATGATCATAGAAGTTATGATAATATATGTCCAATATTTTTAGCATTTACTGGAGCGGTAGATTCAGGTGAATCGTGGAGTTCAGTTTTTGAAAAAAGAACTGGTTTAAAAACAGACGCTAATTTTACCTCGATTGATTTGGCAGAGCAGTTTTTAATTGAGCAGACTTTGCTTAATCAATAAATATAGTCTATGGCAAGTTGTAAAGAAGAAGGTTGTTTAGTATTAACAACTGGAAAATGTGTAAACGGTTTAGAAATAGATATATGTCCTCATTATTCTAGTGAGGGTTTAGATCAAGATGATCAGGATAATTCTATTGATGATATTGAGGAAGAAAGTGAAATAGAAAATATCCAAACAGATGAAAATGGCAATGGATTAAATAGTGAAGATTTAATTGATGTTCATTCTGGTAAAGCATTAACAATCGATGATGCAGATAAACTGGCAAAACTATTGTTGACAAGATTGGTAGTTCTTGCGGGAATGCCGGAAGCCGGTAAAACCACATTGCTGCTTAGTTTAATACATATGTTTTCCACTAAACTTTCTTATGAAGGTTTTATATTTGCGGGTTCGGAAACCCTTTTGGATTTTGAAGAAAAAAGCCATCTTTCAAAGATAGATTCAGAAATTGATATTCCTTTTACTGGAAGGACTCCGTTTGGTGCACCGACTTTTATGCATCTGAGAGTTGCGAACCAAAAGTTTGATAGTAGTAAGGTGGATCTGCTCTTTACCGACATTTCTGGTGAAACATTTAAAGCTCTAAAAGATTCTACTGAAGAGTGCAAGAAGTTTGAACTTTGCCAAAGAGCAGATCATTTTGTGTTGTTTTTTGACACTAAAAAACTTACGTCAATTAGAGAGAGAGCTAGTTCGAAAAGTGCTGGGATTGGAATACTTCGTAGCTTAATTGAAGCAGAAACTCTCTTACAACATACTAATATACAAATTGTGTTTTCTAGGTGGGATCTTTTTGATTTAGGACCTAAACGTGAAAAACATGAAGAATTTTTGAATTTGCTTAAAGAGGAAATTAAAAACAAGTATGCAATGAATTTTAATATTACTTTTCATGAAATTGCATGTAGACCCAAAGACAATACTTTTACTTTTGGTCATGGACTGGGCAGTATATTCTCAGAATGGGTAAATAAATCACAACTAGATACTAATAACATTCAAGAATTTGGAATAAAAGAAGATAATAATTTGCGTCAATTTATGAAATTTAAATTTAATAATTAATATGGCAGGTATATCAAACAAATGTATGTTTTTAGGCTTGCCAAATTCTGGTAAATCTTCTTTTATTGGTGCACTTTGGCATGTGATGGAAACTAGTGAAATTGAAGCAAATTACACAGTCAAAATCCAACCTAAAGATAGAGAACATTTAAATTTGTTGCGACAATCCTTTTTGGATTGTATTGCACCGGAAAGGACAAAGACAGGATTTGTTAAAAATATTCAATTAACAATAACTGAAAAAAATAGTGGTGAAGTTAGTGAATTTATATTTCCTGACCTTTCAGGAGAAACCTATTCTGGTCAATTCTCATATAGAAAAATGACAAAGGAATACTTGGATCAAATCAAAGAATGTACAGGTTTGATGTTATTTGTTAATCCAGATTATATAAAAAAGCCAAACTTGATAACAGATATCTCCTTTCTTTTGGACCAAAATGATTCTGTTACTGAGGAAGCGAGTCCAAGTGACTATGTGCCGTGGGAAATTGAAATGACACAAACTCAAGTAGTGATAGTAGATGTTCTTCAGATGATAATGCGACACATCAAGAAGCCTATTAAAATTTGTTTAATTATTTCAGCTTGGGATTTAATTAAAACTTTGCCTGGAGCTGATGGAGCCCAGACACCTGAAAAATGGCTAGGAGACCAGTTGCCTCTTCTAAAACAATTTTTAGAAGCGAATAAGTCTTCCTTTTTATATGATACATATGGAGTTAGTGCTCAAGGGGGAAGTTACAAAGCAGAGGATCAAAATAGCGCAATTGATGAACTGTTATTGATAACTAAACAATCTGAAAGGATTATTGTGCAAAATGGAGATTTCCAATCAAATGATATTACGATGCCTATAAAATGGATTATTAATGGATAATTTAGGTTCTATAAAGATTCAACAAACTTTACATGGATATAGTAATGGACATACTTTACTGGCATCATCAATCGAACTGGATTCAGATTTAAAGAGAGTTATGCTGCCAATAAGTGATATGTCTGGAAGTAGTATGCTTAAAGGCTTTGAAAGTTATATAACCGGGTATCCTTTAAAGGAAAGTAATTTGTACGCAGTTGCCAGAACATGGTATGCACCCGAAATGAAAAGGCCTGGATGTGTTTATACACATACACTATTGATCGATTTTACAGATTTACCAAAAATTGATGATATATTTCAGATTCTTTCCTTGTTTAAGCGACCTGGTTTAGAAAAGGTAGAATTTAAGAAATATGAGAAAGTTTTAAATTATTCAACTAATGAATCCTTTTTTTATAAAAGTGATGACGTGGAATCAGAGAATTTAATAAAAACATTATTGTATGAGCTCTACAGCGAACCTAAGAATACTATATTTATAAAATCTGATAAATTGCGTATTGACTATGAAGTGATATTTTTGTTAATTTGGAGACAACAGTGGCCAAGATTAAGAAGAAATTTTAGTTTCTGTACTGGTTCAATTTCTCCACGAATTTTCCAGGGAGAGCTTTTGAATTTACAGGTTGTTTCTTCAAAAATAGATTCATCACATGCAGGAAATAGAAATATTGTAGTAATTGATTCCAGAAATTTGGAGAATAGTATGAATCGAAATTGGGTAAATTTTGCTTTTGAGAATTTATTCAATTCATCAGGTAATTTAATTAGTTATTTTAATTTTTTTGGATCTGATCTTGCCGCAAGTCGTACAACTTTTAGGCTTTTAACAGAAACGTATTTGTTTTTTACCGAGTTTAAGCCAAGTATATTAGAAAGTATAGAATATTTTTCAAAGAATTTCCCATCGTTAAAGGAAGGAGGAAGTTTGAAAAACGCCATTTTCGGTAATAATAGATCATCTTTCAGTAATTTATTACCTAGCTATGATGAGCACGCATTTTTATACTTTTTTTCTTTTTTAGATCATTATAAGTCATTTGATTATATTAAATTAGATTTTAATAATCGATTTTGTAATTATTGTTTAGAATTGGATGAAAAAGCTATACTGTTATTACGAAAAATAATAGTTCAAGATTTGAATCCGTATGGAGAAGCTGCTATATTTGAGTTGGCCCATAAATTAGAACTTAATGAGAATTTGACCAAGTTATGGTCAGATGACAATCTTTCATATCTTTTCATTAACCTAAATCCTAACTTTGCCTATAGATTAGATTATTGGATGGAAAATAATAAAAACCATACCGAAATCATAACAAGTATTCAGAAATTGAGTTCTGAAATTATTATTGATTGGCAAATTATTATAAATAATCTAATTGAAATAAATTCACCGGTTGATCCTAGGTTATTTAAAAATTATGAATTTCAAATTGAATTTCAAATTCTTAATATACTAAATAGAAACATGGAGATTAAGCTCGGTAGAAATTGGTTGAGTTTTTTAACAATTAAAGGATCTCTAAGTTGGTTTAGGACTCAAAATGAGGTAAATGCCTCAGTCATAGAAATACTTATATCTGTGCTTAATCCCAATTTAAAAGAGTTGATAAATATCGGTTTAGAACATTGGTTAAAATATATCGAAAGTATTAAGAAGTCAAAGCAAAAATTGATTTCAATTGATGTGAAGTCGTTCCTTTTGGCATTTGCATTTAATAATAAGGTTGTGGATACCAAAATTTTATTTGAAGTTTCTTTTGAGGGAGTATATAATGCATTAGCTCAAGATAAATTAAATTTTGTTTATTGGCAGAATATTGAAGTGCATACCAAACCATTATCAATTTTTAAAAATTGGGATAAATGCAAAAAAATAATTAACGCATTAGTAGATCATTACATTAAAAATAAATGGGATATAAACTCACTGATAAACTCGATTAGTCACAATGAACTTCGAGATAGAATTGTTACACAATATAAACGTCGAAAATAATAAAAGGGTATTAAAATTTAGGGTTGGTTGATAGGATAACTAAAATATTAAAACTAAATGTCTTAAATTTCTACTTCAAGTTCATTTTCAATTTTGATAGATTCATAAATCTCTAAGTTGGAGTTTAATATTTCTATTGATACAACTAATGAATAAGAAATTTCACTATTTGTCTTGTCCCATCCCTTATGTCCTCTAACGGCAAAACTTATGTCATTAGTGAGATCATGTGATTTAACAATTGCCCAATCTTTTTGAACAGTACTATTTGTTCTACTTATTCCGTCAACAATACCTCTAGAGTCACTTTTAATTTTCCAGTTCCAGCTATTCATTGCGTTTCTAACATCTTTATCGTAAACGGTACTATTTTCTTCAATTTCTTTAAGAACGTAGTCTTTGAAATCTTCAAATTGTTCTCCAACTTTTGAACTAGTCCAGTCCAGCCAAGATGATAAATATGATTTTGTCTTTTGCCTTGTACGTCTTACTTTAGTTGTAAATGATAAAGTAACTTCAATTAAAATATCATATTCTTCAACATGTGACTGTAAAAATTCAGGGATATTTAAAGAGTATATATGTCCTTCTTCTGCTCTGATTTTGCCAGTATTATAAAAAGTAACCCTTTGATGAGTATTCTTTGTTACACGATCCAAGGACGGTATTCCATATCCAAAATGCTTTATACTTTTTGGTGTGGGATTTTCAAAAAAAATCTGTGGCAATCTTGCTCCATGAACTACTAGTGCTCTTAATAAATTTACATCCTCGTCAGGGTATAATTTCAATAATTGAGCGACTATATATGACACTTTAGGTGTTGCAAATGAAGTTCCTACAATATCGCTGCCAACGGCTGAACCTCCATCTAATGTGGACCGAACCAGCTCAGGTGAAATGGAGTCTTTGCCAGTTATAGTACTTCCATTTTTAGAGACAACAAGTCCACCTCCGTATTCAACAACGTCTGGTTTAATCATTCCCCAAAGTCCTATTCCGATTCTTGAGAATGGTGAAATTTCATTCTCTATTCCAAGTGATTTATGATAACTATCTTCAAAAGAAATATGGTTAACCGAACCAACCGTTATTGCAAAACTGCTTTGGGCAGGATTAGCAATCCTGCAATAAGGCTCATCTAAAAAATCCGGATAATTACTTCCATTACTTAAATAGTGTCTAATATCATCTTTCGTAATATTTCCTGCGGATATTAAAAATATTACTTTGTTATTATTAATTAAAGAATCAATAGTTGCAGCCCAGGACGACATATGCTTTAAACGACATGCAACATTTGAATTTATTGAAAGATTGAAAATTTTGCAGTCTTGATTGTCTTCCACAATTTCCTTCATAAGTTCTGCTGGCAATTTATGAGTAAGCGAGTTGTCTTTATCCAACACTCTCAAATTTCTGACAAAACATGGTAATTGATATGGTTGCTGTAAAGATGATATTCCATAAGGATATAAAATAGCTCCAGCAACTCTGGTACCATGACCGCCATTTTTCACATAGTCAGCTGTTGAAGTGTCTCCTTGAATGTAAGATTTTGAATTTGCACTAATTATTGCTGGAGATATATATTTATGAGCTTCCATAATACCACTGTCGATTACACCGATTTCTGGAGAATTTTGATCAGGTGCAATAACTTCTATATCTATGGTTCCTGCTTCATCAGTCTCACTGTTTAAGCCTGCCACCTCATCAACCTCAGAAATCTCAAAAACAAAAGGATAGTTAAATACTAAATCTTTTAATCCTTTACCAGTTATTTCAACCTCACAGCAAAAGCTGTCTTCTAAATCAATTAGAGAACTGGTTATTTGCCCGTAGTGATTTATAAATTTTTCAAACTCTTCCTGACGCTCATCAAATCGTTGGTCACGTTCAATTTGTTCTTCCTCGTATCTCTGTAGTTTATTCAGGTAACCTCTTACAAGTGGGTCTGGTATTTTTCCAATTGGCTTATCAAAAGCAACACCAACCTCTAATTTATATAATAATTTTTCATCAATTTGTCTCCAAATTGATTTTAATTTCTCTGAGAGAATATGGATGGGTTTCCAATTTTTGCCTTCAACAATTTCCCAGAAATCAGCAATTTTTGCTCCGCCTCTTTCATCATCAAGAAACTTTTGTATTTTCTCGTTTAGTGAATTGAATCCATCCAAAGATGCTCCAATTATAAAACCTTCTTCTTCTTGAGAAATTACTTCAATGCCAAATTGTTTTAAATCAAAATCATAACCTATTATGTCTGGATTTATTTTTAAAAAAATTGGGATTACGTCTGCATCTAAAGGAGCCAGTTGTAGCTCTTCTCTTTTATTAATTTGGTTTTGCCAGTCAGTTTTTAATTTTGTAGTTCTGCCAGACAAATAACCGAAGTGTCCACTTCTGTTTTCTTTATTGCGTAAAGATTGCTCATTTGGCGCCCCTCCGCCATGTAAACGAGGTTTGCCAGTAACTTTTTGAAGGAATTTTAAATGAGGAAATCTCTCCATAAAAACTATTTGTTAAAGGCCAAATTTTCTTCTAGTGCTTTATCCAAATCATCTGCAGAAATTTCTTTATGGGAATTTATTATTGATTTTTTTGCTGCATCATTAGCTATCTTAACAACTAGTGCGTAAGATAAGCCTTGCATATCTTTTGCGTAATTTTCAAGTTTTATCTTTTTATTGAGATTTAACGCTGAAAAGGTTATTTTTAGTAAGTCTACAATTTCAGTTTCATTAGGTTTTGGAAGTTCAATAATTTCGTCAAACCTTCTAAATAAAGCTTTATCTAAACTACCTTCGAGATTTGTTGTGGCAATCAATATTCCTTGGCCACTGTACTCTTCTAATAATCCCAAAACAATATTTACAATTCTATGAATTTCCCCTACATCATTAGATTTTAAATCTCGCTGTTTACCAATAATATCAAATTCATCTAAAAGAAGTACACAAGGATATTTTTCTAGGCTTTCAAACAATTTATTTAAGTTTGATGCCGATTCTCCAAGATAGGATGAAATTATTGTATCAAAACGTACTTTGTAGAATGGTAATCCTAAATCCCAGGCTATTCTTTCAGCTGTCATACTTTTGCCGCAACCTGAACTGCCATATAGGAGTATCTTTTGACGTGGTTTTAAACCATGGTGAGCTAGTCTGTCCTTGGCGATGTATTCCTTTTCAATTCTTAATATTTTTTCTTCAACGGTTGTTGCCAAAACCATATCATGTCTTAAAAAATCGTTTTCGATATGATTGGCTAATGGTAATTTGTATCGCCTATCGGCTGGGATCAAAAAAACATCATCCCTGTTTTTAGTTAACTTTAGTGTAGGATTTTGAGGATCTGAAACTTTAATCAAATTATTTTCCAAAATAGTATCAAGTCTATCTGCTAACTTGACGTGTCCTTTTCTTCTTTCTTCCTGAATGATACTATAGGCTATCCTTACTAAAGGTTCTTCTTTATTACCTTCAATGGATTTAAATAATCTTGTAAGTAGCGTCTGGTTCATTTTTGTAATACTTTCTTGACTGTGAAAGTACAAAAATAACAAATACGATTTGATTTAGATAAATTTATGTATAAATACATTTTTTTCATTTTACAGATTAGTAATAATATTTTGTTTATTTTAGGTTTATTTCTTTTAACATTCTTTCAAGTTCAGAATCAATTTTATCAAACTCTAACATTTGGGAAGGACTCAAAGGTCTTTCTGTTTCTTGTTTTGTATATATGTAACTTTTTAGACCCTTGTCAGTTCCTAATAGAAATCTCTCAGAATTTAGAAACTGGGAATAATTTGATGTTAATTTTGAACTTTCACTCATGAGACCAGATCTCTCACTTCTTGTGATATTGAGCTTGTTGTCGTCATTTCCGTGTGGTATCAATAAAAGAAGATGTTTCGAATCTAAAGGCAGTTTTAATACGTTTTCTGCATCAAAGGGTGCTAAAGATTTTCCTTGCGGTCCACTGTAAATAACGGGATTGTCACTTGTAATAAATTCTGAATCATCAGTAATTTTAATTACGATTATATTATCTTTTTCAATACGCCATTTTATTAAACTTAATGCTATCTCTAATTGAGTTATGACTTGAGATGGTCTACTCTCATATTTATATTCTTTTTGTAGCTGTTCAAGTGTTTTATTAGCAATTAAAACTTTTTCTTTTTCAAATAAAAAATAATCAAATCCATTGTCTTTTGCTAAAGTGTAAGCATTTTCTAAAACCCTATTAAAAAAAGTATTATGTTGATTTATCCATTTTGTTGTTCTGTAAAACATAGTAACTACTGTTGAAATGATTAATTCTCGTTCTGCTTCTGTAATTGTTTTCTTTGTAGGATTTGTTAGGATTTCATAAACTTCATTGTAATAAGCTTCATAATTCTTGGAGTAAAATGTTTCAATTAACATTCTCTGCTGTTCTGTTTCTCCAGGCAAAGTATATAATCCTGTCTGCAAACATATATTTGAAGTGCTTGATTCATAAATTGCTTCTTCCGTACAGTTTACCGAGGGTAACACTTTTATAAAATATTTGTCACCTCGTTGATTTGAAAAATTTTTCAAATAGGTACGAGGAACGTAATGTTGTCTTTTTACTTCAGGCATAACTAAGATTTTAAATAGAGTTTATAATTCGTGCTTTGAATAATTCAGATGTAACTGAAGATTTTAAAGATATGCAAAAAAATAAACTAGCACATGGTGTGTAAAATCTCAAAAAGATTCGAACCTAAAGGTTTTATGCTAGTAATTTCAAGCCTTTTAAAAATTTATATTTCAAATTGCCACGATTTTGCCCTTAAAATTTGAGTTATTTTGAAAACTGTAAAATTAATCATCTGATTTATAGTGTGTTGATAAATACAGGTGTAAATTGAAACTTATTACTTGCATATCCTGTTTTTACGGGTATTTATAGTGAATAAGCACTGAATTTTAATTACTTATGTCTTGCAATTAATATTTAAAATTTGCAATAAAACAATGTCTTTTCTTACAAGGGATCGCGGGTTCGAAAACTTCTGGGATCACACTCAAACCCCTTGATTTCAAGGGGTTTTTTGTTTTTAAAACTTTTTTACTACAACAAAACTTTTTCTAAAATCCTTTTCCAAAACTTTAGAATCATCCCAATCCTCTTTTAAAAACGTTGTTGGTCGAAATAGTACCAAATAGAATATTGATTTACTTTAAATTTATATTTTAATTGTCTTACTGACAAAACATTAATTCCAGTTCTAATGAAAAATATTTTTTTACTGCTTAGTTTTTTTTTAATAGCAACACCAATTTGTTCCCAGCAATTGGTAAAACCTCCTGAACCATTTGGTCCATTGCCAACACAAAAACAAGTTGATTGGCATGAAATGGAGTTTTATGCTTTTGTACACTTTTCATTAAATACATTTACAAATAAAGAGTGGGGTTATGGTGATGAATCTCCAAAGCTGTTTAATCCGACCAGTCTTGATGTTCGGCAATGGGCCCGGATTGTTAAGGAAGCGGGCATGAAAGGAATTATATTAGTGGCTAAACACCACGATGGGTTTTGTTTATGGCCATCAGCTTATACAGAACGATCTGTGAAAAACTCTCCATGGAAAAATGGTAATGGAGATCTTGTTAAAGAATTAGCGGCAGCCTGCAAAGAGTACGATTTAAAATTAGGACTATATCTTTCTCCATGGGATAGAAATCATGCTGAATACGGCAAACCAGCATATATTACGTATTTCAGAAACCAGCTGAAAGAGTTGCTTACCAATTATGGCGATGTTTTCGAAATGTGGTTTGATGGTGCCAATGGAGGTGATGGCTATTATGGAGGAGCGAATGAAACCCGAAAAATAAATACCCTTGAATATTACAACTGGGATGAAACCTATAAATTAATTTACAAAACAGCACCTAAAACTTTAGTATGGGGAGTTGGACCTTCAGAAGCCAGATGGATTGGTAATGAAGAAGGTCGTGCAGGCAAAACAAATTGGAGCATTTTACGTCAGAAGGATGAGCTGGCAGGAAAAGTGCATTATACCGAGTTCATGTCAGGTCATGAAGATGGAGAAAAATGGGTTCCCGGAGAAGCAGATGTGTCCATTAGGCCGGGATGGTTTTATCATGCTGTTGAAGATGATAAAGTACGCTCACTCGATGAAATGGTCGATATTTATTATGAATCGATAGGGAGAAATGCCAATTTACTGCTTAATCTGCCTGTAGACAGGAGAGGATTGGTACATGAAAATGACGAAACCAGACTAAAAGAACTTGTAGCAACGATAAAAGAAGATTTTAAAACCGAATTATTAGCATCAGCTAAAGTAACAGCAGATAATAACAGAGGTAATAATAATGAATTCGCAGCCAAAAATGCAGCTGACGGAAATAAAGAGACTTATTGGACTACAGATGATGATGTAAAAACGGCTTCTATTATATTTGATTTTGAAAAGCCTACAGCTATTAATCGGATTCTGCTTCAGGAATATATAAAACTAGGACAACGCATTAAAGCTTTTACTGTTGAAGCGAAAGTTGACGGGAAATGGAAAACGATTGCCAACGAAACAACTATTGGCTATAAAAGAATTTTAAGAGTAGACAGAGTTACAGCATCGGCACTTAAAATAAATATTACCGACTCAAAAGCATGTATTGTAATTTCGAATATTGAAGCTTATAATGCACCAACTTTTGTGCGGGCTCCGGGAATTCAGCGTGATAAAAATGGAAATGTATCTATGAAATCTGAAGAGGGAAACAGTATCTATTATACTCTTGATGGTTCTAAGCCGTCTGTAAAAAGTAAATTGTATAAAGGTGTTTTTAAATATAATAAAGCAGTTCAGATAAAAGCGATAGCAATCGATAAAAATGAAAATATCAGCAGTGCAGTTAAAGCAGCAAAGTATGGGGCTTCAAAAGAAAAATGGAAAGTTGTTACCGTTTCAAGTGGCGATATAAATTCGGTAAATAGAATTATAGACGGAAATCCGGGTACAGACTGGAGTTTTGGAAGTGAGGGAAATACCCTTCCGCAGGAAGTTGTAATTGATATGGGAGCCATTCTAAAAATAAATGGTTTTACTTATGTTCCGCAACAAGTGGGCAACAACCTCAATTTAATATCCAGATATGAATTCTACACAAGTTTAGATACTATAAAATGGACAATACAATCTGAGGGAGAATTTTCAAACATTAAAAACAACCCGATAGAACAGGTAAAAACATTTTCTGAAACCAACGCAAAATACATACGCTTTGTTGCTAAATCGACTGAAGAAAAAGGGCAGGCATTTTCTATTGGTGAAATAAATGTGATTGAAAAATAATGATAAATGAGTCTTAAACACGACATCCTTTTTTTTAGGGTTTCTGATTGTGTCTTTTGCCGAAGTTAACAGGTTATTAGTCGAATTTTTAATTTTACAGATATACTAATTCTTAATTTTATACTACATAATTAAGGAAACAGGCAAATGATTAAAGAAGGTATAAATTTTAAAGAAGCTGGAAAATTTGAAGAGACACGTTTTGAGAAGATTCATAACGTCATTTTCGAATCATCTCATGAAGCTTCTGTATTAGTTGCACAAGAAATAGCAAACATAATTCAGAGGAAAGAAGAATTAAACGAACCTTGTGTTTTAGGGTTAGCTACAGGATCTTCGCCGGTAAAAGTTTACGAAGAACTTGTAAGACTGCATAAAGAAGAAGGGTTGAGTTTTGCCAATGTAGTAACCTTCAATTTGGATGAATATTATCCAATGGACAGAAATAATATCCAGAGCTATTGGTATTTCATGCATGAGCATCTTTTTAATCATGTTGATATTCTTCCGGAAAATATTAATATTCCTGATGGAAATATAAGTAATGAAGATCTACAGCAATATTGCATCGATTATGAAATGAAAATTAAATCATACGGTGGTTTAGATTTTCAGCTTTTAGGTATTGGAAGAACTGGCCATATCGGGTTTAATGAACCGGGGTCCCACGTAAATTCGGGAACCAGAAGCATTACGCTGGATCATTTGACACGCATAGATGCAGCCTCTTCATTTTTAGGAATTGATAATGTACCCCGAAAAGCCATTACAATGGGAATTGGGACTGTAAAAACGGCCAAAAGAATCGTACTTCTGGGATGGGGAATCAGTAAAGCTGAAATCATAAAAAAAACCATAGAAGGAGAAATTTCTTCACGAGTGCCCGCAACCTATCTGCAACAGCATAGCAACACGACATTTGTATTAGATACAGAGGCATCATCAGAACTAACGAGAGTAAAAACGCCATGGCTGGTAAAATCAATTATCTGGACAGAGGAACTAAAGCTTAAGGCCGTTGTCTGGTTAAGTGAATTGACTAAAAAACCTTTTCTTAAACTTACAGATAAAGATTATAACGATAACGGAATGTCAAGCGTATTGAGTGAAGAGGGAACTGCTTATCATTTAAATATTAAGATGTTTAATAAAATGCAGCAGACTATTACGGGCTGGCCTGGCGGGAAACCAAATGCTGATGACACTTACAGACCGGAACGTGCAACTCCTGAGAGAAAGAGAATTATCATTTTTAGTCCTCATCCTGATGATGATGTGATTTCGATGGGAGGAACTTTTGACAGACTGGTAGAGCAGGGGCATGATGTTCATATTGCCTACCAGACATCAGGAAATATTGCTGTTTCTAATGAAGAAGCTTTGAAATTTGCTGAAATTTCGATGGCATTAAATAAAAATTCAGCCGAATCTGAAGAGATAATCAACTTTTTGAAGAATAAAAAAGCAAATGATATTGATTCATTAGAAGTTAGAAAACTAAAAGGATTGATTAGAAGAAGCGAGTCTTTGGCTGCTACAAGATATTTAGGCTTAAAAGATTCAAATGTCAACTTTCTGGATTTGCCTTTTTATGAAACAGGCACAGTTAAAAAGAATAACCTGGGTGAAGCTGATATTCAAATTATGTGCGATATTATTGAAAGAATAAAACCGCATCAAATTTATGCAGCAGGAGATTTAGCAGATCCACATGGTACCCATAAAGTTTGTTTAGATAGTCTGTTTGAGGCTTTAAAAAGAGTAAAACATAAAAGTTTTATGGATGATTGCTGGGTTTGGCTGTATAGAGGAGCCTGGCATGAATGGGAATCCTATCAAATCGAAATGGCAGTTCCAATGAGTCCTGATCAGGTGCTGAAAAAACGTCATGCTATTTTCTATCACCAATCTCAGAAAGACGGCGTAATGTTTCAGGGAGATGACAGCAGAGAATTCTGGGTAAGAGTTGAAGACAGAAACAGATTAACAGCAGAAAAATATCATGCTTTAGGATTAGCTGATTATTCGGCTATTGAAGCCTTTAAACGATATTTCTTTTAGAAAAAAGTATTTAAAATATAATAAACCTATTCATGTGGTTTATTTTGGTTAGTTACCAAGTTTTGAAAATGCAGCTCTGGTTAGGCTGCATTTTTTTTTAGGTCTTCAACTATGTTCAGACTAACAATTGCTTAAATAGAAGAATTTAAAATTCTTTGTTTGACATGATCAATATAAGATCTTCCAATTACGTATCTAAGGCCTTCAATTTCGATACTGTTTCCTTCAACGGCATCAATCTTATCAATAGCAATAGTATAGGATCGGTGTATTCTCAAAAAATTTCTTTCGGGTAATAAATCGGTAAAGTCGGATAAGGTACTGTGAATGATGTATTTGCCTGTTAATGTGTTGATCTTTAGGTAGTCTTTCAGGCTTTCAATTACTAAAATTTCATTAAAAAATATTTTTTTCATTCTCTTCTTGTCGATTTTGACAAAAATAAAAGGGCTTTCAGGATTATTTTCCTGCGGAAGAGTATTACTGTTGTTAAGTCTTTTGCTAATCTTGTTCAGCGTTTTCATTAATCTTGGAAATTCGATTGGTTTTACCAGATAATCTAAAACATCCAATTCATAAGTTTCTATGGCAAACTGACTATACGCACTTGTAATTACAAGTATGGGAGGGTTTTCCAGACTTTTTATAAAATTAATGCCATCAAGAACAGGCATGTTAATATCAAGAAAAATTACATCAACTTTATTGTTTTTTAAAAAATTTAAACCTTCAATAGGGTTGCTAAAAGTGTTTATTATCTCAAAATTTTCAACAGGTTCCAGGTAATTTTTAATTACATTAATAGCTAATGGCTCATCATCTATGATCAAACAATTTATTTTCATTAGTATGTGTTTTTTTGAGAGAAATAAATTTAGTAGTCTTAGTGGTAAAAAAGAGGAAACTTCTTCTAAGACACTTTAATTACAAGCTTTACAGCAAAAATATTCTTTTTATTTTTAAATGAAAGTTTATAGTCATTTTTATTATAGCCCAATTCAAGTCTTTTTTTGACATTTTCTAAACCTATGCCGCCTGATTTATTAAAATTATCTTTATGCTTGGTAATTTCAGGCATTGGGTTAGTAATTGTGAAATGTAAAAAATCTTCTTTAATTTTAAAATTTATATTGATTATTACGGATCCGGTATTTTTGTTTACACCATGTTTAAAAGCATTTTCAACAAAAGTCAGCAATATAACAGGACTGATTTCTTTATCATGAATGTCTCCGGAAATAGACATATTGACTTCTAATCGGTCATCATTTCTAATTCTTTCCAGGTCCAGGTAATTTTGGATGCAAAGTATTTCGTTCTCTAAAGTTTGTTTTTTGGTTTTTGTATCATACAGCATGTATCGCATCAATTCAGAAAGTTTGAGAACGATTTTTGGAGTTTTATTTGATTTTTCTACTGATAAAGAATAAATATTGTTAAGCGTATTGAAAAAAAAGTGTGGAGAAATTTGAGATTTCAGGAACAGTAATTCTGTTTCTAATTGAGACTTTTCAAGATCGGTTACTCTTTTTTGTTCTTGCAAAAAATCGAATGTAATCTTAATGGCTGTTACAAAAGTGATTACATAGAGTTCCCCCATCATCATGTCGATAGTGTAATTGAGTGTTAATTTATCGATAGTTTCAGGTCCTTCTGGCCACACGTTATGCGTTATTAATAAGTAGGTGAGGTTGAATTTTATAGCTACCATAATAAATATAGAGGATAAAACTGCAAATACATACAGAAGATATTTTTTTCTATAAACCAGATAAGGCATAAAGATCAAAATATTCAGATAACATAATGTCATGTGAATTGGAAAACCTAATAAGTTTGTTTTTAATGAATACAGATAATCATTAAAATAGCTTCCCCAGCGAAATGTGTTAAATAAAAAATAAGTAAGCCAAAAAAAGATGTGATAATGTAATGGTAGCCGATATAATTTAGTGGAATTTAAATTCATAGTAATGATATCTTTTTGTGAATTTTTTTGATGTTTATCTTAGTTTATACGTCGTCCGTCTAAATTAATTTTCACGAAAGTCGAATTTGTTTAAATTTAAAGTTAAATTAAGATTGTTTTATATGAAGAATTTTACCCTGCTGGTTTTGGTTGTTATTTTGACTGCAAGTTGCAAAATAAATACAAACAAAAATCATAATTACGAAACACTTTTTGTAAACCATGTTGATCCTTTTATTGGTACTGGTGGTCACGGGCATACGTACCCCGGGGCAACAGTTCCGTTTGGAATGTTACAGGTAAGTCCGGATAATGGTATTTCAGGCTGGGATTGGTGTTCCGGATACCATTATTCAGATTCTATTATTTCAGGATTCAGCCATTTGCATTTAAGCGGAACAGGAATTGGCGATCTGGCCGACATCTTATTTATGCCGACAAATAAAAAAGTCGATTTAACAACAAAAACAACTTCACGCGATCAATTACCTTATAAATCATCATACAGCCATGTTAACGAAAAAGCAGCACCGGGCTCTTACCAGATTTTTCTTGAAGATCCTAAAATTAATGTAGAGCTCACTTCATCGCAAAGAACAGCCTTCCATAAATATACATTTGCAAAAAATGACAAACAATCGCTCATAATCGATCTTGGTTTTGCCATTAACTGGGATAAAACCCAGAAAACAGGAATAACAATTGAAGATCAATATACTATAAGCGGGTACCGTTTCAGTACCGGATGGGCAAAAAATCAGAAAGTATTTTTTGTAGCAAAATTTTCAAAACCAATTTCAGAATCGGTTTTAATTGCCAATCAACAAATAATCGCCGGAAATAACGCTGAAGGAGAAAATACGGCCACACAATTGTTTTTTGACACTAAAAATTCTGATGAATTGCAGGTGCAAGTGGCTTTATCATCTGTAAGTGTGGCTAATGCCAAAGATAATCTAGATGGAGGCAATTCTGATTTCGAAAAAACAAAGTCAAAGGCAGCTTCAATCTGGAATACGGCATTGCGTAAAATTACAGTAGAAACACCTGTTGATTCATTAAAAACAATATTTTATACAGCAATGTATCATACACAAATTGCCCCTGTAACCTATAGTGATAAAAATGGCCAGTTTAGAAAAGAAGATGATCAGATTGTTACAGCAAAAGAGTATACCGCCTATTCTACCTTATCACTATGGGATACTTTTAGGGCCGAAAATCCTTTATTGACTTTATTGGCGCCAAAGCAAACATCAGATATTGTAAACTCAATGTTGGCCTATTACGATACTAAAAAAATATTGCCTGTCTGGACATTGTATGCCAACGAAACCAATACCATGACAGGATATCATTCTATTCCTGTAATTGTTGATGCCTACCAAAAAGGAATAAAAGGTTTTGATGCAGAAAAAGCATATGAAGCCATGAAAGCCACCATGATGCAGGACGAACGAGGCTTGAATTTCTACAAAAAATACGGCTACATTCCTTATAATTTACTTGACGAATCAGTAACAATTACTTTAGAATATGCTTATGATGATTGGTGTGTCGCACAAATGGCAAAAGCTCTTGGCAAAAATGATGATTATCAATTTTTCCTGAAAAGATCTCAAGCATATCAGCACTTATTCGATCCGAAGACCGGATTTATGAGAGGGAAATCAGAAGATGGAAAATCATGGAATGAACCTTTTGATCCAAAACATTCCAACCACAGAGAACATACAGATTATACCGAAGGAAACGCCTGGCAGCACAGTTGGTTTGTACCACAGAATGTTGACAATTTAATTTCGCTTCATGGAAGTGATGCCGTTTTTGCACAGCGTTTAGAAAAATTATTTACAGAGAGTTCAGAAATTACAGGAAGCAATGTTTCAGCAGATATTTCAGGATTAATCGGGCAATATGCGCACGGAAATGAGCCAAGCCATCACATTGCCTACATGTTTAATCACGCCAATCAGCCGTGGAGAACGCAATATTGGGTTCGTCATATTTTAGACACACAATATAATACAACACCAAACGGATTGAGCGGTAATGAAGACTGCGGACAAATGTCGGCGTGGTATGTTTTTAGTTCCATGGGATTATATCCTATGAATCCGGCTTCGGGAGAATACGAAATAGGAAGTCCGATTTTCGAAAAAGCCACAATCAATCTTGAAGATGGAAAAACATTTATAATTGAAGCAGAGAATGTTTCAGACAAAAATTTCTATATCCAATCAGCAACACTCAATGGTGTTCCGTTTAATAAAACAGTAATCTCACATCAACAAATATTGCAAGGCGGGATTTTACATTTTGTAATGGGTGCCGAACCCAATAAAAGTTGGGGATTAACGAATAAAACACCTAAATGATGGATAGTATTGACGTAGCAATAATAGTTCTTTACATATTTTTAACGATAGGTATTGGAGTCTGGATATCCAGAAAAGCATCAAAAGGGTTAGATGATTATTTTTTAGGCGGAAATTCCATAAAATGGTATTATTTAGGTTTAAGCAATGGATCCGGAATGTTTGATGTTTCAGGAACAGCCTGGATGGTGGGAGTATTGTTTTTGTATGGTGCAAAAAGTTTCTTTTTTATGTGGCTCTGGCCCATTTGGAATCAAATTTTTGTCATGATGTTCCTGGCAGTCTGGATTCGTAAATCTAATACCATGACCGGATCTGAATGGATTTTGACACGTTTTGGAAATGATAAAGCCGGAAGTGCCTCTCACATTATAGTAGCTGTTTTTGCCATTATTTCGACCATAGGTTTTATTGCTTATTTTTTTGAAGGAATAGGGAAATTTATGACCATTATTTTGCCTTGGGATTTGGCAATTCATTTTGGAGATTTTATGCTGTTGAGTTCAGACCAGTCTTATGCCTTATTGATTATCTTTTTAACTACTGTTTATACCATCAAAGGCGGAATGTTTTCTGTGGTAGCAACAGAGGTTCTGCAATACGGAATTATGGTGGTGGCAGGAATATTAGTTGCCGGTTATGCCTTCATTAATTATACAGATGTTCAAATTAATGCGGTAATTACAGCGGAATGGAAAAACATATTTTTCTCTGCAGAGTTAGGTCCTCACTGGGGAGATAAATTTCAGGCTTTTAATCGCCTGATAGATACCGAAGGGTATAAAATGTTTGGTTCATTGGTTGGAATGTCCCTGTTCAAAGGCTTTTTTGCCAGTATTGCAGGACCAACACCTAGTTATGATTTACAAAGGATCCTTTCTACTAAGTCGGTTAAAGAAGCAGCTTATATGAGCGGATTTACCAATTTAATACTTTTTATTCCAAGGTATTTGCTCATTGCAGGAATTGTAGTGATTGCGCTGGTAACTTTAGCACCAGAGATGAATATGAATCCCAATTTAAGCGGTGCAGATTTAGAGATAATAATGCCCAAAGTAATTAATCTGCAAATTCCGGTGGGGATCAAGGGCTTGTTATTAGCAGGTTTGTTAGCGGCATTTATGTCTACATTCTCAGCGTTTGTCAATGCAGGTCCGGCTTATATCGTAAATGATTTGTATAAAAAATATTTTAAGCCCAATGAAACAAGTCAGCATTATATCAAAATAAGCCAGATTGCTTCGTTTTTGGTTGTTGGATTAGGTGTTTTTATGGGCTTTTTTGCTAACTCGATTAACTCCTTAACTTTGTGGATAACCAGTGCCTTATTTGGAGGCTATGTAGCAGCCAATTTTTTAAAATGGATTTGGTGGCGCTTTAATGGCTGGGGTTATTTCTGGGGAATGTTTTCCGGACTTATCGTCGCATCTTTAGAGTTTGTTTTAGACCAAAACAAAGGAAATTTTACGCCCGGAACATGGCTTTATGATCTTTCAGAAGTGCAGGCCATATATTTATTTCCTGTAATATTGGCTTTCTCTATTCTAGGTTCTGTATTAGGAACGTTCCTGAGTAAGCCTACAGATATTGAAGTTTTAAAGTCATTTTACACAAATGTAAGACCCTGGGGATGGTGGGAGCCAGTTTATAAAGTATTAAAAGTTGAAGATCAGGCATTCGAGAAAAATAAAGACTTTGGAAAAGACATGGTAAACTGTATTATCGGAATCGTTTGGCAGTCGAGTATGATTCTGCTTCCAATTTATTTCATTATCAGGGATTATCCAAAAGCAATCATAGCATTATTGGTATTTTTAGTAACATCGGTCATTTTGAAATTTACATGGTTGGATAAAGTTCGAAAAATTCCGAATTAAGGAAAGAAATACCTAAGAATACCACAAGTCCCAAAGGAGCCCCGGGTGTAGTTAAATCTAATTACACCCAAAAGGGCAAATAAAATGAAGTCTAACAAATAAATGATATAAAGTGAGCACAATTCCATGGCAAGACAGACCCCAGGGTAATAATGATATAATGTGGAGATATTCTGAAAATCCAATTATAGAGAGATATGCTATCCCAACATCAAACAGTATTTTTAACAGTGCCGTTGTTCCTTTTGGCGATGGTTTCGCAGGCGTTTTCAGATGTGACAACAAAGCCGTTCAGATGGATATTTTTGCCGGTTTTAGTCAAAACGGAATCGATTGGGACATTAATCACGAACCCATTGTAATGCAGGCAGGAAATACCGAAATGATCGAGTCCGCTTATAAATACGATCCGCGTGTTGTCTTTATCGAAGACCGTTACTGGATTACATGGTGTAACGGTTACAACGGACCAACAATTGGAATTGGTTATACTTTTGATTTCAAGGAATTTTTCCAATGCGAAAATGCTTATTTGCCATTCAACAGAAACGGGGTATTGTTTCCCCAGAAAATAAACGGTAAATATGCCATGCTCAGCCGTCCAAGTGATAACGGACATACGCCTTTTGGAGATATCTGGATCAGTTATAGCCCGGATATGAAATATTGGGGAGAACACAGACTGGTAATGAAACCAAGTCAGTTTGAGAAAAGCGCCTGGCAGTGTACAAAAGTCGGTGCAGGGCCAATACCAATTCTTACTAACGAAGGCTGGCTAATGATTTACCACGGCGTTATCAATACCTGCAACGGTTTTCGTTATGCAATGGGATCGGCCCTTTTAGAAGTCGATTCACCGGATAAAGTTAAATACAGAACACAGCCTTATTTGTTGGGACCAGCAGAAATTTATGAAATGGTTGGAGATGTGCCAAATGTTGTTTTTCCTTGTGCCGCTTTACATAGTACAGAAGAAGATAAATTAGCCGTATATTACGGTGCTGCAGACACAGTTGTCGCAATTGCATTTGGAAAATTAAGTGAAGTAATTCAGTTTACAAAAGAAAACAGTTTATAGAAATAATATGCGTTTAAAATTTAAATGGTTAGCAGTTGTTTTAGGTTTTATTTCGATCGCTGGATATTCCCAATCGAAAAACACAATAGTACCTAAAACCTACGTGGCCGCTAAAACTTCAAATCCGATTGTAATTGATGGGGATGAATCTGATTCTTCCTGGAATAAAGTAAATTGGACTGATCTTTTTGAGGATATAGAAAACAATATAAAACCAAAATATGCAACAAAAGTTAAAATGCTCTGGGATGAAACCAATTTTTATATTTTAGCAAAAATTGATGAACCGCATGTTTGGGCAAATTTAAAACAACGTGATACCATTATTTTTTACAATAACGATTTTGAAGTTTTCATTGATCCTGATGGCGACACTTTTAACTATTATGAATTAGAAATTAATGCTTTAAATACAGCTTGGGATCTTTTTATATCAAAACCATATAGAGAAAATAATGTTGTTTTAAACGACTGGAATATTTCAGGGCTTAAATCAGCGGTAAAAATCAACGGAACGATTAATAACCCAAACGATCTTGATGAAGGCTGGATTTTAGAAATGGCAATTCCCTGGGCATCTTATAAAACGTCTTATTTTGACAAAAATGTTCCTGTAGATAAATTCTGGCGTGTCAATTTCTCCAGGGTAAATTGGCAGCATACGGTAAACAATAATAGTTACGAACGTAAAAAAGGTGCAGATGAAAAATTCCTGCCGGAGTATAATTGGGTTTGGTCACCCATGGGCGTCATCAATATGCATGAACCGGAAAAATGGGGATATGTTTATTTTTCTTCCAAAGAAGGAAAAGACAATTTTGCAATTCCACAAGACGAAAAAGTAAAATGGGAACTTTATAATTTGTACAGAACTCAAAAACAATATTATCAAAAACATAAAATCTGGGCAAAATCAATGACTGATCTTACAAAAGCAACTATCACCGTTGATAATAAAATTTTAAAACCAATAATAGAAATTCATGCCTCAGGATATAACATTTCAGTAAAAAGCCCATTTTCTAATCAAACATTCATCATTCGGGAAGACGGTAAAATAATAATAAAATACACCACTATGAAACTACCAAAACTATTATTTTTTTTACTGGCACTTAGTATTTTTTCCTGTGCCAAAAAAGAAGAACAAACCACTTTTAAATTTGGAGTCTGGACTACAGCAGATGCTAAAAAATCTGACGCCGATTACACCAAAGAATTCAAAAAATACAAAGATGGCGGAATTGACGAAGTACTAATTAATACCGGAACTGATCCAAAGCTCTTAAAAAGAATAGTGCCTTTGGCAGCAAAAGAAGGCTTAAAAGTACACGCATGGATTATGGCGATGAACAGACCCGGAGACTCAGTTGCATTACAACATCCGGATTGGTATCAGGTAAGCAAAGAAGGAAAATCCTGTTTTGATAATCGTCCCTATGTAGATTATTATCAATGGTTATGTCCAACTAGAAAAGAATCAAGAGAACATGTTTTGCATTTGGTTGAGGAACTAGCGAAAGTAGAAGGCATTGAAAGCGTTCACTTAGATTACATTCGTTTTCCGGACATCTTTTTACCAATCAGTTTATTGCCAAAATACAATCTGGTTCAGGATGTAGAATTGCCTCAGTTTGATTTCTGTTATTGTGACGAATGTATCAAAGCATTCGAAAAAATTCATCATAAAAATCCAAAAGAGAGTCACAATACTTCAATCGATATGGAGTGGAAAAACTTCAGATTAAACGCAATAAAAGCAGTTGTTGATGATGCCTATAAAATTGTACACAAACACAACAAACAATTAACGGCAGCTGTATTTCCTTATCCGGAAATGGCAGACCACATGGTGCGCCAGCGTTGGGATAAATGGAATGTTGACGAAGTATATCCGATGATTTACCATAGTTTTTATGATGAAGAGATCGACTGGGTGGGTTATGCAACAAAACAAGGTGTTGCTGATTTGGAAGATAAGAAAACAAAAATCAACACAGGAGTTTATATTCCGGGATTAAAAAATGATAAAGAATTGAAAGAAGCTATTTTGTTAGCAAAAGAAAACGGAGCTGTTGGCGTTACTTTCTTTGACGGAAATGCCTTGTCTGAAAGTAATTTAAAATCGATCAAGGAAACAAAAGCAAGTTTAAAATAATATGACTATCCGTTACTTGTACAACTTTGAGAATGGAACACGGATGACACGGATTTAAACCGATAAAAACGGATTTTTATAGAATAGCAGCGACCCTAGCCCAAAAGGCGAACTGGCGAAGCAAAATCCGCCTAATCTGTGTCATCTGCGTCCTTCATTGGGCAGTAGTCCGCTTAGCGGATAGTCATATAAAATAATATTTTCCGATTTTATTTAAAAGTAAGCAAAATGTCAAACAGAAGAAATTTTATAAAAAAAGCAGCTTTAGGTTCTTTAGCCGTAAGTTCTGTTGTGGGTTTTAGCGGATTTACCAGAAATCCCGAAGATGAAAAAGTTTTTGCAGCCGATGACTTAGAAAAAAAACAAAAAAAACCTGTAATTATTTCGACATGGAATCATGGTCTGCCTGCCAATGAGGAAACCTGGAAACAAATAAAAGCAGGAAAATCAGCCTTAGATGCGCTAGAAGCTGGTCTTAAAATTCCCGAAGCAGATCCAACTGTTCGTAGTGTTGGTTATGGAGGATACCCGGATCGTGAAGGAAAAATGACTTTAGATGCCTGTATTATGGATCACAACAGTAATTGCGGTTCGGTTTGTTTTTTACAGGGAATTATGCATCCTATTTCTGTAGCAAAAAGAGTATTGCAAAATACGCCACACGTAATGCTGGCCGGACAAGGCGCATTGCAGTTTGCATTATCTGAGGGTTTTAAAGAAGAAAATTTATTGACCCCGGAATCTGAAAAGGACTGGAAAAAATGGCTGGAAGATTCAAAATATAAACCCGTGATTAATATCGAAAATCACGATACGATAAGCATGCTAATGTTAGACCAGGATGGCAATCTTGCCGGAGGCTGTACAACAAGTGGCGCCGCCTGGAAAATGCACGGACGCGTTGGTGACTCCCCAATAATCGGCGCGGGTCTTTTTCTGGATAATGAAGTGGGCGCTGCTGCAGCAACCGGTTTGGGTGAGGCTGTTATCAGAACTGCAGGAAGCGCGATGGTAGTCGAATTAATGCGTCAGGGAAAATCGCCTTTTGATGCTTGTAAAGAAATTACAGAACGCATTTACAACAAGCACAAAAACCACAAAGACATGGAATATCTGCAGGTTGGTTTTATTGCTTTAAATAAAAACGGAGAACATGCCGGTTACAGTTTACGATCTGGTTTTAATTACGCCGTTTCTGATGATGAAAAAGGGCATAGAATGGAAGATGCTAAATTTAAAATGTCCTGGGATAAATAATTATCACGTTTTGATGATGGATTTAAATCCATTCCTGTAATATATTTCAAGTCTAAGGCTCTTGCATAAAGAGTTCCGGAGGAACGGATCATTTTGTAGCAACGGATTTTAATCCGTTGAAAAGAATTAAGATCATAATTTTACACGCATTTTTGTCATTTCGACGGAGAACAACACACACGACAAACGACAAAGATTGACCTCATTTTTTTGTCATTTCGACGTAAGGAGAAATCACATAAAGTTAAGACGTAAAGTACGTTGCTCTCTGGATGTGATTTCTCCTCCGTCGAAATGACAAACAAAGACTAAAAAACCACCTCTCTCGGGTTTTAACAACAAACCACAAAGAGAAAAATAATAATAATGAAAAAAACACTCTCCATAATAACCCTAATTATTTCAGTCCTATCTGTACAGGCGCAGGATAAAGTTCCGTATTGGCAGAATGAAAAAATCAATGAAGAGAATAGGGAACCCATGCACGCCGCCTATAATGTTTTTGAAAATGAAACATTAGCAGTAAAAAACGAATGGAGACAGTCTAAAAATTACTTAGATATTAACGGAGCGTGGAAATTTAAATATGTTGAGAATCCGTCATCGCTTCCTAAAGATTTTGAGAAAACTAATTTTAATGATAAAGAATGGGATAATTTTAAAATTCCGGCAACCTGGGATGTAAACGGTTATGGATATCCTATTTATACCAATACAACTTATGATTTTGCAAAATATATCAAAATCAATCCTCCTTTTGTTCCCACAGATTACAATCCAACAGGAGTTTACAGACGCGAAATTACAATTGATAAATCCTGGGAAGGAAAAGATATTTTTCTTCATATTGGTGCAGCAAAGTCAAATCTAACGGTTTGGGTAAATGGTGTTTATGTGGGTTATGGAGAAGATGGAAAATTGCCGTCAGAATTCAGCTTAAATAAATATTTAAAACCCGGAAAAAATACAATCGTTCTTCAGGTTATGAAATGGAATGACGGTTCGTATTTAGAATGTCAGGATTTTTGGAGAATGAGCGGAATCACCAGAGATTCTTATTTGGTTGCGAGAAATAAAGTGCATTTAAACGATTTTGAAATCATTCCGGATTTAGATGCGAATTACGTAAACGGAAGTTTAAAAATCTCCACAGAATTTTCAGGCATTACTCCAAAAGACAAGTTTACTTTAGAAGTTCAGTTAAAAGACGGTGATAAAATTATTAACTCCAAAGTTATTTCCGCTTTAAGCGAAAAACAAACTTTTGAATTTAGTGTAAATAATCCGAAGAAGTGGAGTGCAGAAATTCCGAATTTATATCAGGTGACTTTTATTTTAAAAGATAAAAAAGGAAATGTTGTGGAGGTTATCAATCACAATGTTGGTTTTAGAAAAGTAGAGATAAAAGGCGGACAGCTTTTGGTAAACGGAAAAGCGATTTACATAAAAGGAGTAAACCGTCATGAAACAGATCCAGCTACGGGACAAACTGTTTCAAGGAAACGTATGGAAGAAGATATTAAATTAATGAAAGAATTTAATATCAATGCAGTGAGAATGTCGCATTATCCAAATGACGAATATTTCTACGAATTATGCGATAAGTACGGCATTTATGTTGTCGATGAAGCTAATATTGAATCGCACGGAATGGGTTATGATATTACCAAAACATTGGGTAACAAACCAGACTGGGAGTTAGCCCACATTCAGCGTATGCAGCGTATGGTTGAGAGAGATAAAAATTATACTTCGGTAATTATCTGGAGTATGGGAAACGAAGCCGGAAACGGTTACAACTTTTACAGAGGTTATTTATGGATAAAAAACCGTGATAAATCAAGACCAATTCAGTACGAAAGAGCTACTGCGGGCGCCTGGGACGGAAAAGATTTAAAATACGAATGGAACTCAGATATTATCGACCCAATGTACAGTTCTCCAAATAAAATGGAGGAATATATTCTGGCAAATCCAAATCCGGACAGACCTTACATTCAGTGCGAGTATGCACACGCGATGGGAAATTCGATGGGGAACTTTAAAGATTATTGGGATGTGATTCGTAAATATCCAAACTTTCAGGGAGGGTTTATTTGGGATATGATTGACCAATCTGTTTATAAAACACAACCTGATGGAACTTTGATGTTTGCATACGGTGGTGATTTTGGACCGAAAGACGTTCCAAGTGATAATAATTTCCTTAACAATGGTGTTTTTAGCCCTGACAGAAAACCAAATCCGCATGCTTTTGAAATGCGAAACGTATATCAAAACATTTTAACTTCTTGGGAAAATCAGGAAAGAGCAACGATAAAAGTTTACAATGAATTTTCGTTTAAAGATTTAAGTAATGTCAGTTTACGATGGACATTGATTTTAGACGGGAAAGAAACAGAAAGCGGTATTATTGATAATTTAGATATAAACGCAAATCAATCTAAAACATATACACTTCCCATAAATTTAAATGGAAAAAAATTTCAGGAAGCTTTTATAAACATAAGTTATCAGTTAAAAGAAGGAGAACCATTTTTACCAAAAGGTTTCGAAATTGCAAAAGAACAGTTGGTCTATAAAGGAACATGGAAAAACGATATTAAAATTGAAGGTGCTTCAAAAATCACGGTTGAGAAAAAAGCCAATAGTACTGTTTTCAAAAGTGATAAAGCGGAGGTTACTTTCGATAACAAAACTGGTTTTATCAGTAGCTATTCTTTCAATAATCTTCCCATTATAAAAGACGGTTATCAATTGCGCCCTAATTTATGGAGAGCGCCAAACGACAATGATTTTGGAGCTAATTTTCAGAAAAATTTAGTTGCGTGGAAACAAGATACAGAGAATCCTAAGCTTATTACCTGGGATTATACGATTACAAAAGACAATGTGGTCCTAATTAAATCAGCCTACAGTTTACCTCAGACTTCTTCAATAGTTGAACTCAATTATTTTATAAATGGTAACGGAGAATTAAATGTGAGAATGCATTTGAATATTGATAGAAAGAAAGAACAGCCAATGCTGCCAAGATTTGGTATGGAAATAATTCTTGAAAAGGATTTTAGTGATTTAAAGTATTACGGAAGAGGGCCACATGAAAATTATATCGACAGAAATTACAGTTCGCAAGTGGGACTTTATACGCAAACCGTTTCAGAACAATATTATCCATACATCCGCCCGCAGGAAACCGGAAATAAAACAGATGTTCGTTATTTAGAATTGTTAAGTGATAAACTGAAATTAACCGTAACATCTGATAATTTATTGGCAATAACAGCTTTACATTTCCTGAATGAAGACTTAGATGATGGATTGCAAAAAGACCAACGACACGCTGCCGAATTGAAAGAAAGAGATTTAACGAGTTTAAAAATCGATTACAAACAAATGGGAGTTGGCGGAATCGATAGCTGGCAGGCATGGCCAATGGAAAAATACCTTTTGAGAGACAAAGACTATTATTATCAATTTAAAATAACACCTTCTTTAAAATAATAATTATGAGAATTATAAAATCCTGTTTGATTATTGGTTTTCTTGCTCTTGTAACTTCTTCTTATGCGCAGAAAGTTTACACGGAGAATGATATTCATATTATTCCGAAACCAAATCAGACGTTAATAAAAACAGGAGTTTTTGAATTTACAAAGGATACCAAATTTGTTGTCAATGACGATTTCCAGAAAGATGCTGCAAATGCCTTAACCTCTAAGTTTGAAGTGGCTGCAGGATGGAAACCGGAAACTGTGGCAACAGCGCCGGCAAGTAATTTTGTTCAGTTTAAAGTTGATCCGAACTTAAAAAATGAAGGTTATATTTTAGATGTAAATCCGAATGGTATTATCATTTCAGCTAAAGGAAATGCTGGTTTCTTATACGGTTTAGAAAGTGTTAGACAATTACTTCCTGAAGCAATCGAAAGTAAATTTGCGATTACTTCTGTAAAATGGGCAATTCCGAGTGTTACAATTACAGACGAGCCACGATTTAAATGGAGAGGTTTAATGCTGGATGTATCTCGTCATTTCTTCGATAAAAGTTATATTCTGGCGACAATTGATCGTTTGGCCATGCACAAAATGAATGTGTTGCATTTGCATTTAGTAGATGATCAGGGGTGGAGAATCGAAATAAAAAAATACCCAAAACTCACCGAAGTCGGAGCCTGGAGAGTCGATCAGGAAAACAGAAGCTGGAACGCCAGATTAACTACAAATCCGGACGAAAAAGGAACTTATGGTGGATTTTATACACAAGATGAATTAAGAGAAATTGTAAAATATGCAGCATCAAAAAACATTGAAGTAATTCCAGAAATCGAAATGCCGGCACACGTAAGTTCTGCCATTGCAGCGTATCCGGAATTGGCTTGTTTTAATCAAAGAATTGGAGTTCCGTCAGGCGGATTATGGCCAATAACAGACATTTATTGTGCCGGAAAAGAATCTACATTTGAATTTTTACAAAATGTAATTGATGAAGTAATTACGATATTTCCTTCAAAATACATTCATATTGGGGGCGATGAAGCAACGAAAACCAATTGGTTAAAATGTCCGCATTGTCAAAAAAGAATAAAAGATCAAGGTTTGAAAAATGTAGAAGAATTACAAAGTTACTTTGTAAAACGAATGGAGAAATACATCAATTCTAAAGGTAAAAAAGTAATTGGCTGGGACGAAATTTTAGAAGGTGGTCTTGCTCCCGAAGCAACAGTAATGAGCTGGAGAGGAACAAAAGGCGGAATGGAAGCGGCAGATCAGGGACACGATGTTATTATGACACCGGAATCGCCTTGTTATTTTAATTTTTACCAAGGTCCCCAAAACGAAGAACCGCTGGCTTTTGATGCTTATAATCCTTTAAATAAAGTTTACGAATTTGATCCTGTTGTGCCTGAGATGACGCCTCAGGAAGCTGGACATGTATTAGGCGGACAGGCCAATTTATGGGCAGAACATCTGGCGGGTCCAAAAGATTCAGAATATATGATTTTTCCAAGGCTGGCTGCTATGGCCGAAGTTTTATGGAGTTCGAAAGAAAGCCGTAACTGGAATGATTTTACAACCAGATTGAAACCTTTATTAGGTCGTTATGACTATTTAGGAATCAATTATGCGAAGAGCGCTTATTTGGTAACGGCTTCTTCAACTGCAGATTTAGCAAAAAAACAAGTCAGTATAGCGCTGAAAAATGAGTTTCCAAATCCGGATATTCGATATGTTTTAGGAGATAAAAACATCAATCAGCAGGCTATAAAATATACAGCTCCAATTGAAGTAAGAGAAACAACAATCTTAAAGGCATCATTATTTCAGGATGATAAACCAGTAGGAAAAACATACACAGACACTCTGATTTTCCATAAAGCATTTGCACACAAAGTGAAATACTTAACACCTTTCAACCAAAATTATAAAGGAGATGCCAATACAATGGTCAATACTATTCGCGGAAGCAAAAATTTCCATGACGGACAATGGCAGGCCTGGCTTGTAAATGATATGGAACTGGTGATTGATCTTGAAAAGCAGGAAAATATTGAACAGGTAATTGTTGGGACTTTAGAAAGTCAGGGAGCGGGAGTTAATTTCCCAACGCAGATAAAAGTTTTAGTTTCAAATGATGGCATTGCTTACAAGGAAGTTGGAAAAGTAACACGTCCTTACGCAGTAAATCCGATTCCGGAGCTGAAAGATTTTAAAATTAATTTTGGCAAACAGGGTGTACGCTATGTCAAAGTAATTGCAGGCAATTTAAAGAAAAGTCCAAAAGGAGAAAGTTCTTGGTTGTTTGTAGATGAAATTTTAGTGAATTAAACAAAAACATAAATAGAATAAAAATGAAAAGAGGAATATTCATAATCGCAATATTATTTTCAGTCCAAATGTTTTCTCAGGCCATTTATGAAGATGAGCGCTATGTACCGGAAACCGATCCGGCAGTGTTGAAAAATTTGGAAGAATGGCAAGGCAAAAAATTTGGATTGTTAATGCACTGGGGAACTTACAGCCAATGGGGAATTGTAGAATCATGGTCACTATGTCCCGAAGATTATGGATGGTGTGAACGTAAAAAAGGAAGTAATCCGGGCAATTATACTGAATATGTAAAAGATTATGAAGGATTAAGAAAAACGTTTAATCCAGTAAAATTTGATCCTGCTAAATGGGCAAAAGCTGCTAAATATGCGGGAATGAAATACATGGTTTTTACAACAAAACACCATGACGGATTTAATATGTACGACACTAAATATTCTGATTATAAAATTACAAGCAAAGACGTTCCTTTTCATACAAACCCCAAAGCAGACGTTTTAAAAGAAATCTTCAACTCTTTTAGAGCCGAAAATATCTCAACCGGAGCTTATTTCTCTAAACCAGACTGGCATAACGAAAACTACTGGGATCCTTATTTTCCACCTTTCGACAGAAACGTAAATTATGATCCAAAGCTTTATCCTGAAAAATGGCAGAAATATGTTGATTTCACACACAATCAAATTTTAGAAATCCTTACAAATTATGGTAAAGTTGATATTTTATGGCTTGACGGAGGATGGGTTAGAAAAAGAGACCAGCTAAACTTAAAAGAAAACTATGATGAAAAATTCGCAGAAAACGAGGCGAAAAATGGTTTTATCAAACACAGAGTAGTAGATCAGGATCCTAAAATGGATGAATTGGTTGTAAAAGCACGTCAAAAACAACCTGGATTAATTGTAGTAGACAGAGCAGTTCACGGAAAAAATCAAAATTATTTAACTCCGGAAGGCCGTGTCCCTGCTAAAACGCTGCCTTATCCCTGGGAATCTTGTATTCCGTCAGGCGGAGGCTGGTCTTACACTCCGGATGCACAATACATGACTGGAAGACAAGGAATTCATATGTTGATTGACATTGTTGCAAAAGGCGGAAACTTATTATTAAACGTTGCGCCAAGCCCTGAAGGAGAATGGCAGCAGGGTGCTTATGATTTATTGACAGCTTATGGCGACTGGATGAAAGTAAACAGTTCAGCAATTTATGAGACTAAACCAATTGAGCCTTTTAAAGAAGATAACATTTGTTTTACACAAAATAAAGTCGGGAATGTATTCGCATTTTATTTAGCAAAAGAAGGAGAAGATAAAATTCCTGCAACGGTTATAATAAAATCGATCAGTCCTAAAAAAGGAACAAAAATTACGATGTTAGGTTCTAAAACTTCTTTAAAATGGACAAAAGAAGGAAATGGATTTAAGGTTGTAATTCCGGAAAGCCTTAGAAATAATTTACCTGCAAAAGAAGCATGGACTTTAAAAATTGAAGCGATTAACAGATAGAAATTAAGTATGATTTTTACTAAAAGAATAACCACACAAACAGCATGTTTTTTTACCATGCTGTTTTTTAGCATCAGCATTTTTGCACAAGAGCCTGCTGATTTTGTAAATCCGTTTATCGGAACCTCTAATTTTGGAGCCACTTTCCCCGGACCAATTGCACCACGAGGAATGGCCAGTATTAGTCCGTTTAATGTTGCGGGACCTCAAAATCCATTAGAAAAAGACAGTCAGTGGCTGTCAAATCCTTATGTAAACGAAAATAAATTTTTAACCGGATTCAGTCAGGTTAATATAAGCGGCGTTGGCTGCCCGGAATTAGGAGTTATTTTACTAATGCCAACAACCGGAGCTGTAGAAACAAATCATTTAAAATATGGTTCTACTTATAAAAATGAAGTAGCAAAAGCCGCTTATTACAGCGTAGATATAGATAAATACAAGGTTAAAGCAGAGTTTACGGCTTCGAAAAGAGTGGGTGTAAGCAAATTTACGTTTCCAAAAGGACAATCAAATATTTTATTAAATCTTGGTTTAGGTTTAACCAATGAAGAAGGCGCAATGGTAAAAGTGGTTTCTCCAACAGAAATTGAAGGAATGCGAAGCGTAGGTTCATTTTGTTACAACAGTCCCGAAGATGCTTATCCGGTTTATTTTGTTGCAAAATTTTCTAAACCTGCCAAAAAATTCGGAGTTTGGAAAAAAACAAGAAAATACGAAGGTGTCGAAGCACAATGGATGACTTACAACGGCAAAACCAGAATGATGGACAATACCATAAAAACAGTTGTAGGAGACAGCATCGGAACTTATTTTACCTATCAGTTTGACAAGCCAGAAACAGTTGAGGTTAAAATTGGTATTTCATATGTAAGCGTCGAAAATGCCCGTGAAAACTTAGAAAAAGAAATCGGAAAGAAATCGTTTGAAGCTGTTTATAAAGATACTTATAGCGAATGGAACGAAGAACTTTCTAAAATTTTGGTTGAGGGTGGCTCAAAAGACGATAATACGATTTTTTACACGGCATTGTACCACACTTTAATTCATCCCAATACTTTAAACGATGTCAACGGAGAATATCCTGTAATAAAAAGAGCTAAGATTGCTAAAACCGAAGGCACTCGTTATACCACGTTTTCTTTGTGGGATACGTATCGAAATATGCATCCGTTAACGTCTTTAGTTTATCCGAAGCAGCAATCGGATATGATAAAAAGCATGTTGGAAATGTATGATGAAAACGGCTGGCTGCCAAAATGGGAATTAAATTCGACTGAAACATTCACCATGGTCGGGGATCCCGCCAGTATTGTTATAGTCGACGCCTGCTTAAAGGGAATTCAGGATTTTGACTTTCACAAAGCCTATTATGCCATGTTAAAAGGCGCAGATAAAACTGAAAATAATCCGCTGCGTCCGGGGCTTAAAGAATACATAGACAAAGGGTATTTATCAACTAATTATCCTGGTCCGGTTTCTACAACTCTGGAATATAATACTTCCGATTATGCGATTTCACTTTTAGCAAAAGCTTTGGGTGAAAAAGATGATTATAAGCGTTTTACGAAACGTTCGCTCTCATACCGAAAATTATTTGACAAAGATTTAAAATTACTTCGGCCAAGAACGGCTAACGGAAAATGGTATGAATCTTTTGATCCTGAAGCAGGAGCTAATTTTCAGGAAAATGTTGGTTTTATAGAAGGCAATGCATGGCAATATGCTTTTATGGTGCCACATGATATAAGAGGATTGATTAAATTAATGGGTGGAGACAAACCTTTTTCAGATCAATTGCAAAAAGTTTTTGACAGCAAACAATTTGATATGGCAAACGAGCCGGATATTGCCTATCCGTATTTATTCAATTATGTAAAAGGAGAGGAATGGAAGAGTCAGGAAATGGTAAAGAAATTAGTGAGAGAATATTTCAAAAATGAACCGAAAGGCTTACCCGGAAATGATGATACCGGAACAATGTCGGCCTGGCTGGTTTATTCGATGATGGGAATTTACCCAATATCTCCGGGAGATCCAATTTATACCATTACAGCACCAATGTTTCATAGGGTCACGATCAAATTAGATCCTAGATATTATAAAAAAGAAAGCATTGTAATTGAAAGACAAATCAATAATGATGGAAAAATCAATTCGATTGAGCTAAACGGAAAAACACTTAACAGCTTTTTTATTTCGCACGAAGATTTTGTGAATGGAACAATGCTAAAAGTGATTCAAAATTAAAATACATACCACTATGTTACAACTAAAAATCAAAAAAATAGCCATTATTCTGGTAATGGCTGCAGGTTTTTTTAATCAGGTTTATTCGCAAAAAAAATATCCGTATCAAGATGCAAAATTACCAGTTGAAGAAAGAGTAAAAGACTTGTTAAGCCGAATGAGCCTTGAAGAAAAAGTCCGCCAAATGGATATGTACAAAGGTGAATTTTTTAAAGAAAAAGAAGATTTCTCAAAAAGTAAATCGGCAGCAAAAATTGGAAGTTTAGGTATTGGAGCGATTCACGATATTTATCCGCGTTCGGCAAAAATGATCAATGATCTTCAGACGAATGTTATAAAGGGTAGTAAGTGGGGGATTCCAGCCTTGATTATGTGTGAGATGCTTCACGGTTATCTGGATGACGGAAGTACAGCTTTTCCAATGAATATTGGTTTAGGCGCAACCTGGGATACGGCTTTAATGAGCAAAGTAGGCGGCGTAATTGGTACCGAAGCCAGGGCACACGGAGTTCATTTTGGATTAGGACCCAATCTTGATGTTGGCCGTGAACCGCGCTGGGGGAGAGTTGCTGAAACTTTTGGGGAAGATGTTTACCTGATTGGAGAAATGGGAACCGCAATGATTAAAGGAATGCAGGGTGATGATTTAAAATCAGACCGTTCGATTATTGCAGAGCCAAAACACTTTGCAGTTCACGGTATTCCGGAAGGCGGAGCCAATTCATCACCAGTTTTAGTGGGTGAGCGTGCAGCGCGTCAGGATTTTTTGCCATCATTTGAAAAAGCTTTCAAAAAAGGCGGCGCATTGGGAACCATGTGTGCGTATTCTGAATTAGACGGAATTCCCTGCGCGGCCAATCACTGGTTGCTAACAGATGTTTTGAGAAACGAATGGGGTTTCAAAGGAATTGTAGTTTCAGATTTAGGAGCGATTAAATATTTGCAAACCACTCATTATGTTACAAATTCGCTAAAAGAAAGTATTAGGGAAGCTGTTGCAGCGGGAGTTGATATGCAATTTTATGATTTCACAAATGAGTTTTGGCAACAAAGCATCATTGAATTGGTAAATGAAAAAAAGCTGACAATGGAACAAATTGACCGTGCTGCAGGAGGCGTTTTGAGATTGAAATTTTTATTGGGATTATTCGAAAATCCATACACAGATAAAAATTTAATTAAAGAGCGTTTTCATACTAAAGAGAATCAGGATATCGCTTTAGAGGCAGGACATAAATCGATTGTTTTATTAAAGAACGAAAGCAATATGCTGCCTTTAAATAAAGAGGTCAAAACAGTTGCTGTAATAGGTCCAAATGCTGATGCTTCCAGATTAGGAGGATATTCAGTAAAAAATAAAATAGGTACAACTGTTTTAGAAGGTGTAAAACAAGTTGTGGGCAAAAATACAAACGTACTTTATCAAGAAGGTGTTTCTTTAATTGTAAAAGGACAGATTATTCCATCGAAATATTTATTTACTCCCGACGGATCACAAAATGGATTAAAAGGGGAATATTTCAATAACAGAAAAGCAGAAGGAACTCCTGCATTAACGCGTATTGACAATCAATTAGAATTTGACTGGCCATGGTCGCCGGGAGATGGTGTAACAGATGACGATTTCTCAATTCGCTGGACAGGTTACATTCAGTCAGATAAATCTTTTGATGGCTGGCTGGGTTTAAGTTCAGATGATGGAATCAGAATGTGGGTTGACGATCAGCTGGTTATCGACAATTGGACAAAAGGAGCTACCAGTATCGTCACAACTCCAAAAAATATCGAAGCAGGTAAAAAATACAAAGTCAGAATTGAAATGTGGGAAGGAGGCTGGGGAGCCAGAGCACACTTGCGTTGGAACTTAGAAAAAGTAAACTTTCAGCCGGCGATCGACATTGCTAAAAAAGCAGATGTTGCGATTGTAGTTTTAGGAGAATCAAACGAACTGGTTGAAGAAAACAGAGATGTTGCGTCTTTGGATTTACACGGAATGCAGCAGGAATTGATAGAAACGATTCAAAAAACAGGAACTCCAGTAGTTTGTGTGTTGTTAAACGGTCGTCCGCTTTCAACAAACTGGATCAGCGAAAATATTCCGGCACTTGTAGAGGCCTGGTTTCCGGGTGAAGCAGGAGGAAAAGCTGTAGCCGATGTATTGTTTGGAAATTACAATCCAGGCGGAAAACTACCTATTACAGTTCCTAAATCCGTTGGACAATTGCCTATTTATTACAACCAAAAGCCATCAGCTATACACAGATATGTTGCTGAGAGTGAGCATCCGTTATACCCATTTGGTTATGGATTGAGTTACACCAAATTTGAATATTCAAATTTTGCTATCAACACCAAAGAAATTAAAGCAGATGGAGAATTGAAAGTTAGTGTAAATGTTAAAAATATTGGGAATTATGATGGAGATGAAGTGGTGCAATTATACATCAATGATGTTTACAGTAGCGTAACAACTCCAAGAAAAACATTAAAAGGTTTTAAAAGGTTATTCATCGAAAAAGGTGAAACAAAAAAAGTTGAGTTTACATTGACGGCTGACGAACTATCTATCTGGAACAGAGATATGAAACGAGTGGTTGAGCCAGGTGACTTTGAAGTTATGGTTGGAGGAAATTCTGTAGATTTACAAAAGTTAAGTTTTAAAGTTCTGTAATAGCCTATTGTTTAGTATTAATCGAAAATCTTTAGTGATTTGGATGTTTTGATTCGAATTCTTTTATCAAATTAACAAATAGCCAGTTTTAATAATGTTTTATGCTGGAAAACATACAGATTTAAAAAGTAAATGTATTGTTTTTAGTGAAATTTTGACCAACACCTTTTCAAAGCTGTCATTTGTCGAAATAATGATTTAGTTAACAAAACGTATTCATAAATTTAACATGTTATTAACTCAAAAACAATTAAACTATGAATCAAAACGTATTAAAATTACTGTTCTTGTTTTTCCTGTTCGGGTTTCAAAACCTTCAGGCTCAAACAGCAACAGTAACAGGGACAATCACAGATACCAACGGAATGCCCATTCCGGGAGTAAATGTGAATGTTAAAGGAACTAAAACCAATACATCATCAGATTTTGATGGAAAATACAGCATCTCTGTTCCTAATCAATCAGCCATTTTGATATTTTCTTATGTTGGTTCTGCTACAAAAGAAATTCCTGTCGCAGGACTTGCTACTGTTAATGTAGCTTTAGGTGCTGACAGTCAACAATTAGGTGAAGTTGTTGTAACAGCACTTGGTCAGTCTAAAGAGAAAAAGGCTTTAGGATATGCTACCAGTGTGATTAAGTCTGATGCAATTGTTAAGACAGGTTCACCTACTATTGCTAACGCTATGTATGGTAAAGCACCAGGAGTTCGTATCACTTCTACTCCGGGTGGAGCCGGAAATATCAATATCCAAATTCGTGGTATTAACTCTATTACAGGTAAAAACCAGCCACTTATTGTTTTAGATGGTGTGCCAATTCGTGATGGAGAGGCTAAAAATAATGATTATTGGGCTGATCAGCGTATCAGAAGTAATGGTCTGGCTGATATTAATCCTGAAGACATTGAGAGTATCTCTATTCTTAAAGGAGCTTCGGCTGCTGCATTATATGGTTCTGAAGCGGTAAATGGGGTTGTATTAATTACATCTAAATCAGGTAAAGGAAAAAAAGGGTTTGGTGTAGATTTTAGTACCAGTTATGCACAAAACCAAATTGCATACTTACCAAGATTTCAATATGAAAGAGGTCCAGGTTGGCCAAACGCAAATTATACTTCATCATTTAATGCTCCGGATGGTTTTGCTCATTATGATATAGACGGTGATGGGATAAATGAAATGAGAGGGACTTCAAATAGCAGTAATAACTTTGGTCCGTGGTTCGACGGTCAGCCAATTATGACTTGGGATGGAGTTGTTCGTCCTTACTCACCTCAAAAGGACGGATACAAAAATTTGTTCCAGGATTCATGGGATGCTGTAACAAACATCGCACTTTCTAACAATACTGATAATAGCAGTATTCGTTTTTCTTACACTCACAATGAATCACAAGGATTGAGTATGGGGAACATGAATAAAAAAAATACGCTTAACTTGAATGCATCATTCAAAACTAGTGAAAAATTGAAAACAGATGTGATCGTGAGTTATATGAATCAAAATGTTCATAACCGTGCTATTGGTACAGATCGATTGGTAAATAACTTTACTGGTATGCTTGGTCCGTTTTCTAATGGGGATTGGTACAAAGAGAAATATAAAACCAGTTTAGGCTACAAATATGTTACTGGTAGATTAACTAATAGTTTAACTCCTGATGAAAACATCTTCCGTAATGGTTTCAGAGCAGATCTTGGAGATTATTTTTGGAATACAAATGCGAATCAACAAGACGAAATTACAAACCGTTTGATTGCCAGTGTTACTGAAACCTATACTATTTACAAAGATTTGAAATTACGTGGTCGAGCATCTACTGATTTAACTTCAGTAAATGTAGAAACTAAAAATCCCGTTGAAAGACCTTTGGTTTATCAACCAGGAACGGGTTCTTATCAAATGGATTCTAAAGATTATAATATCATTTATGGAGATGTGATGTTGACTTACAACAAAAAAATTAATGATAACTTTGATATTGGAGCTACAGCTGGTTATACTGCAACAAAAGAAACTGGTTTTACTGTAGCAAGATTTACTGATGGGGGCTTAAGTGTTGAAGGCTGGTACGATATGAATTCTTCAGTAAACACTCCAAAAAGTACCGATACAAAATATGAAGTTGTAAAAGATGCTGTATTTGGAACTGTGAGCGGTAGCTACAAAAACTACTTGTTTCTTGAAGGGACAATAAGAAAGGATAGAACTTCTACGATGAATCCTAATAACAATGCCTTTACGTATCCTTCTGTAAACTCGTCTTTCGTGTTGTCTGATGCGGTTAAATTACCGGAAGTAATCAGTTATGCAAAATTACGTGCTTCTTGGGGTATTGTGGGAAATTATCCAGAGTTGTATAAAGCTAATATAGCTTTCAATCAAACTACATTAGGAAATCAAGGGACAACTACTCCGGTATTGATCACTAATTCAATGAATAATTATGGTAATGAATTAATAAAACCAGAGATGAAAAACGAATTTGAAGTTGGTTTTGAAACTAAATTTTTTGACAGAAGACTGGGATTAGATGTTTCTTACTACAATGCACATGTTTATGATCAAATTTTAGATTTGACATTATCACAAACAACAGGAGCAGCTTCAATCTTAGCGAATGTTGGAGAATTGAGTAACCAAGGGATTGAAGTAGCTTTGACTGCTACTCCTATAAAAACAACCTCTTTTTCCTGGGATCTTACTTTGAACTGGGCGAAAAATATAAATAAAGTTGTTAAATTGGCTAATGGGGCATCTGAATTATTACATGCTGACTATGATGGGGCTGCTGCTCAATTGAAATCAGTAGTTGGTGATCCAATGGGAGGTATTTACGCACACCCTGTTAAGACAGATGACAATGGAAATAAAATGGTTGACTCTGATGGATTCTATATGATTGATGGAGATAAATGGGAAAAATATGGTACTGCTATGCCTCAGGGTGTGGGTGGTTTAATGAACACATTTACTTATAAAAATTTCACTTTAGATGTTAATATCGATTATTCTTATGGCGGTTATTTAATGCCAACAGGGATAAACTGGATGAAATCTGCAGGATTGACTGAAGAAACTTTGAATTACAGTACTAATGAACGTGGCGGTTTAACTTATTATATGGATGCTAATGGTAAAGGAGTTCAGGTTCCTAACAGTTCAACAGCTGGACCTGGAGGACAACAATTATTCCGTGATGGTATGTTAATGAATGGTGTCACTACAGATGGTACAACAAATACGAATGTAGTCTCTCAGGCAGGTTACTATAACATGACCTACAACTGGGGAGGTCCTCAATACAGTAGTTCACGTTATGAGTTGTATATTCAGGAAAACAACTATATAAAAATGAGGGAAATATCCTTGTCTTATGATTTGCCAACTGCCTGGGCCAGTAAAATTGGTGCTACTAAATTTAGTTTTTCTGCTTACGGACGTAATTTGTTCTTTATCTACAGATCAATAAAGGATATGGATCCTGAGGCAACTACTGCAGGTTCTAAATGGTCACAAAACGTAAACAATGCAGGTACGAATCCAGCAACCAGAAGTATTGGGTGTATGTTAAGAGCCTCTTTTTAATTGATAAATTATAATTTAAAAAAAAGTAATATGAAAAAATTATTATATATATCGCTAACGACAGCTGCTATTTTTTTTAGCTCTTGTTCGAAAGAAGACTTTGCAGATGCTTATCCTGACCCGTCTAAAGTTCCCACTACTACTATGCCTAGACAGTTTGCAGGATTCATGAAAATCAACTATGAGGATGCTATTCCATCATATTGGAATTATTTTACAGTCCTAAGATCCACTTCACTAACATACACACAGGGTCATGGATATACAAATTCATCTGGTCGTTATGTTTCAGGGGCGGCATCAAGTGATAGATGGGGGAGATATTATAAATTTGTTGCCCAATATAGAGAGTTGGAAAGAGTAATGGCTTCTTTGTCTGCCTCAGAGCAAATTAGAAACAGAATCTATATGCTTACGGCAACCGTTTATTTATACGATCACACACAAAAAATGATTGACAACTTTGGAGATATTCCTTTTTTTGAAGCGGGTAAAATTAGTTATACAAATGGTAATTATGCTGATGCTTTGGCTAAGTATGATAATCAAACAGAATTGTATATTACCATGTTGGATCAATTAAAAATTTTTTCTGCTGAATTGAACTCGATTACTGTACCAAATGATATTGTTAATGATTTCAAAAATCAAGACTTGATTAATAAAGGAAATATGACCACTTGGATCAACTATTGTAATTCTTTGCGTTTGAGAATGTTGAACAGAGTTTCTGCAGTTCCTGCTTTATCGGCAAGAGCAAATACAGAAATGTCTGAAATCATTGCAGAAGGTAAAATTGTAGATGAAAATGCAGAAAATATTGCATTCAGAGTTTATTCACAAGACTCTGATTTAGATTCTGCTGGATTTATTGATGCTATGGAGACAGCTAACAATAATCTTGCTCCGAAACCGATGATTGATCACATGAATATAAATAATGATCCTCGTAAACCTTGGTTGTTTGAACCAACACTAAGTACTCCTGGTGTTTATACAGGACTTGACCCAATGTTGGCACCGGGAGATCAGGAGCAGTTAATAAACGATAGTGAAATTTCGACCTACAATCGTTCAGTAATCAGTAGAAACAAATGGTTACCAGGAACATTAATTAATGCTGCTGAAGTAAACCTGATTCTTGCCGAGTACTATTCAAGAAACGGTAGTGGCACTACAGCACAAACTTATTTTGAAAAAGCCATCAGACAATCTGTTGAGTATTATGTGAGATTGGGTGATAAAGCAGATGTTTTGGACTGGAAACCAACTGTAGAGCCAACAAATCTTGAAATTGATACTTATATTGCTACGATCAACTTTGCGGGAGCAACAACACCTGCTGCACAATTAGAGTTGATTGCTTTTCAAAAGTACATTCATTACAATATGATGCAAGTTGACGAATCCTGGGCGGAACAAAGAAGATTAAAACTTCCCGCTTTACCATTCCGTGAGGATGAAACAAGCAGTATCAGAAAAACACCACCTACACGTTGGACATATCCAACTTCAGAGAGTGTTTATAATGCAGATAATTATAATGCTGTAAAAGCAAATGATAATTTAAGTACCAAAATATTCTGGGATGTAAAGTAAAATCCCAATAAGTAACAAGTGCAATTAAGCAATTTGATTGCTAAGTTAAATTCAAACAGAGGTAAGATGTCATTCTTATCTCTGTTTTTAATTTTTTTTTCAAATATATTTTTTTCAAAAATTAATAAATTATTTGTAAATACATGATAAAATTTTTTAATACCATATTGTTGCTGTTTTCTTTAGTACTCGTTGGTCAAACCAAATCAGAGGTGTACAAAATCAAGTATGATAAATTTGAAAACGGAAAAAAAACAGGCGATAATATCTCAATCTATGTATACAATCAAATGTTTTTTTTATCTAAACCAACGGATAAAATACAACAATACATCGATTTAAATAACAATTACAACGTTACCACTATTAAGGATGGAAATACTGTTTTCAAAAAAATAATTCCATTTGACAGCTTGCCTAAACCTAAATTTGATAATGATACCCGAATAATACTGGGTTATAAGTGTAAGCATGCTATATTTTCGTATTTTTCTAATACTATAGATGTTTGGTTTACCGAAGAAACAACTGTAAAAGGAACTCCAAATAATAATTATTTGCCAAATAAAAAAGCACTTGTTTTACAACTGGTTTTTAATGGAAATTATGCTCTTATTGCCAGTGCTGTCACTAAAGAAAATAGATATATTCCTTCAGTGAATTATGATGATAAAACACAGGCAGTTACTGCATCTGAATTCGAAGAAATTGCAATAAATTCAAGATATAAAGCCTTAAAAATTTTCGATAACGAAATTTTAAATTTTGATCCCAACCGTGTTGTCCCTAAAGAGGCGGAACTTGAAACAGATAAAGTGTATCATTTTTCAAAAGGAAGTGTTGTATTGAAAAAAATAAAAATTACTCCGGAATTAAAAAAAAGCAGTGCCATTTTTGCAAAACTAACCTGTAAATCTAATGGGGATGCATATGACAGAACTGGTTCAGTATTCATTATTCCGGCAAGGAATGATGCAGGCATGACCACATTATTTGATGCTTATTTAAATGGTTTGGATAGATTACCAATTTATACAGATAATCAAAAAAATAAATATCAGGGTATTAAAAAAGAAAAAGGGTATTTGCCGGCAATCGAAATACTTAGGTTTTTTACGCCATTTGGTGTTAATTATTTTAATGATAAACGAAAAATAAACAATTATAACTGGGCAAATGAAGTCGTTTATAAAGAAGACGTCAGCGCTCTTGTTCCTGTTGATGAAGATGAAATTTGGATTGGCGTTTTTATTGGCAATTATGATGCAGGCGGACATAAAATAAGTCTCGAACTGGATGCCTATCCATTAATGGACAATAAACAAGACAAACCAAATAAGAAAAAGTATATATCACCTTTATTCTCAACCGTGAATACGATGGAAATGTCTGGTCAAAATTACGGAGGCCTTTTTGCTAATGATACTCTGAAAGTAGATTTTGAGATTAAGGAAGATATACAAAACTTGCAGCTTCTGTATACCACAACAGGTCATGGCGGCTGGGAAAATGGTGATGAGTTTGTACCAAGAATGAATAAAGTGTTTGTTGATGGTGAAGAGGTTTTTAAAATTATTCCCTGGCGAACTGATTGTGCAACGTACCGATTATCTAATCCTGCTTCGGGTAATTTCCCAGATGGTTTATCGTCAAGTGATTTAAGTCGGTCAAATTGGTGCCCGGGTACATTAACCCCTCCCTATATAATTCCGTTGAATAAATTGCAAAAAGGCAATCATGTGATAGAAATAGTTATAGAGCAAGGTCCAAATGAAGGTCCCAGTACAAACCATTGGAATGTTTCAGGAGTTCTGGTTGGTGAATGGAATGATTAATTGTTAAAAGCTGGTTTTCGATTATTTCAAGCTAGTTTGCAGCTTATTAATCTTAAAAGAATGAAACATTAAACAAAATAAAATGATGCAAAAACACTGTCTTACTTTAGATTTAAAAAATGATCCAAATTTAATTGACGAATATAAAAGACTACATCAGTGCGTTTGGCCGGAAATAACACAAAGCATTAAAGATGCAGGGATCAGTAATCTTGAAATTTATAATGTTGGAGATCGTTTGTTTATGATTATAGAAGCAGATTCTGATTTTTCTTTTGAAAAAAAATCAGCATTAGATGCTGCAAATTCAAAAGTTCAGGAATGGGAAACGTTGATGTGGAAATTTCAAAAAGCATTACCAGATTCAAAACCGGGAGAAAAATGGATAGTAATGGATAAAATTTTTGAACTTAAGTAATTTTGAATTTTATATAGAAAAGAAATGATGTGGTTATTAAAAAAATTAAAACTTAAAGTCTTTTTCATTAGTGCAATGTTTTTTAATATCATTGTTTATGCTCAGGATGATATTAATGCCAACACATTTTACAAACATGATAAATATCTTTCTTCTGATAAGATGGAAGGTCGTTTTCCGGGAACAAAAGGCAATAATGACGCGGCATCTTACATTAAAAGATATTTTAAAAAATACGGTCTGAAGGAATTCAACAGAAATTACTATCAATCTTTTAAAATATTTGTAAAAGAAGGAATAAATAAAGCGAAATCGGATACCGTTACAACACAAAATGTTGTGGGATATATAGAAGGGTCTGATGAAAAACTTAAAAATGAATTTATAGTAATAGGAGCTCATTATGATCATTGGGGATGGGGAGGAAAAGGTTCCGGCAGTAAGAAAAAGGAAGTTATGGCAATTCATAACGGAGCAGATGACAATGCCTCCGGAGTTTCGGCCTTGTTGTGCATATTGCAGGAAGTATCAAAAGCTAAAGTCAAACCAAAAAGAAGTATCATTTTTATTTCTTTTAGCGGAGAAGAGGAAGGATTATTAGGCTCTAAATATTTTGTATCACATTTACCGGTTAAAAAAGAGGCTGTAAAAGTAATGTTGAATATGGATATGGTTGGTAGATTAAATGAAGAGAAGCAAATTTATATGGGAGGCGCCGGAACTTTCCCAAATGGAGTTGAACTGATGAAGAAATTAGGCGAAAGCAGTACCCTTAATCCTGTGATACACGCCGGCGAAGTTGGAGGTTCTGATCATGTTTCATTTTATAAAGCTGGTATATCTGCTGTGGGATTTCATACCGGAGGCCACCCGCAATATCATACACCCGAAGATGATATAGATTTAATAAATATCCACGGAGGCGCTTTGGTGTCTCAGTATATTTACAATGCTTTAGTGGCAATTGCAAATGATCCGCAGCAACTGTATTTTATTAATCAGGATTAATTAATAAGTTGCATCAATTTATATTTTTAAAGCTCGAATTTGTTATTTTAAGACCGCAATAACCACTCAAACAAGTGGTTATTTTTGTTTTATATCAGGGACCAAATCTTAAAATGAATTAATACCATTGGATCAACTGGATCAAGGATGAATTCCAAACCTGGAGGTAGTAAGATTTAAGATATTCCGGTTAGGATTAATCCAAAATTTTTGCAACTATCAACTCGCCCACTACTTTGAATATTTTATGAGTATAAATCTCCTATTTCAAAATAAAAACATTTTTTGAAAACTTAACATTTAAAATACAATAATTTTCTTACTTTTGTGTTGATTTTTAAGACTAATTTGAGGTAATTAACTGATTATTAAATTATTACACATGAATAGAAAACTACTTATGGGATTGTTATGGCTTTTTAGCAGTCTCGCATTATTTGCTAAAACAAACAATTTTAATATTCCTGTACCAGACTCTGAATATCAGGCATTGGTTGATTTGTATAAAGCCACTGGAGAATCTAACTGGAATAATAAGTGGAACACCAAAGAAAATAATCTTCATGAGGTGGCCTGGTATGGTGTAACTGTTGAAAACGGACACGTTACAGGTATAAATCTTAATAACACAACGGGTATTTCCGGATCAGTTCCTGCTTCTTTTGGAAACTTGAAATATCTCAAAACTCTTTCGATCTATGGTGGAAGTTATGCAAAAGATTTAAGTACGACTGATTTAAGTGTTTTTTCAGGATTAGAAGAACTTGAATCCCTTGATTTAAGATATTGTAAATTAAAAGGCAATATTCCTGCATCATGGAATAAACTTAAAAAACTCAAAACACTTTATTTAGCTAATAATTCAATTACAGGGCTGCCCGCAGAATTTGGCGAACTCGAAAGCTTAGTTACTGTTGATTTATCTGAAAATCAAATAGCAGTTCTTATTAAAGAATTAGAAAATTTAAAGTCTCTGACAACTTTAAATTTAACCAATAATAAGATTTCAAACATTGTAGGTTTATTGCCGGCTTCGGTCAGTCTTAGTCTGCATTATCAGTCAGCCAGTATTGAAAATCTAACCTACAAAGGAACCGATTTAAAAATTGAAAACCTGCCAAATATTGTCTCTTACAACAGAACCAAAAATGATTTCTCTGCCAAAAGACAATTTGCCGTTTATGTTCGCGGAAGTGAGGTAGGCGTAAATGTAACAATGGCTGCTGACGGCAGTCTGACAATCCCTGCAGCTTACTTAGCAACTTTAAAAAATGGCGATGAAGTATATCTGTACCAGCAGTATGATTCAGGAACAGGAAGTGTTTCGTATTACAGCCGTGTTTATTTTACAAATGTAAAAGTAAGTCAGCCTGCTGTTTCTAATATTGAATATCAGGCTCTTGTAGATTTTTATAATGCAATGGGCGGAAGCAGCTGGAATAATAAATGGGATATTAACGAAAACAACCTTAATGAAGGAGCATGGACAGGACTAAGTATTGAAAACGGACATGTTACCGGATTAAACCTAAATAATACAAGCAACGTTTCAGGTTCAATTCCGGCTTCATTTGGTAATTTAAAATACTTAAAAAATCTTTCGCTTTATGCAGGAAGTTATTCTAAAAATCTAACGACAACAGACTTAAATGTTTTATCAGAATTACAGTCTCTGGAAACGCTGGATATGAGATATTGCAGAATCGAAAGTGCTATTCCGTCTTCGTGGAGTAAATTGAAAAAGCTAAAAACAATCAGTTTTAACAATAATTCAATTAAAGGATTACCGGAAGAATTAGGTGAAATGGAAAGTCTGGTTACTTTAGAATTCCCTAATAACCAAATCAAATTAATTCCCGCATCTATTGGTAATCTTGAGAATCTGGTTACGCTGAATTTATCAGACAATCAGATTGAAGTTATGATAAAGGAATTAGAAAATATTACAACGTTAAAGACTTTAAACCTTTCAAACAACTATATATCAAATGTTGCTGCGTTGCTAAGCAGTTCTGTTAATTTGCAGCTTCATTATCAAAGCATAAATGTTGATGGCCTTGTTTATACAGGTTCTGATTTAAAGGTCGAAAACTTGCCTAATACAGTTCATTATAACAGAACAAAGAATGATTTTTCGGCAAGAAGACAGTTTGGAGTCTATGTGGGAGGAAACCAGATAGGCAATAATGTAACGGCAGATGCAGATGGAAGCGTAGTGGTTCCGGCTTCTTATCTGGCTTCATTAAAAACCGGCGATCAGTTCTATTTATATCAGCAATACGATTCATCCACAGGAAGTGTGTCCTATTATTCAAGAGTTAATTTTGTAAATGTAAAAGTTGACCAGCCTCAAATTCCTGATTTAGAATATCAGGCATTGGTAGCTATTTACAATGCAATGGGTGGAGCAAACTGGAATAATAAATGGAATATTGCCGAAAATAATCTGCATGAAGGTGCATGGTACGGGGTCAGTATCGAAAATGGCCATATCACAGGTCTTAACTTTAATAATATTTCTAATGTTTCAGGAGCAATTCCGGCTTCGATCTCAAATTTAAAATATCTTAAAAATCTTTCTCTTTACGGCGGAAGCTACAGCAAAAATTTAAGTACCACCGATTTAAATGTTATTGCCGAATTAGAGGCTTTAGAATCGCTGGATTTGAGATATACTAAAATTAAAGGTGATATCCCGGCATCCTGGAGCAAACTAAAAAAGTTAAAAACAGCTTATTTGGGGTACAATACTCTTACTGCCTTACCGGAAGACATTGGAGCAATGGAAAGCCTGGTTACGCTTGAAATTCCTAACAACCAAATAAAAGCCATTCCGGTATCCATAGGTAATCTTACCAATTTAGTTACAATAAATTTATCCGATAATAAAGTTGAGGTTCTGGTAAAAGAACTGGAAAATATTACAACTTTAAAAACGCTAAACCTTTCAAGCAACAGCGTTTCAAATATCGCCGGATTGCTTGACAGCGGGGTTAACCTGGCTTTGCATTATCAAGCCATAAATGTTGAAGGACTTGTTTATACCGGTTCTGATGTTAAAATTGAAACACTCCCTAATACCGTTTATTACAACAGAACAAAGAATGATTTGTCGGCCAGAAGACAATTTGGAGTTTACGTGGGAGGAAATCAAATAGGAAGTAATATAACCGCAGCTGCAGATGGCAGTATTACTATTCCTGCTTCTTCTTTGGCTTCAATAAAAACTGGAGATCAGTTTTACTTATATCAGCAGTATGACTCAGCAACAGGAAGTGTTTCGTATTATTCTACAGTTAATTTTGTGAATGTAAAAGTAGATCAGCCAAAAATACCAGATGAAGAATATCAGGCATTAGTTGATTTTTATACGGTGATGAACGGGACGAACTGGACCAATAAATGGGATGTTGCCACAAATAATTTGCATGAAGGAGCATGGTATGGTGTAAGTATCGAAAACGGACATATTACAGGTCTTAATCTTAATAACAATAGTTCTGTTAACGGCGCTGTGCCAGCATCCATAAAAGATTTAAAATATCTTAAAACACTGTCTCTTTATGGCGGAAGCTACAGTAAAAATTTAAGCACAACCGATTTAAGCGTTTTGTCAGAACTCGAATCTTTAGAGTATTTAGATTTAAGATACACGAAGATTAAAGGTGATCTTCCGGCAACATGGAACAAACTTAAAAAATTAAATTCATTGTATTTAAATAACAATGCCCTTACTGCTTTACCTGAAGATTTTGGCGGAATGGAAAGTTTAGTAACGGTTAATTTATCTTCTAACCAAATAAAAGCAATTCCGGTTTCAACGGGAAATCTTGACAAACTAGTTACTTTAAATCTTGCTTCTAACCAAATAGAAGTTCTTATTAAGGATTTAGAAAAAAATACCGCATTAAAGACATTAGATCTTTCAGGTAATAAAGTTGCTGCTATCGAGGGATTATTATCGAGTCAGGTAAATTTAGAATTGAACTCACAGACCTTAAGTATTCCAAATTTTTTATATGAAGGAAATGATGTAAAAGTAAGCAATCTGCCAAATGTTGTACTTTATAATAAAGCAACGAATGATTTCTCTGCACAAAGGCCGTTTAGATTGTATGTAAAAGGAACTCAGACAGGAAACAATTTAAGGGTTGCGGGAGATGGAACATTAACTATTCCTGCAGATTATCTTGCGACTTTAAAAACAGGAGATGAACTTTATTTATATCAGGAATACGAAGGCGGTGCAGCTACTTCCTATTATTCCACAATTTATTTTACCAATGTAAAAGTAGATCAGCCAAAAATACCAGATGCAGAATATCAGGCCTTAGTTGATTTTCATAACGCAATGAATGGTTTAAACTGGAACAATAAATGGGTAACTGCAGAGAACAATCTGCATGAAGGCGCATGGTACGGAGTAAGCATTCAAAACGGACATATTACAGGATTAAACCTGAATAATAATTCTAATGTTTCAGGAACAATTCCGGCATCTTTTGCCAACTTAAAATACTTAAAAAATCTTTCTCTATATGGAGGAAGTTACTCAAAGAATTTAAGCACGACCGATCTGGGAATTATTTCCGGTTTAGAATCACTGGAATCCCTGGACTTAAGATATACAAAACTAAAAGGCATTGTACCTTCTTCATGGAGTAAATTACAGGCTTTAAAAACGTTGTATTTAAGTTATAACACGATAGAAGATATAGACGAAGCTTTAGCCTATTTACCGCTTTTAAAGACGGTTGATTTTTCTAACCAGACCATTACAATTCCAACAATTGAGGTGGGAGCAAACGAATTGGTTATAAACCTTCCTACTTTATCAACATTCTTATTTAATGCAAATGGCGGAGTTATTAATAACAAAAACCATTTTACGCTTTTTGTTAATGGGGTAAACAAAGCTTCAAATTATTCGACTAATGAAGGGAAACTAATTTTTAAGGATATTGCATTACTGGGAATAAAACTAAGCGATAAAATCAGAATTGTCCAAAATGACGGAACCGCACAGGGAACAGCAATCAATTACACACAAGTAATTTTTGGCAAACCACTGGCAGATGAAGAGTTTGAAATTCTGAAGAAATTCTACGCCAGTACAAACGGAGAACAATGGACTCAAAAATGGGATGTCTCACAAAACAAACTTCATGAAGTAAGCTGGTACGGAGTAGGAACAAAAGATGGCCACGTAGTTTCACTGAGTTTATCGGGAAATAACCTGTCAGGAACCCTTCCGGCAGAATTGTCTGATTTGGCTTATCTGGAGACTATCAATTTACAATCTAATGCAATTGAAGGAGCAATTCCATCCAATTTAGGAAATCTTTCAAATTTAAAAGCGCTTAATTTACAATCAAATAAGTTACAAGGCACATTGCCGGTTCTATCCGGTATTTCCTCACTGAAAAAAGTATCGTATTCAGGTAATTTGTTTAAAGGAACAATTCCTGGACATTTAAATGATTTTGAGAATATTGAACAGCTTGATCTCTCTAATAATGGTTTCGATTCGTTAGAAAAACCATTTACATACGATTCAGGCAGTGTATACATAAACCTACGTGGACAGGTAATTGTAAAAGATGAATTTCTGTATCTAAAAGGCGATGAAATAATTGTTGATCTGCCGTCTATCAATACATATAACGAAACGCAGCAGGACTATAGCGGACAATATCAGTTTGAATTGCAGGCTAACAATTTCAAAATTTCTGAAGCTACAGCTGTAGACCATACCATTACATTTCCAAATATTTCTGTAGCAAGTATTCCGGCAGGCGCTAAAATTGCCATCTGGCAGAAAAACGGAACTTCGCAGGGAACTTACTTACAATTTAAAGGCATCGCAGATGGATCTGAAACGCCATTAATTGCGGCAGAATATGATGCTTTGGTCGCTTTCTTTCAAAGTGCCGGAGGTTCGGGCTGGAAAGAAACATGGGATGTATCTTCAAATAATCTTCATGAGAAGAAATGGAAAGGTGTAACCACAAATGACGGTCATGTTGTTTCAATAAATCTTATCGATAATAATCTAACCGGAAACATTAGTGCGGAATTAGGAAAGTTTACCGAATTGCAAAACCTGAATTTAGCCAAGAATAAATTATCAGGATCGATTCCGGAAAGTGTATCAAAAGTAACAAAACTGAAAACGGTTGATCTTTCAGAAAATGAACTGACAGGTATTGATGCGGCTTTTTCAGCAACTGTAAGTTTTAAAATTGACCGTCAGAAAATTAATCTTGGCGAACTGCCATTAACATTGAATGCGGTTTTAAAAGACCAAAAAATCAATCATTACGATCATGTTAATTCCTTGTTTAATGCAACGCAGTCATATAATATGACATTGAAAGACTATTTTCAGATGGTTACGGTTCCTGAAGATGGTATTAAGCTGACCAATATTTTAAGTGAATGGAATGTTCCAAACAACCAAACTCTTGAATTGAGACAAATTGCAGGATCTGCCAGAAATAGTGTTCTGACCTATACCATAACTTATAGAGACGGAGATTCTAATTTAGACGGAATAGTAAATATTCTGGACATTCAGTCTTCTTTGAATTACACTTTGAGCCAGAAACCTAAGTTTTTTAATTACGGTGCGGCTGATCTGAATAAAGATAAAAACTTAAATCTTCTGGATATCATCTTACTGATCAATAAAATTCAAAGCGGATCGCAAGAAAGACCGGCCAATACCAAACGTCCTACAGCAGTAAATGCAACAGATGTGATTGTAAGTATTGAAGATAATACTTTGTTCATTGACAATCAATCGGGTTCTACTGCGGCATTTGACATTCGTTTAAAAGATGCTGATAAAAACGATATAAAAGAAGTATTGTCTAGTGCGGGATACACCGTGTCTGTTGCAGAACATGAAGGAGAAATAAGCATCATTGGTTTTACTATGGATAAATTTCTGTCCGGCAAACAGGCAATTGCCAAAGTTTCTAGTCAAGCTGAAGTGGTTTCTGCTATGATTGCCAATGAAAATGCAGAAGAATTGAGCTATAAAATTTCAAAAGGAACTTTAGGCATTGACAATCCTGATTCAAATCAGGATAAAACAGACAAAATTTTAAATTTCCCGAACCCATTTAAGGATCAAACCGCTATCAAATACCATTTATCTGAAAAGGCAGACAAAGCTACGCTGAAAGTTTTTGATCTTCATGGACGTGTTGTGCGTGTGCAATCAGATCTTGAAACTTCAGAAGGAAATCATGAATTAGACTTCTTTAAGAATGATCTTTCTTCGGGAGTTTATATTTATACTATTGAAGTCCAGACTTCGGCAGGCCCTGTGGTTTTAAAAGGAAAAATGTTAATACAATAAACTTATTATAATGATAGCTAACAAATTAAAAACAATGAAAATAAAATCATTTTTGGTGTTTATCTTCCTTTTGCTGGGAACATTTATACAGGCTCAAAATAGTTTGAAAGTAGTAAATACATCAGCTGGACCAGGTGAAAAAGCAACTATCACAATTGATTTGGCGAATACAGAAGAAGTAGTGGGAGCAGAGTTTACTTTAACTGTTCCTCAGGGCTTAATTGTAAATGAAAAAGAAGCCAAAATTCTGGAAGCCCGAAAAGGGGACCATGCTATTTATGTCAATATCGAAAATAATAATCCACGAAATTATCATTTTATAGTCCTTTCGCTGACGAGCAATTCTTTTAAAGGGAACAATGGAGGTTTATTAGAAATTCCAATTGAGATTCCTTTGAATTATACCTCGGGACAAACTCATAATTTAAGCTTGTCAAAAGTTGTATTAAGTTCTAAAAACGCGGTCGACATAGGTTCGAATCATACAAACGGAATCCTGAATATCGCAACAGCTCAATTTCCAGATTTAACAATTTCGGGTATAACTTCAAACGAAACTGAAATTACCCCAGGTAACAAAATCAACGTTTCATGGGGTGTAGATAATATTGGTGAACGTATTGCTTCTGGCGGATGGGTCGAGCAGGTCAGTATTGTTTCTGAGCAAACCGGATTAGAATATAATCTTGGAACAGTTTCGTATAATGAGGATTTAGATAAAAAGAAATCCGTTAGCCGAAGCGCCACTTTTAATCTCCCAAAAGTTTTAGGAATTGAAGGCAATGTAAAAATAAAAATCAATATCGTAGCCAATACAGCCGTAAAAGAACCGGAAGCATTAAAAAATAACAATAAAATTACTGCTGCGACAGCTATTGTGCTTGAAAAACTTTTATACCTGACATTGGATAAAAAAAGTATAGATGAAAATTCGACAGAAGTTATCAGGGCAACCTTAACCCAGAGTGGTGACAGAAGCCTGGACAAGACATTTGCACTATCAGCATCTCCTACTGCAGAACTTTCGTTAGATGCCAATGTTAAAATACTAAAAGACCAGTCTTCGGTAGTTTTTTACATTAAACCTGTAGATAATACTATCACAGACGGGAACAGAACCATAGCGCTTTCGGTTTCGGGAAATGATTATCCTTCACTTTCAGATAATATTGAAATTATTGATAACGAATTTTCAGTAGTTACTTTAACGCCGTCAAAAGTTGCTGCAACTGATGGGGAAATTATTACTGTGACTTTAGAAACTGATTTTGCGAAGACAAAAGACACTAAATTTGTTATTACGGCAGATCAAAATTCACGCTGGACAGTTCCGACAGAAGTTTTATTACCCGCAGGAAGTAAAACCACTACGTTTACCATCACAGTTAAAAACAATAAAGTTCCTGAACCAACAGTTATTGGTAAATTAATTTTACGTGCCGAAGGTTTTCAGGCAGGAAATACAGAGATTACTTTAAAAAGTTCTAATGTCCCAGCTTTTGAATTGGAAATTGCACCCGAAACTATTTCAAAAGGAGATGGTGTTTATGCGACTTATGCCACAATTAAGCGATTAGACAAATCTGATATTAGTACAGCAGTACGCTTAAAAGCAAACATTGCAAATGCTTTGATACTTCCTGATGTTATTGACTTTCCAGCTAATGTAAATCAGAAGAAATTTAATATTGGAGCTGTAAATAATGGAATTGTCGATGGCACAAAAACGGTAAATGTGGCTGCCGAAGTTTATATTTCTTCATGTAATTGTACTGTTCCTGCAGGAAGCGGAGGGAATCCATTAAGCAAAGACATTACAATTTTGGACAGTAATGGTCCGGCATTGACCGTAAAAGCAAATCCGTCAACAGTGAAAGCCGGAATCGAAAATGCGGCAAAAATTACAATTGAAAGAAATACTGTTGATACATCAACAGCAATTTTAGTGAAGTTGTCCTCTGATTCGCCTACAATCGTTTCAATCCCTGCTGAAATAACAATTCCAATAGGCAGTAAAAGTACAGAAGTAGCTATAAATACCATTATCGATGCTACTAAAACGGGTGATCAAACGGTGCGTATTCAGGCAGAAGCCGCTAATTATAGTACTGGCTTTTCCTGGCTTTTAGTAACAGACCAAAACAAGCCTGATGCAGTTGTTACAGCAGTAAAGACATTGGCACAAGCAAATGGGGAAGATATTATAGAAGTTACAACCTCTATTGCAAACCAGGGTTTTGCCGTTTTGGCAAAAGGTTCAAAAATGGAATATTATCTTTCTAAAGATCAGTCAACAAACAATGCAACTCTTATAACAACTTCACAAATCGATGATGCTATCGAAACCGGAAAAAATATAAGTGTAGTAAAATCAATAAAGCTTCCGCAAGTAGCGGGCGATTATTTTTTAGTAGTTGCTGTCAATACAGATCAAAAGATAAATGAACTGTCATATACTAATAATACGTCATTTTCTGCGATAAAATTACTATCCAGTTATACTGCAACAGCAACAGTTGGAAAATCGGTTTACAAATCAGGTGAATTGGTTAATATAACGGGATCGGCTAAAATGTCGAATAATACAGCAGCAGCAAACAAAGATGTCGAAATTACCATTTCGAATGAAGGTTTTGTTCGTACCTTTTTAGTTACAACAAATGCTGCCGGAAATTTTGCATACGATTTTGAACCTTTACAGGCAGAAAGCGGGCATTATACTGCAAGTGCAGGCTATCCGGGGACAAAAAATGCAACTCAGGCAGAATTTGATATTGTTGGTTTTGAATGGACAAACAAACCTTCGGATTATTTAAAATGGGAAGTAGTAACCCAAGTGCCGTTTAAAGGAGAATTTAAATTAAAAAACAATAGTAAAACTGCTTTAACGAATGTAAAAATAGAATTGCCATCAGATGCTGGTTTTGCAATTCAGACAGAACCGCTAACATTAGCTGCTGGTCAGGAAGCAGTACTAAAATATACCATCCTGGCAGATACACCTTCGGCAGAAGAAAAGTACTATCAGATTAATTTTAATATTACTTCTGATGAAGGAGCAAAATTGCCCATTTTAGCGTATTATCATGCTAAGGCACAAACTCCAAGATTACTTGCGAATCCTGTAAGCATTAACACCACAATGATTAAGGGAAGTTCTCGTTTTTATGAATTGACAATTCACAATGGTGGGGCAGTTGATGCTGAAAAAGTAAAAGTAGAATTGCCGGCACTTGAATGGATGAAATTAAAGAGTGCCGCTGTAATAGAAAAAATAGCGCCAAACGAATCTGTAAAAATAATACTCGAATTAGCGCCTACAGACAAACAACAACTAAATGTTCCTTTATCAGGAAGCCTCGCTTTAAACCCTTTAAATGGAGGCGGTATAACTGTTCCTTTTAAAATTGAGACAGTTTCAGAAGTAACAGGATCTTTATTGATTGATGTAGTAGACGAATACACCTATAACACAGAGAGAGCACCACATCTTCAGGGCGCAAAAGTTGTTGTTCGCCATCCTTTTTCAGGAGCTATTGTTGCGGAAGGAATTACTGACGAAAAGGGATTATTCTCAACACCACAAATTCCGGAAGGTTATTATACTGTAACTGTTACAGCTGATAAGCATGAATCATATCAGAATAATATATTGGTTGATCCGGGCAAAGTTACTACTCAAAGAGTATTTATTTCCTATCAGGCTGTTAGTTATGAATGGGTTGTAAAACCTACTGAAATTCAGGATGAGTACCAATCTGATTTAGTAGTTAAATTTGAAACAAACGTACCAAAGCCGGTAATTGTTATCGATATTGACGATCCTGTTTTAAATTTAAACACGGGAGAAAGCAGAATGAGCTATGCAACCGTAACGAATCATGGCTTGATTGCATTATCAAAAGTAACTTTTAATGTAGACAGTCAGGGAGATTATAAGTTCAAACTGATGATTGATAAACTGGATGTATTGAATGCGAAATCAACTATTATTGTCCCTGTACTTATTACAAGAACAGTTTCAACTGGAAAAAGTGCCAATTCTAATCAAAACTGTACTTATAACCTAATAACAAAAGGAACATATGTTTGTGACAGTGAGAAAGATGCCGCTGCTTTTAAGCCTTATTATGTACTAACCTGTACCACGCCATCAAATCCGCCAGTGGCTGGAGGAATCCCTAATTTTAACGGAGGAGGTTTTGGTCCATTGATCCCTATAGGAAATGCATTTGGAAATATTATAACAGCACTTCCAAACATTTGCGATTATCCGTGCTTGGTTTCGGTAGCCTCTGCAGCAGGCGGATGTTTAGGAGGGCCAGCAATAGGTGTTGCAAGTTGCTTAATTTCATTGGCAACTTCAAATACAGGGATGATGGCTTTAGTTTCAGCAGTCGCCTGTATACCTAAAAAAGCAATAGGATGTCCTGTTGGTATTGCAGCTGCATTATATACTTGTTATGATAGTATGACATCTTCAAAGAAAGCCAACAGCAATGATTTTATAGATTTGATGTATAATGATATGAATATAATTGGTAACGGTCAGGGAGCCTTAACGGATAGGGTTCTTGCATATTTAGGTAATAACCGATTATTGGAAAGCGTTAATTTTCATGATTTTATGAAAGAAGTAGCCGTAAACCTGGATTCAGAAAAATCTTTTTCTCCTTCTGATATTGCGCGCATCAAAGTTAATCTTGCCACTACTGATGTAACAAGTCAGGAAATTGATAATTTTTGCAATAGATGGAATAAAACATTAGAAGCCTGGAGCAAAAATATTAATGCCCCAACTGCAGAATATCCAAATATTATCAATAAAAATGACCTTGAAGAATATGACAGAAAACGAGATCTATTAATAAAACGTACTAAGGACAGAGGTTTCATGTCTGCTTCGGAAATGTATGAGCAGGATCTAAAAGATATTCAGGAATACATTGAGGACAGATCAAACAAATCTTCAGTTTGCGCAACCGTCACTGTGAAATTCTCACAGAAAATAACGATGACCAGAGAAGCTTTTGAAGGCACTTTAACAATAAACAACGGAAGTGATTCTAATACGATAAAAGACATCAACTTAGATTTAATAATTAAGGATGAGGCTGGAGAAGACAAGACACATTTATTCCAGATTAATAAAGATGCATTCTTAAGTGGTACTGGACTAGTAGGTCCGCAAAACAGTAAGGCAGGAACGGCAATTTTTATTCCAACCAAAGATGCTGCTCCTACGGTTGCTAAATCCTATTCATTTGGAGGAACATTATCTTATACAGATCCAAATACAGGAGACAAAGTTACAACACAGCTCTATCCTGTTACTCTGGAAGTAAATCCAAGCCCGGATTTAGTGATGCATTACTTTATGCAGCGTGACATTTTAGGTGATGATGCTCTTACAGATAAAATAGAACCAATTGTTCCGGCAGAAATGGCTTTACTAATCAAAAATGAAGGATACGGAGTTGCCAAAAATGTTCAGGTAGAATCTGTACAACCGGAAATTATTGAAAACAAAAAAGGATTATTGATTGATTTTGAGATTATTGGAAGCAACTTCAACAATGAGCCAAAACAATTAGGTTTACTTAATGTGGATTTCGGAAATATAGAACCTCAAAAAGCAGCATTAGGACAATGGTGGTTTACAAGTACCTTATTAGGTCATTTTGTAGAATATGATTTAAAAATCAAGCATTTAAGCAGTTACGGAAATAAAAATCTGAGCCTCATAAAAGCTTCGTATGTTCATGAATTAGTAAAAAGTGTAAAAGCTTACGGAGCCGGACACGACAATACAAACGATTTTCTGGTAAATGACATTACCGATCTTAGGGATACTCCGGATGCGATTTATTATTCGGATGGAGAAACCGAAGAGGTGTCTAAAGTGGCTGCAGGAACAGTTTCAAACGCTATTTCTCCAAGTATGCTTACGACAACATTGACCATGAATTCTTCTAAAACAGGCTGGAATTATGGTAATATAGCTGATCCGGGTTCTGACAAATATAAACTAGAAAGAGTTGTTCGAATCAATGATAATCTGGAATTGCCTATAGAAAATTTCTGGCAGACACATGTAACATTAAAAGACGGAGCTGAACCTAAGTACGAAAACAACCTTCATTTCCTTGATAAAATATCAGGATTAGAACGTTATACATTGTATTATACACCTATAAATACAAATGTGCCGAAAGTGGAGTCATTTGAAAATTTACCATCGACAACAACAAAAGCAATAGAATCTGTTCAGGTAAACTTTAATAAAGCGATCAACCCGAACACATTTACAGCTCAGAATATTACTTTAATCCATCAGGGGAATAAAATACCATTGAACGACAGTTTTATTGGTAAAGTAAACGATTCGACTTATGTATTAAACATCAAAACAGTATCTATTGCTTCTGGTTATTATGAACTTACTGTTCAATGTGCCGGGATAAAAGATTTAGAGGATAATGAAGGAGTAGAAGGTAAAAGTATTTCATGGATACAGATTATAGGAGAACTTGGAATTGTGCAGTTTAAAACAGATCAAATCGAGGCTCAGCCTGTAAACAGTATAGAAATAATGTTCAATAAGCCGGTTAAACCGATTCAGTTTACAAAAGAGAAATTAACCCTGAACGGAAAAGCTGTAGATAATATCTCTTTGGTTACAGATGATAATTTGAAATATACCATAGTAGGATTGAACGAGTATAATAAAGAAAGCGGCAATTATGAGCTTTCTGTAGATTTACCATCCATAAAAGCAGAAGACAATACACAAGGATTAATTGCACAGACACAAAAATGGAAAGTCGATATTGTACTTCCTGAGGTAGAAACCTTTACCACGCAATATCAGGGAGCTATACACAGCCAGAATGTTACTGATGTGTTATTAAACCTAAACAAGCCTGTTATTGGTTTTGATAAAAACTGGATTACGCTTTATAAAGGAAGTGTTAACCTAAATGCTAATGTGAACGTTGCCAAACAGGATGATTTACATTACCTGATTTCAGGTTTAGGTGAATATACGCAAACTGCAGGCGGTTATAAATTGGTAGTAGATCAGTCTGGCTTTAACGATATTTCAGGTAATTTTGGGATAGCAACTTCGAGTACTATGTGGGAAGTGAAATTTGAAAAACCTTCCGCACCAACTCATATGCGCATTACGCCGGATAGAGGAATCTCGCAAGCAGATAATATCACTTCAGGAACCGATTTATCGATAGCATTAACAACTACAGAAAATAAACAAACTGTAGAGTTATACGCTGTCACACCAACAGGAAAAACGTTGATTAGCAAACAAAACCAGGAAACAGCAAAAGAACTCCTGATTCCGATAAAAGGATACATTGGTAAAAATACTTTTGAAGCAATCGTATATGATGAATTCGGAAATGCCAGCGATGCCGTAAATGTAGAAACATACATTGATATCGTAGATTTAAATTGTACAGTTGTTCCGTTAAGTATAAATAACAATTGTTCAGAAACCGATGCGCTACAAGTGCAATTTGCGGATGAAATTTCAGCTTCAGAGTTTACGAAAGAGGACTTAATCATAAAATCAGGAGGGATTATAGTTTCAAATGAAAATGTAACCTTAACTAAGATTTCTGATAAGGAATTCGAAATTGGAAACCTTGAAAAACTGAATGGCGCTCATACATTTGGAGTTGATTTAACAAAACTTAGTAAAAAATCAAGTGGTTTACAAGGCAAGACTGTGGTTTATGCCAATGTAGAAACTGTAGAAAATAGTACTGCAGAAATAAAAGGCGACCTGATAATAACAGAAGCAAATGCTACAGTGACCTACACGGCAACTGATTTTATACAGGGTTATAGCTGGAATGTAACGGGTGGCGAAATTACAGAGCAGCGTAATAATACTGTTACTATTAAATGGACAGAAAAAGGAATGCAAAACCTCTCACTTACCTATTTTGCTTCTGCATCATGTAGTAAAACAACATCAATACAGGTAAAAGTAGAGGCAACTTTGGCTATAGATGACAATCCTGTTGTGGGTGAAAACGGTCTAGTAATGTCACCAATACCAAATAACGGAACCTTTACGTTGACCTTGTCCGGAGATGATGGGATTTTTGAATTGGATATTTTTGATGTGAATGGAAAGTTGGTGTACAAACAAAATAAATTGGAAATCAATAACAGCACAGCAAAAGAAATTCACACGACCCTAAAAGCAACCGGGCTTTATTTCTTAATACTGCATAAAGCAGGGAAAACGTATAAAGCGAAATTCTTAATCAGTAAATAATAAAGGAGGCTTACTATTAGGATAGCATTTTTACAAAAAAAGCTTACTTACCTTAAGCTTTAAAACATAAAGAAACCTCGCCAGTTGGCGAGGTTTCTTTATGTTATTCTTTGTCGAAACTTTTAAAACAAACTAAAATCTTAATATAAAGAAACGTTCTTCTATATTTTTTCTTTGATACTAAACTAGATTACTTGGATTATTCTCCTGATAATTTATTAATTATAAGAGAAAAAAGTCCCCATAACTGAGAGCTTAAATACTTATTTGTATAATTTTTTATACGGGTTCTTTTCGATTATTGCGGTCTGAATTTTTAAACGCAAATAAGCAGGAAAGTCAATCTCTGATTCAAGTATTTTTACAAATTCTTCTAAATCAAACATCACAAATGTATTATTAACTAGTGACTCTCTAGCTGCTGCAATAGCTGATGGAGTATATCCCGAAGCAGATATAAAAATTCCACGAGCATTTGCTCTATAATTAATTCTTCCCAAATGCTGATAAACATCACTGTTACTGATAGCATCCTTTTTCCATTTCATTTCAACAAAATAAATTTGATTGTCAACTTCAACTATTCCATCCACTTGCTCAATTATTCCCTCTCCGCTTTCCCCCGTTCGTCTAAAATCTTCTTTTACTAAGATTTCGAAAGTTTTGAAATAATTACCCAAAACGGTTTCTAATAATTTACCTCTTTTTTGAGGATTGCTTTCAGAAAAAAGGGAAAACAATTCCTTTTTAATTTGTTCTAATGTTGCTTTCTTTTTTTGTATTTGATTAATTTTATTTTGATATTCTTGTTTTCTTAGACTTTGTTCATTATCCCTTTCCTGTTTCATTCTTGTAAAAGAATCCTTGACGTTAATTACTCTTTGAATTTCTGCAACTAATCCTTTAGCCTTAAACTGATCATTTTCCCAGCAGGTAGAAAATGCTTCAAACTCAGTAATTCTTTTTAAAAGTTCTCTTCTCTGGCGTAAATATTTTTCAGAATTTTGATTTATACGCTCAAGTATCGTTCTACAAATATCATACTTGGACAGTGAATCAGGATTTGCCTGCAACGATTTCACAACATCATTATATAATCCAACTTCAACCCCTGCACCATTAAAAAAAGTTAAAACAGCTTTTTTGGATTTATTCAATAATGGTATTGTTTGAACTATTAAATCAAAAAGATCCGGTGGATAATGGTATATATCGTTCATTTTATCTTCTTAAATTTTTATTAAGTTCTTCAACTAATTCAAATACTTTGGTAACTGGATTTTGCTGATGAAAAGGTAAATCTTCAACTTTTTTAAATAATTTTTTAGCCCTGTCAATTGCCTTTTCCTGCGAAGAATTTTCATTCTCCATTAATGCATTGTAAAGTTGAAAACAAAAAGCAAATTTCTTGCCGTCTCTAACATAATTAATACCAAACTTCTTTCCCAACTCCTCATAGTAAAATCCTCGTAAGTGTTCGGCATCAGTATATTCAAAATGCAAATAAAACCATAATTCAAATGAATCATTAGAATACGCTATCTGATAACCGAGGTATATTCCTTTCTCTATAGAATTGTCAAAGTCTGCAAATTCGTCTCTACCACGCTTAACGTCCATATCAAACACACACCAAACACCGTCATATTCAAAATCAGACCTTTGAATTATATCTTGTGTAGATTCTATGAGTTTCATTTTTGATTGCCCGCTCAAATCTATAGCTTCCACTGTCATTCCCAATACCGGGAATGACTCAAAATATAATTTTTCCGTTTGTCCCTCACAAACAATTAGTATTATTTTATTTACAGGAATAGTATCAATCATATAATTAGATGATTTAGCCTTTATATTCCATGCTTTTGCCTTATCTGTTACTTTTATAGCTTTCGTACTTTTAGGCATTATTCGAAATTTAAGATGTTAGAAAAATTACCTAAAAAAGGAATAGCACCATATTTTCCTTGAATATAATCTTTTTCAAATGAAGCATTATTCCTAATACCTTTAATCTCAACAAGGGTATATAAATGACTTGCCCCATATTTATCTTTTTCAACGAAATCAATTTGATCTCTTCTCAACAATTCAGAGGATAACAAGTTAGTGTCATGGGTTGTAAAAATGAGTTGTGACTTTGAATTTTGATTTGAGTTATATAATTCAACAATTTTCTTGGTCAATAGCGGATGAAATCTTGAATCAAATTCATCAATAATTAATGTTGTCCCTTTTTTCAATGAGCCATAAATAAAAGGACTTATTTCAAACATCTTTCTAGTTCCTTCCGACTCTTGCGAAAGAAATGAAAAGGTCGCATTACCATCCTTTTTTAAATCTTTATTATATCGAGTTCTATGCGATAAAAGAAATTTTCTGTCTTTTAAATTATTTGCCACATTCTCTTCAATATTTTCAGGCAAATTTTCATTCGAAAAATCTATTGTTTCTAAATCTTGAATCCCTATATCGGCATTTTTTAAAAAATTTAAAACAAATTTCTTTTGCTCAGAATCTTGTAATGAATCACCCGCGAGAGCAAACATTCCATGATGCCCTAAACCACTTATAATAGAAATAGACTCAATCTCTTTAATAATTTTTTTAGAAATTTTCCCAAATCCAAATGAGGACAATGAAGACAGAAACAATGAATTATCTCTGAATATTCCTCCATCGTTCTCAAGTTCATCGCTAAAATCCTCCATTAAAGAAACGAACCTAACACCTTCACTAAAATACTTTTTACTAATTTCGAGAATCTTATTATTTTCTCTGATAAATAAAGTCTGCTCACGAATACTGGGCGTTGAAAAAAGCCATTCACTTTTGATTGATACTTCATCCGCTTCAAAACCGTATCTGTATCTTACATCATCAACTCTAAAAATTAATTGAAAAAATGTAGGCTCATTAATTGTTTCAGTTGATAATTCAAAGGGTGCAACAAATCGCAAAGCTTTTTCATCTTTGACAGAGTCTCTGATAATTTTTATAAATGCTACCAGACCACGAATAACATTACTTTTTCCACTAGCATTAGCACCATAAATAGCTTTTGATTTTAACAAAGACAAATCCCCTTTGATGGGAATCACATTTTGTTTATCTAAAAGTGAATTATAGGATTTAATTTTAGCTGCTTTCATGTTTAAAGTCTGAATATCTTTAAATGAACACATATTTCCAAAACTAAATTCTTCAATCATAACTCTTGTTTTAAAATTTGTAAATATTTTGCAAATATACAAATAAGAATCAATGCTAGCTAACTTTTAACACTAGATATAAAAACATTAAATATTGGAAAATAACGGTTTATAATTTCTCCCTGCTGAGAACTATTTACTTTAATATATTTTTCCGTAGTCCCCGGCATTTATGTCCGCTAGTTCCTGAGCCTGTTCCAAAGAAATCTTTTTCTCGTTGAGCCAGTTGCAGATCACACTCCTGCGAATAGTCTGAGTATTGAGCTCCCTGTCCCGGAACAATGCCCTTAAAGGCTCAATCATAGCATGAATGCTTTCCACTGTAATAGGTTTACCAAGCTTTGTAATAATTAAATTTTCGGTTTTACAACGAAGCATTTCGATTAGGGTTTCCTGCAAATAATTGAAAAATAAAATCATCTGTCTGGGCACTAAGTTCATTGTACGTTGTATTAAGATTGGCGGAAGCTTTTATATATACTGTTCCATTATCCAGATCAATATCTTTTACAGTGAGTCTTAGACAGTGAAACGTAATATCCTTTGGGATAAGCTGGAAATCAATAATTTTTCTGTTCTCGATATAATAAAATCCCTATTGGAAAAACGGAATCACTTGAACTAACGAAAAATTATTATCAAAACCAACTTTAAATTTAAAATTCGCTTACAATTTGTGTACACGAAATAAAAGTTTAATTTTACCTTTACATTTATATTCTTCTTGCTTGTTATTACAAATAATCCTTCCTAATTATTCGACAAGTTTCCTGTTTTAGAAGATGTTGTAAATTCTTTTTATTACATTAATTCGTAGTCTCATGTATCAATTTGTAAAATATATTTTGATGCTTTTATTGGCATCATTAAGTTTGGTTTCCTGTAAACAAAAGCAGGGAAATAAAATAAAAGTTGGGTTTTCTCAAGCCATGACTACTGATGACTGGCGAAAACAAATGAACAGCTCTATTAAAATTGAAGCGTCATTGCGTCCTGAGGTCGATTTACATATTAGTGATGCCAATAATAACATTGAAAAACAGATAGAGGATATTGAAAATTTTATATCCAATAAAGTAAATATTATTATAGTATCGCCCATTCAGTCAAAGCCCTTAACAGCAGTTGTAGAAAAATCCATAAAGGCAGGAATTCCGGTTCTTATAGTAGACAGGAAAATTGATGGAGAAAATTACACCGCTTACCTTGGGGCCGATAATATTGAAATTGGAAGAATTGCCGCCCGATACATTATTTCGCATAGCAAAGGTTCTGAAAAAGTTATCGAAATCACCGGAGCAGACGGTTCGTCGCCAGCATATGAGCGCCATCTGGGATTTGAGCAGATAATGAATGAAAACAAACATTTTAAAGTAATAAATACCATTCATGGCAACTGGGAAGGAGAGTCGGTTAAAGGGCCTTTAAAAACAATACTTTTACAAAATCCAGAAGTTGAATATATCTTTGCGCATAACGACCGTATGGCCCTAAGTGCCTGGGAAACTGCAAAAACACTAGGACTGGAAAAAAAGATTAAATTTTTGGGAGTCGATGGTCTTAATACCGTTAATGGTGGTATTGAGTTGGTAAAAAACGGCGTTTTAGACGGAACTATTTTATATCCGACAGGTGGAAATGAAGCTTTGAAATTAGCTTTGAAGATCTATAATAAAGAACAGTTTGCCAAAAATAACATTCTCAACACAATCGTAATCGACAGGAACAATGCTGAAATCATAGAAAATCAGATGGACAAAGTAGACCAGCAGCAAATGGTTATCGAGTCGCAGCAAGCCGCAATAAAAGTGCAGGAAAAAGAATATGCCTCTCAGAATAATTTAGTCAGGTTGCTCAGTTTTTTTCTGGTGATTATCCTGAGTCTGACCATTTACAGTATTTATTCGACTATTTCTATTTCAAGAAAGAAAAAACAGCTCGAAAAAATTAATCAGACGGTAATAGACCAAAATGATGAAATTCAGGAAATGGCTAAAGTTGCCGAAAGAAGCAACGAAGCAAAACTGAATTTTTTTACAGGCCTTTCGCATGAGTTTAAAACACCCATAACCCTGATTATGAGTTATGTGGAATCCCTGATTGAAAATGAGAGAATTAAAGGGACTTCACTTATTGATGAGGTAAAACTGATTCATAAAAACTCCAACAGATTGCTGCGATTAATAAATCAGCTATTGGATTTTAGAAAAATCGAAGAGCAAAAATTCATATTAAAAGCTTCAAACACGAACATCTTTGATTTTACAAATGAGGTAATGACCAATTTCAGAGGCGAGGCTTCCCGACGTAATATAGATTTTCAGCTTATTTGCAAAAATAAAAATCTGGAGCTGTTTATTGATAGAAGCCTGATGGATAAAGTGTATTTCAATTTGCTCTCTAATGCTTTTAAATTTACACCCGACAACGGAAAAATAGTGATTTCGATTGTAGAAAATCAAGACAATTCTGTTAAAATCAGTTTTAAGGATTCAGGAATTGGAATCCCTGAGAATGAATTATCCAATGTATTCAGCCCGTTTTTCAAAGCTTCAAATAATAATAAAAACAGTTCAGGAATAGGGCTTCATTTATCAAAAGAATTTGTGCTTTTACATCATGGCACTATCGAACTTAAATCGAAGCAGGGAAGTGAATTTATAATAAGATTATTAAAAGGCAGCAGCCATTTAGAGCCATCTGAAATCATCAGTAAAAGAGAAAACTTAAACATGGTTCCAAATCTGATAACAGATTATCTCGACGCAGAGCCTGATTTTAAAGAAGTTCCTGTACATACTGATGAAAGACATTCTCTTTTAGTTATAGAAGATAACGCTGATTTGGTTACCTTCTTAAAATCCAAGTTATCAAACGAATATGTAGTTCAAACTTCTGATGGGAGTGATGCTATTGAAAAAGCTATGGAAATGGTTCCTGATATCATCATCTGCGATATTAATTTGGTTGATAAAGACGGTTATGAAATTAGCAGAGATTTAAAAAAGGATTTGCGAACTTCTCATATTCCAATCATTATATTAACAGCACAGAGCAATAAGGAATCCGTTTTAAAAGGATTACAGAGTGGTGTAGATCAATATCTTACAAAGCCTTTTAGCCTTTCAATTTTAAAGCAGTCTATTTTAAGTCTCCTTTTCAACAGAGAAAAACTGCGTTACTATTATACTAATAATATTTATCGTATTGAACCCGAATCGAAATTTGGAAATCAGGAGCAATCATTTATTACTAAAATGAATAATATCATTTCGGCAAATGTCGATGACCCAAAATTTTCTGTTGAAGATTTAGCTGATAAATTAGGGGTTTCCAGAGTTCAGTTGTATCGAAAGGTAAAAGCTATTATCGGCATCAATATCAGTGATCATATTAATAATGTAAAATTAGAAAAAGCAGCAGAGCTTTTAAAGTCCAATGAAATGAATATTTCTGAAATTGCCTACTCGCTTGGATTCTCTTCTCCCAACTATTTTTCTACAGCTTTTAAGAATAAATTTGGGATTTCACCAAAGGAATACAAATCTTCAAACTAAAGCAGGTTTAAAATTGATACAAATCAGGTATCAATTTTAAACCTTATGTATCAAAATCGAAACTACACGGTTTTCGTAAATATATTTAAACTTCTGTAAAGCCCTGTAAATTAGCAGTTTTTTGTTCAAATATCAAACTCTCAATATTTATAGAATTAAATTGTAACATCATTAAAAATAAGTTCTTTTCATTGCGGATATCTTAGCGATAAGTTTTTAATACATCTACAATGAATAAGATATTGATTTGGTCTGTTACTGCTGCACTGGCAGGTTTTCTATTCGGTTTTGATACCGTAGTTATTTCTGGAGCTGATAAACAACTGCAGCTTCTCTGGCATTCATCTGATGCTTTTCATGGATCTGTTGTTATGGCAATGGCACTTTGGGGAACAGTAATAGGTGCTATTTTTGGAGGAATCCCGACTAATAAAATAGGTCGTAAAAAAACATTATTCTGGATTGGGATTTTATATTTTGTTTCAGCTGTTGGTGCTGCTTTTGCAAATGACCCATTTGTATTTGCTGCTTTTAGGTTTATAGGAGGTTTAGGTGTTGGTGCTTCAACCATTGCCGCTCCGGCTTATGTATCTGAAATTGCCCCGGCAGATAAGAGAGGCCGATTGGTAGCTTTGTACCAGTTTAATATCGTATTAGGAATCCTGGTTGCTTTTATCTCCAATTACTTTTTAAAAGATATTGGTGAAAATGCATGGCGTTGGATGGTAGGAGTTCAGGCTTTTCCATCGATTATTTATATTCTTTTCATACTTACAATTCCTGAAAGTCCAAGATGGTTATTATCTAAAAATCGTGATGAAGAGGCCCGTAAAGTACTGTTTCAAATTGATCCGACAGCGAATCTTTCTGATATTATGGATGATTCGAGAGAAAATGGAGTTACTAAACATGAAAACATTTTCATGAAAAAATATAGATTCCCATTAATATTGGCTTTCCTTATTGCATTTTTTAATCAGTTTTCAGGAATTAATGCCTTTTTATATTACGCGCCAAGAATTTTTGAAGAAGCAGGATTAGGACAAAACACAGCTTTATTAAGCAGTATCGGAATCGGAATAACGAATCTTATATTTACCTTAATTGGTGTGGCATTAATCGACAAATTAGGAAGAAAGTTGTTAATGTACATTGGTTCTGTTGGATATATTATTTCTTTAGGATTGGTCTCTGCAGCCTTTTATTACGATTGGGGAGGATTATCAGTACCTATTTTCCTTTTCTTGTTTATTGCTTCGCATGCCATTGGTCAGGGAGCTGTTATCTGGGTTTTTATCTCAGAAATTTTTCCAAATCACATTCGTGCATCCGGACAGGCATTTGGAAGTTCAGTACACTGGGTTTTGGCAGCAATTATTCCATCTTTAATTCCGATGTTATTTTCAGAAATCGGACCTGAAGTTGTATTCTTAATTTTTACACTCATGATGGTGCTTCAATTACTGTTTGTCATTTTTATGATGCCGGAGACCAAAGGAATTTCTTTAGAAGCATTAAGTGAAAATCTAACTAAAAAAAATATCAAAAAAAATGAAATCAAAGAAACATCTACCGCTGGCATTTTGTAGTGCTGTTCTATTTTCAATAACAGGTTGCAAACCATTTTCTGCTACAGCACAAACAGCTCCCGTTTCAGTTGTAAATACGGCAGAGGAAAAAATGTATCGCCCTAATTTTCATTTTACTCCTAAAAAAGGATGGATGAATGATCCAAACGGAATGTTTTTCGCTGACGGAAATTATCATTTGTTCTATCAGTATTATCCCGATGGAAATAAATGGGGACCAATGCACTGGGGACATGCCATTAGTAAAGACATGATTAAATGGGAAGAACAGCCCATTGCGATATACCCGGATAAAGACAAATTCATTTTTTCTGGAAGTGCTGTTGTAGATACCAACAACACTTCAGGTTTAGGTACCGGAAAAACAGCTCCAATTGTAGCGATTTATACGCTACATGATATGACAAAGGAAAAAGAAAACAAAATTGATGTAGAGCAGCAGGATATAGCGTATTCGAATGACAATGGTTTTACGTGGCAGAAATTTGAGGAAGGAAATCCTGTCATCAAAAATCCTGGTATTCGTGATTTTCGCGATCCTAAAGTAACCTGGGATGAAACCCATAAACAATGGATAATGGTACTTGCAGCTCAGGATAGATCACAGTTTTACAAATCAAAAGACCTTAAAAATTGGGAATATCTATATGATTTTGGAAAAGACATCGGTGCCCATGGAGGTGTTTGGGAATGTCCTGACTTTTTTGAGATGAAGGTAAAAGGATCTGCAGAAACCAAATGGGTTTTAATTCAGAGTTTAAATCCGGGTGGAGCTAATGGCGGTTCCGGAACACAATATTTTATTGGAGATTTTGATGGAAAAACCTTCACGCAGGATAGCAATTTTGCTAAAAAAGTAGAAAAAGAAAAAGCAGTCTGGCTAGATTACGGAAAAGATAATTATGCGGGAGTAACCTGGAACAATATTCCGAATTCTGATGGGCGAAAATTATTTATAGGATGGATGTCAAACTGGGATTACGCACAACAGGTCCCAACATTTGGATGGAGAGGAAGCACCACAATTGCAAGGGAAATTCAGTTGATCAAAAAAGGAAATGATTACAGTTTGATTTCTAACCCTGTAGCGGAAATCAATAAATATATTTCTAAAACGGTTAAGGCAAAAAACATAAAAGGTAAAGGTACGATCTCAATTCCGGAAACAGGAAAAATAGATTTGACCCAGGCAATTATCAATTTAGACTTAAAAAACTTAAAACAGGATACCTACACCTTTACGCTTTCAAATGAGAGCGGAGAATCATTGTCTTTTGGTCTTAATAATTCAGAGCATCATTTGTTTTTGGATCGTTCTAAGTCCGGAAATACTGATTTCTCAGACAAATTTGCTTCCACTATTACCAAAGCAACTTTAGACGGAAACCAAAAAGAGGGAACTTTTAAAATCATCTTAGATAAAACATCTATTGAAATATTTTATAACAATGGCGAAAGAGTAATCACAGAAATATTTTTCTCCAATCAGCCATTTAAGTCCCTTTCAGTTTCTTCAAACGGAGGAGTCGAATTGCGCAATATCGTATTGAATCAATTAAATATAAACTAAACTAACGTAAACCAAACCACGAACTTATGAAAAGTAAAATTATTTATTTTCTATTTTTCTTCTTTCCAATGCTGATTGCAGCTCAGGAAAGCGGAATTAAAGGAACGGTAATTTCGTCAGATGATGGAATGCCTCTACCTGGAGCAACCGTAATTATCTCCGGAACCAATACCAGTACAGTAACAGATTTTGACGGGAATTTCTCTTTTCAGCAAATAAATCCAGATGCCGTAATTGTTGTTTCTTTTATCGGATATGCACCACAAACAATCTCCGTTAAAGGGCAAAAAACAGTTAATATAACTTTAAAAACAGACAATAATCAACTAAATGAGGTTGTTGTAACCGGATATTCAAAACAAAAGAAAACAGATATTACCGGAGCTGTTGCCGTTGTAAACATGAAGGAAGTCATGAAACAGCCGGAACCCAACCCAATTAAAGCGTTACAAGGAAGAGTAGCGGGGGTAAAAATTACGTCTGACGGTTCTCCAAGCGGAGGAAATACAAAAGTGGTCATTCGTGGAGTAGCAACCTTGGGAGATAATACAGGCCCTCTTTATGTAATTGACGGAATGCCAACCAAATCGGGAATGCATGAATTGAATCCAAACGATATTGAGACGATTCAGGTTTTAAAAGATGCATCATCTGCCAGTATTTATGGTTCGCGCGCATCAAACGGAGTTATCATTATTACGACCAAAAAAGGAAAAGCGGGCAAAATGAGAATCAATTTTAGTACTTATACTTCTTTTTCGGATTATTCAAGAAAGTTGGAAGTGCTAAATGCCAATCAGTTTGGACAGGCTTTATGGCAGGCGAATATCAACGACGGATTAAATCCGAATAATAATAATTTGCGTTACCAATTTGACTGGTCTGTAAATAATAACAAACCACAATTAAACAAAGTTCTGGTTCCTGAATATTTAGATGCAAATCAAACGCTGAAAGCTTCGAATACCGATTGGTACGATGCCATTTCGCAAACCGGAATAGCAAATTCGTATGATTTGTCAGTTTCTAATGCTTCAGACAAAGGAAACTATGTTTTTTCGTTAGGCTATTATGGAAGTGAAGGGGTTGTAAAAACAACTGATTTCGAGAGAATTTCGGCTAGAATGAATGGCTCCTACAAATATTTTGACGGTAAACTTGTTATTGGAGAAAATTTCAGTTTCAATCGTACCAATGAAGTTTCAGATCCGGGAGTTTTAGATCCTGCGTTGCGTGCACTGCCAATTATTCCGGTACATACGGTTGACGGTAAAGGCTGGGGTGGACCAGTGGGCGGAATGAATGACAGACAAAATCCAGTTCGTCTTTTAGAATATAATAAAGACAATAATTACAATTATTTACGTCTTTTCGGGAATATGTATGCCGATTTAGAAATTATCAAAAACCTGCATATCAAAAGTAGTTTTGGTATTGATTATGGGTTTTTTAAAAAACGTACACTGCAAAGAAGTTATCAATCCGGTTATCTTCAAAACGATCAGACATCAGCTACAATAGACCAATCTGTGAGCGATAAATGGACATGGAGTAATACAGCGATTTATAGTTTGAATTTTGGGAAAAGCAATTTGAATTTATTGGCAGGAACTGAGATGAACAAAGATACTTTTGAAAACACAACGTTACGTAAAAATGACTTTTTGATCCAAACCCCTGATTATATGTATCCTGATGCAGGAACAGGAGAATCGTTTACAAGCGGAACTTCAACCGGATATTCTTTGCTTTCTTATTTCGGAAAAGCAGATTATGAATTTGATAATCGTTATTTGCTTTCAGCGACAATCCGTCGTGATGGTTCTTCACGCTTTGGTAAAAACAATAAATACGGAACTTTTCCAGCGGTTTCTGCGGGATGGAGAATAAGTAATGAAAATTTCATTAAAGACAATGTTTCAGTAATTTCTGATTTAAAATTAAGAGCAGGATGGGGACAAACAGGAAATCAGGAAATTAGTAATACCGCCATTTATTCTCTTTATATAGCAGATTATGCAGGTGGAAGCCCTACCTGGGCGACCTCTTTTGGTACCGCTTATGATTTTTCAGGAAACGGAAAAGGAGTGTTGCCATCAGGTTTTAGAGCTACTCAAACTGCTAACGATGATTTAAAATGGGAAACTACTACTCAAATCAACATAGGTTTAGATTTTGGAATATTCAAACAAAAACTAAGCGGTTCTGTGGATTATTACATCAAGAAAACAGAAGATCTTTTGGTATTACCTCCTTATTTAGGTGTAATTGGCGAAGGTGGAAACCGATGGGTTAACGGTGCTTCTATGGAAAATGAAGGATGGGAAGTTACTCTGGGTTACAGCGATGAAACTTCATTTGGATTGAAATATGATATTTCTGGAAATATTTCGGCAAACAAAAACAAGATTACACATTTGCCAGATGAGGTAAGAAATAATTATGGAGGAGACGGACTTGATGATAATATTTTAGGCCGCCCGATCAACTCTATGTATGGGTATGTTACTGACGGATTGTTTAAAAATCAGGACGAAGTAGACAACTCGGCTATTCAGGAAGGGAAAGGCCTTGGAAGAATTCGTTACAAAGATTTAAATGGAGACGGAACCATTACAGATAAAGACCGTACCTGGATCGGAAATCCAAATCCTGGATTGACTTACGGATTTAATTTAAACTTATCCTATAAAAATTGGGATTTCACCACTTTCTGGGAAGGAGCAAGTGATGTTGATGTAATTAATAATACCAAATACCAGACCGATTTCTGGAGTGTAGATGATGTAGGCTCTAACAAAGGAACTCGTTTGTTAAATGCCTGGTCTTTAGATAATCCAAACTCGACTATTCCGGCTTTAACGACAGTGGATAGGAATGGAGAGTCAAGATTTTCAACCTACTACGTAGAAAAAGGAGACTATCTCAAACTGCGTGTTTTGCAGCTTGGCTATAGTTTACCAAAAGAGTTGTTGAAAAAAATAAGTTTAGAAAGCTTTAGATTCTATATCAGCGGACAAAACTTATTGATTATTGATGCAAAAAATTTCACTGGTGTAGATCCTGAAAATGCAGGATTTGGATACCCACAGCCTACGACTTTTACGGCTGGTCTTAATTTTACTTTATAAAGATTAAATCAAAAAAAATGAAATCGCCATGAATCAAAATCTTAAATACTAATGAAGAATGGCGATTCCATATTCCAATAAAAGGCAAATATTATTTACATATGAAAAAGATACTATATATAGCAGGATTTGTAGCAATGGGAATCTTTGGTTCCTGCTCCGATTTTCTTGAAGAAAACCCTCGAGGAGTGCTATCTGAAGAAGATATTGTAACCCCAGAGTCAGTAGAAGGATTTATGAACGCAGCTTATGCACAATTAGGCAATGACCATTATGATTCGCCATATAGTTTGTGGCCATTTGGAAATGTCCGCTCGGATGATGCTTACAAAGGAGGAAGTGGTACTAACGATATTCAGAGCTTTCACTTTTTTGAGGTTTCGAACAATATAAGACCTGATTTTGGTGAACTGGACAATTTCTGGTACATCAGTTATGTGGGCGTTTCCAGAGCTAATAAAGCTTTGAAGGCATTGGAACAAATTTCTGAAGCTGATTATCCGCTTAAGAAAAGACGAATGGCAGAAATGCGTTTTTTAAGAGGGCATTTTTATTTTATGCTGAAAATTATGTTCAGGGATGTTCCTTATATCACTGAAGATATTCCGGTAGAAGACTATAAAACCATCTCAAATAAAGCGCTTTCGAACGAAGAGCTTTGGAATAAAATTGCTGAAGATTTTCAGGCTGCAGCCGATAATTTACCGGAAGTTCAGCCACAAGTAGGACGTGCCACTCAAAAAGCGGCTTATGCTTATTTAGCAAAAACACGTTTGTATCAGGCATACACACAAGATGAAAAATTCAACGTTACCGGAATTAATCAGCAGCATCTGCAGGAAGTAATTACGGCTACAGATAAGGTGATCGGAAAAGCAAGTTTAGAACCTGATTTTGCCAATAACTTTTTGCCTGGAACTTTTGAAAACGGGGCAGAATCTATCTTCTCCATCCAATTTTCAGACAACGATGGAACTTTATACGGAAGACTGAATTTTTCAGATGTGCTGTCAACACCACAAGGTTTAGGATGTTGTGATTTTCATAAACCAAGTCAGAATTTAGTGAATGCTTTTAAAACAGGAGCAAATGGTTTACCGGAATTTGAAACCTATAATGATCAGGATTTTGATTATAAAAATAGAGACGCCAATACAGTTGATCCAAGATTGTATCATACAGTTGCCATGCCGGGTTTACCATACAAATATGATCCTGAATTTTTATATGTTGAAGCGTGGGTAAGATCTCCGGGTACATATGGCTATTTTGCTTCGTTAAAAGAAAACGTAGCACCAAGCTGTAGTTGTTTTGTAAATATTGATCCGTTTTATGGAAATTCTAAAAACAGAATCCAGATTCGTTATGCCGATGTGATCTTAATGCGTGCAGAAGCCTTGATTGAACTTGGAAGACACACAGAAGCTTTGCCTTTAATCAATCAAATCAGGGAAAGAGCCGCTCAAAGTACCGGAAGACTGCCGTATGTGAACAACTTTAAAATTGAAACCTATGTTGATGGAGTGAATTGCAACTGGACACAGGATTTTGCCCGTAAAGCAATGAGATTCGAACGCCGTTTAGAATTGGCTATGGAAGGAAGCCGTTTCTTTGATTTAGTGAGATGGGGAGTGACAGATGAAGTAATGAATGCTTTTTACACTAAAGAAAAAACAAAACGTACGTATTATCAGGATGCCTTCTTTGATGCCAATAAAGAAGAGTATTGTCCAATTCCGTTAAAGCAAATTAATTTCAGTCAGGGATTGTACAAACAAAATCCAGGTTACTAACTTATCAAACATATCAATATGAGAAAAATTATAAATAAATATTGGACCAAAGTGTCTCTGTTATTAGCACTGCTTTTTATGGTTACAGCTTGTGAAAACAATTTTGAGACTGGTGGTTTTGATGTCGATTCGCCTTCGAATGTTAGTTCTTTTAAAATAAATGGAGTGGCGGGAGAAATTGATCGGAAAACTGGAGAAATTAATATCACGATGCCTTATGGATCTGATATTACAGCAGTAAAACCAGAAATGGTGCTAGAAGAAGGCGCAACATCAAATTTAGATGTAACAGTGCCAATTAATTTCACAAGCCCCGTAAAGTTTAGAGTGTTAAACGGTAATTTGTACAAAGACTATACGGTAACGGCAGTCGTTTTGAGTCCGATTAAAAGTTTTAAAATTAATGGTGTTGCTGCAGTAATCAATAATGTGAACAAAACTATCACAATGACTTTACCAGAAAACACTGATCTGGCAGCTTTACAGCCTGTTATTGAGTTGACAGAAGGTGTTTCTATTTCACCAGCATCCGATGCGACAATTGATTTCACAAATCCAGTAACTTTTACAGTGACTTCTAATGGAACAAGTGTGAATTATACCGCTAATGTTGGCTTTCCTGTAACAGGATTAGTAGTTGCTTTTTTAGGAACAGCCGCTACGAGAGCTGAAATTACTAATATGGATGAAATTACAGCTGCAGATTGGTTCTTTTCAACTTTTAACGGCGCAAAATACATTTCATTTAGTAGTGTTGAAAGCGGTGCTGATTTAAGCGATGTTGATGTAATTTGGTGGCATTTTGATTCGGCTGCTAATTTACCGGCAGTTGCCTATAAACCTGCAGTTACTACGGCTTTGAAAAATTTCAGATCTAGCGGAGGAAATTTACTTCTGACTTCTTTTGCTTCACAATATGTAGATGCCTTAGAAATTGTTCCTTCAGGAAAAGGACCGAATAACGTTTTTGGGGATTTTCCACCAAACGGATTTGTAGATGCAAATTCATGGGGAATGTCATTTGTTGGGCATGAAAGCCATCCGATATTTGATGGATTGGTAACTTTTGAAGCCGGAAAAGCAAATCTATTGCAAGGCGGAACTTTTAGACTTAACCATACAGCGTGGTGGTTTTTACCAGAATGGGGAGGATATGGCAACGGAGAAGGCTGGAGAAACCAGACAGGAGGGACCAACTTAGCCAGCGAAGCCTGGGATAATAATCTCGACGGAAGAGTTACGATTGCAGAGTTTCCAAACACATCAGCTAATAAAAATGTAGTTGTGATCTCAATGGGAGCTTATGACTGGTATAACGAGACCAACAGCAGCGGAGTACCTAGTCAGGCCAACGAGTTTATAACCAATATTAAGCTTTTGACACAAAACAGCATCAATTATTTAGCTAAAGATTAATCACTCTGAATCGACAAAATGAAATATAAAAATATTATAACGATTGCCTCAATCTTCTTTTCGCTTATTTCCTGTAGTCAGGATGAAGCCTATATCGGAGGTTCCATTTCAGGCGGTAATTCTGAAATAACAAGTGTTTTTCCTATGCCGCCTGCACAATGGATGGGAGCAAATGATCCGTATTACAGTGCGGGTTACACAGGAGATATAATGCCATTTTTTGATAATGGAAAGTTTCATATTTACTTTCTCCATGATGCAGAAAAGAAACCGGCCGGGAAAGGATTTCATGATATTCATGAATTTTCAAGCACCAATTTAGCTCATTTTGCCTACGAAGGGCAAACGATTCCGTATGGTCAGACCAATGATCCTGATTTTGCAGTGGGCACAGGATCAGTTGTAAAAGTCGGTAATCTCTACTACTTTTATTATACAGGACACAATGGACTGCCTGCCTTTTTACAGTCCAACGCAAGAGAAAGTGTATTGTGCGCTACAAGCCCTGATTTGAAAAACTGGACAAAAATCCCTTCGTTTAAAATTACAGCGCCGGAAGGATATTATAATTTTGATTTCAGGGATCCGCATGTGTTTTATAATGAGGAACTGAAAAAATATTCAATGTTGGTTAGTACCCAGACTGATCCTGGAAGAAAAGCAGTTTTATTGCATTTTACAAGTGATGATCCTGCTTCCGGAAAATGGGATGTTCAAGCGCCAATTTATACCACAACTCCTCAGGAGAATTATTTGATGATGGAATGTGCTGACATCTTTAAAATGGGGAATTATTGGTACCTGATCTTTTCAGAAAACTGGAGCAGCAATACCGGAACACATTACAAAATGGCTTCATCCATCAATGGACCGTGGACAACGCCACAAAATGACATGATTGACGGATCATATTTTTATGCAGGAAAAACAGCTTCTGACGGAAATAAAAGATATGTCTTTGGCTGGAACGCCAGAAAAACACCTGAAAATGATCTGGGAAATAAAGATTGGGCAGGAAACATGGTCATTCATGAGCTAATTCAGAATACGGATGGAACTTTAGGAACAAATTCCCCAAAATCGGTAACGGATTTATTTTCCAAAAAAAGCATTAGTGCAGAAGTTGATGTAACTTCGGGAAATACAACTGTAAATAATGGAAGTTATACTTTGCAAGGCACTGCAGAAAAAGCACTGGTAACTTTCAAAGCTGTTGGCAAAAAAGCCAGGATAAAAGCAGAAGTTACTTTGGCAAATAATTCCGGTACAGCAGGTTTTGTTTTTCATACCAATGATGCCGGAGCCTATTACAAAATAATTTTTGATATTGCTCAGGGGGAAATAAAAGGGTTCAATTCGGCTTCTCAGGAAGTAACCAGAATACCGTTCCAATTTCAAACAAATACTAAATACGATATTGAAATTATTGCTGAAGGAAGTGTTGTAGTGCTTTATATCAACGGAAAAGCAGCCCTGACCAATCGTATTTACGGACGTGACAAAAACAAATGGGGGTTAATTGCTGAAGGGCAAAATGCAGTAATTACAAATCTTCAGGTTACACAACCCGAATAACATTAATTAAAATAATTTTTAGAATGAACAACGGAAAAAACCTTAAGGCAGTGGCCTACGGAGAGGTGCTTTGGGATGTTTTTGCCAATGAAAAAAAGATTGGCGGAGCCCCACTAAACGTAGCTTTGCGAATGAAAACATTTGGTTGTGAAGCGGCCATGATAAGCTGTGTAGGAAAGGATGAAGACGGGCAGGCAATTATAGATCATGTAAAAAGTTTAGGGCTTGATACTAATGCCATCATGCAGACAGAAGATTTTGCTACAGGATTAGTGAATGTAACACTAAACGATCGTGGCTCGGCAAGTTATGAAATAAGCTATCCAGCCGCCTGGGATAAAATTGTAGTGAATGATTTGGCTATAAATCTGGCTACAGATGCCGATGTTTTAATTTACGGAAGTTTGGTTTGCAGAGATAAAATATCCAGACAATCCCTGGAAGAATTATTGCAGACAAAAGTCTATAAGGTTTTTGATGTTAATTTGAGAAAGCCTCATTATTCTTATGAAATTCTGGAGCAATTAATGCATTCGGCGGATTTTATTAAGTTTAATGATGAGGAATTGCTGGAAATTACAGCAGCCATGCAATCGCCTTTCACAAGTTTAGAAGATAATATACAATTCATAGCAGAAAGAACCAACGTAAAGGCAATGTGTGTGACCAAAGGCAAGCATGGAGCTTTGTTAATGTGGGAAGGCAAACTGTATCAAAATGGAGGTTACCCTGTTGAAGTTGCAGATACCGTGGGAGCAGGTGACTCATTTTTAGCGGCTTTAATTACTTCATTGCTTACAGGGAAAGAACCTCAAAAAGCAATTGATTTTGCTTGTGCTGTAGGAGCTTTAGTTGCTGAGGCACCAGGAGCCAATCCTGAAATTTCTAATGCTGAAATTGAAAATTTAATGTTGAAAATGAATGTATAAAACTCATGGTATAAAAGTTTTAAATAAAAAAATGGGTTCGTAACGAACCCATTTTTTATTTAATATTTGCCAATTTCTCCTTTGTATTTTTATTAATCAAAGGTTGAGCTAATAAGCATTTCCTTGAAAACAATTCATAATTATTAGCTAAAAACGTTTTATAGTTACAGTTTTTTTTAAACCTTAATTGTTTAACTTTTTTTAATATTTATTAAACAAAAAAATTGTATATTTAGGTGTCATAATAAGTCCTAAATTATACAAAGTGGAAAAGTATCTGATTTTAGTCGATTGTGAAAAACATTGTATTGACTTACAATGTGAATTTATGCGCATAGATGACATGTATCAGGTTAAGATCACTCATCCATTTGAGCCTCCATTTGTTATCATGGAAGATTTAGAAATCAAATTTATGCTAAGGCGGCCAAATATATTCTTGATAAAGGCAAGATTATTTCAATTGTAACGCTTGAAAAACGTCCAATCAATTTTTTTCATGTCTCTATCAGAATCGAGGAAATAAACAGGCATTTGTCCAAATTCAAATCAGATTCATTTTAAACTATCTGCTTTTTGGATACAAATGCAAATCTGTGATGATGGATGATTATTTTTTGGATAATTCAATTCAAGTTCGCTGCCTGCAACAAGAATCAAATAATCCTGCACATCACGCCTCTTCCTTTCCCCATAAAACCACATCCAGCTTTTCTGCATAGTGAATTTTATCGGGAAAAGTACTAAGACTGTATTTTCCTGCATTGTATGCAATATCATTTACAGAAACTTTTAAATCCTTAAGTTCCCATTGTTTGTGATGAATATCAAAACGGCACATTTTATTTCCACAGGTTTCATACAAAGAATGCCTTTCGGTAAGCCAGAAATCTAAATTGGTCTTTTCAGCAAGTGGTCTTGTTTTGCCAATTGTAACATCCAGCCGCTGATTTAAAGTCTCGTTTCTGGACACCAGTTTTTTTGGAGTTCGTCTCATTTTAGATTTTTTATACGGAAGCCCAACAAAAACCCGTGTGAGTAAAACTTCAATTAATTTGTCGGTTTCTATAGAGAACATATAGATTCCCGGTTTTCCGTCTTTCACTACATAGGTTCTGAGGTTTATCTCTTGAAAATTAGAAACATAAGGTATTGAAGTCACATTCCTTAATCGCATATTCCTAACTTCAAAGCCAACAAGAGAAACCCACGCCATTTTATTGAACGTGTCCAATTCAATTTCTTTTGGGATATGATCCTGTAAAAAATAAACAGGCAATTCCCAATGCATGAATATAGTACCATGCCATTCCTGAAAATATTTCCATTTTTTCTCAGGAAGCGGATATTGCCTGTTGCTAATGTTTGCTAATATTTCGTCAGTTTTACTCATTTTGTAAATTTAAATAACCTGTAAATGTGGTCTGACCTGCAGGCTTACAACATCGCAGCGTTTTGGTTGTGAAAGGCAAAATAAAACGCTCATGGCGATATCTTCAGCCTCAAGCATTTCCATTTTTTCAATTTGTTCCCGCTGTTCCTCTTTTGGCGCCGGCTGCATATCGCTGGTAACAGCGCCTGGTTCGATGAGGGACACTTTTATTCCAAGTTCATTTATTTCTTTTCGAAGGGCCATACTAAATCCTCTTATGGCAGATTTTGTGGCAACATAAACAGTTCCTGTTTCTTCATGCGTTTCGGCACTCATAGAACCAATAATTACAATATGGCCTTCCTGTGCTGCTTTCATTCTTGTAACCGCTTCTTTTGTAAAAGTGATATATCCCAGAATGTTAGTTTCCAAAATGTATTTTATGTTTTCGTAGTCTTCGTCTATGATTCCATTGGCAGGTAAGGCGGCATTATTAATTAAAATGTCAACTCCGCCCAGCGTATTGTCTATTTCCTGCCAGATTAGTTCAATATCTTCTTTTCGGGTAATATCAGCTGTAATGCCATATACATCTCCTTCTGCCTGAGCTTTAATGTCAGTAATCGCCTGGTCGAAATCGTCTTTATCCCGTCCAAAAATAAAAACATGACCTCCCAGTGAAGCAAGAAGTTCTGCGGTTGCTTTTCCAATTCCGGTTGTACCGCCTGTAATAACAATACGTTTACGGTCAATATTCTGTCCAAAATAGTTTGATAAATTTTCCATATTTTAAAATTTTATAAACACATTTGTTTATTAATTGTATGATGCTTTTTTAGTTTTACTCTTATGGCTTAAGTTCATATATTTTTTGCGGCTCTTAGCCCTTTTAGGTCTTATACTTGTCATTATAGTAGTTCCAATTTCAAAAAGGCCTAATAGCAAATGAGGTAAAAATACATCATCAGCAAATCCCAGAAGCCATGGAGAAGTGGCAAGAAAAATTCCTGAAAGGCTATCCAGCATTAAATGGATATACATTGGAATTATTTTTATCACTCCTAATTCATACTTGGTTAACAAACTGTAAAAAATTGCTAAAGAACCTACCAGGTATAAAACAAAATTGGGTGTGTTATCAGAATTAAAATTTATAAAATAAGCCATGGCAATTAGTAGGGCACCCATACTATAATCTATATATCCATGGGTTTTGGTATCAATAATCTGCATAATCTGTAACTTAATAATAGGTCAATAATTTATTCTGTTCGTCTTTTATCAGAGGAAAAGAGAAGCATTAACACAGCTCCGGTTATGAGAATTCCGGCTGCAGTTTTAAATAAAAATTCTTCCCTATTGTATTTCCATTCTGATTTTAATCCAATTTCTTTGGGAATATTAGGAATGTGCCCTTTAGAGAAATCATCTACAACACCTTCCATCATATCTATGCGGTCTGCCAGAATTAACGGAATCCAGCGACCGTAGCTCGATTCACTGAATTTATAGGCCATTCGGCGTATGATTCCGCTTAAACCTGACGGTGGTTTTGATGTTCCGTATACGGCAGAAAGATTAGGCCTTTCTACTGATTTCAGTATTTCTACCGTTTCATCCTGCAGCGCAGGACGTTCCCAGGAGTAGCCTTCATGCTCTGCATTATTTCTTTTTTTGATGGGATAAGTGGGGTCATTTTTTACATTAGCATCTATTCCCCATCCCTTAATGTGACTGTATTTGCCCTGTCTTGCATTTACAAAATCTTCAGGACTTGTTTCATCTGTAATCATAATATAAATTTTTATGTTAATTAGCCCGCAGTTGGCGGAACCAAAACTGTTTTAATACAATTATCCAGTTTTGAAGAGAATATGTGATAAGCTTCAGATACTTCTTCTAAAGGAATTCGGTGTGTGATTAGTCCTTTCGGATCAAGGATTCCAGACTGTACATGGTCAATAAGTCTTGGCAAAAGTCTCTTGACAGAAGCCTGATTAGCCCGAATCGTAATTCCCTTATTAACCACATTTCCTATCGGAATCAAACTGTCAATAGGTCCATAAACCCCCACAATCGAAACGATACCGCCTTTTTTGACACCATTTATTGCCCAGTGCAATGCCGTAGTAGAACCACCCTGAAGCAAAAGCTTGCGTCCGGTAAGGGTATTCATCATATTTCCTGCAGCTTCACATCCAACAGCGTCAATGCATACATCAGCGCCAAGTGAATCAGTGATAGATTTTAAAAATACCACCGGATCACCAATAGAGTTAAAATTAAAAGCTTCGCATTGGGCATACTTTTCAGCAAACTCCAAACGATAATCAATATGATCGATGATGATTACACGGCCTGCGCCAAAAAGCCAGGAACATTTTGCAGCCATGATTCCGATTGGTCCTGCACCAAAAACTACAACAGTGTCGCCAGGCTGAATGCCTCCCATTTCTGCTGCCTGATAGCCCGTCGGAACGACATCTGTAAGCAGTACGGCATCATCAGGATCCATCCATTCCGGAATTACAACGGGGCCAACATTGGCATACGGAACACGAACATATTCGGCCTGACCGCCATCATAACCACCAGCAGTATGCGAATATCCAAAAATACCGCCTACAGCAGTAGCTTCGGGATTTGACTCATGACAGTTGCCGTACAATTCCTGGCGGCAGAAAGCACATTTTCCGCAGGAAATATTAAACGGAACCATAACACGGTCACCAATTTTTACTTTTTCAACTCCGGATCCTATTTCGACAATTTCTCCAATAAATTCATGTCCAAATGTTGATCCAACACGAGTATCCGGTACAAGACCGTGATAAAGGTGAAGATCGGAGCCACAAATACAAGAGCGAAGCACCCGTACTATGGCATCATCAGGATGTATGATTTCAGGTATGGGTTTATCGCGATCAAGGCGGACTCTGTATGGTCCGCGATAATTCATTGCAAGCATGTTTTCTATATTTTAAATTAAACTTCAGTACTTGTTACTATTTATTATGGTATTGTAAGCGCTACAAACAGGGCATCTGAATGTTCCTTATCACGAGCGACTGTAAAAGCACTATTTATTTCTTCAAGTGGAAAACTATGTGTAATCATTTTTTTAGCATTTAGTTTTCCTTTTGCCAAAAGATCCAGACAAATTTGCATTTCTGGATATATGTCCCAATAAGAGTAACTGGCACTTGGAATCAATTTTATTTCGCTCATTTGGATGCGTTGCCATTCGAGATTGGTTGTTGTTTTACCAGAATCAAATCCGCCAACGATAATAACCTTACCGCCAATTCTCGTAAATTCAGTTGCTAAGGGAAGTGTCATTTCCATCGCTGTTCCGCCTGCACATTCAAATGTAATATCAGCACCGCGGTTCTGGGTAAATTCCATTAGCTTTTGATAGCCATCTTCTTCTTTGGTATTCACAACGACGTCTGCTCCAAGTTCTTTTGCTAATCTCAGGGAAGAGTCTACTATATCAAAAATGATTACATCTGCTCCGGCTATTTTTGCAAGCTGTAACTGTCCAAGACCTATTGATCCGGAACCAATGATAGCTACTTTATCATTAATTTTTAATCCGCTTAATTGCAATGCGTGCAGTCCCACAGAAAAAGTATCCAGTAAAGCGGCTTCTTCAAAACTCACATGATCGGGCAGTTTATAGAATTTCTTAGCCGGTCCGCTCACATATTGGGCAAAAGCCTGAGAAACAGTTTCCATACGTACTTTGTACAGGTCAGGGCAAAGGTTGTATTGTTGTATGTTGCACCAGTCACAGGTATCATCTCCTAATAATGTCTCGATTACGACCCTGTCGCCTGGTTTAACATTACTGACTTCAGGGCCTACACTCACCACTTCTCCTGCAAGTTCATGCCCCATTATTTTACATTCCAGATGAGGGTCTTTCTTTTTCCAATGACGGAGGTCTGTACCGCATATTCCGGCCACTTTTACCCGTGCCAGTACCCAGTCAGGTTTTTGCAATTGTGGAATTTCTACTTCTGCAATTGAAAAATCGCCTTTTGCTGTCTTTACCGCCGCTGTCATTTTATCTTCCATCATATTCCATAAAAATTAATGTCAGTTTTTAATATTTTAAAAAAATTACCAGCTAATTCGAACTGAAGAGTTGCCCGGAAACTCAAATTCATTAGAGTTTTGAGCTGTTACTTCGATATATTTTGATTTGTTTTTAACTTCGATTTTTACTTTTGAAATTTTAGCCTTGGAAAGTCCGGACAATTTCATCGAAGCCTTAAACTTGGGATCGCCAATTACCCGAAACGTAACACTGCTTTTTCCAAATCGAAAGTTTACTGCCGGATAATCAATAAATCCGGTTGCATTAAGGTCTTTTAGCTTAAAGTACTGTCGCGGCACAACACCAAACGATACTCCTGCGCCATAAACTTCCTGACCAACCTCTCCTGATTTTTCCCATCCGTCATGTATATCTTCTAAAGGAACCCAAAGATCTTTTTGGATTTCTCCGGTTTTTATTTCCTCAGCGATCATATCTGACGGAAGCAAAGGCGGATAATAAAAAGCCAGTCGGCTAATAGTGTATTTTATAAACTCAGGTATTAATATTCTTAATGAAGGCAGAATATCAATTCCATCAGTCTTTTCTATATAATCAGACAAGGCTGTATAAACCTCAAATTCTTCGTAAGCTGCTGTGTATGGCGCATCATTCAATGGGAAGACCGAGAAGAAGTTGGGGAAATTTTTTCCATATCCATAATTACATTCCCAAAGCTGCACGTTTTTAAATATCCCCGCAAGACAGCTGTAACTGAGTTTTAAGTACTTTTCGTCATTAGTTTCCTTGTATAAATCTACTAATGCTCCGGCTGTAAAGGCCGTATTGTTTGCCTGATAAAAAATGTCAAATCCAAGGCCTTCCAGGCTTTTTAATGCCTTTATGGCTTCATTAAGAAATCGTTTTTCATTGGTTAACTTATAAGCCATTATCATGACATGAGCATAGGATCCTGGCACATCTTTTTCCCCTCCTTTTCCTGGAGAAGTTTCTGCCTTAATTACCTCTAATGTGGTCATCTTATAGAAAACCGGCCAATCATAATCAAAATGATGTGCGACTTTAATAGCGTAATCAATGGAGTCGAGAAAAAGTTTCTCGGCAATTTTATCACCTCTGTGTGCCAGACGGGCAAGATTTAAAAGAGGGTGGTGCAGGTACCAGGAATCCATGACCATCTCCTGTTTTTGTTCTTCAGATTTGTCCAGCTGATCTTCAAGTGCGGGATGCCATCTTACGATACTGCTGATTCTCTCATCATAAAAATCAGTCAGGCCCTCATTAAGATCATCAAACAGCGGATGTGATTTTCCAGCCCATGTCAGATATTCATGAAGCGGAAGCTTTACCGCCAGCTGCACCATGATTTCTGAGGGAGTCTCATAGTCTCCTACATACGCATTAAGAAAAGGCGAATTTTTTACCATTGTCCAGCATCCTTTATTCAAATGCAGTTGCGGCAAAACTTTTTCTGCAATGGCTTGCCAATCCTGATAGGCTGTTTCGGGCTTTGTAATATGAGGATATAGTACCCCCAGATTATTTAAAAACTGCGATGTTACTTCAGCGTCATCTTTTATGATATTTTCATCCAGGATTACAAAAGCGTCAGAAATGGTAAATTCAACATCCGCAGGAATTGGCTTTTCACTGTTTACAGGAAATTTAAATCCAATTTCAGGCCAGCTTCCTCCAACAGTTTCTGCCAATGAAGTTTCAGATGCCTCACAATAAGGAGACATGGCGGTAAGATTTTGAAAGTAAAATACCGAACCATTTTTTGGTCTTGTCATGCTAAAGAATAGATGTCCGGACCTGGTTCCAACTTGATGTGTATGAATTATCCCAGTTGTGTTTTCTATCCTTCCGTCTAATGTCAAAGGCACAATATCACGAGGCCAGAAAGGAATTAAAATTGGAAAAACAGCTTTGAATGTAGTGGTGTAACGAAATACTGCAGGATCAGTTTCAGGAAAAGATAAGGTAATAGTATATTTTCCTAATCTGGTAGAAGTCGTTATTAAAATGTTGTCATTGACATCCGTTACAGTGGCTTCATAAAAATCACTGTTCATTCCAAAAGCTAATCTAAATGCGATTCTTCCTCCATCAGGCCAACTTGCTGTCAACCATATAGAATCGCCTGTGTTATATATTTTTAATTTGAATTTTGAGAGTACTGTCTCGTGTACAAGGCTGCCGTTCACTATATCAGCCTGTACGGTGGCAGTCCAGGGCGTAACAGAATTTTGCATAATTACTACAATTTTAAATTTAACCTACATCAAATTTGAAGTTTTACTTGCTCATCAGCTTACATAATATTTAAAAAAACTTACAAAAGTTTAATATAGTGCTAAAATTCAAAGGTTTAAATTGTTGGTTATTGAACATTGAATAATAAATTTTCTGCTACATCTTTAAATAATATGTAAATTATATAAAGAGTATTTGCAATGGTATAAGCATAAATTCAAAAAACAAATCATTTTTATAATTCTGATTATAAGAATAAAAACGTTATGGATAAAGATGACATTAAAATTACCGACTGGTATCGTATTTTGTTTGGTGAAGCGCCACCAGAGATAATCGTAGAGGTAGCTATTAGGAGTATTATTTTATACCTCGTATTGGTTTTTGTGGTACGACTGTTAGGAAAAAGAACAAACTCCATACTTACTATTACCGAAAGGGCCGTATTTATTACATTGGGTGCCATTGTAGCAATGCCTATGCATGGTCCCAGCCATGGGATAGTAATTGGAATAGTCGTTTTACTGACGGTTTTAATTTTACAGCAGAGTTTAACCCGGAGTTTTTTTTTGAATACAAAATGGGAAAAACTGATGCAGGGAAAAGTTATAATTTTGGTTAAGGATGCCGTAATTGATGTAGCACAATTAGAAAAACATTTTTTTTCGCGACAGCAGCTATTTGAACTTTTGCGCGAAAAAGAAATCAGGCATCTGGGGCAGGTAAAAAGAGCCTACATTGAAGCCTCCGGTACGCTGAGTATTTATAAATATAAAGACGAGAAACCAGGGTTATCAATAATTCCCGTAAAAGATATTGATACTGTTATAATAAAAGACGAAAAAAATAGTGTCTGTACCTGGTGCGGTACTGTTGTTGAGAAAAATAAGTTTACATCCTGTCCCAATTGCAGGCATGACAATTGGGCTGAACCTTCAAAAGAATTTTTAAAAGATGAATAAGGACGATATCAAACTTAGCGATTGGGGCCGCATTTTTTTAGGTGATGTCCCACCAGAATTTATTATTGAAGTCATCATAAGGATGGTCTTAATCTATGTTATACTTGTTGTGTCACTCAGGTTGTTAGGAAGACGTATGGAATCGATGCTCAGCCGCGGAGAAATGGTTACACTGGTAACGCTTGGTGCATCAGTTGGGGTTGCAATTCATACTCCAGAAAGAGGGCTTCTGCCTTCAGTGACGGTTATACTTATTATCATTTCGCTTCAGGTGCTGCAAGCGTATATTACGTCCCGGAATTCTAAAGCGGAAAGACTTTTATTAGACCAGATATCAACACTGGTAGAGAATGGACGGTTGTGTTTAAAAGAAATGGAAAAGAGCCGCATTACCCGCGAACGCCTTTTTGCTGCTCTACGACTAAAAGGTATTATAAACCTTGGCACCATACAACGGGTTTACTTTGAGTCTAAGGGTGTTTTTTCTATAGTTACTTATATAGATCAAAAAGAAAGACCAGGATTGTGCCTATTGCCGGATAGCGATCATGATTTTAGAGCTGAAGTAGATTACAATGAGGATTTCATTGCCTGCAGGGCCTGCGGAAATACAGTTGAAAAAGAAAATCACAAAGATCAAAAATGCACTAATTGTAAATTAAATGACTGGGAAACAGCAGTTAAAGGTAACTCATGAACCATTATTTAGGGATGCAACTATAGAAATAATTAGTCTCGGTGGGATGGAAGTCTAGTTCTTCTTTCATGGAAAATGTATTCCCCATTTCAATGAATGGTTTACGGGAAACTTTTCTCATAAATATCAAATAGAAATGGGACCTGAAGCTCCTCCCACACAGGGTTCTATATAGCAGCCAATGCCGGAAGGACGTGGAGTGGATGATGGTGTAGACGAAACAATGAAACAAAAAAAGGTACAAAGATGATTGATAACATGTAATATATAAATAATGATATAAGTATAATCTTTAATTATATAATCAACTTATTGGTTTTTATTGGTATATTAATAATGTGTTGTAAATCAAGTTGTTTTAAGCTTTAGTGTTATAAAACAGGAAGATGATTGTATAATCTTTTAAAGTAAATTATATCTTTTTTTTAGATATATACCTAAAATAGTTATTATGGATACAAGTTTTATTTTTAATGGAAAAACGGCTGTAGCTGCAATTCCTCTTAAAACGGAAAAGATAAATTCGTTACAGCAATTCTTTATAGAATGCCTTAGAAAAATCAATTATACCGAAGGAAATTTAGAAGATTTTCTTTTGAAGTTAAAAGCAGCAACTACAAACAGTTCAATACAAAAAGTGATACAGCAATACGAACATGTCTGTTTTAATCAAAAAAGACAAATACATCAGGTTTTTGAAGTTTTAGGCGAACATTCTATTGCAAAAAACAATGACGCAATCAACCAATTAGCTGGTAAAACCAAAAATCGGTTCCAAACAATTCAAAATTCGATGTTAGCTGATTTGGTCATGGTAATGACATTACAATTAATTATAGGGTACAAAATTGCTTCATACAGAAATTTAGCATTAATGGCTAATACACTTAAATTAGAGAATATAAAAGCTATTTTTTTAGAATGTATAGCAAATGAAAAAACTATTCAGATGTTTATAAATGATTACGTCTTAAAGAGCATTATTCATTAAGTATATCAGAACTAATTTCAACTTTTTGCACTCTATTATCCCGGATGTAAATAAACAAGCTCTTCAGTTTCCTGAAGAGCTTGTTAGAAAAAGAATTTGCATGGATCTAAATGTTTCAGCATAACTCTTTAAAGATTTCTGAATGCAGCCTTGATAAAATTATCATCCTTATCGATCATTTGCTGCGATTGGGCAAAGCCGTCCGGGTGAGGTGGTGCCAGATTTGGTTTCTCTCCGAGAGGATAAGCTTTCTCGAGCGTAAATTCGCCCTTTCCATCGATTGATTTGCCATGTGTCCATCTGGCTCCTGCCGCGTTCTCATCCATTTCAGGATTGATATTAGTGGAAACAAAGGCGTAGCTGAATTTGGAATTTTCTTCGGTCTGTGGGAATGAATTTGGAATAGGATGGTTTCCTTCAAAGCCGCCAATTTCTTCTAAAACCGCCAGCCATTGGTTTTGGTGCATCGTATCACGGGCAATCAAAAAAGCAAGCATATCTTTCATGCCCTTGTCTTCAGTGATATTCCATAATCTGGTGGCCAAAACGCGACCTGTAGATTCAGCCATTACATTGGCATACATATCGGCCGCAAGATTTCCGCTTCCAACCACCCAGGAGCCATTAAAAGGCACTCCATTACTATCAGAGGCCAGCGCAGCCATTCCGGCTGACAGGTAATGTCTCGGATCAGCACCGCCCATAATGGCTTCTACAATCGGACTTTCGGCGGCCATTTCGTCTTTAAAGACACTCGATGCCGGTTCCAGATTAAGGGCTACTGCTGTGGCAAGCATTTCAATATGGGCCAATTCCTCAGTACCAGTCTCCATGAGCATGTCGCGGTATTTGGCAGGGCCTCTTGCACCAAAAGATTGAAACAAGTATTGAAGGCAAACCCTGATCTCACCCTCAATTCCACCAATCGCCTGCTGCAGCATTTTTGCAAACATCGGATCTGGCTTGTCAACTTTTACTTCATATTGAAGTTTTGAATCGTGATAAAACATATTGCATAATTTTTAATTTAATGGAACGGCTCTCGTTCACAATTCTGCTAATAGACAATAAATCAAGGTAGTATGTTTACAGTTTTATCACAAGGAGTTATAAAATTATAATACCCAAAATTCTTTGTTAGCGTCATATTTATTAAAAACCAATTGAGTTTTTATAAGTGATTGATTTTCATACTTATAAATAAATTCTTACCTGATGATTATGTAATAATATTCCAAAATCTTGTAAAATTTCAATTATTTTCAAATATAAATTTGAAAAATACTGAAAATAAACAAAGATTTTTTATGCAGACAGCTCTTATAACAGGCGGCAGTAATGGTATAGGAAAAGCAATTTGTCTTAAGCTTTCTGAAATGAAATTCACTGTTGTCAATGCAGATACAGCAAATCCCCAAGAATCTCATAAAGGATTGATATACAGGTGTTGTGATGTAACCTGTGGTGAAGATGTAGACAATCTTTTTTTATGGATGAAAGAAAATACAGGGCTGCCCGATATTTTGATTATAAATGCGGGAAAAGGGATACATGAAAAACTGACAGAAGGAGACCCTGAAAAATGGCTGGACGTTATTCAGACAAATCTAATGGGGGCTTTGCGATGCGTCAGGGCTTTTGTGCCAGCTATGCAAAATAAAAAACAAGGAAAAGTCATTTTTATTTCTTCTGTATCAGCAGATAAAATATACCCTTACGGGGGAGTTTACAGTGCTACAAAGGCTGCATTAGAAGTAATCGCCAAAACAGTAAGAATCGAAACAGATTCATCAATTGGAATAACAGTTATAAGAGCAGGAATAACAGACACAGGCTTTTTTAAAAATCATCCTGCTAAAACAGCCAATGCCATTGGTCAGGGAAGTTTACAGCCCATGGACATTGCTGATGAGGTTTGGCATGCTATCAATAAGCAGGGTGCTGCGCAAATTCAGCAAATAACAATAATGCCACAGGAACAGTCATTTTTTTAACATAAAAATAGATACGATGAATAAGAGAATACTAATTACAGGAGGTGCCGGATTTATTGGGTCACACCTCACAGACGAACTTATTTCAAACGGCTATACAGTAAGAATACTGGACAGTCTTTCTCCTCAGGTTCATGGACCATCGGCACAGCAGCCGGAGTACCTTAACCCCGAAGCAGAATTGATTATTGGAGATATAAGAGACAGGGATATAGTTAAAAAAGCGGTACAGGATGTACATGCAGTTTTCCATTTTGCCGCTATGGTAGGAGTGGGGCAAAGCATGTATGAAATAGAAAATTATACTGATGTAAACAATAGAGGAACTGCTGTATTGTTAGAAGCTCTTGTCGATAATCCGGTGGAAAAACTTATCGTAGCATCCAGCATGAGTATTTACGGAGAGGGCATGTACAAAACTTCAGAAAATGTACTTATAGAAGAATGTGAACGTACACTTGCTAATTTGAAGGAACAAAAATGGGAATTATATCATAACAACGGATTGCTTTATCCTTTGCCAACTCCTGAAGACAAAAAACCATGCCTTTCATCAGTCTATGCACTTTCAAAATACGATCAGGAACGATTATGCCTCATAACAGGCAAGGCTTATAATATCCCTACAACCGCGCTGCGTTTCTTTAATGTTTATGGCACCCGCCAGGCATTATCAAATCCATACACGGGTGTACTGGCCATTTTTGCTTCAAGGTTGCTTAATGATAACCAACCTCTTATTTATGAGGACGGACAGCAAAAAAGGGATTTTGTACATGTTAAGGATGTGGCAAGAGCCTGCAGGCTGGCTTTGGAAACACCGAAAGCAGATGGCGAAGTAATCAATATTGGCAGTGGTAACCAGTATACCATTGTTGAAATTGCCGAAAAACTCGCCAAAGTAATGGATAAAGATATCGCGCCGCAACTTAATGGTAAATACAGGGTTGGAGATATAAGACATTGTTTTGCAGACCTTAAAAAAGCTAAAAGCGTCTTAGGTTTTGAACCACAAGTAAGATTTGAAGATGGTTTGGCAGAATTGGCTGACTGGCTTGAAGGTCAGATCGCAGAAGATAAAGTAAATAGTGCTGCCGAGGAATTGGCTTCGCGAGGATTAACAGTTTAAAAACAAGTATTATGAAGGACAGTACACCTAAAGTTGGCATAGTAGAATGGTTTCGCCCCGGAGAATACAGCAGGGTAAAAGAAGCCATTGCCGATTTAAAAAAAATAGGAATTACTCAGTTAAGAACAGGTATTTCGTGGGCAGAATGGCATGTAGAGGGAAATGTAGAGTGGTATGACTGGTTTTTTCAGGAAGTTACTCCTGATATTGAAATTCTCCCTTGTTTACTCTATACGCCACCTTCTTTGGGGACGGCTCCAAAGGTTTCTGCTCCGCCAAGGAATCCAAAAGATTTTGCTGATTTTGTAGATGTCATTATTACCCGTTACGGAGACCATTTTGAATGGATTGAATTGTGGAATGAACCCAATAACAGAATAGAGTACGACTTTACCATGGATTATTCCTGGAATAAGTTTGCCGAAATGATAGGAATGGCTTCTTATTGGGCAAAACATAGAGGAAAGAAAACATTATTAGGCGGTATGAGTCCCATAGACCCCAACTGGCTTAAAATGATGATTGAAAAAGGAGCTCTTACTAATATTGATGCCGTCGGAATTCATGGTTTTCCATCTGTATTTGACCAGCAATGGACGAGTTGGGAAGACAATATCGCCGCAGTTAGAGAAGTTCTGGAAGAAAATTTTCAGGAAAAGGAAATCTGGATAACAGAAGCCGGCTTTTCAACCTGGCAAAATGATGAGGTAAAACAATGGCAGGAATTTAAAAATGCTATTAGTGCTAACACAGAGCGGGTATATTGGTACGGATTAAAAGATTTAAATCCGGATTACCCAACAGTGGGAGGCTTTCATTTAGATGATCGTGAATATTATTTCGGAATGAAAAAATATGACGGCACCGAAAAGTTATTATATAAATTATTAGCAAAAGAAGGTGTAGAAAAAATCAATCATCACGACTACATTGAGAAACAATATACAATTGACACCAACACTTCTTATACTTTAATTACAGGAGGCGCAGGGTTTATAGGTACTAACCTTGCAGCCAGGTTACTTGAAGAAGGAAAGAATGTGATGATATATGATAATCTGTCACGAGCAGGAGTAGAGCAAAATCTAAAGTGGCTAAAAGAAACCTATGGAAACAAACTTTATGTGCAAATAGCTGATATTTGCGAACGTGAAGTCCTTCAGCAATGTGTAAATAATGCGGAGCAGATTTTTCACTTTTCGGCACAGGTTGCTGTTACTTCGTCACTTACCAATCCCATTCATGATTTTAGTATAAATTTAAAAGGGACTTTTAACATACTGGAAGCCATTCGTAATTCGCCTCACCAGCCCCCTTTGGTTTTTACATCAACTAATAAAGTTTATGGTGACTTGTCTGACCAGAACTTCATTACAGATAACACCCGATATTATCCTTCAAGTAAAGAATATCTGGAAGAGGGAATTGATGAAAACCGTCCACTAGATTTTCATAGTCCGTATGGGTGTTCTAAAGGAGCTTCTGATCAATATGTTTTGGATTATTGCAGATCTTACGGACTCAAAACGGCTGTTTTTAGAATGAGCTGTATCTATGGTCCGCATCAGTTTGGTACTGAAGATCAGGGTTGGGTGGCACACTTTATCATCAGCGCACTCGAAAATAAGCCAATCGTCATATACGGTAATGGTAAACAGGTAAGGGATATTCTTTTTATTGACGATCTCGTAAATGCATTCCTTTTGGCGCAGGCCCATATGGATAAAATTGCCGGAAATGCTTTTAACATCGGCGGAGGCCCAAAAAACACTACCAGTCTTTTAGAAATACTAGATAATATCAAGGAAAACACAGGTCAGGATATGGCTATTTCTCATGAAGAATGGCGAACAGGCGACCAGCAATACTATGTTTCCAATATTTCAAAATTCGCTAAAGCAACCGGATGGTCACCTAAAGTGGCTGTAGATGAAGGAGTACAGCGCTTAACCGACTGGCTGAAAAGCACAAGATATTCAAATGCGGCAGAAGCTGAGGTTTCATCTAAAGAAGCAGTAATCTAATGGAGAATTTAACGACGAAAGAAAAGAAAGAAACTATACAAGCGCAGGATAGCAGTTTTGATACAATGAAAGCTGCCGTCATTACCGCACCGGGACAGATAAAAATAAAAAAGATTGATAAACCCAAACCTAAAAAAAACGAGGTGCTTATTAAAATGGAAGGAAGCGGTGTCTGTGCTTCAAATATCCCCGTCTGGGAGGGCAGAGACTGGTTTTCATATCCTGTTGCGGCAGGTAACCCGGGGCATGAAGGATGGGGAATTATAGAAGCATTAGGATCTGATGTAACCGATTTTTCAAAAGGAGACCGAGTCGCTTTTCTTTCCTACAAGGCTTACGCGGAATTTGATATAGCCAAAGCAGAGGACCTGGTGCTGTTGCCATCTTTTCTAAATGAGAAGCCTTTTCCGGGAGAAGCACTGGGTTGCGCACTCAATATCTTTAACCGAAGCGATATAAAAGAAGGGCAAACTGTAGCTGTTGTTGGAGCTGGCTTTCTGGGTCTTCTGCTCATTCAGCTGGCGAAATCAGCAGGAGCAAAGGTAATTGCTGTTTCACAAAGAGATTTTTCTTTAGAAGGAGCATTAAATGCCGGAGCGGATCATGTGGTAAAAATGGATGACCACTACAAAATAATTGAGAAAGTAAAGGGATTAACGGATGAGAATTTTTGTGAGAGAGTCATAGAAGCAACCGGAAAAGAATGGCCGCTAAACCTTGCTATTGAACTGACTGCGGAAAGAGGAAAACTAATTGTAGCCGGATTTCATCAGGACGGAATGCGACAGGTAAATATGCAGCTTCTTAACTGGCGCGGCATCGATATGATCAACGCTCACGAAAGAGATTCAAGGCAATATATAAAAGGAATGCAGGAGGCTGTAAAAGCGATTGAATTAGGAAAAATGGATCCTTTCCCGCTTTTTACACATACTTTTTCGCTGGATAAAACGGACGAAGCTCTCAAAATGTTATGTGATCGTCCAGATAGTTTTATCAAGGCTTTAATACTAAATGAATAACAAAATGGAAATTGACTACGATACTAAAACATTGTCTTTGGGTTTTATAGGTGTGGGCTGGATAGGCAAAAACAGAATGGAAGTCCTTTTAAATAAAGGGAAAATCAGGAGTGTTACCATAGCAGAAACCAGTGAACAGAACGCTGAAGAAGCTTTGAAAGTGGCTGGAGATGCTGTTCTTGCTCAATCACCTGAGGAAATTTATAAAAATAGAGATATAGACGGAGTTGTCATTGCAACCCCCAGTGCGCTTCATGCTGCTCAGTCACTGCAAGCCCTGAAATCAGGAAAAGCAGTCTTTTGTCAAAAACCTTTAGGCAGGACAGCAGCAGAAGTAGAGGAGGTTATAAATGCATCTCAGGAGGCAGATAAATTACTTTCTGTTGATTTGTCTTATCGTTATACAAAAGCTTTTCAGGCTGTTTATGATACTATAACTGAAGGTCAAATCGGAAAAGTATACGCTGTAGAACTCGTTTTTCATAATGCTTACGGACCAGATAAAGAGTGGTTTTATGACATCAATCAGTCTGGTGGCGGCTGTGTAATGGATTTAGGTATTCATCTGATTGATATGGCGATGTGCTGCCTTGGTTATCCGGAAATAAAAGAGTTAAAAAGCTACTTATTTAGTAAAGGTACTAAGCTGGAACCTAATGAAGATAAAGTCGAAGATTTTGCCAAAATAACAATGCTTACCGATAAAGAATCTGCTATTAACCTCGAATGCTCATGGCACGCCTCAGCTGGCGAGGATGCCGTAATAAGAGCTGTATTTTATGGTACAGAAGGCGGTGTGGCATTCAAAAATATAAACGGTTCGTTTTATGATTTTCAGGCAGAAAAATACAAAGGTACTTCTAAAGAAATAATGGTAAGTCCTCCAGATAACTGGGGTGGAAAAGCAGGATTGGTCTGGGCCAAAAAACTCCGCAATTCCAGCGGATATGATCCTATGACAGCCGGTGAATATTTAAAAACAGCACAAATAATCGACAGAATTTATGGCAGATAGGCTAAAGATATTAATGACTGCGGATACTGTAGGCGGGGTGTGGACATACGCCCTTAGCCTTTGCAAAGCTTTGGAAAAATACAATACCGAAGTTCACCTGATGGCTATGGGGGGCATGCCTGGTAAACATCAGCTAAAGCAGGTTAAAGCATCAAATAATATACACCTGTACTGCATTGATTATAAACTGGAATGGATGGAAGATCCATGGGAGGATGTCCAACGGGCAGCAGACTGGATTCGTGATGTATATGAAAAAGTACAGCCAGATATTATTCATTTTAATAATTATGGCCAAGTCAGCGGTGAGTGGGACTGCCCTGTGATTACCGTCTTTCATTCCTGTGTGCAGACCTGGTGGAAAGCTGTAAAAAGGGAAGAACTTCCTCAGGAATGGAAAAGGTATAAAGAAACCGTAAAAAAGGCTTTACGCTCTTCAGATGTTCTTATTGCTCCCACCAAGTCAATATTAAATCAGGCTCATAAGGTTTATGGGAAAACAGGCTTTTCTAAAGTTATCTATAACGGAAGCAGCAGTCAAGTATATGCGGGACAAAAAAAAGAGCCTTTTATATTAACTGCCGGACGCATTTGGGATGATGCAAAAAACATCAGCCTTCTTTCGCGTATTGCAAAACAGCTGAAATGGCCTGTTTATGTGGCAGGCACAGCTACTGACTCACTAAAAGAAAATGAACAGGAAACTCAAAATATACATTTTTTGGGGCAATTATCGCCAGAAGCATTACAGGAACTGATGCTAAAAGCAGAACTGTTTGTAATGCCGGCTAAATATGAACCTTTTGGCCTTGCCATATTAGAGGCAGCAAGGGCTGGCTGCACATTAGCACTTGGCAATATTAGTACTTTAAATGAAATATGGGGAGAAACTGCAAAGTATTTTGACCCTTTCAAAGATGAAGAAGCTGTATTGGTTTTGCAACAGCTTATCCAAGATAACGAACTCAGAAACCAGCTGGCAAAAGACGCTATGAAACGTGCCGAAAAATTCACAGAGCAGGCAATGGCGGCAAATTATTTTGAAGTTTATAAAAGCCTGATAAAAGAAAGAAAATTAGAAACATTTAAAAATAAAAAAATAGCATGAAGATAGCAATGTTTTATCATTCCCTGGCTTCGGACTGGAATCATGGGAACGCCCATTTTTTAAGAGGCGTAACAACAGCACTTATTGAAAAAGGACATTCTGTAAAAGTATACGAACCTGAGAATTCCTGGAGTCTTGAGAATTTGATAAGGGATCACGGTAAAGCAAAGGCAGAGGAATATAAAGAATACTATCCGTTATTAGAAACCACATTTTATAATTCGCAAAATCCCGATTATGATAAAATGCTTAAAGGCGCTGATGTGGTTATTGTTCATGAATGGAATGAGCCTCAACTTGTGAAAGAAATAGGCCTTTTAAAGAACAAATATAAATACCAGCTTTTATTTCATGATACACATCACAGGGCAGTTTCAGACAAAAAAAGTATGCAGCGCTATGATTTTTCAAATTATGACGGTGCGCTTGTTTTTGGAAATGTGCTTCGTGATATTTATTTAAAAAACAAATGGCTCAAAAACGTATGGGTATGGCACGAAGCAGCCGATAGTTCGTTATTCTACCCAGGACCTGAAACTAAAAAAGAAGGTGATTTGGTCTGGATAGGCAACTGGGGGGATAATGAACGCACTGAGGAACTGATGGAATTCCTTATAAAACCCATAAAAGAGCTCGGACTAAAAGCGAAAGTGTATGGGGTACGTTATCCCGATGAGGCATTAGCCGCGCTTCGTGATGCCGGAATTGAATATGGAGGCTATTTGCCAAATTATAAAGTTCCTGAGGTTTTTGCCAAATACAGGCTAACCGTTCATGTACCAAGAGGCCCGTATGTAAAATTATTGCCCGGAATACCAACTATCAGGCCTTTTGAAGCAATGGCCTGCGGTATACCTTTAATATCCTCACCCTGGAAAGATGAAGAAGAGCTCTTTGATCCAGGAAATGATTTCTTAATGGCTAAAAATGGTCAGGAAATGAAAGAGCTGATGAAAAAACTTTTGGATGACAACCATTTTGCGATGTCAATGGCACTTAGAGGATATAAAACAATTTTAAAAAGACATACTTGTGCTCAAAGAGCAGATGAACTTGAAATGATAATCACGCAGCTTCAAATCAATAGAAAAGAAGAAAAAGAGATGCTGAAAAAAACTGCTGAATTATGAATGGAAAATCACTTAATATCGCATTTTTCGGTTCCAGTATTGTGTCGGCTTACTGGAACGGTGCAGCCACTTATTATAGGGGAATTGTAAGTGCGCTTCACCATCTGGGACACCACGTTACATTTTATGAGCCCGATATCTATGATCGCCAGAAAAACCGGGATATAGAAATCCCCGATTACTGTAAAGTTGAGGTATATAAAAGCGAAGAGGAAGAATTAGCCAGATGCCTGAACCATGCCGCTGCTGCAGATGTAATCATTAAGGCCAGTGGAGTAGGAGCTTTTGATGATTTTTTGGAAAAGGCCGTTACAGAACTTAAAAATGAAAATAACCTGATTATATTTTGGGATGTAGATGCACCTGCCACTTTAGACAGAATCGAAAACAATCCTGATGATCCATTCAATACTCTTATTCCGTTATACGACTATGTCCTTACGTATGGTGGCGGAAACCCCGTCATTAAAGCCTATGAGTCTAAAGGGGCAAAAAGATGCATACCTATCTATAATGCGCTTGATACCCACACCCATTTTCCGGTAGAACCCGAAGAAAGATTCAGGTCAGATCTTGCTTTTTTAGGAAACAGGCTTCCGGACAGAGAAAGCAGGGTAGAAGAGTTCTTTATAAAACCAGCTCAGCAGCTGTCAACTCATCATTTTATTTTGGGCGGAAGCGGTTGGGAAGATAAAGCATTACCGCAAAATGTAAATTATATAGGGCATGTGTATACTTCTGACCATAATGCCTTTAACTGCACGCCGTTGACTGTATTGAATATCAGCAGAGACAGTATGGCAAAATATGGATATTCACCCGCGACAAGAGTATTTGAGGCAGCTGGTGCCGCTGCCTGTATTATTACCGATTATTGGGAAGGTATTGAAATGTTTTTTGAACCTGACACAGAAATCCTGATTGCCAGAAACGGAGAAGAAGTTGCTGCTATCTTAAGAGGACTTACTAAAGAAAGAGCCCATGAAATTGGCAACGCAGCTTATAAAAAAGTAATTGAGCACCATACCTATCACCAGAGGTCTAAACTTTTGCAGACTATTTTTAATGAGTCGCTCTCATCAATCAGATTATAATTAAAAAAAACAGAAATATGAAGTTTGTAATTATAGGATTATCAGTAACCTCCTCATGGGGAAATGGTCACGCAACCACCTACAGGGCATTACTAAAAGAGCTTTACAGAGATGAACATGATATATTATTTTTAGAAAAAGATGTGCCTTATTATGCTGCTAATCGGGATATGCCATTTCCGGATTTTTGCACAGTAAAATTATATGCCACAAATGAAGAACTTTTTGACCATTATAAAGAAGAAGTTAAAACTGCAGATGTCGTTATCGTCGGATCTTATGTTCAGCAAGGCGTAGAAGTAGGAAACTGGGTTGTAAAAACAGCCAGTGGCGTAAAAGCTTTTTATGATATTGATACACCGGTCACTATTGCAAAATTAGAGCGGGAAGATTATGAATACATCACTCCTTCATTAATAAAAGAATATGATTTATATCTTTCTTTTTCCGGAGGTCCAATTCTTAATCATATAGAAAATAATTATGGTTCGCCTGCAGCACGTGCTTTGTACTGCTCCGTAGATCCCGAAAACTATTATCCTGAAGACCATTCGAAAATGTGGCAAATGGGATATCTGGGAACATACAGCATTGACAGACAGCCCGGATTAGATCTCCTGCTTTCGCGACCAGCTGCTTCAAGTCCGGATAAAAGTTTTGTTGTAGCAGGCCCTCAGTATCCGTCAGACATCACCTGGCCCGAAAATGTGGAAAGAATTGAACATCTGCCTCCTGAAAAGCACAGAGCTTTTTACAATAGCCAAAAATTTACGCTTAACATTACCCGTATGGATATGATAAAGGCCGGTTATTCTCCAAGTGTACGGCTTTTTGAAGCAGCTGCCTGCGGGGTTCCCATTATTTCTGATTATTGGGAAGGGCTCACTTCCTTATTTGAAGAAGGAAAAGAAATACTGATCGCAAGATCGTCAGAAGATGTACTGAACTATTTTTCAATGAATGATGATGATCGTATCGCAATTGGGAAACGCTGCAGGGAAGTAGTATTAAAAAGCCATACCGCAAAGGCAAGAGTGAGAGAATTGCTCCTGTATATCAGTGAAGTAAAAGGAAAAAACACGGCTGTTAGTGAGGTCATAACCAATAAAATTACAATGTGATGGCAACAAAGGAAGAAATAAAGGCGCTTGAACCCTGGTTTCATAATATTCATCTTCCGGATGGAAACCAAACTGCACCGGACCATTTCCTGGGGGACTTTCCTTTGTTTAAGTGGAATAAAATAAAAGAAGCTGTCCCTGAAGATCTTACAGGTTGGAAAGTGCTGGACATAGGCTGTAATGCCGGTTTTTACTCCATAGAATTTGCTAAACGTGGTGCAGAAGTATTGGCAATCGATGTTGATGTACATTATCTTGAACAAGCAAAATGGACTGCACAAAAGTTCGGTTTATCACACCGGATCACTTTTCGCCACATGCAGGTCTATGATTTGGTAACTATCGAAGAAACTTTTGACCTTGTTTGGTTTATGGGCGTTTTCTATCACCTGAGGTACCCCGTCCTGGCTATGGATATTGTAAGTCAGAAAGTAAAAAACATGCTGGTATTTCAAACCTTATCCGTACCGGGTTATGAAGAAATCAATATTCCCGAAGATATTGGTTTTCATGACCGTGAAATACTGAAAGATCCTGCTTTTCCCTATATGGCATTTATTGAGAATCGTCTTGCCGGAGATCCCACAAACTGGTGGGTTCCCAATCATCAGTGTATAGTATCGCTTATGAAGAACTGTGGCTTCATGCTTCATGGAATTCCTGAGGATGAAACGTATATCTTTTTTAAAGACAATGCAATAATTCCTGATTTTAATTCCTGGAACTATTCTGAATTTTTGTCGGCAACCGGAAGGAAATGGCAAGAGGAAATAAATAAAAAAATAAAAAAATAATATGACTATCCGCTAAACGGACTAATGTCCAATGAAGGACGCAGATGACACACATTAGACGGATTTTGCTTCGCCAGTTCGCCTTTTGGGCTCGGGTCGCTGCTATTACTATAAAAATCCGTTTTTATCGGTTTAAATCCGTGTCATCCGTGTGCCATTCTCAAAGTTGTACAAGTAACGGATAGTCATAAAAAAATAAATATTATATATGTCGTTGGGGGCTATTGGCTTCTTTAAATATTTTAAAATTAATCTTGATATTATGAAAAAGGTACTTATTACCGGAGCTGCAGGTTTTCTGGGATCTCATCTTTGCGACAGGTTTATTAAAGAAGGTTACTTTGTAATAGGTATGGACAATCTTATTACTGGCAGTCTTAAAAATATAGAACATCTGTTTAAGCTCCCCAACTTTGAGTTTTATCATCATGATATAACCAAATTCGTAAATATACCGGGCAAGCTTGACTATATTTTACATTTTGCTTCTCCGGCAAGCCCCATCGATTATTTAAAGATTCCAATTCAAACTCTTAAGGTAGGTTCTCTGGGAACACATAACCTTTTAGGATTGGCAAGATCAAAAAAAGCAAGAATCCTTATCGCTTCTACTTCCGAAGTGTACGGGGATCCATTGGTGCATCCGCAAAACGAAGAGTACTATGGTAATGTTAATACTATTGGGCCCAGAGGAGTTTATGATGAGGCAAAACGTTTTCAAGAATCCATCACGATGGCTTATCATACTTTTCACGGAGTACAAACAAGGATAGTCAGAATATTTAATACCTACGGCCCCAGAATGAGGTTGAACGACGGCAGGGTGATTCCAGCTTTTATTGGCCAGGCTTTAAGAGGAGAAGACCTTACTGTTTTTGGAGATGGTTTGCAGACACGATCATTTTGTTATGTAGACGATCAGGTAGAAGGTATTTTCAGGCTATTGCATTCTGATTATTCCTATCCCGTAAATATTGGCAATCCAGATGAAATTACAATAAAAGATTTCGCAGAAGAGATCATAAAACTTACCGGAACAACCCAAAAGATTATCTATAAGGAGCTGCCGGTAAATGATCCTTTGCAGCGAAAACCAGATATTAGCAAGGCTGAAAACCTCCTGAACTGGAGACCGAAAATAAGCCGTCATCAAGGGATAAGAATTACGTATGATTATTTCAGAAGCTTAGAAAGTAAGCACCTTTTAAAAGAAGAAAATAAGGACTTTGCTGCTTTTATATATTAAAGCTGCTTGTTTTTTGCTTTGAATTTTTCCTTTCTTTACTGTTACGATCGTGTCCAACGTCTTCACTATTTTTAAAAATAAATCCTAATTGAATTCCAATCTCGTTAGAATATAAGATGCATTATTTGAAAGCTATTTCAAACTCTCCTGTTAAGTCCACACAACAAGCCACTCCATCGAGTGGTTTGTTTTTTTATAGCTTATCAATAATGTTTTTAATTGGAACTCAGGATCAATCGAAAGGTTACGTACGGGTTAACAAAAACTAAGCATAAAAAAAGTCCCACCGAAGCAGGACTAAAGATTTTCATCTACGGCATATAGCCTTATTGTGATAAGATTAAAGATTAGAAATTTTAATCAGTTACAAATGTATAGAAAAAATATGTTGGTTTGAATAAGGAAAACCGTAATTGTGTTAATTTTTTTTATGGTATATTTCCTTCGTGTTAAATTTTAAGAGATATGGCAAAAATATTAGGATTAGATTTAGGGACAAACTCGATTGGGTGGGCATTAATTGATGATGTACAAAATAAAATTTTAGGGATTGGTAGCAGGATTTTCCCTATGGGAGTTGAAAATTTAGGAGAAGGAGAGGGAAGAGAAATGTCTAAAAATGCAGGAAGAACTGGTGCAAGAGGAGTCAGAAGGCAATTTTTCAGAAGAAGATTAAGAAAGAAAATATTACTACAGAAACTTTCTGAAAATAATATGTGTCCTATTATTGCTGCTGATTTTGAAGATTGGAAAAAAACGAAACAATTTCCATCAGATAAATTAACAAATTGGTTTGCTTTAAATCCTTATGAATTACGTCAAAAAGCTTTAAATGAAAAATTAACTTTAGAAGAAATAGGTAGAATTTTTTACCATTTAATTCAAAGACGTGGTTTTTTAAGTAACAGTAGAAAAGGAGGAAGTGATGATGGTGCTATTTTTAAAGGAAATCCAAAAGAAGGTAAAATAGGTATTACAGAAACACAGGAAAGTATTCATGATAAAACCTTAGGTTCGTATTTGTTTGAAATTTATCCTAAAGAAAATCAACCTTATCAAGGTGGTTTAGAAAGAATTCGAAATAGATATACTACCCGTAAAATGTATGTGGACGAATTTGAGTTGATTTGGGACAAGCAATCGCAATTCCATTCAAATTTTAACGAAGATGTAAAAACAGTATTTGGAGGAAGAAAATTAGACGGATATGCAGCAGATGGAATTTTGTTTTATCAACGACCGTTGCGTTCACAAAAACATTTGGTTGGAAATTGTTCCTTCGAACTAACTAAATCAAAATGCCCTTTAAGCGCTATTCCTTTTGAACAATTTAGAGTTTGGCAATGGGTTAATACAGTTGAATATAACGGAAAGAAAATTTCGCAGGACGAAAAAGAAAAAATTGTTGAGTTTCTTTACGCAAATGAAAAACCGGAATTCAAAAAAATAAGAAAAGTTATTGGGAAAGAAAATGCCGAATTCAAATTCAATTATAAAGATGATGATAAAATAGTTGGTACTCATACTATTTCTAATTTATCAAATAAAAAATTCTTTGGAAAAAAATGGGGAGAATTTTCAGAAAAAGAGCAAGAAGATATTTGGCACGTTTTGTATTTTTTTGATAGTAAATCGAATTTAAAAGAATATGCTATCAAAAATTGGAATTTTACAGAAGAACAAGCTGTGGCTATTTCAAAATTTAATGTAAAAGAGGGGTATGCAAGTTTAAGCCGAAAAGCGATTACGAATGTTTTACCTTTTTTGCAATTAGGATTTACTTATGATGTTGCAGTTGTACTTGGCGGAATCAAAAATGTCTTTGGCCATGATTGGGAAAAATTATCTGATGAGAAAAGAAATTATTTGATTGATAATGTAGAAGGAATTGTTCGTTCTAAAACTAAAGGTGGTTTTATTGATGTAATAAAAGATATTTTACGAAATGATTACGGTATTTCAGATAATCAGCTTCGTAAGTTGTATCACCATTCCGCATCGATTGATGTAACGGAGCTTTTAGAAAAATTACCTGTAGGAGCAGTAGCTGATAAGGAAATTCAGGCGATAAAAAATCCAATCGTAATAACGGCATTGTTTGAATTGCGAAAATTAGTGAATGAATTAATTGAAGAACATGGACAGCTTGATGAAATAAAAGTGGAAATGGCTCGTGATCTAAAAGTATCGAAGACACAGCGAAATAGTATCCGTAGAGATCAAAAACGTTTAGAAAGAGAGAATGACCGAGTGAAAGCTGAGGTTTTAAAATACATTCATTTATCTCATGATAATATTTTAAAATTTAAGCTTTGGGAAGAATGTAAAAAAACGTGTCCATATACAGGTTTATCCATACCGATAAGTGAATTGTTTACTAATAAATGGCAGATAGAACATATTCATCCCTGGAGTAAATCTTTAAACGATAGTTTTTCGAATAAAACATTATGTTTAGGAACAGAGAATACCAAAAAAGGGAATAAAACACCATTTGATTATTATGGTAATGATGAACAAAATTGGAGTGCAATAAAAGAAAGAGCTTTAAAACTATTTTCAGACACCAAAGAGTATCCAAATGCATATCAAAAATTCAAACGATTTGTGCAACAAAAATTTGATGATGATTTTTCTTCACGTCAGTTAAACGATACACGTTACATCAGCAAAGAAGCTAAAAATTATTTGTCTAAAATTTGTAAAAGCGTCACCATTTCGCCAGGTCAGGCTACATCAAACTTGCGACAAAAATGGGGGTTGAATCATGTTTTGAATGATGAAAATGCTAAAACTCGTGAAGATCATCGGCATCATGCAGTGGATGCTTTGGTAATGGCTTGTACAAAAGTTTCGTATGTGCAGGAATTATCAAAATGGAATAGGTACAATAGAAATTATAATTTAAAAGAATTCCCAATGCCTTGGGAAACCTTCCATTTTGATGCGGAAAAAGCTGTTGAAAAAATATTGATTTCGCATAAAAAAGTTTCAAACGATATTACAGTTAGAACGCATATTACTGAAAAGAATGGCATAAAATATAAAAACACAGGTGTTGCGGCTCGTGGACAATTGCATAAAGAAACTGTCTTTGGTAAAAGAAATTTTAATGGAGAAGAAGCCTTTCACGTAAGAAAATCAATTGAAAGTTTAGAAACATCCAAACAAATAGATAAGGTAGTTGACGGAACTATAAGAACCTTAATTTTAAAAAGAGTGAATGAATTAGGTGGTTTTGTAAAAGACAAAGTTCCAGCAAACACTTTTTTTATTGTAGATGAAAAAGGGATAAAACAGCCACAAATATTTCTGCCGAATAAAAATGGTGCACCAGTACCAATTTTAAAAGTTCGAGTTAAAGAAAATATTGGTGGAGCCGAAAAGTTGAAAGAAAATGTAAACCAATGGGTAAATCCAAGAAACAATCATCATGTATTAATTTACACAGATGAAAAAGGAAATTTAAAAGAAGAAGTTGTTACTTTTTGGACAGTTGTAGAACGTAAACGTACAGCAGAATCAATTTACAAATTGCCAGAAGATGGAAAAGAAATTGTAACCACTTTGCATATCAACGATATGTTTTTATTAGGTTTAAACGAGGAAGAAATCAATTGGCAAAACCTAGATTATGAAGTTTTGAAAGAGCATTTGTATAGAGTGCAGAAATTGACTTCAGGAGATTATTTTTTTAGAAAACACAAATCCTCAACCGTAACTGACTATGAGTATAAGCAAATAAGAGGATTTGGAGAAGGTAAAACAGGATGGTTTTCATTTAATCCAATAAAAGTAAAAATTTCAGTTTCAGGAAAAATTTCCAAAATATAATTTCAATTGTTGATGAATTGGTGTAAATTTACACCAATAAAAAATAATAGTATGACACGTCAAAGCATTTCTTTAGCCAATCAAAATGATGAATGGCTAAAACAGCAAGTTGCAAACGAAGAATTTACGAGTAAAAGTGAAGCGGTAAATTATTTAATTAAGCAAGCAAGAGAACGAGATGAATATGTTGAGTTTGTAAGAATGAAGCTAGATAGAGCTGAAAAAAGTGGTTTCTCTAAAAAGCAAACTAGAGAAGAAATGCTGGCAGAATTCAAAAAGAAATTGAATGTATAACTTTGAATTAAGTAAAAATGCCAAAGCAGATTTGTTAAGAATATATGAATATGGAATAGCTAAATTTGGCTTAAATCAGGCAGATATTTATTTTGATATGATGCACGACTGTTTTGATAAAATTACATTAAATCCATATTTGTTTCCAAATGCAATTCGATATCGTGAGGGATATAGATATTGTGTTTGTGGTGTTGATACCATTTTTTATAAAGTTAACGAAAATAAAATTGAAATAATGGCAATTATTGGCAGACAAGATTTTTAAAAGTCATTGACATAAATATCAAATCTTAAGCATCTCAAACCACAACTGAAAGGTATGGTATCTACCCAGCAGGGATGCAGTAGCTATCAGTTGTGGTTTGATTAAAGATTAGAAAACACGATATTTAAATAAAATATATAGTAATACGCGTATAAGTTGTGGTTTGATTAAAGATTAGAAAACACGATATTATCAGGGCTAAACTTAAAGACCTGGGGGCTGTTGTGGTTTGATTAAAGATTAGAAAACACGATATTACGCACACTCAGCAGTTAAATATGATTTCGGTTGTGGTTTGATTAAAGATTAGAAAACACGATATTGGTTATCAAGAGTTTTTAACTTACATACCTGTTGTGGTTTGATTAAAGATTAGAAAACACGATATTGTTATAAAAGGCATTAAAGATGGATTAGGAGTTGTGGTTTGATTAAAGATTAGAAAACACGATATTTTAGCATCATGAAAATAATACCGGAACAAGGTTGTGGTTTGATTAAAGATTAGAAAACACGATATTACAAGGAAGTAATTTAGAAGGAACTAAACTGTTGTGGTTTGATTAAAGATTAGAAAACACGATATTT
>NZ_CAMLDD010000017.1 GCF_946478785.1 uncultured Flavobacterium sp.
TGGAAAGCGTTGTGCTTCCAGATACCTACGGAGTTGTTTTAAATTACCGTTTTGGAAATGGTTTTGAATGATAAGAATTGAATAAAACAAATATAATTGGAGACAATAGTGTAACAATAGCATTGCTGTGGAAAAAACGGAGAACTATTAATTTACTAAATAGCTGTGTTTACAATACTGTCTTTTTAGAAAAAATTGAATAATTAAACCAATTTTTAAACATAGATTTTCAATCCCGAATCATGGAGTTTCAAACTTATTGATTCGGGATTATTAATTATCAAAAAACAGATAGAAATTTTCGATTAATCAACCAACCCATTTTCAACAGCATATTTTACAAGCCCGGCCGTATTTTTAGCATTTAATTTCGATAACAAATTGCGGCGATGCGTATTGACCGTATTAAAACTGATAAAGGTTTTCTCAGCTATTTCTGCCGTATTGTATTCATGTGCAATTAAAATCAAAATCTCTTTTTCACGTGAGCTTAATTCGGTGACATTCGAGATTTGTTTTTCGAGTTTTTGACTGTTATTCAAATATTGCTCTTCTACTTCTTCAGAAAAATAATTCTTGCCATCAGCAACGCTGTAAATTGCTTCTAATAATTCTGCTTTTTCAGCATTTTTCAATAAATAACCATTTACACCAATTCTGATTAATCTGGAAATTATCTTTGCATTACTGTGTGTACTGACGATTATTATTTTTATAAAAGGATATTCTTTTTTTAATATTTTGCTCAATTCGATCCCATCCATTTCCGGCATACTGATATCAAGAATTACCATATCTGCACTTTGAATATTTAAAATGTTCAGTACTTCAATACCATTTTCAGCTTTGCCAATTATTTTAATACTGGATTCATGTTCAATTAATGAAGCAATTCCTTGTAGAAACATCGTGTGGTCATCAGCAATAATAAGTTTTAATTTTTCCATTAATCAGTAATTTTTGGTTATAATTTGGTGAGATTATCAAGTTGTTTTTTTACATTAATTCCTTTTGTTGTGTCATTTTCAATATTTGATGATGATAAAACAGGAATTTCAATATTGGCAATAGTGCCTCTTTTAGGTTTAGAATCAATTATAAAAGAGCCATCCAATTTGGCTATTCGGTTTTCTAAATTTATAAAACCAATGCCGGGCTTGTAATTCTCAGGATTAAAACCAATACCATTATCTTCAAATAAAATATTCATGATATTTTCGATAAGGTTAAGCTGTAAATCAATTTTTGATGCTTTGGCGTGTTTTATTGTGTTAGTTAGGAGTTCCTGGATTATCTTAAAAACTTCTATCTGGATTTCTTCATTTAAAGAATCAATTTCCTTTCTTGGATATACGTTAAAGTCGGTTTTGATATTACTGGCTTCGCCAATATTATTGAAGTAGGATTCTAAAACTTCACAAAATTTGTGTTGTGTAAATTTCTTTGGGATCAAATTATGGGATAGATTTCTAACCTGCTGATAGGTTTCATCTAATAATGCAGTTAAATTTTTGATTTTCGGTGAACTGGAAATTATCAAATGATTCAACTGAAGTTTTATTGCTGCCAGGTTCCCGCCGATGCTGTCATGCAATTCCTGCGAAATTCGTTGTCTTTCTTTGTCTTGTCCGCTGATAGACGCTTTGATTAATTTTAATTCCTGGTCTTTTAAAATATTATTTATATTTTGAGTACTTATTTCAGCTTGCTGGATATTTAGTAAGCGCTGCGTTTTAAGTCGTTTGTAATATTGAAGTAATAATCCGATAATAGGAATTAAAACAATCAGAAAACCAAAAATGGTCAACAATTTCGTCTCTTTTTCCTGCTGAATTTGAAGCAATTTCAGTTGTTGGTCTTTTTTAAGTAAAGATATTTCGCTGAGTTTTTTTTGGGATGAGTTTTGAAAAAACAGTATAGTATTTTCAGTTATTTTTTTTGAAATCTCTTCCTGAAGATTCATGTTCTCGATAGCTTCCCTCTGTTTTTCAAGTTTTAATCTCTTAGTAGTATTATCAAACTGTAAAAACCTAATTTCTTTTTCTCTCTGAGCTGTTTTATATTTGATCTCTAATTCATTAATCTCCTTTGTTTTTTGAATTTTGTTAACGGAGTCCCTTACTTTGGTAGATTTTGACAGAAAATAAAATGCACTTTTATAATCTTCTTGTAAAACTGCATTTTTCTTTAGTTCCTCATAAAAATAAACCTGATTATCCAGATAACCAAAACTGATAGCTTTTTGAAGGGCATCTGAAAGAATAACATTTGCTTCTTTATATTTTTTTAAATCGATATAGGCATCCCCAATGTTACCACGAGCTATTAAGGCTATTTGGTTTAATTCATTTTTATCAGCAATTGAAACCACTTCATTATACATTTTTATGGCATCATTTGTTTTTTGCTGCAATTGATAATTTGCACCAATACTTAGTGAAATTACGGCACTCGCCTGCGGATTATTTGTTTTTTCACTGAGTTGTTTTCCTAAACTATAATAATAATTGCCTTTTTCATAATCTTTTTTATCAGAATAAATATCTCCCAGGTTAATATAGCTGCCTAAAGATATTTCGGCATCTTTTTTATATTCAAGACACTCTTTATATGATTTTAAAGCATTCTCATTGTCTCCTAATGCTTGGTAAACAACTGCTAAACCGTGCAGGTGGGTGTAATATAAATTGGTTTCCTTATATTTTTGAGAGACCTCAAGACCTTTTAAATGCCATTTTTTGCTTACTTCAAATAATCCTTTCTTTTTGTAATTCAATCCCATTAAATTGTATCCTAAGCCAAAAAGCCTGTTTTTTAAGGAATCATTAGTTATTTTGGTATTGTACTTTAGGGCTTGATTGGTATAATGAATAGAAGAATCCAAAATGGATCTTTTATTATAATAATAAGCTTGTAACAAAGTAAGACTGGCTATATTCGAAGGATACCTTGCTTTTTTTAAAAAAGACCTGACATTCTTAAGTGCTTTTTTTTCCTCTCCTTTATTATACATATTATAAAAAGAAGTAACAACTTTTTTTTCTTCTTTTTCCGGAGAGTTCTTAGCAACAGACATTATTTTTTTATTATTATCATCAATCTGCGCAAACGAAGAGATTGATAATATAAAAAAAAATGATGCAAATAAACGTTTCGGATTAATTACCATAAGGAAGTTGGAAAAAAGAAATTATTGTGTTGTAAATCTGGCGTTTAAAATCAAAATTCAAAGTTGTTAAAATTAACAAAATAGAATTTAAAATTATTGTTTTTATGTAAAATATATTGATCAATTAGTTAAATATTTTTACTAATTAATGTGTTGATTATTAAATATATAAGTTTATTTAAGTTTTTGAATTAATTAAAATTATAATATTTTAATTATAAATTATATAAAGATAAAAATGCAAATTTGAGTACATTTGCGTTATAAAAATTAACACATCATGAAAAAAATCTTATCACTTACCGCTTATATAATACTTTTTTATTCTTGCGCAACAAATCCTGTTACGGGGAAAAAAGACCTTAATTTTGTTTCCAATAGCCAATTGTTTCCATCTTCTTTTCAGCAATATGATACTTTTCTAAAGGAAAACAAAGTAATATCCGGAACTTCTGATGCCAAAAAAGTAGAACTTGTAGGATCCAGAATTAAAGCTGCTGCCGAAAAATATTTGACTTATTTAGGACAGGCACAATATCTTAAAGACTATCGCTGGGAGTATAAATTAGTAGATAACAAAGAAGTAAATGCATGGTGTTTGCCAGGAGGGAAAATTGTTGTTTATTCAGGTATTTTGCCAATTACAAAAGATGATGCAGGTTTAGCTACGGTTATGGGACACGAAGTTTCACACGCTTTAGCAAATCATGGAGCCCAAAGAATGAGTGCTGCACAATTACAGCAATTAGGAGCAGTTGGAGTAGCTGTTGCTACAGGTAGTCAAAGTGCAGAAAATCAACAAATGTGGCAAAAATATTATGGACTGGGATCAGAAGTAGGAGTGATGCTGCCCTTTAGCAGAAGCAATGAAAGTGAAGCAGATAAAATTGGTTTGACACTAATGGCAATAGCAGGTTATAATCCTGATGATTCGATTGCATTCTGGACCAGAATGTCTGCTAAATCAGGAGGTTCAGGTACTCCTGAATTTTTAAGTACGCATCCTTCTGATGCTACAAGAATCAACAATTTAAAATCATTAATTCCCCAGGCAAAAGAAATAGCTGCAAAAGTGGGCGTTATATATAAATAATTAAAGAAAATTTATAAGTCAAGCCAGAAATAAGCCTTAAATGGATGCTTATTTCTGGCTTATTTTATTAAACAAAGTCACACATTCCACAGCTTCTTTAACATCGTGAACCCGAAGTATATTTGCTCCTTTCATTAACGCAATCGTATTGATGACAGTTGTTCCGTTTAAAGCTTCCTGAGCCGAATTGTTCAGTGTTTTATAGATCATTGATTTTCTTGAAACTCCTGCCAAAACCGGTAATTCTAAAAGATTAAATAGCTCCATTTTTTGCAAAACTTCATAATTCTGTTCAGTTGTTTTGGCAAATCCAAAACCCGGATCTAAAATTAAATCATTAATTCCGAGGCTTCTGGCTTTTTTTACTTTTTCAGAAAAATAGAAAAGCATTTCTTTTACAATGTCTCCATATTGGGTTAAACTCTGCATTGTTTGGGGATTTCCCCGCATGTGCATCATGATGTAAGGAACATTATATTGAGCAATAACATCAAACATTTTATTGTCTAATTCCCCAGCTGCAATATCGTTGATAATTGCTGCACCATTTTCTATACTTATTTTTGCAACTTCAGCCCTAAAAGTATCGATTGATAGCAATGTTTCGGGAAAATGTTTTAAAATCAATTCGATAACCGGAATAATACGATTAATTTCTTCTTTTTCAGAAACAAATTGAGCACTTGGTTTGCTAGAATACGCACCAATATCTATAAATGTTGCGCCATCACTCCGCATTTTGTCTACTTGAGAGATTATTTCATCTTCATTTTTATATTTTCCTCCATCAAAAAATGAATTAGGCGTCACATTTAAAATCCCCATTACTTTAGGAACTGACAAATCAATAAGTTGTCCTTTGCAGTTAATCAACATTTTATTTCAAGTTTATTTGATTCCGGTTTCAGGTTAAGAAAGCTTATTTCAAAAAACTTGAAACAAAGAAAACCTGAAACTTGAAACTCTTTAATATTATCCTTATTTTTGAAGAAATTTTAGCAAATATACAGCAATAAATGAAGAATACTTCCCTTGAATTTGATAATGTGATTACAGTTTGCCGTACCTTATTTATCAATAAAATGAAAGATTATGGTAGTGCATGGCGTATTTTAAGATTACCTTCGTTAACAGACCAGATATTTATAAAAGCGCAAAGAATCAGAAGCTTGCAGGAAAATGAAATCCGTAAAGTTGATGAAGATGAAAAAGGAGAATTTATCGGAATCATTAATTATTCGATTATGGCTTTGATTCAACTGGAATTAGGAATTGCTGATCAGCCTGATCTTGACGTTGAAAAAGCTACCGAATTATATGATGCTAAAATTAAATTAACGAAAGAGCTAATGGAAGCCAAAAATCATGATTATGGAGAAGCCTGGCGTGATATGCGGATAAGTTCATTAACCGATTTGATTCTGCAAAAACTCCTTCGCGTAAAGCAAATTGAAGATAATAAAGGTAAAACCCTTGTTTCTGAAGGCATTGATGCCAATTATCAGGATATGATTAATTATGCTGTTTTTGCTTTAATTCTGAACCCTCTTACATCAAAACAATAGATTTCAAATTAAAACCCAAATTTTAAAAATGAAAAATATCATTACCCAATTCTCCCGCCTTTTTGTTGGCGTACTATTTATAATTTCCGGATTAATTAAACTAAATGATCCTGTTGGTTTCTCTTATAAATTGGCTGAATATTTTAGCGAACCGGTCTTTAATATGCCTTTTTTAGAGCCATTAGCTTTAGGATTAGCAATTTTCTTAGTGATTTTAGAAGTGGTTTTGGGGGTTATGTTATTGGTAGGTTATAAAGCAAAAGCGACAATATGGTGTCTGTTACTTTTAATAATTTTCTTCACTTTCCTTACTTTTTACTCTGCTTATTTTGATGTAGTTAAAGATTGCGGCTGTTTTGGTGATGCTTTACACTTGACGCCTTGGGAATCCTTTACCAAAGATGTGGTATTGCTTTTCTTTATTCTGATTTTATTCATTAATAAAAAATTAGTAAAGCCATTATTTTCAGCCCCAATTACAAATATTATTACGTTCGCAAGCATTGCCTTGTGTGCATTTATGGCAGTTTGGGTACTAAATCATAATCCTATAAAAGATTTCCGTCCTTATAAAGTGGGAACTAATATCGAGAAAGCAATGGAAATCCCGGAAGGAGCACCAAAATCAGTTGTAGAAATGATTTTTATTTACAAAGTAAATGGTGTTAATAAAGAATTTACCGAAAAAGATTTAATGAATATTCCCGAAGGGGCAACTTTTGTTGATCGTAAAGACAAAATAATTACAGAGGGTTATGTACCGCCAATTCATGATTTTACAATGACCAAAGACGATTCTGATTATAAAGAAGAATTGTTGAAAGAACCAAAACTACTGGTCTTTGTAACTTATGATTTGACTTTATCTAATCCGGATGGAATGAAAAAGTTAGAAAAATTAACTCAGGAAGCCAAAGCAAAAGGATATAAAGTGATTGGAATGACAGCTTCAGGTACAGAAATAATCGAAAATGCTAAAAAACGATACGGTTTAAATATTGATTTTTATTTTTGTGATGCTACAGCCTTAAAAACGATCGAAAGAGCAAATCCAAGTATAGTTGTTATTCAGAATGGTACCATCATTCAAAAAGTACATTATAATGATATTGAAGACCTAAGTATTTAAATAACAGCATTGTAAAATGTATATGAGTCCCAAATATTTCTTAAATTCTGTGTAATTATAATTTGTTTTTGTGTAATTTTGCTCCCGTATTACAAAAATTACATACTTATAAGCTTATATTTTAAAATTTCAATGTTTCAGAATTATAATTTTGTACTCATATTTACGTTCTAATGCAGATTAAGCTCCTATAAACATAAATGTTAAAAAAAAATATTCTGTTTTTTTTGTTTTGTACTTCGCTTTCTTTCGGTCAAATAGGAGGGCGGTATGCATATCAGTTTTTGAATTTGACAACTTCGCCAAGACAAGCGGCTTTAGGTGGAAAATCAATTACCATTTATGATGAGGATGTTAATCAGGTAATGTTTAATCCGGCGACATTAAATGCAGATATGGACAATCACCTGGCAATGAATTACGGTAACTATTATGGAGAAGCTTCTTACGGAACTGCCTCTTACGCTTATACTTACGACAGGCATTTGCAGACATTTTATGCCGGTATAAGCTATATTAATTACGGTACTTTTGAAGGATATGATGAAAATGGTCAGTCTACATCTGATTTTACAGGAAGTGAAGGAGCTCTTTCAGTAGGGTACGCATACAATATTCCTTATACGGATATACATATAGGTGCAAATGCGAAATTAATTACATCCACTTTAGAGAGTTATAATTCTGTAGGTGGCGCATTAGATTTAGGTTTTTTGTTCATTGACGAAAGAAATGATGTAAACTGGGCACTCGCAATCCGTAACATTGGAACTCAATTTACAACTTACTCAGGAATAAAAGAAAAATTACCTCTTGAGATTATTGCAGGTGTTTCACAAGAATTAGATCACGTGCCAATTAGGTGGCATCTTTCTTTAGAAAATTTGCAGCAGTGGAACATCTCTTTTTCAAATCCTGTTCGAGGAGAAGGTAATATAGATGGTTCAACAGAAGAGGAGAAAGTTTCATTTGTAAATAATGCTTTGAGGCATGTGGTTTTTGGTTTAGAACTCTTTCCTAAAAAGGCATTCAATATTCGATTAGGATATAATTTTAGAAGAGCAGAAGAATTAAGAATTGAAGAACAGCGTAATTTTTCAGGGGTTTCATTAGGTTTTGGATTAAAAATGAATCGATTAAAATTTAATTATTCGTATTCTAGATATACATTAGCAGCAAATACAAGTCTTTTTGGTTTAAATATTAATCTTCAATAATGATTTTTATATGAAAATATTTAATTTAATTTTGGTTGTAATACTATCCGGTTTATTTATCAGCGCAAAGCCTTACTTTAAAGATGAACCAAATAGCCTGGAAATAGAAAGAATTAATTTTAGAATTGATGAAATGAAATCAATGCTGAATGTTAATTCTAAATACAATTCTAAAATTGCTTTTTTTATTGACATGAGAATTCCATCCGGAAAAAATCGTTTTTTCGTTTATGATTTACAGAACAATAAAATTTTAGATCAGGGGCTTGTTGCCCACGGATGTGGTTCAGAGACAGGAATCAAAGGAGAATTGAAATTTAGTAATGTACCCAATTCAAATAGCACTTCATTAGGAAGATATTCCATTGGAAACAATTATAATGGTATTTTCGGAAAAGCATATCGATTATTTGGTCTGGACGAAACGAATAGCAATGCATTCAAAAGAGCGATTGTTTTACATCATTATTCAGCAGTTCCATACGAAGAACAAGATCATTATATCAGTCGTAGCCACGGTTGCCCTATGGTCAATGAACAATTTTTTAAGAGAATTGAAAAAATTATTGATTCTTCAAAATCAAACATCCTTTTAGATATTTATTATTAAAAATAAATAACAAAACTCCTTAATTTAAAATCATCATTTTGAGAAACATTACCATTGCTATTGACGGCTTTTCATCAACCGGGAAAAGCACTTTAGCAAAACAATTGGCCAAGGAACTTGCTTATGTTTACGTAGACACTGGAGCAATGTACCGGGCAGTTGCTTTTTTTGCAATGAATAATAACTTTATTAAAGCCGATTTTTTTGATAAAAAAGCCCTAATTGATTCACTTCCTAAAATTCAATTAGAATTTAGATACAATGCTGATTTAGGTTTTGCAGAAATGTACATGAATGGAGAAAATGTTGAAAAACAAATCCGCACAATAGAAGTTTCCAGTTTTGTGAGTAAGGTTGCCGAGGTTTCTGAAGTTCGTTCAAAATTAGTAGAACAACAACAGGAAATGGGGACTAATAAGGCTATCGTAATGGATGGAAGAGATATTGGAACCGTAGTTTTTCCAACTGCTGAACTTAAAATTTTTATGACGGCCAGTGCAGAAACCCGTGCACAAAGACGTTTTGATGAATTACAGCAAAAAGGTGACAATGTATCTTATGAAGATGTTTTAAAAAACGTGGTCGAAAGAGATTACATAGATACACACCGTGAAGATTCACCTTTGGTAATAGCTGATGATGCCATTGAGATTGACAATTCTTATTTAAACAAGGAAGAACAATTTGCTGTTGTTTTAGAATTGGTAAATGACGTTGTTAAAACTTCTTAATTCTTTGTAGATTTCATTTTTAATGGTAGTTTTACCGCTTCATTTTATTTAAAGACAAATACTATTATGAATATAAAACTAAGGCTTACAATCATGAATTTTTTCCAGTTTTTTGTATGGGGAATATGGTTGATTTCATTAGGTGGATATATGGGGCAGGTTTTTGGGCCTTTAGAAGGAAGTAGTATTGGTTTGTCTATAGGCAGAACATATGGTTCAATGGGTTGGGCTAGTTTATTTATGCCTGCTTTGCTTGGTATCATTGCTGATAAATATTTTAGTGCGCAAAAGGTTTTGGGTATTTCACATATAATTGCAGGAATTGCAATATACTTTGCAACAAGAGCCACTAATTCAACTGAAATGTATTGGGTTATTTTTGCAACTAGTTGTTTTTATATGCCAACAATCGCATTAAATAATTCTGTAAGTTATGCTGTTTTGAATAAATATAATTTTGATGTTCAAAAAACATTTACTCCAATTCGTGTATGGGGAACGGTAGGTTTTGTAATAGCAATGTGGGTGACAGATTTAACAGATTGGAAATCAAATACACTTCAATTTGTTTTTGCTTCTGTTTCTATGATTATTACAGGCGTTTTTTGTTTCACTCTGCCAGATGTTCCTGCAGAAAACAAGAATAGCAATCAATCGCTGACAAGTAAATTTGGCTTAGATAGTTTTGTACTTTTTAAGCAGAAAAAAATGGCTATATTTTTTGTTTTTGCAATGCTTTTAGGTGCTGCATTACAAATTACGAATATGTTTGGAGATACATTTATAAGAGATTTTGGTTCTAATCCTGAATATAAAGGAACTTTTGGAGTTGAACATTCTGTTTTTATTATTTCATTATCTCAAATTTCAGAAACACTTTTTATTTTAACAATTCCTTTTTTCTTAAAGCGATTCGGAATCAAACAAGTTATGATTTTCAGCATGATTGCATGGGTTTTACGTTTTGCCTTATTCGGAATTGGAAATCCCGGCTCAGGAGTTATCTTCCTTGTATTGTCAATGATAGTATACGGAATGGCATTTGACTTTTTTAATATTTCCGGCTCACTATTTGTTGAAAAAGAAACAAATAGCAAAATCAGGTCAAGTGCTCAGGGACTTTTTATGTTAATGACTAATGGGATAGGAGCCATAATTGGCGGTGAGTTGGCAGGACGAACAGTAAGTTATTTTACAATTGGTAATAAAATTCAATGGTCAAATGTTTGGTTTTCATTTGCAGCTTATGCATTTGTTATTACAATTGCTTTTGCAATTTTATTTAAATATAAGCACGATCCAAAGGAGTTAGAAAATTTAGAGCATTAATTTAAAATTTTAGAGATATAAAAAATAATCCCACCATAACAGGCGGGATTATTTTGTAGATTAAAGTATATTTTTATTTAGACTCTTGAAACTTCTTAAGTGAAAGTAAAGCTTGTTGTTTTATTTTATTCTGAAAAAAGCCTGTCCAGCCTAATAAATATCCTGTAATTCCGAAAGCTTGTTTTGACCATTTCCAGACATCAAAATTATCGGTGTGTTTAATAATCAATCCATCCTGAAAAAGAAATTCAGCAGAAACTCTATTGGTTACTTTTCTGTTAGTTTTGCTAAAGTTATAAGTAGCTATCCAACGTGCAGATCCTGAAAATTCATCAGCTTTTATATCTGAGAATTCAATTTTGATATTTCCTTTGCTTTTTAAAATCAGCATTTCCCACATTTTATAAACCTGATTTTCTTTTAAAAGACCAAAAACAGGATCTACAAAATGAATTTTAGGATGATAGCATTCATTCATCGTTTTGACGTCAGCGTTCGCAAAAGCAGTATAAAATTTAGCAATTAAATTTTCGTTAGGATTCATTTTAAAAAAATTAGACTATAAAAGTAAGATTATTTTTGGTTAAACAATTTTTATAGAAGACTAATTGAAGCAGCTGTATCAAAAGTTTTTTTAGATTTGTCAAAAGCAGTCGAAAAATAACTTTTTCTGTTTATTGCTGTGAAATAACCGGTTTGGTTTCCAAATGCATTAGAACTGTCCGTAATTATGAATCTAATTGCATGAATATCAGTTTTTTTTAATTTTAAAAACTCAGCTGGTGTAAAGTAATAATAGGAAGTAGTTCTTCCTTCTTCAGTTTCTTTAGTGTTTTTATCCGTGCAGGCAATTACATCAGCATTAACTAAATCAACATAAACGCCTCCTGAAATTCTCGCCTTATCATTTGCCGTAGCGATTGTTAATTTTAAAATTCCGCCTTTATCAGTTTTTGCGATCTGAACATCAACTTCACCTGTAAGAATATATTTTTCACAAATAAAAGTATAATTTTCAGTTGCCGGAAATAGTTTTGACCCTTTAATGCTTATCGTTTGCTGCGCATTGGCAAATGATGAAATCAAAAGAAACAAAAAGAAGGATAATTTAAAATTCATGCTCATTAGGATATTATTCTATTATTTTAGAGTCAAATTTTTCATCCCAGTCCATTGATTTTATGGCAGAAACCAAATTTTCCTCATTTACAAAAACACGAAGTTCTTTATTAGCTACCTTTTTTGTGTACAAAGCATGATAGCGGTAAATAGTTTCCTGTTTGGTTTTGTAAACTCCATCTAATTTCAAATCAATAAAACTTCCGTAATATTGTCTAAATCTTAAACAAGTTTTGGTTAAACGCTCTTCAGTAGTGTTTTCCATCACTGATTTTGTTACTTCAGTTTCATCAAAAGGCTTAAACTTTGATGTATTGCATGTTTCAAGAACTCTTTTTCCTAAAGAATAGGCTTTGTTTTCCTGATTTGAATTTACTTCAGCAGCCGAAACTTTCTTAATTTTTATATCTTCAGTATTTCTGCTGACTGTTTTAGATTTACAACCTATTAACAGCAACAAACATATAATCAATCCTGCTTTCTTCATAATCATTTATGTTATTTTTAATAATAAATTTGGATCGGGGCAGTTTTCTATATAAAAATTTACATCTTTTGTGTTACAGACCCCGGGATAATCTCCCCAATAATTTTCTATGTTTTTAATAATTTGAAAGTGTAAATGTGGTGCATAATCTCCGTTAACTTCTGAATCTCCAATCTTTGCCAGATATTCTCCTTTTTTAAAAAAATCACCAACATTAATACCTTCTATACTTTCTAACGATAAATGCCCATATAAAGTATAGAATTTTTGACTTTCTATTTCATGTTCCAAAATTATAGTGGGGCCGTAATCGCCTAAACCAATATTGTTTTTGAAACTATGTATCTTTCCATCAAGAGCCGCCAAAACAGCAGTGCCGGCTTTTATCCATAAATCAAGTCCAATATGAATGTTGCGTTCAGAAATCTGATCGTTTTTAAAAATAGGACTTCGCTGATATAAAGTCCGACCTTCAATATAACCGCCAAAGGCTACCTGAGCGTTATTGGTTTTTAAATAAGTGTTAATATATTTCTCAAAATCGATTGAATTTCCAGTTTTATAGACATCTAAATCCTGATTATTGATAGATAAATCTAAAGCGATATATTTAGAATAATCAATAGTTGAATCGATAACTTTCGATTTAGGCATATTTTTTAATATAGAGGCAAGAGTTTTCATAAACTGGATCAGGCAACTTTTTCAATAATAATTAACTCATTATGATGCTCTACACGGGGCAGCATTTTAGTAGAATATATTTTAGGATTAATTTCCGAAATATATTTGCGATTTCTAATATTATGTTCTTCATTAAGAATCATTGTATTAAAAAGGACAAAACCCTGATTTTTTAATATAGAACAGACTCTTTCACTGAAAAAACGTTCAAATAAAAAGTTAGGCATATTGGTATCCTCAAAAATATCAATGATGATCAGATCATACTGGGTTTTAGTTTTTAAAACAAATTCAAAGGCATCATCAATAATAATTTCCAATTGCTTAATTTTAGAAAGATGAAAATATTCATTTGCAATCTGAATCATATCTGCATCAATTTCGACTCCTGTTATTTTACCTTTAAATTCAATTTCATCAACCAGAGTTTTTATAACACTTCCTCCGGCAACCCCTAAAACCAATATATGGTTCATTTTCCGGATAGTTTTAAAGCCAATGTTTTTTAAGCCATACCTTAATATACGTTGTAAACTTCCGTAAGAGTAATTTGTGTTTTCCGAATCTAAAACCAACTGACCATTTGCCCAGGTTATTTCAATCATTTTACTGCGAATCGATTTTTTTTTAAATATTTTTATTGGAATTAAATAACTAAATATTCTCCGAATCATTTTTGCGCTTTTACCCAAATTTAGCATTATTTTTTTTTATTTTGTGCGAAATATTTATTTAAATGAAGAAACAATTCTATAAATTCCTTTTTTTTAAGCTAATGGGTTGGAAAATAGTTGGGATTGAGAATGCAGCTGTAAAAAAATGTGTGATGATGGTAATGCCACATACGAGCAACCATGATTTTTATCTTGGAATTTTTACAAGAGGGATATCAGGTTTAGAAATGAATTGGGTAGGAAAGAAGGAATTATTTAAATTTCCCTTTGGTTATTATTTTAGAAGTGTGGGAGGTGAGCCTTTGGACCGTACAGGAGGCCTCAATAAAGTGGATGCAATTGCTTCTATTTTTGAAAGAAAAGAAATTTTTCGATTAGCGGTTGCTCCCGAAGGAACCCGCAAAAAAATAGCAGAAATCAGGACTGGTTTTTATTACATCGCACTTAAGGCAAATGTGCCGATTATTCCTGTTGCCTTCGATTGGGGTAAAAAAGAAGTTAATTTTGGAAAAGCATTAGTCCCAACAGGAGATTATGAAAACGATTTGCAAATACTAAGAAATCACTACAAGAATGTTTCAGGTAAAATTTTAATAAATGGTTTTAAACTGTAGTTTTCATTTTAGAGATTAATTCATGAATAAAAATATATTGAATTTTGAATTTAAGGAATATATGTTTTAAACCTTCCGTTTTTGTAAAAGAATATTATTTTTTCAATTTCATTTTCTTCTGAATCCGGATTTGAGTTTTTCAGGCCTGCATTTTTTTGTGAATGCATTTTTTCTACTTTTTGATCCGGATTATTAATTTTCAATAAACTTTCTGAACCAAAGTTTTCATCAGAAACAGGAGGGATTACTTTTGTTATTTCGGTAGTGACTTCTTTGCTTAAATTTACATTTTCTTCATTACTTTTTAGAAAATTACCTTTCCCAATTAAAATCCAATATAAATCAATTTCAGGAAAAACTTCCAGAATTTTCAATACAAAATCCAAACTGGGTTTATTTCTTCCAGACAAAAGGTGAGACATGCCTGAACGCTGAACGCCAATTTTATCTGCAAAAGATGAAGCGTTTAAGCCATAATATTCTAGCATAAGCTCAAGCCTTTTTACAAAATCATCGATGTTTACCATTGTAAATTAAATTTTAAATCAGAGTCCTTACAAAAGTAAATAAAAGAAGTGTTGTGACCTATTTATTGTTCTTAAATTGAGTTTAAAGCATTTTTATTTTTAATTTAAAACTATAAGTAATACATCTTAAATTATTAGTTTTTAGTATTTTACTTTATTTTTTAACATGAATATAATATACTGGTTAAAAGTTCAAAAAAGGAACGAAAATTTGTTTACAATTATAAATTATTGATTAATTATTTTGTTTACAAATGTGAATGTAAAGATGTTTAGTTTTGTAAAATAAATTAAAAGACAATGAATTTAGAGGAATTATTTAATCAAAACAAAGAAGAATCTATTGAAGGGCGTTACCTTACACTGGAACATATCCAACCCTTATTAGACAGAATTAATACCGATGGTCAGGTGAAGATTATCGGAAAGTCAGTTCTGGACAAACCTATATATAGTTATGAAATTGGTTCAGGAGAAACTCGGATTTATCTATGGTCTCAAATGCACGGAAATGAAAGCACAACCACTAAAGCATTATTCGATTTTATTAATGTATTGAATAGTGGCTCTGAATTTGCTGGAAACATGCTTAAAGCTTTTACATTTTATTGTATTCCGATACTAAATCCTGATGGAGCAGCGTTGTATACACGTGCAAACGCAAATGAAATTGATTTAAATAGAGATTCACAAGATTTGACACAGCCTGAAAGTAGAGTTTTGCGTGAAGCATTCGAGAATTTCAATCCTCATTTTTGTTTTAATCTGCATGATCAGCGTACTATTTTTGGTGCAGGAGAAACTGGAAAGCCGGCAACTGTATCGTTTTTAGCTCCTTCTTATAATGAAGAAAGGGAAATTAACGAAAACCGATTGAAGGCAATCAATTTAATTGCCGCTATAAATGATGAGCTTCAAAAGTATATTCCAGGCCAGGTTGGCCGATTTGATGATTCATTTAATATCAATTGCATAGGCGATACTTTTCAGTATTTAGGAGTGCCGACAATTTTGTTTGAAGCAGGTCATTTTCATAATGATTATTCAAGAGAGGTCACCAGGAAATTTATATTCTTTTCTCTTGTTACAAGTTTTAAAGTGCTTTTCGAAAACGATATAGTTAATAATAGGATTGTTGATTATTTGAATATTTCACAAAATAAAGTGGTTTTTTATGATTTTATGTATAAAAATATCAAAATAAATTATGATGGTATCGAAATTATTACGAATTTTGTCGCTCAATACAAAGAAGAATTGATTGACGGCAAAATTCAATTTAATGCTTATATAGTTACAACGGGGGAATTAGAAAATTACTTTGGACATTATGAATATGATGCAAAAGGAGCTGAGTACTCAGATGATTTTACCAATTTTCCGAAAACTGACCAAAAAGCAAACTTCTATTTAAATAAAAACGTTAAATTTGTTAACGGATTGATAGAAAGTTAAATTTTATGTGAATTTGTTGTTTTTTATATATATTTTTATACTTTGTAATACACATTAGTAATATTAATTAAAGAATTATGAGTAAATTTCGTTTAGATGAAGTAGATCACCAGATTTTAGATATGTTAATAGACAATACGAGAGTTCCGTTTACTGACATTGCAAAAAAATTGTTGATTTCTGCCGGAACTGTACATGTCAGAGTAAAAAAAATGGAAGATGCCGGAATAATCATGGGGTCTTCATTAGCCTTGGATTACGATAAATTAGGGTATTCATTTATTGCTTATGTAGGCGTGTTTCTTAATAATACATCTCAAACTAAATTTGTATTAGAGCGAATTAACCAAATTCCATTTGTAACAGTAGCATCTGTAACTACAGGGAAATTTAATATTTTTTGCAAGATTAGAGCTAAAGACACTAAACATGCCAAAGAAGTTATTTTCATGATTGATGATATTGAAGGGGTTTACAGAACTGAAACAATGATTTCATTAGAGGAAAGTATTAACGATAAGAAGCGTTTGATGCATACTATTTTCAAAAATATGTAATATTTTCTTGAATGCTATATTAACAATATAACCTCAAGTTTTCTTGGGGTTTTTTTATGACTAAATAACTAACTAAATAAGGATTATGTACACGTTGCCTAAAATTGAACGTTTTAATCAGGATGTTCTTTCTAAATATCATATTTATAATAGCGTTTTTATCACATTACCTTTTGATTCTATTGACAATACAGGGGTTTTACTTCCTTTGTTTACAGAAACATGCGAAACGGGCTTTAAAAAACAGGAAACTCCAAAAGAAATTTTCGACTTTTTCTCAAATAAATTTTTAAACAACGCTTCAGAAAAAGAAAAAATTGATTTGATGTTTCGATTTATTCAATATATTGAGCGTCAAATTGTACTTTTTGATGCAATTGAGGATGCTGCTTTTCCTGTTGTGAACAACATGGAAGGGCGAGGCTCACTTCGTGATATTAAGGAAAAATCAGATGCAAAAGAAAAAGATGACGAATTAACAGACTTTCTTGAGAATTTCAATGTCAGAACTGTTTTAACTGCGCATCCAACGCAATTTTATCCGGGACCTGTACTTGGTATTATAAATGATTTAACAGAGGCAATCAGATTGAATGATTTATTAAAGATCAAGCAATTATTGGCGCAACTGGGAAAGACTCCTTTTATACAAAATGAAAAACCAAATCCTTATGACGAAGCAGTAAGTTTGATTTGGTATTTAGAAAATGTATTTTATGAAACTGCAGGAGAAATAGTTCATTATTTGCAAAAAAACATTCTTCAGGGAGGAGCGATTCAAAATCAGTTAATAAAGCTTGGTTTCTGGCCAGGTGGTGATCGTGACGGAAATCCTTTTGTAACAACAGATATAACATTGAAAGTTGCTGAGCGTTTACGTACTTCAATTTTAAAGTGTTATTATGTTGAAATGAAGAATTTAAAAAGAAAGTTAACTTTCTCAGGTGTAGATACTTTAGTGCTTGATCTTGAATATAAACTTTATAGATCTGTTTTTTATTCTAAAGGTGAAATCTATATCACTTTAGAAGAGCTTTTGACACAATTAAACAAAATTAGAACCATAATTATAGAAAAGCACCAGTCTTTATATTTAGATGAATTAGAGGCGTTATTGGTGAAAATTAATTTGTTTGGATTTCATTTTGCTACTTTGGATATTCGTCAAAACAGTAAAATTCATAATGCTGTTTTTCATGATGTAGTGAATCATTATTTGAATTCAGATTCAAAAATATTTCCTGAAAATTATTTTGATTTATCTGAAGAAGAAAAATTAGTTGTATTGTCTAAGGTTAAAGGAGATTTAAATCCTGCTGATTTTGAAAATGAAATCACTAAACTGACCTTAGAGTCTGTGCAGGCTATTAAAACGATTCAGAAGAATAATGGAGAATTTGGTGCTAATCGTTATATTATCAGCAACAACGAAAGTGCACTGAATGTAATGGAAACTTTCGCCATGATTCGTTTAAATAATTGGGAAAATCCGACAGTAGATATTATTCCTCTTTTTGAATCAGTAGATGATTTGCAAAGAGCTCATGAAATAATGGAACAGCTGTATACAAACCCTGAGTATGCCGCACATTTAAAATCTCGTGACAATAAGCAGACTATTATGCTTGGTTTCTCTGATGGAACAAAAGATGGCGGGTACTTAATGGCAAACTGGAGTATTTATCAGGCGAAAATTGAACTTACTGAAATTTCAAGAAAATATGGTATAAAAGCTATTTTCTTTGATGGACGTGGTGGACCTCCTGCTCGTGGTGGTGGGAAAACCCATAAATTTTATGCCTCATTAGGACCTAAAATTGAGAACAACGAAATTCAAATCACAGTACAGGGACAGACTATTAGTTCTAATTTTGGAACTTTGGATTCTTGTCGCTATAATATCGAAAATTTATTAAGTGCCGGAGTAACTAATCAGGTATTTAGTAAAGAGAAAAACGAACTCAGTACTGAGGAAACAGCAATTTTGAGTCAATTGGCAGAATTAGGTTATGATAAATATTTAAGTTTTAAAAATCATCCTATGTTTATACCCTATTTGGAGAAGATGAGTACTTTAAAATATTATTCTAAAACCAATATTGGAAGCCGCCCATCCAAAAGGAGCAAATCTGAGCAATTAGATTTTGCCGACTTACGAGCGATTCCTTTTGTAGGGTCATGGAGTCAATTGAAGCAAAATGTACCAGGTTTTTTTGGTGTAGGATCAGCTTTAAAACATTTTGAAGAAACCAATCAATGGGATAAAGTAAGCGATTTGTATCACAATTCATTATTCTTTAAGACCCTTTTAGAAAATAGTATGATGTCATTGGCGAAATCATTTTTACCATTAACAGCCTACATGAGAAAAGATCCTGAGTTTGGTGAATTCTGGCAAATTATCTACGATGAATTTATAGAAACAGAGCGTCTTTTACTTAAGATAGCAGGTCATAAAACCCTGATGGAAAACTATCCTGATGGTAAAGCTTCAATTCAAATAAGAGAACGTATAGTATTGCCATTGTTGACAATACAACAATATGCTTTATTAAGAATTAATGAATTAAACAAAGAAGAAGTAATTGATCAGGATTTGATTAAGGTATATGAAAAAATTGTAACCCGTTCATTGTTTGGAAACACAAATGCAAGTAGAAACTCTGCTTAAACTTAACTTTATGATAGCTTCAGATTTATCAACAAATGAATATTCTGTTTTTAATGCGACTTATATTAAAGCTGCCGAGAATAAAACATTGACAGAAGGCTTAATAGACGGATTACCGCAACTGGTAAATTTTGTAAAAAATATTCCGGCCGAAAAATTAGAATATCGTTATGCAGAAGGAAAATGGACAATCAAAGATATTGTGCTGCATATGATGGACACGGAGCGGATTTTTGCATATCGTGCCTTAAGAATCAGCAGAGGAGATAAAACACCTTTGCCAGGTTTTGAAGAAAATGATTATGTTCCGTTTGCGTTTGCTAATTCACGTTCGATAGAAAGTTTATTGACTGAGTATGAAAATGTGAGAAAAGCAACAATCAGTTTTTTTGAAAGCCTGAATGAAGAACAGCTTGTTTTTTTAGGTACAGCTTCAGATAATGCTATTTCTGTAAGAGCAATTGGCTTTATCATTACAGGGCATCAAAATCACCACTTGAGAGTAATTTCAGAAAGATATTTGTAAATTAATCTAAAGCTCGTTTTGTTACATATGCACGATAACCAATAATTGCCATTTGCCATTTTTTTGCTTTCGCAATGTCTAAACCTTGTTTAGTAAAACTCGGCAATAGAATTTTATTTATTTTAGCTAAAATTTTATACATGGTAATTAATTTTTTCAAAGATATAAAAAAAGACTTTGCAGTTGGCAAAGTCTTTTTTGTGTTATAAATTTCGAAATAGTTTAAGATCGTTTACTTTCTTTCTCTAATTTTTTCATTTCTTTTTCGTGAATTTTCATGTTTTTTTCATGAGCCTTCATATCCTTTTCGTACTGCTTCATATTTATTTCATACTGTTTGGAGTCTTTACCGTATTTTTCCTGTATGTCTTCAGTAAATTTCTCCATATCAACATTAAACTTTTCCATAGCTATTTCATATTTTTCCATTTCTTTTTCGAAAATAGCTTCACGCTTAGACATGATCTCTTCAACTTGCTTCTCATAAGCTGACATGTCTGGTTCAAAAGTTTCCATTTTTTTTTCAAATTCGGACATTTCTTTTTCAAATTTGCTCATAGCTGTTTTATCCTTTGGATTTGAAGGAGGAACTGGTGGTTTTGGCATTTTTGACATATCCGGTGCAGGAGCTTGTGGCATTGGTCCAGTTGGAAATGCAGGTGGTACAGGCGGTGTAGGCGGTGTAGGCGGTGTAGGAGGTGCTATTGTTGAAATTGTATTTATCTGGACTGGATTGCCTTTTTCATTTAAGATAAGATTATCTCCAACAACAATTGGCTTATCCATTCCGCCATCGGTCACTAGGTTAATTTTCTTGGCACCATTATTTTCTGTTGTAATAATAATTCCACAGCTTTTAATTGGTTCGTTGCCTTCAATCTGAATGGTTTGATCTTCTCCGGTTCCTTTTTGAATATCTACTTTAATAGCTGTTAATTCATTTTTGGTATTTCTTTTTACATCAGATATTACAACATCTACATTGTGATTTTGTTTTAATTTTTCAGTAAATTCCTTTAGTTCCTGATCAGTTGTGTTTTTTCTGATTTTGTAGACTTCAACAGAAGTTGGATTTTCAGAAATCTGCTGAGCTTCTTTTTTCTCTTGCGCAATGGTTTTTATCTGAAATAAAAGTACAAATGCTACAAGTGCAGGAAGTATGGCATAATACTTCCAGTAATTTCTCTTTTTTGATTGATTTTTGTTTAACATGACAATTCGTTTTTTGATTAATGATTGATAAAAATGATTGGTAATGGCTACACAACTTTCATGCGTAGTTATTTTTAAAAGCGTGTATTGATACGCTTTTTTGTCTGATATTTTTTTTGCTGCCTCATTGTCAGCAATAAATTCAAGGTTTTGCAGGATTGCTTTTTTATACAGCCAAATAATTGGGTTAAACCAAAACAATACACAAAATATTCTTGAAATTAATACATCAATTGTGTGATTTTGATCGCTGTGCACTTTTTCATGCTCAATAATATTTTCCAGTTCTGAAGCTGTATACATTGATGAATTGTATACGATGTAATCAAAATAAGAAAATGGCGCAATGTTTTCAGGTACATCAATAAATTTGAAATCAGCCTGCTGTTGTATTTTTTTACCTTTTAGAACCGAATTTAGGCTATAAAAATCAGCAGCAAACTTTATTATAAGTGCAAAAAATCCAGTACAATAAATGGAAAGCACAATGTAATTCCAGTTAATTTCAAATGATTCTTCCTGAATAGCCTGAGGTATAAAGCCTTGCTGGTAATTAACAATTGAAACCGGAACAGGATCGATCCAGACAATTTTTGTATAAACCAAAAACGGCAAAATCAGGGAGGTTGCCAAACCTGCCAATAAAAACCATCTGTTGCTGTTAAAAAAAGTTTCTTTGCGTAATAAAAAATAATAGGCACAATAAAACAATGCAATCAATCCGGATGATTTTACGATATAAATGAAAAGTGCTTCCATAAATAATTATTTTTCTTTTTCTTCTTTTGGTGTTTCAATCATCGCCAGGATTTCACGTAATTCGGCCGCCGAGATTTTTTCTTCTTTGGCAAAAAAAGAAACCATATTTTTATAAGAACTATTGAAATAATTATCAATTGCAGTTTTCATGTATTTTTTGCTATACGCTTCCAAACTTATTATCGGATAATATTGATGCGTGTTTCCAAAGGCATTGTGGGCGACAAAACCCTTTTCTTCCAGATTTCGAATAATGGTAGAAAGTGTATTATAATGAGGCTGATCTTCTGTAATTTCTGCCTGAACCTCTTTTACGAAAGCTTTTTTAAGCTTCCATAAAATGTGCATGATTTCTTCTTCTTTGTTAGTTAATTTTTGCATGATTTTAATTTTATTAAACCGGATTTAGTATAAATTATTTTAATATTGGATAACCGCGGCGAACATTTTTGTGTTTCTCATAATACTCAGAAGTTTGCACTTCAATAAACCCATTTACAGCTTTTTCTCCGTAAACTTTAATTGCTTCATTTTTTTGTTCTTCAGTATAGTTATTCATATCAGCACATTTAACCATTTTGATATCACTGCTATCTGTTTTTTCTAATACTTTATAATCACTTATTTTTCCATCAATTATAATGACAGCTTTTTTAAAATCGATATTTTTATTTTCGGTAACTGTTGCCAGTACATCTTTAGAGTTGGCATGGTCTGTTACTTTTAATCCATCGTTTTGTTTACTTTCATAGCCTTTTACAATCTTTGGTTTCTGTAAGTCTTCGAATTCATTTTCGCCAAACTTCTTTTTGGTAAAAATTTCAATAACCCCATTATTGGCTATATCACCATATTTTGCATGAGCTTCCAATCCTTTTAAAACATTTATAGAACTTATTTTATTAGGATCCATGGAATTAATATCAAAATCGTTACTTGTTAATTTTCCATTGATAACTATTATTGGTTTAGCATCGGTTTTAGATGTAATTCTAATTGTGTTTTCACTTTTATTTACAGAATTGTTTTCATTATGATTAGTACTAATGTTTGAATTAGCAGCAGAATTATTTTTAGCATCATTATTAATATTAGAAGTTTGAGTATTTTTAATCCTAATTCCTATAGTTTCTTTTTTTTCATTGATTAGAGTGGGTTCATCATCAGCAAAATTAAATGAAACAGTTCCGTTTTTTTTGGTAATGATAATGAGTCCAATTTTTTCAATCCCTGTTGTTGTTATAGTTTTTTTGACTTTATTTATTCCCTTTTCATCTTTTAAAGCAATATTGATAGAGGTAATAGCATTACCGGAATTTCTTTTTAATTCAGAAATAAAGGCAGAGATATTAAATTTTTCTTTCCATGTTTTTACTCTTTGGTCTATTTCGGCATCTGTAGTATTTTTATCTATTGTAAAGACATCTATAGACTGAATATCATCTGGATTAATTTTCTCAATAGCATTAGCACCTTTTTCTTGTGCGACTATTTCAACTTGAAATAAAAGAACAAAAGCTACAAGTACCGGAATTATGGCACAGTATTTCCATGAATTTCTTTTTTTTGATTGATTTTTGTTTAACATGACGATTCGTTTTTTGATTAATGATTGATAAAAATGATTGGTGATAGCTATACAATTTTCGTGTGTCGTTATTTTTAATAATGTGTACTGATAGGCTCTTTTATCTGAAATTTTTTTAGCTGCTTCTTTATCGGCAATAAATTCGAGATTTTGTACAATTGCTTTTTTATAAAACCATATTATTGGATTGAACCAAAAGACAAGACAAAAAAATCGTGAAACCAGTACATCAATAGTATGATTCTGTTCGCTGTGTACTTTTTCATGTTCGATAATATTCTCTAATTCAGATGTTGTATACATTGATGAGTTGTATACAATAAATTTAAAGTAGGAGAAGGGAGCAATATTTTCATTGACATCAATAAATTTATAGTCAGCTTGGTGCTGTATTTTTTTTCCTTTTAAAATAGAATGTAAACTGTAAAAATCCATTGCGAATTTGATGAGGAAAGTGATAAAACCAATACTATAAATGAATAGAATAATATAATTCCAATTTATTTCAAAGTGTTCTTCTTCAATTGATTGATTACTAGCGAGCTGAGGGAGGGTTAAATCAGTCATTGGAGTTGATTCTACCCAAATAACTTTTGTGTAAACTAAAAAAGGTAATGCTAAGGAAGTAATTAAACCAGCCAACAAAAACCAGCGATTGCTATTAAAAAATGTTTCTTTACGCAACAAAAAATAATAAGCACAATAAAACAATACGACTAACCCGGATGATTTTGCGATATAAATTAAAAGTGCTTCCATAATTTAATTATTTTTCTTGTTTTTTGGAAATGGATCATAGCTAAGATTTCACGTAATTCTGCTGCAAAAATTTTTCTTCTATACATGATTTCCTTATTCGTTAACTTTTACATCTTTTCAATTTTATTCAAACCTACAACTATTTTTTTAGTTACACAACTATAAACATAGTTATTTAACTTATTTCGTAGTTTGAAATATGGTTTAACTAACTAAGTCCTTATTTAAAGTAATAAAAAAGACTGTCTTAATTAGACAGCCTTTGTGCATTTATTTTGTAAATTAATACAAACGAGCGAATAATCCCTTTTTATTTCCGGAACCTCCACTGCCGGTAATTGTAATGTGGCCTGTATTTCCGTTACCATCATAGCCCCAGGCTAAATTGTTTGTAGCTGTATTATTAGTAACAGTGTGTTTAACGTTCTGTCCTGCACTTCCTAGCTTAAATCCGTTGCCGTCACCATTCGATCCAAAACCATTATTACTTGCAGTACATCCCTTTATTGTTACAGTATATGGCTGGCCATACAAGTCCCAACCGTCATCAGAATTATGGTTAGCAGTACAGTTTTCAAATACATTGTTTTTTCCGGCTGATAATTTACATGCGAAACCATCAGCATTTTCTCCGGCATTTGCAGCATCATAATTATCATTTGATTTACAGGAAAGTATGTAATTATCATGTCCTCCATTATAAATTTGTAAACCAGAATCTCCATTAGAGAGAGTGGATACATTATATACGTAATTATAACCGCCACTTTGAAAAACCAGACCGCAATCTGGTGCGTTTCTAATGGTCATATTGGTGATATTCCAATAGCTTCCATTTACTTTAACTCCCCAGCTGCCGGATGGAAGGCCAGAACAATTTAAAGTACCTCCTGAAATATTGATTTTTGAACTTGATGTGCCACTTTTAGCAAGTTCAAGTGTTTTAGTTAAGTTTATTGTACCGCTAATTTTAATGACATCACCGGCAACAGCAGATGAAATTGCTGATCTTAATGCAGATTCTGTTGTAACAGTACTGGTTTTAGCTGTGTGTGAGGTTTCTGGTGCTATTTCCTTAATTTCAATAGCAGTTTTAGTATCGTTTACCGGAGTATCACTGTTTTCACAGGCAGTAATAGAAATAATGGAGCACAATACAAGTAATTTAAAATTTGTTTTCATAATAATTAAAGTTGATTATTGGTTAATAAAATTGAGGTTACTAAAATTTGCGGTCTTCATCATAAAGAAACGTTTTTATCAAATAACTGATTATCAGTATGTAATCGATTACGTAAACTTAAATAAAAAAACAATATAAATTGAGAATTATTTAAAAAATAATACTAAATAATGATTATTACGAAATAATATTGATTAAAAAGTTGAATAAGTTCAATAAATAAAGTAAATTGTTTTTGTATAATATATTATATAGATAAAATAACAGGATGTTTTTTTTAAAAATTATCTGAAAAATAAAAGGTTGAAAACAATAAATAATTAAGACCAGTATATTTATTTGTTTTTGGTTAATTTTGCTAAAATTTTAATGATGAAGAAAATCTTTATTTTTATTGTACTAATAACTTTTAGTTCTGGCTTTTGCCAAAAGAAATTTAATAGTTTAGACGTTGAAAAATTTCAGAATAAGATTAATTCTGAATATGCTGATCCTAAAAGCAGCCCGTTAGATGAAAAAGATTTAAAAATTTTTAAAACGTTAGATTTTTATCCGATAAATAGCAAATATTTTGTCAATGCAAAATTCATAAAAGCAAAAAATGAAAAAGCTTTTGAAATGAAAACCTCTACAGCCAGAAAGCCTAAATACATTAAGTATGGAACTGTTTTCTTTACCATTGACGGAGTAGCATTAAAATTAAATGTTTATCAGGATGTTGAACTCTCTAAATCAGATAAATATAAAGACCATTTATTTTTACCATTTTCAGATTTAACCTGTGGAAAGGAAAGTTATATAGGAGGGAGGTATATTGATCTTAAAATCCCGAAAGGAAATATAATTTCAATTGATTTTAATCAGGCCTATAATGCGTATTGTGCTTATAATTATAAATATTCATGCCCAATTGTGCCATTGGAAAATGATTTAAATGTGGCAATTAAAGCTGGCGTAAAAAACTTTCATTAATGAAATTCTTTAATCTTCATACACATCGGTTTACAAATAATCCTGAAGTTTTAGAATTGGTTAATCAATATCCGCAAGATTTTGATGCTTCAATTCCATTTTATTCTGTTGGAATTCATCCTTGGTATATTGTTGAAAATCGAATTGATTCCGATTTAAAAATCATTGAAGAAAAATTAAAAGAAGAGAATTGTCTTGCAATAGGTGAATGTGGTCTTGATAAACGAATCGAAGTTCCGTTTGAACAGCAAATTTTGGTTTTTGAAAAACAATTGGCTTTGGCCGAAAAATATAAAAAGCCAGTTGTAGTACATTGTGTAGCAGCTTTTCAGGAAGTAATTGCAATTAAGAAAAAAAGGAAGATTTCTGTTCCGTTGATTATACATGGATTTTCAAAAAACAGCCAAATTGCAAATCAGCTTATAAAGGAAGGATTTTATATTTCGTTTGGTAAATATTTGCTTAGAAACCCTGATTTAAAAACTGTTTTTCAAAAAATTCCAAATGACAGGTTTTTTTTGGAAACAGATACAATTGATGAAAATATTACTGAGGTTTATGATTTGGCTTCTGAATATAAAGAATTAACAAAAAAAGAATTAAAAGAAATCATTTCAAGTAATTTTGAAGATGTTTTTAATATGAATGAATTAAAAGAATAATAAATTTAATACTAAATTATAATGGCAGAATGGACAGAAAGAGCCGAGCTTTTATTTAAAAAAGAAGGATTAAATAATTTACAAAACTCAAATGTTTTAGTAGTCGGTTTAGGCGGGGTTGGCTCATTTGCAGCAGAATTTCTGGCAAGGGCAGGAGTTGGCAAAATGACAATTGTTGATGGTGACGTGGTTGATATTACAAATATTAACAGACAGCTTCCGGCTTTGCATTCAACTGTTGGCCAGCCAAAAATCACTATCGTTGGAGACCGTTTACAGGATATTAATCCGGAGTTGAAACTTACACGTATGCAGGAATTTTTATCTCCTGAACGTGCTTTCGAAATTGTTTCTGAAGAGTTTGATTATGTTTTAGACTGCATTGACAGTGTCACTCCAAAACTAAATTTAATTATTGCAGCTAAACGCAAACGAGTAAAAATAATCAGCAGCATGGGGGCTGGAGGTAAAATGGAGGCTTCAAAAGTAAAAGTAACCGATATTACTAATACGGTAAATTGTTTCTTTGCAAAAACCATCCGAAGACGTTTAAAAGAATCTAAAATTGATAAATTAAAAGTGGTTTTTTCTTCTGAGATTCAGGACGAATCAAGTTTAAGAATGACAGATGGATCCAATTATAAAAAATCTTTTTACGGAACTAATAGTTACATGCCGGGCTTATTTGGATTGTACGCAGCTGAAACCGTAATTCGTTATTTGATAAAGAAAAATAAATAAAGTACTAAATAAAGAATGATAAAAACAGTAATTTTTGATATGGACGGTGTTATTGTCGATACAGAACCGGTTCACCGTTATGCCTATTACAAACAATTTTCGGAGCTAAATATCGAAGTGACAGAAGAAATGTATACTTCATTTACAGGTTTTTCAACCCGAAATACGTTTCAGACATTAAAAGGATTTTTTCCGGTAATAGAACATGGAGTTGAGGATTTAATCCAAAGAAAAAGAAGTATTTTTAATGATGCTTTTGATACCAAAGAAGATTTATATTTATTAGAAGGAGTCGAGGATTTAATAAAAGATTTATATGCTAACGGAATCCAGTTGATTTTAGCTTCATCAGCATCAAAAGTGACAATTGAACGTGTTTTTACCCGATTTAATTTGCATCAGTATTTTTCTGCAATAGTAAGTGGTGAAGATTTTCCTCAATCCAAACCTAATCCTGCAATTTTCGTACATGCTGCTTCGTTATCTGTTGCTCCAAAAGAAAATTGTATTATAATTGAAGACAGTACTAATGGTGTAAAAGCAGCTAAGGGAGCAGGGATTTTTTGTGTGGGTTACAGAAGTGAGAATTCTGAAGGGCAGGATTTATCAGAAGCAAATTTGATTATTAATCATTTTAATGAGTTAAATGCCTTGAAAATATCACAAATAAGTAGTTGAATTAAGTAAAATTTAACTTTTAACCTTTTTTGAATTCTTAAATTTGGAAAAATAAACAGACGTATAAAATGAAAAAATTATTTATTGCACTAGCCATTATTTTAGCCCCTCTTGCTTCGGAGGCACAAGTGAAAACACCCCAGGCAAGCCCAAAAGGATATATCAAACAAACCGTTGGATTAACTGATGTTGAAGTTACCTATTCAAGACCGGGTGCCAGAGGAAGGGCGGTATTTGGAAATTTAGTTCCGTTTGGAAAACTATGGAGAACAGGAGCTAATGAAAATACCATTATAAATTTTGGAGATGATGTTGTCATCGATGGTAAAACATTGAAAAAAGGAAAATATGCAATTTATACTATTCCAAGGATAGAAAGCTGGGAAGTGATTTTTTATCTTTCTACAGACAACTGGGGATTGCCGGAAAACTGGAACGAAGCTTATGTTGCTTTAAAAACAACAGTTAAAGAAGATGCATTGCCAACACCAGTTGAATCATTTACAATTGGGATCAATGGTTTAGAGCAGAATTCTGCTTATTTGGAAATGGCTTGGGAGAATTCTCATATTGCACTAAAATTTGAAGTTCCTACTGCAAAAATAGCTACAGCAAGTATTCAGAAAACTTTGGCAGGTCCAACATGGAATGATTATTATGCGGCATCTCAATATTTATTTCAATCAAACGGAGATATGATCAGTGCAAGGGAATATGTTGATAAAGCTTTGGAAATGAGTACTGAAAAACCTTTTTATGTTTCTAGATTAAAATCATTGATTCAGGCGAAACAAGGAGATAAAGCAGGTGCTATTGAAACGGCTAAAATTTCTTTGGCTGCTGCCGAAGCTGCTAATAATCAGGATTATGTAAAAATGAATAAAGACAGTATTGCTGAGTGGAGTAGATAATATCTAATCTGTTAATAAATAATAAATAAAACCCATTTTGATAAGTTTCAAAATGGGTTTTTACTTTTCTAATTAAAGATTTCAATATTAAATGAAGTGCTGAAAGTTTGCTTTGCTTCCAAAACTATAATTCCTTCTTTCTTAAATAAATCCCCTGATTTTTCTAATGTATCAGAATAGCCAAACCAGGGTTCGATACAAATAAAAGGAGCATTTTCTTTAGTCCAGATTCCCAAACTCGGAAAATCTTCAAAATCAACTTTAATATATGGTTTCGAATTTTCAAGAATAGTTAACGAATTTGATTCAAGAGTTTTAAAAACCAATGCATCATTTTCAAATAATTTGTAATTTAAAAAAACAGTATTGTTTGAAGTTTCTAATGTTTCTGTTGTGTTAGAAATTAAGCCGTTTTCAAGAAGGGAATATTGGGGGTTTTCTTCTTTTTCAAATTGAATGCTGTAATTTGAAAATTCTTCAGGTAAAGAAAAGGCGGGATGAGCACCTATAGAAAAAGGCATTTGTGTTTCTCCTTTATTGATTACTTTGTAACTTATTTTTAATTTGTTTTCTTCAAGTTTGTAAATAATCTGCAATTCAAACTTAAAAGGATATTTTTGAAGTGTTTCTTCATTATATATTAAAGAAAAAGTAGCTGAAGATCCTGTTTTTCCAATCAATTCAAATTCCATGTCACGAGCAAAGCCATGTCTTGATAAATGATATTCTTTTTGATTGAATGTGTAGGTGTCATTTTTTAAGCTTCCCACAATTGGAAAAAGAACAGGGGAGTGTTTGGGCCAAAAATCAGGATTTCCATTCCAAATATATTCCTTGTTTTGATTATCAATAAGAGAAAATAGTTCTGCTCCAGCGTGTTTAATAGAGGCTGATAGCATTTTATTTGAGATTGTTGTAGTCAAAATTATGAAGATTAATTAGTGTTAATTTATTTTAAAGGTAAATATTTTTTTTAAATTTTAGTTTGTGCTTTTAAAAACATGAAATTATTGTTTTAGTAAAATTTTACTAAAATTGAATTAAAGCTTTTGTTTTTCTCTGCAAATAGCTTTTTTTTTCATTAATTTGTTATATAAATTGGTATAAATATGAAAACAAACTTTCCAAAAGCCTTATTAGGTATGGCTTTATTTATTGGAATTTCTTCTGTCTGGGCACAGGCCCCAACTACAACAGCAACGAATCCAGTTAATAATTATGATTATCATGATGCTTTTGCGCCTCATTTTTACACAAAAAATGGTACTCCAACCCGTGCTGCTAGCGGTCAGCCAGGAGTAGAATATTGGCAAAACAGAGCTGATTATCAAATTAATGTAAAGCTGAATGCAGCTACAAATGAGATCATTGGTACAGACGAAATTACGTATACAAACAACAGTCCTGATAAACTGTCTTTTGTCTGGCTAAATTTAGAGCAAAATTTATTCAAAAATGACTCAAGAGGAAATGCTGTCGTTCCTTTAACAGGAAGTCGTAACGGAGCTCAGGGCCAAATTTTTGATGGAGGAAATAAAATAAAATCGGTTAAAGTAATTTCAGGAAAGAAAAAAACGGAAACTGAAGTAAAATATATAATCACAGACACCAGGATGCAAATTTTTCTTCCTCAGGAATTAGCATCAAAAGGCGGAACTGTAAAAATTAAAATTGAATTTTCGTTCATAGCTCCTTTTGAAGGATCGGATAGAATGGGAGTTTTAGAAACTAAAAACGGTAAAATTTTCACAATTGCACAATGGTATCCGCGTATGTGTGTGTATGATGATGTAAGAGGCTGGAATACGGCACCCTATCTTGGAGCTTCTGAGTTTTATCTTGAATATGGAGATTTTGATGTAAAAATAACAGCACCTGCCAATCATTATGTTGTAGGTTCTGGAGAATTGCTAAATGGCTCAGAAGTATTTTCATCTGAACAATTTAAACGTTATAAAGAAGCCGGAAATAGCGATAAAACCGTTGTAATACGTTCTGCTGATGAAGTGGCAGCTACTGCAAATGCAAATTCAGCAACTGAAAAAACATGGCATTTTCAAATCAAAAATTCACGAGATTTTTCATGGGCTTCCTCACCGGCTTTTGTTTTAGACGGAGCAAAAATAAATTTGCCAAGCGGTAAAAAATCGTTGGCCTTATCTGCCTATCCGGTTGAAAGTGCAGGCAATGATGCATGGGGACGTTCCACAGAATATGTAAAGGCTTCAATTGAACACTATTCTAAGCAATGGTTTGAATATCCTTATCCAGCCGCTACAAACGTAGCCGGAAATGAAGGCGGAATGGAGTATCCCGGAATTGTTTTCTGCAGTTGGGAATCGAAAGGAAAAGATTTATGGGGTGTTACGGATCACGAATTTGGTCATATCTGGTTCCCGATGATTGTAGGTTCAAACGAACGTTTATTCGCCTGGATGGATGAAGGATTTAATACTTTCATAAATTCATTAAGCACTGAAGCATTCAATAATGGAGAATATAAAGAAATTCCAACAGATTTGCACCAAATGGCAGAGCCTTTTACAAGGCCTGATTTAGAAACAATCATGAGTTCTCCTGACAATATGAAGGAAGCCAATATTGGTATGCTGGCTTATTTCAAACCAAGTGCAGGATTAACAATATTAAGAGAACAAGTTTTAGGAAAAGAGCGCTTTGATATTGCATTCAGAACCTACATTGAACGCTGGGCTTACAAACATCCAACGCCGGATGATTTTTTCAGATCAATGGAAAACGTAGCCGGAGAAGATTTAAGCTGGTTCTGGAGAAGCTGGTACGTAAACAACTGGCGTTTTGATCAGGGTGTAAATTCAATAAAATACGTAAAAAATGATCCTAAAAAAGGTGTTGTTATTACGGTTGAAAACTTAGATAAAATGCCAATGCCAATTGTTTTGGAGGTAAAAACAAAAAGTGGAAAAGCAACGAGGGTCAATTTGCCTGTTGAAATCTGGCAGCGCAATAAAGACTGGTCTTTCAAACATAATTCTACGGAAGAAATTGAAAGTATAACTTTGGATCCTGATCATGTTTTTCCTGATTATAATGATTCCAATAACGTCTGGACCTCAGGAAAGGGAAAAGTGGAGAAAGATATTATTCTGGATGGTTATTTAGGAACTTATTCAACAAAAAACGCTCCTTTAAAAATTGAATTAACTGAAAAAAATAGTGCTCTTAGTGTAGAAATTACAAACTTTCCAAAGTTTACTGTCGAACCAGTAACTAGCGAAAAAGACACCTTTATATCTAATAGAGCAGGATTGAAGTTTAAATTTAATGAAGCAAAAACAGGTTTTGATATGACCATTTTAGAAAATGGTCAGGTAATACCGTTTACTAAAAATTAAAATAAATTATGTAAATAATTCAGCCCGATAGGTTTATGAGAATCTATCGGGCTTTTTTTATTCAAAAAATAACATACCATTAAAAAAATGTTACAATTCTGTAAATTGGTTTTCTAAATAAAAAAATAGTGTACTTTTGCACCAATGAATAAAATAAGTTTACATATAACTTCTTTGTCACGGACAATCTCTCCTGGTACTTCTCCCGAAGTACGGATGCTATCATTATAGTATTCAAAGAGTTTTTAGCCGCGTATTTATTTATATTCATTTTTATTTTGAAATCACTTAAGTTGTCCATCGGGCAAACATATACCAAAAGTATTTATTTATTTAAAAATTTCCTTAATCAACTTTTTGATTTTGAGAATATTACTTCTGTTGTGTCTAATTTTATTAGCTTATCTTTTAAATTTCAAACCAAACAATACGTTTTAATATTTAACGCTAAACTTCAACTATTGAAATGAAGATCTCTATTGTTGTTACTCAGGAAGAACACTTCAAATTCGCACAGGAAATTTGTGATACGATAGAATCATCTGCCTTGTTAAGAGGTACGGGGATTGCTAAAAGAACTCCTGAATACATTCAGAAAAAAATGTCGAATGGTGATGCGATGATTGCTCTGGCAGACGGAAAATTTGCTGGCTTTTGTTATATCGAAAGTTGGCAGCACGGACAATTCGTGGCACATTCAGGTTTAATTGTACATCCTGACTACAGAAACTTAGGTTTGGCTAAAAAAATTAAATCAAAAGTTTTTGACTATTCATTGCAAAAATATCCAAATGCCAAAATATTTGGGATCACAACCGGTTTGGCAGTAATGAAAATCAATTCTGATTTGGGTTACAAACCTGTACCATTCTCTGAGCTGACAACAGATCCTAGTTTTTGGTCCGGCTGTAAAACCTGTACGAATTACGAAATACTAAAAAGCAAAGAAAATAAAATGTGCTTGTGTACCGGAATGTTGTATGATCCAAAAGATAAACCTAAGGATCCGCCAAGGCATCCTTTTAACGAAGCTGTTTTGAAAAGATTAAAAAAAATTAAGCAAGCTTTATTTTTAAATAAAATATTGTCTTTCACTTTTTTGTCTTAAGAATTAAAATATAAAAAGAATCTCAAACTTGCTACATACGAAAGTATTAGCCTAAATTATAAAAAATGAAAAAAGTTGTATTAGCTTATAGTGGAGGATTGGATACCTCGTATTGTTTGAAATATTTAAAAAATGAAAAAGGATACGAAGTTCACACCGTACTGGTAGATACAGGAGGATTTGATGCAGAAGAGTTATCTGCTATCGAAAAAAGAGCCTACGAATTAGGAAGTGCACAACACGCCAACCTTACAATCGTAGATAAATATTATGATAAAGCTATAAAATATTTGATTTTTGGAAATGTATTAAAAAACAATACGTATCCCTTATCAGTGAGTGCAGAGCGTGTTTTTCAGGCAATTGAAGCCATTAAATATGCTAAAAAAGTAGGAGCAAGTGCCATTGCACACGGAAGTACAGGTGCAGGAAATGACCAGATTCGTTTTGATTTGATTTTCCAAACCATTGCTCCGGAAATTGAAATCATCACTCCAATTAGAGATTTGAAATTGTCAAGACAAGAAGAGGTTGATTATTTAGCTCAAAACGGTGTTCATTATTCTTGGGAAAAAGCACAATATTCTATCAACAAAGGACTTTGGGGAACAAGTGTTGGAGGAAAAGAAACCTTAACTTCAAGTCAGCCATTACCAAGTGAAGCCTATCCTTCGCAATTACAAAAAGAAGGCGAGGAAAAAGTAACTTTGCATTTTGAACAAGGGGAATTGGTTGCTTTAAATGGCAAAAAAGATGCTCCTGAAAGAAATATCGTAAAACTTGAAAAATTGGCGAATGCTTACGCAATCGGGAGGGATATTCATGTAGGTGATACGATTATCGGAATTAAAGGAAGAGTTGGTTTTGAGGCTGCTGCTCCATTAATTATCATCAAAGCACACCATTTGTTAGAAAAACATACTTTAGGAAAATGGCAGCAATATTGGAAAGAACAATTAGGAAACTGGTATGGAATGTTATTTCATGAAGGTCAGTTTTTAGATCCTGTTATGCGTAATATCGAAACCTTTTTACAGGACACACAAAAAACAGTAAATGGAACTGTAACCGTTTCATTAAAACCATATCATTTTTCGCTTGACGGAATCGAATCTAAAAATGATTTGATGAACACAGGTTTTGGTCAGTATGGAGAAATGAACAACGCCTGGACGTCTGATGATGCAAAAGGATTTATCAAGATTTTAGGTAATGCACAAAACATATTTTCATCTGTAAATCATTTAGATCATGATTAATGTCGGAATAATTGGTGGTTCGGGCTACACGGCCGGAGAGCTTATCAGAATATTGATGTTTCATCCTAATGTGAACATCGATTTTGTTTACAGTACAACGAATTCAGGTAAGCCGCTTTCTGTGGCGCACCATGATTTGATGGGCGATATTGAAATGAATTTTACTGATACAATCAATCCGGATGTAAATGTTGTGTTTTTATGTTTAGGTCACGGAAAATCAATTTCATTTTTGAAAGAAAACCAATTTGCGAGTCACACTAAAATCATTGATTTAGGAAATGATTTCAGATTAAATAAAGACGCTCATTTTGAAGGTAAGGATTTCGTTTACGGATTACCGGAATTGAATAAATCGGATATCAAAAAAGCAAATTATATTGCAAACCCGGGTTGTTTTGCAACGGCGATTCAGTTGGCTTTATTGCCTTTAGCGAAAAATAGTGTACTGAATAATGACGTTCATATCAATGCAACAACCGGAAGTACCGGCGCTGGAGTTGGACTTTCTGAAACTTCGCATTTCAGTTGGAGAAACAATAATATGTCGCATTATAAAGCTTTTGAGCACCAGCATTTAGGAGAGATTTCAGAAAGTCTGGTTCAGTTGCAGGATGATTTTGAAAGTGAATTGCTTTTTATTCCAAACAGAGGAGATTTTCCAAGAGGGATTTTCGCAACATTATATACATTATCTGACGATAGCTTGGAACAATTGGTTGCTAAATATGAAGATTTCTATAAAGATGAACCTTTTGTAACCGTGACAACGACAAATATCAATATGAAACAAGTTGTTCAAACCAACAAATGCATCATCAGTTTATTTAAAAAAGGAAACCGGGTTTTAATAACATCAGTAATTGATAACTTAACCAAAGGTGCTTCAGGACAAGCGATTCAGAATATGAATTTAATGTTCGGATTAGAAGAAACCACAGGTTTACATTTGAAACCAAGCGGATTTTAGGAGGAAAGTTAAAGGTTAAAAGTGAGATGTTAAACGTCTGTACCTAAAACTTCTAATTTTTCAAATAACATTTTAAATTGGTTAAAAATTAGAAGTAATAACGTTGCATAATAACTTCTAACATTTAACAAATAACATATAACTTTTAAGAAATGAACTTATTTAACGTATACCCACTTTACGACATAACTCCTGTAAAAGCAATTGACTGCACGATTACAGACAATAACGGAGTGGAATATTTAGACTTATATAGCGGACATGGTGTAATTTCGATTGGCCATACGCAACCTGATTATGTTTCCAAATTAAAAGATCAATTGGATCATTTGGGATTTTATTCAAATGCTATTCAGAATCCTTTGCAGGTAGAATTGGCGCAAAAATTAGGAAAACTTTCAGGATTAGAAGATTACGAATTGTTTTTATGCAGTTCCGGAGCTGAGGCAAACGAAAATGCATTGAAATTAGCTTCTTTCCATAACGGAAAATCAAGAATTGTTGCTTTTCATAATTCTTTCCACGGAAGAACTTCTGCAGCCGTTGCAGTTACAGATAACAAAAAAATTGTTGCGCCAATTAATGCACAGCAAGTAGTAACTTTTTTACCATTAAACCAAATTGATTTGGTAGAAGCAGAACTTGTAAAAGGTGACGTTTCTGCTGTAATTATTGAAGGAATTCAGGGAGTTGGAGGTTTAGATCAGGGAACAACAGAATTTTTTCAGGCTTTGGAAAAAGCTTGTAAAAAGCATGATGTGGTTTTGATTTTGGATGAAGTACAATCCGGATACGGAAGAAGCGGGAAGTTTTTTGCTTTCCAGCATCACGGAATCAACGCTGATATTATTTCGGTAGCGAAAGGAATGGGGAATGGTTTTCCGGTTGGAGCCATCTTAATTTCACCAAAATTTGAAGCAAGTTTCGGCTTATTAGGAACTACTTTCGGCGGCAGCCATTTGTCTTGCGCGGCAGGAATTGCGGTTTTAGATGTAATTGAAAAATTAGATTTACAGAAAAATGTAAATGAAATTTATGAGTATTTCTTAGAAAAAATCAAAGAAGTTGACGGCATCAAACAAGTAAAAGGAAAAGGTTTAATGCTTGGAATTGAATTTGATTTTGATGTTGCTGCTTTAAGAAAAAAGTTAATTATCGAAAAACACATTTTTACAGGAAGCGCTAACAATAAAAATCTATTGAGAATTTTACCGCCACTTACAGTGAAGAAATCAGACATTGATACTTTTATTGTAGCTTTAAAAGAGAGTTTGGAAGAGCTTCAAAATTAAATTTAGAAACACCAAAAAACCAACCCACTATAAATTATGAATCCATTATCAATTGAAAAACGCAATCTGGTTTTGAACTCCATGGCAAAATTGGTAGAGCAGGAGCGGAGTCAGATTATCCAAGTTAATAAACAAGATTTAAAAGCTTATGATGGCTCGGATTTAGCGATGGAAGAACGTCTGAAAGTTGATGATAAAAAAGTCGACGAGATGATTTTATCATTAAATCAACTGGCTGCACAGGAAGATCCTGTAGGTGTAGAGCGTTTTCATTTTGTTCATGATAATGGAATTCGGGTAACGAATAAAACAGCTGTTTTTGGTACAGTTTTAATAATTTACGAATCAAGACCTGACGTAACGATTGAAGCTGGTGGAATTGCTTTCAAATCCGGAAATAAGATTTTATTAAAGGGAGGAAAAGAGTCTTTACAGTCTAATTTGAAGATTGTGAGTTTATGGCATCAGGCTTTAGAAGAAAATGGAGTTTCTACAGAATGGGTTGAATACCTAAATTACAATCGTACCGAAACTCAGGCTTTTTTGGAAAATCCAACTCAAAAAGTGGATTTAATCGTTCCTCGTGGTGGTGAGAAGTTGATTGAGTTTGTCAAAAAGCACGCAACCTGCCCAGTAATTGTAAGCGGACGCGGAAATAATTTTGTGTATGTTCAACAAGAAGCCGATTTAGAAATTGCTTTAAAAGTGATTCTGAATGCTAAAACAGCGAAAATCTCTGCTTGTAACGCTGTAGATAAAGTATTAATTGATAATAGAATTCTAAATTTTGAAGGTTTTACAGCCATGTTAATTGAAGAATTGACAGAAGCTAAAGTTGAAATCTTAGTTGATCAGTCTTTGGAAACGTTTAAAAATACAAAAGCGCTTTCAGACGAGAATATTTGGTACGAAGAGTTTTTAGATTATAAAATTGTAATTGGAACTGTTAATTCAGATTCTGAAGCAATTGCTAAAATTAATAAGTATTGTGGAGGACATTCGGCTTCTATTATTACAAAGAACGATTTCATAGCACAAAATTTCATGGAAAGTATTGATGCTGCCGCTGTTTATCAGAATGTTTCTACCCGATTTACAGATGGTTTTCAATTAGGATTAGGTGGTGAATTAGCTATCAGTACTGACAAATTACACCAAAGAGGGCCAATTGGATTACAGCATCTGGTTACGAATAAATGGTACATTTACGGAGAAGGTCAGATTAGATAATTGAGATAATTAGATAATTAGAAAATGTTGAATTGGAGGTTTTAAAAAACTTAGTATCTCAGAATCTTAGCATCTTATAAAAAAATGAGTAAAAAAAGGATTTTATTAAAAATAGGAAGTAATACCTTAACCAAAGAAACCAATCATATTTCGAGAGGAAAGATTGAGGATATTGGGATGCAGATTGCTGCTTTGAATAAAGATTATGAATTTGTAATTGTGAGTTCTGGAGCGATTGCAGCTGCTAAACAATTTGTAAAACTAGAAAGCAAAGGCAAGGAAATTATTGTCAAACAAGCTTTAGCTTCAATTGGTCAGCCTCATTTAATGCGGATTTTCCATGAGAATTTCAGTGATTTAGGTTTGTTGACATCACAATGTTTACTGTCTTATTCTGATTTTGAAAAAGAGCAATCGAAAGTAAATATTGTGAATACAATTAATGTGTTGGTTGAGAATAATTACATTCCGATCATCAATGAAAATGATACCGTTGCTACCGATGAGATTCAGTTTGGGGATAATGATAAATTAGCGGCTTTAACGGCAGTTCTTTTAAATGTTGATATTCTGATAATTGCAACCAATACTAATGGAATATATACAAAAGCTTCCATTCATAATGAATATCCCGAAACTATTGGTTTGGTAAATGATTTAAAACTTTTAGAAAAAGAAATTGGAGAATCAAAATCATCCCACGGAACAGGAGGAATGCAGTCAAAAATTGAAGCTGCCGGAATTGCAAAAGCAGCCAACATTGAAACCTGGATTGTAAACGGATTAAATGATAATTTTATTTTGAAAGCTTTACAAAACGAAATTCCTTTTACTAAGATTGTGTAATTATAGAACGCGGATGAAACGGATTCGCTATCGCGAAAACGCTGATTTAAAGGATTTTTTATTTATGGGACTTATTACACGAGGAGTTAACAAATTCTATTATTAAAACTTTTTATGAAGTTTATAATGAATTGGGATATGGTTTTTTAGAACGAGTCTATCAGAATTCTTTATATTTAGAACTAAAAAAATAAAGGATTTAAAGTTGAAGATCAAAAGAAAATTGAAGTTTATTATAAGGGAATTGAGGTTGGACAATATTATGCCGATTTGATTGTTGAGGATTTAGTAATATTAGAATTAAAAGCAGCAGATTGCATAGTATCAGCCTTTGAAAATCAAATTTTGAATTATTTAAAAGGAACAAATTGTGAAGTAGGTTTACTTTTAAATTTTGGAACAAACCCAGAATTTAAACGGAAAATATTTGAGAACAGTAGAAAAGTAAGAATATAAAATCCGTGTAAATCAGTGTCTTCGCGATAGCGAATCAGTTTAATCAGCGTCTAAACCACGCAACAATAAAAAAACAAATGAACTATATTTCAATTCAAGATATCAACTCATTATCAAAATGGGTAAAAAGCGCGTTAAAAATCAAAAAGAATCCGCTTAAAAATCAAAGTTTAGGAAAGAATAAAACCTTAGGAATGTTATTCTTCAATCCAAGTTTAAGAACGCGTTTGAGTACTCAAAAAGCGGCTCTAAACTTAGGAATGAACGTGATGGTAATGAATTTCACCAACGAGGGCTGGACATTAGAGTTCGAGGATGGAGCTGTAATGAATTCAGGAGCTTCAGAACACATTAAAGAAGCTGCTGAAGTCGTTTCACAGTATTGTGATATTATCGCGATACGTGCTTTTGCAGGTTTGGCTGACAAAGAAAAAGATTATGCCGAAACTGTTATTTCAGGATTTTTGAAACATGCTACAGTGCCAATCGTAAACATGGAAAGTGCTGTTCGTCATCCATTACAGTCTTTGGCTGATGCTATTACAATGGAAGAATACAAAACGAAACACAAGCCAAAAGTAGTGCTTTCGTGGGCGCCGCATCCTAAAGCATTACCTCAGGCAGTAGCGAATTCATTCGTAGAAATGATGCAAATGCAAAAAGATATGGATTTTGTAATCACACATCCTGAGGGTTACGAATTAAGCCCGGAAATTACAAAAGATTCTAAAATCGAATACGATCAAAATAAAGCGTTTGAAAATGCCGATTTTGTTTACGTAAAAAACTGGAGTAATTTCAACGATTACGGAAAAGTAACCAATTCAGATTCAAATTGGACTGTAACTGCCGAAAAAATGGCATTGACAAATAATGGAAAATTCATGCACTGTCTGCCTGTTCGTCGTAATGTAATTGTAAGTGACGAAGTTATTGACAGCGAGAATTCAATTGTAATTCAGCAAGCGAATAACAGAACCTATTCAGCACAATTAGTTTTACAAAAAATTTTAAAGAAGTTATAAATTAAGGTACAAAGGTTCAAAGTTGCAAAGGTTCGGAGGTTTTTATAAACTGAATCTAAACTTTATCCCTTTGTTCCTCTGAACCTTTGAGCCTCATGAAAAAAGTTACAATAATAAAAATTGGCGGAAATATAATCGATAATCCAACCGAATTAGAACAATTCTTAACTGATTTTTCTAAAATCGAAGGATATAAAGTTCTTGTTCATGGTGGAGGAAAATCGGCAACAAAAATGGCACAAAGTATTGGTTTGGTGCCTCAAATGATTGAAGGCCGCCGCATTACAGATGCTCCTATGCTTGATGTTGTCGTGATGATTTATGCAGGACAAATCAACAAACATATTGTGGCGCAATTGCAATCTAAAGACAACAACGCAATAGGTTTTTCAGGCGCTGACGGAAATTTAATTCAGTCAACAAAAAGAAACCATCCAACAATTGATTACGGATTTGTTGGCGATGTAAAGCAAGTAAATACGTCTTTATTGAAAACGTTACTTGAAGCTGGAATCATTCCCGTTTTCTGCGCCATTACCCACGATAAAAATGGTCAATTATTAAATACAAATGCCGATACCATTGCAAGTGAACTATCAATTGCATTATCTGAAGTTTTCGATGTTACACTAACGTATTGTTTTGAAAAACAAGGTGTTTTGCAGGATTCAGAGGATGATACTTCTGTAATTACAGAAATTAATGAAGAATTATACCACAAGTTAAAAGCAGAAAAAGTAATTCATTCCGGTATGATTCCGAAATTGGATAATTGTTTCAACAGTTTGTCAAGGGGTGTGAAAAAAATCAAAATTGGGCATCACAAAATGCTTCAAAATTCAGATGTTTTGCATACAACCATTACATTATAAAAGAGTTGCCACGCATTGAATTATAATTATGAACGTAAAAGTTAGTGTGAATTCGTGTAATTCGTGGTAAAAAAACACAACTGCGGAAGTTATTTTAAATATTAATTTAAGAAATTTGCGCAAATTAAAAATGTCACAGCTTTAATAAAAACTTTGTGACTTCTGCCTTCGCGGCAAAGAAACCATAACTATGAAAAATATTGCAACGCTTACCCAGGAAGCAATTAGTTTATTAAAAAATTTGATTGAAACACCTTCATTTTCAAGTGAAGAAGATCAGACGGCGATTTTAATAGAGAATTGGTTCAATCAAAACCAGATTCCCTTTAAAAGAGAAAACAATAATGTGTGGGCTTTCAATAAATATTTCGACCAAAATAAACCAACCCTTTTACTGAATTCACATCATGATACTGTAAAACCAAATCAGGCGTATACTAACGATCCTTTTAAAGCTATCGAAAAAGACGGCAAATTATTCGGTTTAGGTAGTAATGATGCCGGCGGATGTTTGGTTTCGTTATTAGCGACTTTTGTTCATTTTTATGAAAATCAAAATTTGTCACATAACTTGGTAATTGTGGCTTCCGCCGAAGAGGAGAGCAGTGGAAAAAATGGTTTAAACAGTGTTTTAAAACATTTACCGGAACTGGATTGCGCGATTGTAGGGGAACCAACATTAATGCAATTGGCTGTTGCCGAAAAAGGTTTATTGGTTCTGGATGTAAAAGTAAAAGGTACTGCAAGCCACGCCGCACATCAAAACGACGATAATTCATTATACAAATCGATTCCGGTAATGGAATGGTTTAAAAATTATAAATTCGATAAAATCTCTGCCGTTTTAGGTCCCGTAAAAATGACCGTAACACAGATCAGCGCAGGAAAGCAGCATAATGTGGTGCCATCAGAATGTGATATGGTTGTAGATATTCGTGTAAACGACTGTTATACCAATTCAGAAGTTTTAGAAGTTGTAAAAGCCAATGTTAATGCCGAAGTTACACCAAGATCTATGCATTTAAACGCATCTTCTATTCCAATTGCACACGGTTTGGTTCAGGCCGGAATCGCTTTAGGAAGAACAACTTATGGCTCGCCAACACTTTCAGATCAATCAGTTTTGAGCTGTCAGTCTTTAAAATTAGGGCCAGGAGAAACATTACGGTCACATTCAGCAGATGAATTTATTTTTATCAACGAAATTGAAGAAGGAGTAGAGTTATATATCAAAATACTAACTGATTTCTTTAAATTATAATTGTCATCCTGAGCGAAGGCGAAGGACTAGGAGCTATTTCCCACTATCCGTTACAATCTTTTCCTGGCTAAAGAAGCCAGAAAAAGGATTTCCACTACTATCGGGGCTAAGGCTTTAAGGTTATTAGAATTTTTGAATAATAAAAAACTTTGTGAATCTCTGAGATTCTTTGAGAAACTCTGTGAAACAAAAAAACATACATCTTATGAAACTTTGGGAAAAAGGAATACCAACAGACAAGCAAATCGAACATTTCACAGTAGGAAACGATCGTGAACTGGATTTGGTTCTCGCGAAATACGATGCTTTAGGTTCAATTGCACATGCAAAAATGCTGGGACAAATTGGATTATTAACAGAAGAAGAGACTGTTTCTTTAGTTGATGCCTTAAATGATATTATTGCAGATATCGTAGTTGGGGATTTCGAAATAGAAGACAGTTTCGAAGACGTACATTCCAAAATTGAATATCTTTTAACCGTAAAATTGGGCGATGCCGGAAAGAAAATCCATACCGCGCGTTCTCGTAATGATCAGGTCTTGGTTGATGTTCATTTGTATTTAAAAGATGAACTAAAAGCTTTAAAAGAACAGATAAAGACACTTTTTGACTTGTTAATGGAATCTGCAGAAAAACATCAAAACGTTTTATTGCCAGGTTATACACATTTGCAAATCGCCATGCCATCCTCATTCGGAATGTGGTTTTCAGCTTACGCCGAAAGTTTGATTGATGATGTTACAATGTTGAATGCCGCTTTAAAAGTAGTTGATCAGAATCCGTTAGGTTCTGCGGCAGGTTATGGAAGTTCTTTTCCAATCAACAGGACTTTTACCACTCAGGAATTAGGTTTTGAAACTTTAAAATTCAATGCAGTTGCGGCGCAAATGAGTCGTGGAAAAGCAGAGAAAACAGTTGCGTTTGCCATGAGTAGTGTAGCAGCAACGTTGTCAAAATTTGCTATGGATGTTTGTTTGTATATGAGTCAAAATTTTGATTTCATTAGTCTGCCGGCACATCTTACAACAGGCTCCAGTATCATGCCACACAAGAAAAACCCTGATGTATTCGAATTAATCAGAGGGAAATGCAACAAGATTCAGGCGCTTCCATATGAAATAACTTTAATTACGAATAACCTTCCAAGCGGATATCACAGAGATTTACAGCTTTTAAAAGAAGGTTTGTTTCCTGCACTTCAAAACTTAAAAGCTTGTCTGGATATTGCAATTTTTTCAGTAAAAGACATTACGGTAAAAGACAATATTTTAAAAGATAAAAAATACGATTATTTGTTTACTGTAGATACTTTAAACGAAATGGTAGTTGCGGGAATGCCTTTTAGGGATGCGTACAAAGCAGTTGCGGAACAATTAGAAGCCGGAACTTATAAATCTCCTAAGGAAACTAAACACACACACGAAGGCAGTATCAATAATTTGTGTCTTGATGCCATTAAAAATAAAATGAAAGATGCTTTTTAAAAGAATTTCATTTAAAATAAATATAACCGATTTGTATAAATGCAAATCGGTTTTTTTATGCAGTAACTTGATCATATTTTTGTAATTTGGGCATAAAAAAAAGCTATTGATTTTTGTCATCAATAGCCGTTTTAAAAAAATATTTTTAAAACTAATTCTTTACAATTTTGAAAGTTTTAACCCTATTTTCAATTTGTACTTTACAGATATAAACTCCTTTAGCAAGTTTTGCAATGTTTAATTCCACCTTTTCATTACCAGTAACAGTTTTAGAAGAAGTATAAACTTTACTACCATTTACAGAGTATATCTCAATAACAGCTGAACCATTTTCAATACTTGAGAATTCGATATTTAAAATAGTATCAATAACCGTTGGGTAAAATTTAAGTTCTAAGTTCGATACATTCTCATTTACTCCTAAAGAACCACAACTTGAATTTGCAGTTATTACACCCGTAGATGAAACCAATAATGTAGCACCTGCACCACATGAATTATCTATATATTCCGCCACATCTGCTACAGGAAGTGTACTATACGTGTATGATGGTTTTGAAACTGTACCAGTAGTTGAATTAGCTTTATTAATACAACCATCAAATGCAACACCTACTGTCCCGCCATCCGTTGAAATATAATCTTTATAAACAGTACCAATAGCCGCAAAGTTAGTGTTCTCTACATAACAAGTTGTATTATTATTTCCTCCTCCGAGACCTATAGCCAATGATCCGGAAACAGAAGTATTATAATAACAATTTAAAATATGCAACTCTGCATTCCTTGCTCTCGGCATTCTTTCTTTGCAACCCTCTGCCCAATAACAGTTTTTGAAAGTTATGCTGTAATTCCCATCGGTCGGAATATCAGTTTTAGAAGAACCAACTAAATCTGAAAAACGATGATCATTGGTGAAATTTGTTACATTTCTTGGTGTAGGAGCCTTTAAATAAATGAATTTACACCATGAAATTGTTACATTGTCAGCTTTACCTTTGTTATCAAAATTCCCATCCATTCCATCTTGAAACTCACAATGATCTACCCAAACATTGGTTCCTTCATTAGTTAGATTATCTCGGCCATCAACATCAAAAGCTCCGGGACCTTGAAAAATAAGATTTCTAATAATTACATTATTGGAACCAAGTTTTATGTTAAGAATTCCAGAGTTACTTGCAGATTCAGTAGCATCATTAATGTTTATCAGAGTATTTCTAAGTATTGCACCAGGTAATCCAATAATGGTTTTGTTATTAAGTGTTGAACTAGTATAAGAGCAGTCTATAATACCTGAAACCAAAATTACAGAGTTGGAAACTGCAATTGAATTAAGAGCATTTTTTAAATCAGTATAATTCGAAACTGTTACAGTATTAGAAGCAGTTGGAGTTCCACCTCCAGTCGCTGCAGCGCCAAATCCTTCGGGAGCTGACATGTAATAGTTTTGGGCAAAAATGCCTGAAAAGCTGAGTAGGAAAAGAATTAGAGATAATGTTTTTTTCATTTTAAAAAGTGATTTGAATAGGTTAAATGGCTTACAAGTGGTTAATGTAATCGATTGCACAAATTTAAATTAATAAAATTTAAAACAATATTTATTGTTAGAGTATTATAATTTAACTTTAAGTTTTAACTTAATGGTCGTTTTATTTGACATTTTATAAGAATATATCATTTTAAAGTAAATATTTTTTTAAAACTTCAAAATCGGAATACTATTGTAAAAAAAGAAATCCCTAAATTTTAAAAATTTAGGGATTGTCAAGAGTTGATTTATTTAGAATTATACTTTTCCGAGAGTATATAATTGTTCCATTGTTGGAGAAAGACTTCCTCCAGTCGGTTCAAGTGTAATACCAAAAGCTTCGGCATAGGCTGTTTGATCTACCGCAAATATTTTTTGATTATTGCCTTCAAAATCACTTAATAAACCAATGCTTGTTGGAGTTAGGGTAGGACTTAGTTTAAGAGCCCAAACCTGATATACCATTCCTTTTGGAGGTTTTGGCAAACCTGCTGCATCAATATAAGTAGTCTTGGTTTCTTTGTTCCAATATACTTTTGCAAAAGAGGTAGGAGAAACAGCCTGACCGCCAAGTGTTACCCCTGTATTTTTAATATCCCTTACAATAGTCAAGCTTTTTTCTGTTTGTTTATTTTGCTGCTCTAAATAAGCAAATTCTCTTTCAATTTTGTTTTTTTCGTTTCCAACAGTTGTAATAGCACCTTTTGTTTCTGTCAGTTCTAATGCCTGGTAACCTAAGCCTAACAATAGTAATACTGCAGCTGCCCAGCCAATATACTGAGTTCTGTTTGATGCAGGTTTCAAATCTACAACCTTACCGTGTTTCAGTTCTAAACGGGCTTTTATCTTCTCGAAATTGGCTACCGAATGAAATGGAGAGAAACTCGATGACAATGCTACTATTGCTTTTTCTATCGAAAGAATTTCCTGCTCAACTTCAGGATTGTTTTTTGCCATTTCGGCTACTTCCAGGTTTTCAGATTCGGTTAATAAACCGTAAACATATAGTTCTAAAATTCCTGATTCTATGTATTCTTGTGCTTCCATTATATTTTTAGATAATTACGTAAGTCGTTAATACAGTTTCTGTTTTGTGTTTTGACAGTTCCTAAAGGCATGGCCAGTTCTTCTGAAGCTTCTTGTTGGGTATATCCTTTGAAGAATAATAAATCTATAATCTCAATGCATTTTGGTTTTAATTTTTTTACAAATTCCTGAATTCCAATTGTATCAATTTTATTAACGAGTTTGTTGCTGTCGTCTAACAGATGTACGAAATTATCTGAGGAAAGGTTTTTTTGACTGTTATTAAAATTTTTAGATCTTAATTTATCAATAGATGTATTTCGGGCAATATTAAGAATCCAGGTGTAAAAACGACCTTTTCCTTCATTATAGGAGTCTATATTTTTCCAGATTTTTACAAAAACATCCTGTAAAACATCTTCGGCTTCTTCACGGTTTTTTATTAAAACATTGATAACCGAAAATAAACTTTTGGAATACATATCATACAAGTGGGTAAAAGCCCTTTCATCTTTCTTGTAGATTAAAACTAATAATTCTTCCTGACTCATAAATTTAGATTTTAAAGTTTTAACAAAATTTAATTTACTTTTTTTGATACCTCGATATAAAGATAATTTATTTTTTTATCATTTTTTTTATTTTTTCAATTGTGTAAGGCCTTGTGGATTGCAGAACTATAAAATAAATTACTTTTTTTTAATTTTTTAAAACCATAAACAATCCTTTTACGTAAATGCTATTATAACATAAAAGTTAATATTTATTTTTTAATAGCAAAAAGCAATAAAAGTTGAAAATTTAATTTATCCGAGTCAATAAAAAACTTTCAAAAAAGGATAAATAACTTTCAAAAAATATTGATAGTTGATAGCTTCGGACTTCCAAAATGAATAGTTAATAATTTAAAAGATACGCATGTACAGATGAATTAGAAAGGTTACCAATTTTAAATACCACATTTTTTGGAAATTACTTATGTATGTGTTTTAAATTATATACTACTCATTACCGGAGCATCAACTATTAGAAAAATATGGAAGTTAAATTATAAACATAGAGTGAAAAAATATTGGGGACGGAAGCGTAGCAGTCCGGTTTATTGTAGAACGAACAGCTGGCCTGATGGACCTTCCGGTTATTATGGATTTTAAAATAATACACTTTTTTAAATAAGTATATAAGTTTTTACATGGTTTGATTTGTTTGTAGGTAGAAGCCTAACGCCTGATTAACGTTAGGCTTCACTTTTTTATTTAACTTTTGTTTAATCAAAATAAATCTTTAGCATCCTAGATTTGAGTCATAATTTAACTAAATTTATAAAAAATTAAGCGATGAATAAAATAGCATTTTTAGTTTGTGCTGCAGTATTTTTAGTAACAGCACAAATTCAGGCTCAAACAAGTACCAATAAACCTAACACAGGAAAAGTTATGGAAAAACAAACCATTTATCAATTTAAGGTACAGGATCTATCAGGTGATACTTTTGATTTCTCTTCTCTAAAGGGAAAGAAAATTATGATCGTAAATACCGCTTCAAAATGTGGGTTGACACCTCAGTACAAAGATCTTGAAGCAATTTATAAAGAGTATAAAGATAAAGGCTTCGTAATTGTAGGATTTCCGGCTAATAATTTTGCATCACAGGAGCCTGGTACAAATGAAGAAATTGGGGCTTTTTGTCAGCAAAATTATGGTGTAACTTTCCCTATGATGAGTAAAATTTCAGTTAAAGGAGACGATATGAGTGAGCTATATAAATTCCTGACTCAAAAATCAAAAAACGGGTTGGAAGATTCAGAAGTACAATGGAATTTTCAAAAATACCTGATCAATGAAAAAGGAGAACTGGCAAAAGTGATTTCACCAAAAACATTGCCAACAGATCCGGAAATTATTAACTGGATTAAAAGTTAGTTTCAAAAAAATCAAGTAAAAATCCGCAAATTTATTTTAAATAAGTTTGCGGATTTTTATTTAGAAACATTTTTCTTCTGTTTACTATATCTTCTCGTGGAGAAAAATTGCTATGGATGTATTATTCCAATATCAATTGCATAAAAACCAAGTCCAGCCAATGATCAAATTTATAGCCAACCTCACGGATTGTTCCTGTGGCAATAAATCCAAATTTTTCATGAAAGGCAATACTTCCGGCGTTATCGGCATCAATAGCGCCAATCATAACGTGATATCCCTGGGCTTTCGCCAGACGAATAAGTTCAGTTAATAATTTTGAACCAATGCCTTTTCCAATTACGTTATCAACAACGTATACTGAATGTTCGACTGTGTATTGATAGCCTATTTTTTCGCGGAATTGCCCGTAACTTCCAAAACCAACAACTTCACCATCTAAATCAGCCACAATTACAGGCAGATTTTTTAGTTTTTTATCTTCAAACCATTTTGTCTGAACTTCTAAATTTTGAATTTCATAACTATAATTTGCTGTTGTATGTAAGATAGAATGATTTACAATATCCAGGATTTTACCTAAATCGTTTACTGTTGCAGGTCTAAGTGTCAAGTTCATAATGATAGAAAATGCGGAAGAATTTATTCTGTCAAATTAAGCTTTGCAAAGATATTCCCTTTTTTTAAAACAGACTTAATATCTTTCCTATTTATAAGTTAAATCAAGAGTGAAGTTTGTAACTTTGTGTGGTCAAAAAAGAAAATCCAAACTTTAGGTTTTCTTTAAAAATAATACGCCATTTAGCATGATTTACCCCAAAATACCACTTGCTCAAAGCATTATCGAAATTTGTTCAGCAAAAGGAATCCATAATATTATAATTTCTCCCGGATCCAGAAATGCTCCTTTAACTATCGGTTTCGTCCAAAACTCTAATTTTAAATGTTATAGCATAGCAGATGAGCGCTGTGCTGCATTTTTTGCTTTGGGAATTGCCCAGCAAACAAAAAAACCAACAGCAATTGTGTGTACATCGGGATCTGCATTATTAAATTATTATCCCGCAGTGGCCGAAGCATTTTACAGCCAGATTCCATTGATTGTAATTTCTGCAGATCGCCCGCAAAATAAGATTGATATTGGAGATGGACAAACTATTCGTCAGCAAAATGTTTTTCAGAACCATTCGGTTTTCAATGCTAATTTGACTGAAGAAGCTTCTGAGGAAAATGATTTAAAAATAAATGAAGCCATAGAAACTGCAATTTTTCAAAAAGGGCCTGTTCATATTAATGCACCTTTTGAAGAACCTTTATATGAAACAGTTGACACGCTTTCTGTTCAGCCAAAAATCACACATTCGGATGCAGTTATCGGAACAAAATCAATCGAAAATATAGAAGATTTTGTTTCTATTTGGAATTCGGCTAAACGAAAACTTGTTTTAGTTGGTGTCAATGAAGGTAATTCAATCGATAAAGAAACAGTAGAAAATCTGGCTGGCGATCCATCAATTGTGGTCCTGACTGAAACGACTTCTAATTTGCATCATCCCAATTTTATCAGCAGTATCGATACTTTAATTACTCCTTTTGATGATATTGATTTTAAAGAGTTTGAGCCTGAAATTTTAGTGACATTTGGAGGAATGGTCGTTTCAAAACGTATAAAAGGTTTTTTACGAAAATACAAACCGCTACATCACTGGCATATTGATACCTTACGTGCTTATGATACATTCAATGCTTTAACCAAACATTTTGTGATGCAGCCAAATGATTTTTTCAATGATTTGCTGCCCAAAACAGTTTTTGTACAGGGCGATTATTTTAAACAGATCAATGAGGTTTATGAATTACGAAAAATTAAAAAGCAAAAGTATTTAGATAAAATTCCTTTTTCGGATTTTAAAGTATTTGAAAAAGTGATAGCCTCCTTGCCTAAAAATAGTCAATTACAAATAAGCAACAGTTCTGCCATTCGGTATGCACAATTAATTGATATTGATTCTGCAATAGAAGTTTTTTGCAATAGGGGTACAAGTGGCATTGATGGCAGTACATCTACAGCCATAGGCGCTTCTGTTGGAAGTCAAAAACAGACTGTTTTTATTACCGGTGATATCAGCTTTTTGTATGATAGCAACGCTTTGTGGAATTCTTATATTCCTAAAAACTTCAAAATCATCTTGATTAATAATGGAGGAGGAGGGATCTTCAGAATTTTGCCCGGTCATCAAGAAAAACCTGTTTTTAATACTTATTTTGAAACGGCACATCATTTAACGGCAGAACATTTGGCAAAAATGTATAATTTGAATTATTTTGCCGCAACTGATTTAGATTCGTTAGAAAAAAGCATTAAGTCATTTTATGAAATAAATGATGCTCCAAATATTTTAGAAATATTTACGCCAACTTCTGAAAATGATGTAATTCTAAAACAATATTTCAAAGAGTTGATTTAAAATTAAGAGCGTTATTCAGGGCTTTTTTTATATAAACATTTTTTAGCTGTACCATTTTCAAACTTCGTACATTTGCACTTTAAAAACTTGGCTTTAGAGCTTAGAACTTCAAGAATATGATTGAAATAGGAAAATACAATACACTTACCATATTGCGTGATACCAAAGTTGGGTTGTTTTTAGGAAATCCTGAAAAAGACCCGGAAGGAATTCACGATATATTATTACCAAATAAATACGTTCCAAATGAATTTGAAATAGGCGAAGAGCTTGTTGTTTTTGTCTATTTAGATCACGAGCAAAGACCCGTTGCAACAACACTTGAGCCTTATATTTTATTGAATGAGTTTGCACTTTTAAGAGTAAATTATATCAATCAGGTGGGTGCTTTTATGGATTGGGGAATGGAGAAGGATATCCTGGTTCCGTTCAAGGAACAGGCACGCCCAATGGAAAAAGGAAAACGCTACCTGGTTTATTTGTATATGGATGAAAAAACCAAACGTTTGGTGGCATCCAGTAAATTAAACCAGTTTTTAAAGAACGACCAGCTTACAGTTGAAAAAGGCGAAGAGGTAGATTTGATAGTTTCACATATTACCGAATTGGGAATCAATGTTATCATCAATGAACAGCACAAAGGATTGTTGTATAAAGATGAAGTTTATGATGATGCAATAAGAACCGGGGACAGGATGCGTGGTTATATAAAAAATATCCGCCCTGATAATAAAATAGACGTAGCCCTGCAAGTACAGGGATATCAGAGTATTGAGCCTAATGCAGAGAAAATTTTAGATGAATTAAGAGCAAATAGGGGGTTTTTAAGATTGAATGATAATTCACATCCTGAAGACATTAAAACGGTGTTGAAAATGAGTAAAAAAACGTTCAAAAAAGCAATTGGTGCTTTGTATAAGGATAAGCTTATAGAAATAAAAGAAGACGGAATTTATCTGGTCAAAGAATAAAATTATCTCACATAAAATGCAAAATAAATGTCCGAAACAGATTTATTTCGGGCTTTTCTTATTTTTTATGTTTCCATCTTTTATGAGTCCACAAATAATATTCCGGGGCTTCAAGAATTTGTTTTTCTACTTCTTTTAAATACATTTCCGTAATTTTAAAATCTTCAAAATCTTTAGGATTCTCGGCCAGGGAAACAAAAGTAGCTTCATAATAGCCTCTTTTTACTTTTTGAACTTTTACCAGAATTACGCTTAAGTCGTATTTTTTAGCGAGCATTTCAGCACCTGTGTGTACTGGTACTTCAATTCCCATAAATTCACTTGAATGAAAAATGCGGTCTAATTTTGGGGATTGATCACTTGCCAATCCATATAAGCTCAATATGCCATCACGCTGGTTTTGCGCCATTGTTGGAATCGCTTTTTTGGTTTCAATTAGTTCGGTATTGTATTTTGAACGAATTTTTCGGATTAATTTATCAAAATAGGGATTGGCAAGCTTTTTATAGACAGCTACCCCCTGAAAACCAATTTTGGGGTTAATGGTCAAAAGCCATTCATAACTGGCATAATGAGAAGCCACGAGAATAACGCTTTTTCCTTTTTTTGCAAAGTCCAATATCAAATCGATATTGGTTACCTGAAATCTTTTTTCCATTTCCTCAGGAGAAATGCTCATTGTTTTGATCATTTCCAAAAACATGTCACACATATGCTGATAAAACTTCTTTTCGATTTTTTTTCTTTCAGCATTGCTTAAATGAGGTAAAGTTAACGCCAAATTGGTACGAACCACTTCTTTACGATAACCAATAATATAATATACTAAAAAATATACACAATCTGAAAACCAATAAAATATTCTAAAAGGAAGTATTGAAATTAGCCAAAGTATGGGGTAGGCTAAAATATAAACAAGAAACTGCATCTATTTTTTTTTACAAATATAAAGTAAAAATGAATAACGCCATATATTTTGGTCAGTTTGAAAGTTTACTGTGAGATTGACTATATTTACAATTCAAATAAAATAGAAGTTTATGAATACCATTTTGATAGGAATTATTATTGCGAATGTTTTAATTAGTTATAAAGGCTTTAACGATCTTGCTTTTTTTAGAAAATATGAATTCCATGTAGGAAGCATTCGTTCGGGGGAACAAATCAGAATGTTGTCATCTGGTTTTTTGCATGTTGATATGATGCATTTAATATTTAATATGCTGACGCTTTGGTTTTTTGCGCCGGTGGTTTTAAATTGGTTAGGCACTTTTTCTTTTGTTTTAGTTTATTTTGGAAGCTTGCTGTTTGGAAGTTTATTAACTATGGTTTTCCATAAAAATGACTATAGTTATAGAGCTGTAGGGGCTTCGGGAGCAGTAACGGGAGTTTTATATTCGGCAATTTTATTGCAGCCTGATATGATGTTGGGAATCTTTTTTGTAATTCCAATTCCGGCTTATCTTTTCGGAATCCTATATTTATTGTATTCTATTTATGGTATGAAATCCAAAAATGATAATATTGGTCATACGGCACATTTTGGAGGTGCTGTAGGAGGTTATCTGATTACCCTGATAAAAGAACCCTCATTGATGATGGATCATAGTTTAATGACAATCTTACTCGCCATTCCTATTTTGATACTTTTTGTAATGGCAAAAATGAATAAATTATAATGCTGGCACAACTTTTGAAATGCCAATTTCAAACAATTTAAATATAACAAAAATGAAAAAACTAGTATTATTTTTAACAATCATGTTTATGACTATGTCTTACGGCCAGGAAACCAAACAAATTCCACAAATCAATGTTAATGGAGAAGGGAAAGTAAAAATTGCCCCGGATCAGGTTTTAATTTCCGCTACAGTTGAAACGAAAGGAAATAATGCTAAAGATGTCAAGAAACAAAATGACGAAAAGATGGATGCGGTTTTAAAATTCATCAAAAAAATGAATATTCCAACTGCTGACTTCAGAACAAAACAAGTAGCATTGAATCCGCAATATGATTACGAAAAAAAGAAAACAAGTTACAATGCAGTTCAGACTGTAGAAATTCTATTAAAAGATTTATCAAAATATGATGAATTAATGGAAGGATTGGTTCAGCAGGGAATTAACCGTATTGATAAAGTTTCTTTTGAATCGTCTAAGTTAGCCCAATATCAATCAGAGGCTAGAAAAATTGCCATGAAAGATGCTAAGGCAAAAGCAGAAGATTATGTTTCTGTTTTAGGGCAAAAAGTAGGGAAGGCATTTGTTATCTCTGATAACTCTCAAATCTATCATCCACAGCCAATGTATGCTGCTATGAGAATGAAAGAGTCTGCTGATACCACAGCTTCTAATGAAACTATGGCAATCGGAGAAATTGAAATAACTGCAAATGTAAGTGTGAGTTTTATTTTAGATTAAGAGTGTAAAATTTCAATAAAAATAAAGCCGAGATTTCAAATTTGAAGTTTCGGCTTTATTTATTTTAAGGATATATTCAGTTTATGATTTAGTTTTTTAAAGTAAATTACTTATATAGTTGTTAGATTTAAAATATATATATGTTGTAAAAAGTATATCATATTAATCTATATCTTTAAGATTGTAAATTTCACCTCTTAAAACCAATAAAAATAGAATAATATTTAGTAAATATTTGATTGGAAATCAAAATAGCAAATGTTAATAAATTATAATCAAATGGGATGTTAATTGATTTTTTTGAATTAGTAATTTGTTTATTTTTATCTTTTAATAGAGCATTGGTATTTAAATAAATGATAAAATGGAAAAGTCTGTAAAACTGCAGGTTCGTAAAGATTTGAATAAACACCAGCAGCAAAATGTAATCAAATTGAAAGGGAGCCTGATTTCTCGTGGATACACTGAAATAATCCACATTGCTGATCAGGACGATGATTTTCATATAAACTTTTTTGAAACTTCCATAGACACCAAAAATGAAGTCCAGGAATTTATAAATGCGTTTATAACTAAAGAAAATTTAGAAGATACAATAAAACTTTTCAAGTAAAAGTAATTTTCTAAAACAAAAAAACTCTGTAATATTTAAATTACAGAGTTTTTTTGTGCTGATTAGTTACAAAGATTGACTGTTTCTTTTCAGATAAAGCGATGCAGATTCACTCATTGTTATTAAAGATCCACCAAGTATAACAATATCTTTAAGGACTAACCTGCCTCGGCCTGATAGATAGGGAAATCCAAAATGATGATCTGTTAAATGTGGAACCCAGCTCTCTGGTGTTGTAATTAAAAATGAAAGTGTTCCGATGGTCAGTACAAACACAAGAATACTTCCAATCATGCTCACAAGTGGTGCCCAATGGTGAATTGCTACCATAAAGGCTATGCCAATTAATAGAATGCCGAGACCATTTGCAAAGCTGTAAGTGTTATTATTAATGTTCCATTGATGATTTTTAGCTATTAATTCCCCTTCTTTGTTAGTGTAGTTTTTGTATTCTTCGGGAGTCTCATAGAAAAAAGACATGAAGGGACTGTTTGCTACAAAGGGTACAATTCCATCAGCTTCGTAGGTGAAAAATTTGAGTCCTCCAATCCATAGAAAAACAATTACGATACCAGCACGGATTGCTTTTTTGCCTAATATATCCAGATTTGCGATTCTTTTTAAAATAATACTTTTCATTGTTGTTTTTTTATAGTTACAATGCAAAGCTAGTATGATAAGATTACTGAAAGAATGGACAAAAAATGTTATTTCTTAGACAAATCTGCAACAATGGATATGCCGGTTGTTTTTCTGAAAGTCTGAGGGGAAATTTTTGTCATTTTTTTAAACACACGGCTGAAATAATATTCGTCTTTAAATTTTAAAGCAAATGCAATTTCCTTAATGCTTAACCGGGTAAGATGAAGATGTTTTTTTGCTTCGAGAATTAACCTCTCCTGAATCATTTGAGTAGGGGTTTTATTAAAGCGATTATTACATTGCTTTGTTAAATTATTTGGAGTAATTGCCAATAAATATGCATAATCGCTGGGTTTATGAAGCGTCAGGAAATTTTCTTCCAACAGGTTTTTAAATTGATCCATTTTTTCATCTTTTTTTAATTCCAGACGCTCTGTACTGTTCATTTTTATACTGCTGGATTTAGCAAGGAAGAGTTGCAAAAATGCCCTTAATACAATTTCTGAAGGCTCTTTCTGCCGCAGTTCATCAATAAGATTGTTCACTATCTGAATATAGAACAGATGCTGGTCATCCGTTAATTTTATTGATGGTTTCAGGTAAATATTATTAAACAGCAATCCGTTACAGGCAACTTCATTCCTGTGAAATTCAATACAATAAAAATCGCCATGAAATTGTAATGTTGTGCAGGATAATTTTTTTGTTTCTTTAAAATAAATGCATTGCTGGGGTGTAGAAAAAAGTATTACAGGTGCCTTAAAAGGAAAATAGGCGAAGTCGGCATGATAAACACCTTCTCCTTCTTCTATAAATAAGACAGTATATTCACTAAATTGTACAGGATTCTCTAATAGATTATTTCCAGATTCTAATCCGAGTAATAATGTCCCATTGTCTGAATAAATCCTGTTCATGCATGTAAGTTTAGATAGGATTACAAATATAATTATATAATCAGGCGACAGCTTTAAGTATTAATTTATTTCTGATTTTTAGTAATTTTAGTATATTCAGAAGTTGTGATATTGAAGGCTGTGCAATGTTTACTTAGGATTTAAGGATATTAGAAAAGATGCTTTTGGAATGGAAAATTTAATATAAGTTTCTAAGATAAAAAGACTGCGTTATCAATTCTGATAACGCAGTCTTATAGTTTAATTTAGATATTTTTAGAATTTTACTTCTGTTTTTTTACCGCTGTAATTTACATTCTTTTTTGAGCCATTAGGCAAAATAATGGTAAAATTTCTGTTAGAAAGCATTCCGTTATATTGCCCTTTTCTATTAGAAATGGTCAATTTATTCAATTTATCGTTCCATATAAATTCAATTTCAGTAAAAGCACCTTTTTCATAATTATAATTATCGAACTCATCTTCATAAAGCACGAAAGATCCATCTGCGCCCGGGTAAATTTTCATTTCAAGATTTTCCCATTTTTTTTCATCAGCGTATTGCACCTGAGGCCCAAATGGAATAATTGCTCCTGCTTTTATATAAAGGGGTATCATGTCAATGGTTGTTTTTCTTGAAATCTGCTGGCCTCCGTTTACTTTTTCATTTGTCCAGTAATCATACCACGCAGAACCCTCAGGCAGATATACTTCTCGTGACTTTTCTGCCGTAAAATCTATATTGTCTTTTTTTGCATTTTCCTTATTGATTTCCTTGTTCCATCCGCTTTCCTCATTCACTTTTACGATTTTTTCCGGAGTATAATGTGCCTCTACAACCGGTGCTACAAGAATTGATTTTCCAAACATATATTCATCCTTGATATCCCATACTTTTTTATCATTGACGAAATCCATAAACAAAGCTCGCATAAAACTTGACTGCCTGTTGGTAACATCCCATGATGTAGAATAAATGTAAGGTAGTAATGAATAGCGAAGATTGATGAATTTAGCTATAGCATCATAAATTGGCTCTCCTTTTTTGCCAAAATGGTAAATTTCTCTTGGAACATCCGTACCATGAGAACGCATCATAGCGTTGAATGTACCAAATTGAATCCACCGAACATATAACTCCTGATATAGCGGGTTTTTTGAGCCTGATCCATAATCCGGGGAGGTATTGTAAGCACCAGCAAAAAAACCACCTATGTCCGAATTCCAATGCGGAATTCCTGTCAATGTAAAATTTAAACCAGCCGGTATTTGATTACGAAGTGTTTCCCAGCTTGATCCTGTATCGCCAGACCATGTATTGGCACCATAACGCTGCTGACCTGCAAAAGCGGATCGGGTAAGGATAAAGACACGTTTGTCTGATGTGGTTTGACGCTGATGGTCATATACACCGCCAACAGTCATCAACGGATATGCGTTTCTTACTTTTCTGAATGATCCCAAATAGGTTTTTGTATCATAGTCACCTGGTTTTATCTGAAGATGATCGGGTTCTGTTGAATCCATCCACCAGCCGTCAATTCCCGTAGCAAACAATCCTTTATTGGCATATTTCCAGTAAATGTCTCGTGCTTCAGGATTGTAGGCATCGTAAACTCTCACTCCTGATGGATAATCTGCATTAGGAGGCCAGGTTTCTGATCCGGATTCAGGCCAGGTTGTAATATTGAACAGCATTCCTTTTTTGTCCATTTCCTTGTAGGGTTTGGTTTGTGGACCAAAAGAAGACCATATAGAAATAATAATATGGGCATTAAGTGCATGTACATCTTCTACCATTTTTTGTGGATTAGAAAATTCCGGATTCAAAAACTCCATGGCATTCCACAAATAATTATTGCCCCAGTATTGCCAGTCCTGAATGATTCCATCAAGGGGGACGCCGAGTTCGCGATATTTTCGTACTACATTGACCGTTTCATTCTGGCTTTTGTAGCGTTCCCTGCTTTGCCAGAACCCATAAGTCCATAATGGAAACATTGGAGCTTTTCCCGTCAGTTCTCTCATTTTGCCTATTACGCCATCGGCATTGCCGCCAAACATGAAATAGTAATCTGCGCCATCGCCAACTATAGATTTAAATGAGGTCCCATTGGCATCATCCAGATATTCAGTCGGGGAATAATTATCCCAATAAAGTCCGTAGCCTTTTACCGATTGAAAAAAAGTTACAGCATCTTCTGAATTCCCTTGTTCCATATGGTATTTTTGATTTCTTTGGTTTAAGTCTCCTCTCTGATGCTGCCCTAAACCATAAATAGGTTCGTCTTTGTCCAGACTAAATGCCTGATAAACACTATAGGTATTTTGGCCTGAATCATCAAAAGGTTCAAATTTTATTCCGTCAGGTTTTTCTTTAAGCAAAATCTTTTGTGATGCGTCTGCAAATGTTACGTTACCTGAAACGGAATTGAGTGAAACATTTAATTGATCAGATTTTAAAATGATATTGTTGTCATTTTTACTGACACTAAAAGCAGTTTTCGCTGGTTTTAAAATTACGGACAGACTTTCTTTCGAAAAGGATTTGCCTTCTGGGTATTTGATAACCCTTACTATTGACGGACTATAAAATTGTATTTCAACAGTATTGCCGTTAATAACAGTTTTAATTCCCTGATTTGTTTTTTGGAAATTTTGCCCATAACTGATTTTACAAATACAGAGAGCAAGTAATAATGAATAAATAATTTTCATTTCTATTAATTTATTAGATAGTGATTAGTAGAATAAAATTACTTTATGAGCTTTTAAATGACTTTAAATGATGTTGAAACTAGTATAACTCTCGTTGATTTTTATTTTAAAATCTGAATTTGTTACTTTTTAAGAAAGATATAATAGGAGGGAAGAACACCTATTTTTTGTTTACCTGTTTTAAGTACCCGATGCATTTTGATTCCTGCTTTGACCAGGTGTTTTGCCAAAGGCTTCATGAAAGCATTTGGTAAAATAAGAAATACTGTTAAATCCTGTCTGTTCTGAAACATCTGCAATGGTCAGTTTCTTGTCTAATAATAGTTCGGCTGCTTTTTTAAGACGGATTGTACGAATGAAATTGGTTGGAGAATGATCCGTAAGGGCAATAAGTTTTCTATACAGACCAGTTCGGTCCATATTCATGTCTTCACTAAATTTCTCCACAGTATAATCAGGATTTGATAAATTATTTTCTATGTACTGATACGCACGTGCAAGAAATGCTTTGTCAAGGTCATTTACGGTAAGCGAATCGATATTTAATTCCTTATCATTTATAAATGCCTGTCTTCGGGCGGCGGTTATCTCCAAAAGCTTATTGATGCGTAGCAATAGCAGTTTAATATCAAAGGGTTTTACAAGATAGGCATCTGCTCCGGCATCATATCCTTCAAAACGCGCCTGATCAGAAGCTCTTCCGGTAAGCATGATAATTGGGATATGGCTCGTATCAATAGTATTCCTTAAGGATTGACATAATTGCGAGCCGTCCATTTCAGGCATCATGAAATCTGTAATTATTAAATCGAAGCTGTTTTGTTTTGTTTTCTCTAGTCCTTCCAAACCGTTTTTTGCAGTCATGACATTATAAGAATCTTTGAGTTCATCAAATAAATAGTTTCTAAAAACGCTGTGATCTTCAACTATGAGAATATTTTTTTTGGATTTTTCTTCACGTAATTCAAAAACAGTATCTGATTCCTTTTTTTCAACAGATAATACAACCTTGAAAGCAGTACCCTGATTCAAAATGCTTTTGACACTAACTGATCCTCCATGCATTTCGGCATAATATTTAACCATAAATAAACCTATTCCGCTTCCTTTGGCCAGTCCATTTTGATTGCTGGCCTGATAAAACCGATCAAAAATAGTATCAATTTCTGATGCTGGTATGCCCACACCTGAATCTTCGACTAAAATTGTAAGTGTCTTTGCTTCTTTATCAATTGTGGCAGAAATTTTGACTATCCCTCCAACATCAGTAAATTTGATAGCATTGGAAAGTAAATTAATGAGTATACGGGTTATTTTTTGTCTGTCTATATATAAATCTGTACTCTGTTCGTCAATGCTGCAGGATAATAAAATTCCTTTTTCAGATGCTAATGGCTCATAGGCATCAAAAATTTCGATAAGAAAGGAAAGATTGTCAAAAAAATGAGCTTGCAGGACTTCATCTCCGTTATCAATTTTTTTAAAATCCAGGAGCTGGTTGACCGTATCCAACAAAAGGTCACTATTGGAACTTATACGGATAAGGTCATTTTTAATTTTTTGGTCTTCTACTTTTGAAATTAGGGATTTTAACGGTGTGATGATAAGGGTGAGCGGTGTTCGCAATTCGTGGCTCATATTGGTGATAAAATCTGATTTTGCTTTTTCAACAGCATAATCCTGTCTTTTTTTATGCATTGCAGCATTACGTTTAGCCATCGTTTTTAAAAACACACCTAAAGCCAACAGTGATATTATAAAATAAAGAAACTGGGCTGCAGGTGTTTTCCAGACAGGAGGTGTTATGATAACCAAGAGCTTCTTTTTGCTGCCCTGCCAATTTACTCCATCTGAACTTGCCTGGACCTCAAAAACATATCTGCCTGGTGCAATATTGGTATATGAAGCTTCTCCAATCGCTGACTTAGGATTTTCTATGCGCCAATCTTCATCTATTTCATGCAGTTTATATTTATAGAAAGTCTGTTCAGGATTACTGTAGTGGAGTCCGGAGAAACTGATGCTGAAAAAATTCTGATTATATTTCAGTTCCAAAGTATCTGTTGTAGGCATGGATTTTTTCAGGACGATATTCCCGTTATAATCTTTTCCTGGTAATACATTTTTCCCAAATAACTTTAAATTCAATAGTATGGGATTAAGAGCAGCTTGATGACCATTTTTATCTGAATCTGGCAGATTATTCATGCCATCTATACCGCCCATAAAAAGTCCTGACTTTGCAGAAATAAATGCAGCACGTTCTGTAAAAGGATATTCTAAAATTCCGGTATTCTTATCATGATTGATGATTCGAAAAGTAAGTTTATTTAATGAGCGCTTTTTTATAATATGACTTACACCTCTTGAAGTAGTAATCCAGAATGAGTGATCTTTATCCTGAACAATTGCCTTAATACTGTTATTAACCAAGTCTTTATCAGTATTCAATAAATATGATTTTTCGTTTTTAGTATCCCATACGGTAAGACCATTGTAAGTGCCTATCCATAAATCCTGATCAGAATCAGCAAATACACAGGTGTATTTATGGTTTTTTTGACTGAACATTGGGAGTTTATTTTGATTTTCTCTCCCGGGTATAGTAACCTTAGTTCCGGTTAGATTCATCAAAAAAGGGCCTTTGTATGAAATACCGATCAATTGATTATTCCACTGTGTTATTTGCAGCACGTTTGGTAACGAAGTTATTAATGGAATCAGACCAAATGAATTCAGAGATTTATTCCATTTTGAGATTCCATCGGCTGTACAAATGAGCAAGTCACCATTGGTGGTCTCAAAGACATAATTAGTAGCTATTGCAGTGCAATTTTTTATAATGTTATTTTTGTCCAGTACATATAATCCCTTAGAAGTAGAGATCCATATGAGTCCGGCAGAGTCCTTAAAAAGAGAGTTGCAATATAGATTTGGAAGTATGGTTTTGAAAGTTTTAGAAAAATGAAGAGGAAGATCTGCTTCAAATAAGGCATTATTGGTGCCAATAAGTAATTTCCCTTCTTTGGTTTCTTCAAAGCAATTAACCTGTAATTCGTTTTTATCCTGAAGTTTAAAATATTTTTTTTGATAAAACTTAAACTTAGAACGATCCGTATGATGATAGTAAATACCTTTATTAAGGGTACCTGCCCATAGTCCGCCCTGATGGTCAAATAAAATGGTACTTACCTCTGTTTTAATTTTTTGATCTCCATATAAATCCAATTCGGGATAGAAAGTTCCATGAGTGCTATTCGCTTTAAAACTCCATAATCCTTCGCGTGAGCTCATGAGAAAGTCTCCTTTTTTATTTGCGGCAAAGCTGTTGAGCCAATAGGAATTACTTTGCAATATTTTTATGGATTCCCGGGTTTGAGTATCAAACCGAATTAGCTGTCCTTTATGAATTCCAGCTCTGACAACATATATATAATTTTTTACTGAGGCAGCGTGCAGCCATTGGGTAAAGTTATTACCGGGATCTTTAACAATAAAACGTTTGTAAATTTCTTTGGCAGATGAACGATCAAAACAACGAATGAGGCCCGACTTATAAAATAAATATAGCTGGTTTTTATGAAGAACGAGGTCATACAATACGTCGTCATCAGAACCAGAATCTGTATTGAAATTTTTTAAAAACGGAATTACTTTTTTTGAAGCCTGTTCATAACACAGTATTTTACCTGTGGCAGAAACTATCCAAATATCTTTTTTTTGATCAACAAATAAATCTGTTGGTTTTTCTTTAAATCCGAGAGAGGTTAAAGCTTTTAGAGGATCAGTTTCACATTTTTCCTTAGAAATATTAATCAGGCTTAGTTTTCCGCCAGATTTGAACCAAATATGATTGTTTTCGATATAGCTGTGGTGAAATCCGGTGTAAGAGGCTAATGGAATAGCATTCTCATCATCTATTTCTATTGTTTTGAAACCATTGCTGTCATACAAATTAAGCATGCCTTCTGTAAAAACCCCAATTCTGCCATCGTTCAGTTCAATAAAATTCCGGATTTTTTCTTCGTTAAGTTGCTCTCTGCCTTCTATAGGATTAAATAAAAATTCCTGTGCAGATGCTTTGCCATAAAAAATGAATAAAAAAATGAATAAAAAGCGAAAAACAAGCAATCGGGTACAGGCCGTTTTTGCTTGCGCGAATTTGCGGTACAGATGGTTCAGTAGTATTTTAATTATATTCAATAGCATCATACTTTTTGTCATCCAGATAATTTCATTTCTTCTAAAATTTTCTTCCTATGAGATTTTGACTGGATTCAGCAGAATTGCCTGAAACTTTAAAAATCTAATCTTAGTGAAACCGACTAAATTAGGTAAAATGCTGAATAGTTGTTTATTCCTTATCAAATTTCTATTGACAATCTCAGACGATGCTAAAAAGTTTGCGGTTATGACGCTCTTTTGTTATTGAATGATTCCCCACCTCGCACAATTTATTTTGCAAAAAAGTGAAGGTGGAAAACTATTATTTATAAACTTCTTTTAATTCCTAATTCTAATCCTCGTAATTCAGCTAATCCTCTTAAACGGCCAATTCCGGAATATCCCGGATTTGTTTTTTTCTTCAGGTCATCCAGCATTTGATGTCCGTGATCCGGGCGCATCGGAATGATTCTGTTGGTTTTTCTTTCCATCTTTACGATAGATTTTACCACCTCGTACATGTCCACGTCCCCTTCTAAATGGTTTGCTTCGTAAAAATTGCCTTCTTCGTCACGCTGTGTACTTCTTAAATGTATGAAATTCATTTTTTCTCCATTACGATCAATCATTCCTGACAAATCGTTATCAGCAATTACCCCATAAGAACCTGTACACATACAGAATCCGTTTGAAGGAGAATCAATAGCATTTAGCAGCTGCACTAAATCAGCTTCTGTACTCACGACTCTGGGTAATCCTAAAATTGGATAGGGAGGATCATCTGGATGAATTGCCATTTTAACACCCACACTTTCCGCTACCGGAATAATTTCACGCAGGAAATAATATAAATTCTCTTTTAATTTATTCGCATCAATACCATCATATCCCTGAAGTACTTTCAGGAAATCTTCTACAGTATAGGATTCCTCTGCACCTGGTAAACCTGCTATTATATTTTGCTGTAATTTTATTTTGTCAGCATCAGTCAATTTTTCGAAAGTTGCTTTCGCTTTTGTTTTTTGTGCTTCTGGATAGGTATCTTCTGCTCCCGGACGTTTTAGAATAAATAATTCAAAAGCTGCAAATTCATTGATATCGAAACGTAAAGCTTTAGATCCATCGGGCATTTCATATGACAAATCAGTTCTTGACCAGTCTAAAACAGGCATGAAATTATAACAAACAATATGAACACCGCACGTCGCCAGGTTTTTGATGCTTTGTTTGTAGTTTTCTATGTACTTCAAATAATCGCCCGATTGTTTTTTGATGTCTTCATGTACCGGAATACTTTCGACAACTGAAAAAGTCAATCCCGCAGCCTCAATCTCATTTTTTCGTTTCATGATTTCATCTACTTCCCACACCTGTCCATTTTTAATATGGTGTAATGCAGTCACGATTCCGGTTGCTCCGGCTTGTCTTGCATCAGCTAATTGTACCGGGTCATTTGGTCCGTACCACCTCCATGTTTGTTCCATAATTTATATACTTTAATTCTAATTAGATACTTGTTGCACCAAAACCACCATCAACTTTGATAATTGTTCCTGTTACGAATTTAGACATATCACTGCAAAGAAATAATAAAACTCCATCTAAATCTTCAGGCACACCAAAACGTCCCATTGGAGTATGATCAATAATTTTGACTCCTCTTGGAGTTAATTCACCTTCCGGAGTAAGCAATAAAGCCCTGTTTTGCTCACCTATAAAAAATCCAGGAGCAATAGCATTTACACGGATTCCTTCTCCGTATTTTGATGCCAGTTCTACAGACATCCATTTTGTAAAGTTATCGATTGCAGCTTTAGAGGCTGAATATCCAACAACCCTTGTTAAAGGACGCTCTGCTGATGCTGAAGAGATATTGATAATTACACCGCTTTTTTGTTTTGCAAAAACCTCAGAGAATACCTGTGTAGGCAAAATAGTTCCAATGATGTTAAGATCAAGGACTTTTTGCAGATCACCCGTATTCAAGTTATAAATAGCCTGATCAGGTCCGATAGTGGCACCAGGCATATTGCCTCCTGCGGCATTAATCAAAATATCGAGGCAGCCATATTTTTTAATAATAAGGTCGCGCGTTTCCTCCAATTCTTCCTGATTTAAAACATTTCCCTTTACCGCAAATGCTTCTCCACCTTGGCTTGTTATTTTATCAACAGTTGTTTGCACTTTTTCAAGTGTTCGCCCAAGTACAAATGTGATTACACCTTGTCTGGCTAAAACTTCTGCCATATTACTGCCTAAAACTCCTGAACCACCAGTAACAAGAGCTACTTTTCCTTTTAAATTAAACATCGAAAACTCATTTAATATTTATAATTGCTATTGACTCTAAGTATTACTGAAATTGCGTGTGCGTACACGTGTTTTGCAAATGTATAGGAAAAACTTCTATATTAGAATGTTTTTTGAAATAAAAAAATTAATTTTACTACTTTCATTGAATTATTTAACTTAAACTTCACGAATATCATAACAATTAAAGAAATAGCTGAACTAGCTAATGTTTCTCCGGGAACAGTAGACAGAATTATTCATAAGCGTGGTCAGGTCTCGCAAGAGAATATTGATAAGGTAAATGCCATAATTAAAAAACACGGATTTAAGCGAAACATTTTTGCAAGTAATCTGGCTTCAAACAGAAAATGTAAAATAGCTGTTTTTTTGCCAAAATCTGAGAAACTGGAATATTGGGGAACTCAGTTAAACGGAGTAAAAAAGGCCGCAGATGATTTTGGCAAGTTTGGGATCGAACTGCATTATTTTCTTTATGATTTTGACAGCATTTCATTTCAGGCAATGGTATCTAATGTACTTGGCTTTGAATGTGATGGATTGCTTTTTTCTCCTATTTTTCATGAAGAGTCAATCGTATTTTTAGAAGAATATAAAAAAAGGAATAAACCGGTAGTGATGATTGACTCTGATATTAAGGATAAAATAGATCATTATTATATTGGTCAGGATGCTTTTAAGAGCGGTTATTTGGCCGGAAGACTCATTAGTTTTGCAGTAAAAAATGAGCGTAATGTGCTTATAGTTAAAATAGCTAAAGAAATAGACAATACTTCTGTTTATTTACAGCGTATCAAAGGATTCTATACTTTTTTTGAAGAACATCCTGAACTAACTACTTTTAGTTTTTCTGAAATTACCATCAAAGATCCTGATGTAAATCTGCTTACTTTGGAAATGTTTAAAAATATCAGCAGTATATTTGTACCTAATTCCAGGGCTTATATTGTAGCTCAATTTTTAGAGATGCAAAATATAAAAGGAATAAGGATAATTGGTTATGACCTCTTAAAAGAGAATATAACCTATTTAAATTCAGGAATAATTGATTTTTTAATCAATCAAAAACCAGAAGAGCAGGGGTATATGGGAATAAATTACCTGTATAAAAAAATTATTTTGCAGGAAAGTTTAGATAACACTCATTTTATGCCACTGGATATAATTATAAAAGAAAATTGTATTTCTGGTTCTTAAAGCATAAATAAATAACTTATTTGAATTATCGACCTGAATTAATTGCCATTATTAATAAATTCAGAAGGCGACATGGCAAAGCTCTTTTGAAAATTTCTGCTGAAACTTGACTGCGAATTGTAGCCCACTATTTCAGAAATTTCATAGACTTTGTATTTACCGGAAAGCAATAATTCTGCTGCTTTTTTTAGGCGGGCATTATTAATAAGTTCGTTTGGGCTTAAGTTAGATATATCTTTTATTTTGCGATATAAAGTAGAGCGGCTCATATGCAATATATCAGCTAATGATTCGACACTCAGGTTAGTATCTGCCATATTCTGATCTATGATAGCATCTAATTTTTTAATGAAATCTTCGTCTATTTTATTATGGGCAATTGTCTTTAAATGCGATAAGGGAGAACTTGCATAATATTCCATGACATGGCGTCTGTTAGATATTAAATTATCAATCTGAGCTAATATAAAATCCATCGAAAAGGGCTTAGAAATATAAGCATCAGCACCTGATTCCAGTCCTTTAATTCGGGATTGTACGGCACTTAGGGCAGTTAATAAAATTACCGGAATATGACTTGTTTCAATATTAGATTTAATACGGTCGCATAACTCGATTCCATCCATAATTGGCATTGTGATATCGCTGATCACAATATGTATGGTTTCGTTATGAATTACTTTTAATGCCTCTTCTCCGTTAGCAGCTTTAAAAATTTTGTATTCTTTGCCAAGCTCTTTACTTATAAAATTAAGCAGCTCCAAATTATCCTCCACAACAAGTATTTGTGTTTTAACATTTTTAGCTATAATCTCATTTTCAAACTCTTCATTGCTCTCTTTTATGGCAGTTTCTGAAGTATCCTTATAAAGGTGAAACTCACTTGCCTGACGCAACGGCAATTGCAGGACAAAAGTATTCATAGAATCGTCTAAGAACTTTAATTTTAAAGTTCCGTTATGCAATTCTGTTAATGAATGGGCGAGTGACAGTCCAATTCCGGTGCCTATTTGGGTTTCGGAGCCTAATATTCTGAAGAAAGGTTCGAAAATTTTACTTTTAAGACCTTTTGGAATTAAATTTCCATCATTCTTAACTATAAATTCCAAAGAATTTTCATCTCTGAATAAGGTAATGATCACTTCGCTTTTGGCGTATTTTATGGCATTACTGATTAGATTGCTGAGAATTTTTCTAATGGCTTCTTCATCAACAAAAGCATAAATATTCTTTTCACCCAGTTCCAGTTTAAATTGGATCTTTTTTTCTTCAATTAAAGGAGTAAATTCCGATTCTAATTGTCTGACCAATACAGATATATTGGTTTCTACAAAAGTTAATCCCAAACCTTCCATCTCGGTCTTTCTAAAATCGAGCAATTCATTAACCAGATTTAATAATCGGGAGGTATTTTTCTCCATTATGGATAAATTCTGTACAATTTCCGGAGATTCATAAGTTCTTTTTAGCAGACTTTCTAAAGGACTTTTAATTAAAGTTAACGGAGTTCGGATTTCATGGGCAACATTCGTAAAAAATTCAATTTTGGCATGATAAATTTCCTTCTCTTTTTCGTTGTTAAGATTTGCTATTTTTTGGTTATTCTCCTTGATATTCTTGTTATGATATCTGCGCAAAAGCCAATAAACACAGCCTGATATTAATAAAAAGTAACCAAAAAAAGCATAACCACTTGCCCAGAATGGTGGTAAAATCGAAAGCTCAATAACAGCTTCTTTGCTCCAGATTCCGTTAACACTTAAAGATTTCACCTTAAATTTATAATCACCGGATGGAAGCTCTGTAAAAAACACTTTATTGTTTTTGTCCAGATAAACCCAGTCATCATTGATCCCTTCCAATTTATACCAATATTGTGTAAGTTCAGGAGCTGTATAGCTTAACGAGGCAAAATCGATATTAAAATTAGACTGATGATTGTTTAAAGTAATTTTTTTGATATACGAAATAGATTCGTCAAGCGGAGAATCTGCATCATTTACTACGACATCCTGATTGTTTATTTGAAGTCCGGTAATAAATATGGGAGGATTGTATTTATTGGTACTGAAATTTTTAGGATTGAAACTAATCATTCCGTTAAGATTTCCAAAATACATATCTCCATTGGAATCCTTAAAAGCCGAACTGTAATTGAATTGGTCGCTCAGCAATCCGTTTGCTGTTGTAAAAATTTTAACGGTCTTAGTTTTGTAATTAAATTTCACTAATCCTTTTGAAGTTGTAATACATAAATTCTGCTGTTCATCCTGTAGAATGGAATATATTACATTGCTTGGAAATCCATCTTTGGTTGTGAATTTTTTGAATTCCTTTTTTTTGAAATCAAATAAGTTCAGGCCATTTTCGGTTGCGATCCACAGGTTATTTTGCTGATCCTGAAAAATGGAAGTGATAAAATCATTACTGATGCTTTTATCATTATTAAAATTATGTTTGTAAACGATCTTTTCTTTAGTTTTTGAATTGTAGTAAAACAACCCGTCGCGATAGGATCCTGCCCATAAATTTCCGTCCCTGTCCCTAAACATACAGGTAAAATGTGTAGTTTCTGAAAAAGCATCACAAATTTTGAAACTGTCATTTTCATCATCATATAAATAGATTCCCAACGAGGTTACTACATATAATTTTTTTTCGGGAGTTTCATAAAATGTAATGATAAAATCACTTCTTAAATTACTCGAAGTATGGTCGTAATGTTTTATAACTTTTCCGGAATTGGCATCCATAATATCCAATCCATGTTCAAAAGTTCCTATCCAGATTTTATTTCCTCTTGGTAAAACGGCATGAATATTATAAAAAGAAAGTCCTGATTTTGTGCCATTGGGCTGAAAATTTACGAATTTCTTTGTCTGTAGATTAAATTTATTAATTCCGGCATCTTCAGTGCCAATCCACAGATTTCCCTGATTGTCTTTATGGATTTCACGAACGGCACTGCCTACAATTGCATTTTCGCTTTTGCGGGGAAAGTATTTCTTAAACTGATCGTATTGCTTTTGATGGTAATTTACTCCGCCAAAATAGGTACCAATCCACACACCATTTTCTTTATCAATAGTGATACAATAAGCAGCGTTATCTGAAATTGCATAAGGGTCACTTGGACTTTTACGCAAATTTCGGATTGTTTTATTTTCTAAATTGTAAATGTAGACACCAGACTCACTGGCAATCCATAATTCATTTTTATTTCTTTTAAATTGTCTGACAAAAACCGGTTTTTCAATCCCATTAATAAAAGGTGTAGTTTTTCCACTTAAAACATCATATTTGTAAACGCCATGATCCCGCGTACCAATTAAAATTGAATTTGCATCTAATGCATAAATAACTGAAATAGAAAAAACAGTATTTGGTAACTGAACATTAATTTTTTCAAAACTTTGAGTAGCTTCAGAATAACGATATAAATCATCATAAGAGGATGCCCAGATTACGCCATTTTTATCACAGGTAATAGAAGTGGCATAAAAAGAGTTTCTATCAAAAAGAATAGTTTCTTTTGTATCAACATTATATTTAACCAATGTTCCAATAGAGATAAACCATAAATTATTTTTCAAATCATTATCAATATCATTAATACGATTATTGATAGCTTCATTTAAAAAAGTAAATTTCTCCAACTTTTTATCATACGAATACAATCCTTTATCAGTTCCTACCCAAATATAATTTTTGAATTCATGCAGCGATTGAATGTAGTTTATTCCTAATGATGTTTTGGGGTTTGATCCGCTGCGAAATGTTTTGAAGTGATAGCCGTCAAACCGATTCAAACCATCTTTGGTACCAAACCATAAAAAACCATCTTTGTCTTGAATGGAAGCCAAAACAGAATTGTTTGACATACCATTCTCTACTTTATAATGTTTGAAATAATATTCCTGACCAAAAACTGAAGCTGACAAAAATAAAAGACAAATCAATGTCACTATTTTGAAAAACCTTTGCATGTGAATGTTTTTATTAATTTTTATAAAAATAGCTTTTCCAATTGTGTCATAAGTATTCATTTTGATTTGTATTTGGATTTACAAGGTTTTTTATAAGTGATTTGCATCATTTGAACACAATTGTGAAACAAAATGGCATTAAGATTATATTGCCTATATGCTACTTTGGTCAAAAATTAAAATGATATTTTTTGGTATAAATTATTGTATTGCTAAAAGAACATCCCATTTATTTTAACAGAAATCAAGATATACATCTTTAGATCGGTTGCAATATTACTTATTTTTTGCTAATACAAAATAAAGTCCTAAAAAAATATTTTTTTAATTAAATGCCCTAAAACCAAAACAGAAGGTGGAAAATTTTAAGCCAAAAATCACAATATCTTTTATGATGAAAAATAAAAATAAATTTATAGCTATTGCTTTATTTTCGGTACTAACATTGAGCTGCAACCAAAGCAAAAATGAAGTTAAAACCGAACAAAGCCCAATCGAAATTCCTGTTAGAGAAAGAACAATCTGGAGCAAAGAGAAAGCTAACACCTGGTATGCAAAACAGCCATGGCTGGTTGGAGCCAATTTCACACCTGGTAATGCCATTAACCAGTTAGAAATGTGGCAGGCAGAAACATTTGATCCTAAAAAAATAGAAGAGGAATTAGGTTGGGCAGAAAGCATAGGAATGAATGTGATGCGCGTTTATCTGCATGATCTATTGCATAAGGACGATGCAGAAGGATTTTATAAAAGAATGGAGGAATATTTGGCTATAGCAGATAAACACCATATAAAAACATTATTTGTTTTGTTCGATTCTTGTTGGGACCCATTTCCTGTATCAGGAAAACAAAGAGATCCAAAGCCTTTTCTGCACAACTCGGGCTGGGTGCAGTCACCGGGACAAAAAGCACTTTTGGATGAAAAACAAACGCCGCGTTTAGAAAAATATATTAAAGAAACAGTATCGCATTTTAAAAACGACAATCGAATTTTAGGTTGGGATATCTGGAATGAGCCGGATAACATGAACAGGCCTGCTTATGATAAAGTAGAAACTGCTAATAAAGAAGATTTAGTTTATAAACTCTTAGAAAAAGCTTTTGAATGGGCGCGTTCAGTTAATCCTTCTCAGCCTTTAACATCAGGCGTTTGGGCTGGTGACTGGTCTGAAAAAGGCATGAAACCCATTTTAAAATTACAACTGGAGCAATCAGATATTATTTCTTTTCATTGTTATGACAAACCTGCAGACTTTTCAAACAGAATAAAGGATTTAAAACGTTACGGAAAACCATTATTGTGTACGGAATATATGGCCAGACCAAATGGCAGCACTTTTGAAGGATTTTTGCCAATAGCCAAAGAAAATAAAATTGGCATGATGAATTGGGGATTAGTTGATGGAAAAACACAAACTAAGTTTCCGTGGGACAGCTGGACAAAGAAATATACGTCAGCACCGCCAGTATGGTTCCATGAAGTGTTCCATACAGATGGAACGCCTTATAAAAAATCAGAAACCGATTTTATTAGAAAAATTACATCCGAAGTAAATTCTAAATAAAGATGGCATCAAAAAGAACATACCTTTTAATAACTGTGGTTAGTTGTTTAGTGTGGTTTCAAATTATCGGAATGCCTTGTTCCGGTAATTTGATTTTTTATTGAACCCTTTTTAAATTAATAATTAACAAGTTTCTCAAATCAGAGTCTTTAAGGAATTAAACTGAAGCATGGTCAAAATACGACATGAAAATAACAAATAAAACATGAAAATAATTAATTGCATACTAAAGCAAACCTTGTTGCTTATCCTATTTTGTATTGTAAGCAATACAATATCAGCGCAACAAACATTTACCAATCCTATTTTGGATTACGGACCGGATCCATACAGTACTTACCACAATGGCTATTACTACTATACGCATACCATGCAAAATAAACTGGTGCTTTTGAAAACCAAAAATTTGGCCGATCTTAAAAATGCTGAGAAGAAAACTATTTGGACTGCGCCAGCAAATACAGCATATTCTGCTGAAATCTGGGCACCTGAATTTCATTTTATTAAAGGCAAATGGTATGTGTATTTTGCTGCAGACAACGGTTCTAACAACACACACAGAATGTATGTTTTAGAAAATGAATCTGAAAATCCAATGGAGGGCGAATGGGTTTTTAAAGGGAAAATCGCCGCCAAAACCGATAAATGGGCTATTGATGGAAATGTTTTTACCTATAAGAAACAATTGTACATGATTTGGTCCGGTTGGGAAGGAGACACTAATGGACAGCAGAATATTTATATCGCAAAAATGAAAAGCCCTACTGAAATTGATGGCGACAGAGTTCGAATTTCAAGTCCATCGCAACCTTGGGAATTGCATGGGGCATTGCATGATGATGTAAATCCGGCACAAGTAAATGTGAATGAAGGACCTCAATTTTTGACACATAAAAAGAAAGCATTTATTGTTTTTTCAGCAAGTGGATGCTGGACGGACAACTACAGTTTAGGATTGCTCACTTTTACCGGAAAAGATAATTTACTGGATCCTTTGGCATGGGTAAAGTCGGACAAACCAATTTTGGAAAAATCAGATAAAGCTAAAGTTTACGCTCCGGGACACAACTCTTTCTTTAAATCGCCAAATGGCAAAGAAGACTGGATTTTATACCATGCAAATTCAAATCCGGGTGAAGGTTGTGGTATGAAAAGATCTCCCAGAATGCAGCAAATAAAATGGGATAAAAATGGCAATCCAATTATAGGGGAACCAATATCTGAAGAAGTTACATTAGCTATTCCTGCGATGTAGTAATTAAAAATTTAATATGACTATCCGTTACTTGTACCAATTTTGAGAATGGCACACGGATGACACGGATTTAAACCGATAAAACGGATTTTTTATAGTAATAGCATCGACCCGAGCCAAAAAGGCGAACTGGCGAAGGAAATCCGTCTAATCCGTTGTCATCTGCGTCCTTTATTGGGTATTAGTCTGCTTAGCGGATAGATAGTCTATAAAATTTAAAAACAAAAAATGAAAATGATGCAATATTTCAGTTCTATGTAATTTCTTTTTCTAAACTGCCTTAAACAATAAGAGATAAGCTAAAAAGTAATTTATAGCTTATTTTTTTATAAAATATTTTGTAATATCAAATACTTTACATTTATTTGCTAAATCGTTTTAGTATCCTTGAATTATGCATTTGTAATAATTTAATAACATTTAAATTTCTAATATGAATTTTAAAATCCTATTATTTTCAATTTTCTTTATTTCAACAAGTGCAGCAATCTATGCACAGGAAATTCCACTGCTTAAAAAAACAGTAGTAGGAAATCGTATAGTAGAGTTTATACCCAAAGGTTTTGATAAGAACAAGACACCATCATTAATACTTTCATCTGAACCAAAATCCAAAGGAAAAATACCTGCTGATTGGTCATTGATTCCTGAATTTACATTTGAAAATGATAAAGCAAGTGCTGTTTTAAATTTGAAAGAAGACGTAAGTTTATATGGTGGAGGAGAAGTTACAGGTCCTCTTTTGCGTAACGGCCAGTCTATTAAATTATGGAACACAGATACCGGTGCTTATAGCGTAGAAGGCGGTAAAAGGCTATATCAGACACATCCATGGGTAATGGGAGTGCGTAAAGATGGTTCTGCATTTGGAATTATTTTTGACAGTACATGGAAAGCAGCGTTAATTACAAACTCAGATCAGATTATCTATAATTCTGAAGGCGCTTTATTCAGAGTCTATATAATCGATAGAAAATCGCCTCAGGAAGTACTAAAAGGCCTGGCTGAATTAACAGGAACCATCAAACTGCCTCCTCGCTGGGCATTGGGTTATCATCAGTGCCGATTTTCTTACGACAGCGAAAAACGTGTTATGGAAATCGCCGACACTTTTAGGGAAAAGAAAATTCCCGCCGATGTGGTTTGGATGGATATTGACTATATGCAGGGATACAGAGTTTTTACTTTTGATAGTATCCGATTTAAAAATCCGAAAGTCTTAAACGATAATTTACATAAAAAAGGCTTTAAGGCCGTTTATATGATCGATCCCGGAGTAAAGGTAGATAAGGATTATGCTGTTTATCGAACCGGAACTCAAAATGATGTATGGGTAAAAAAACAGAACGGAGAAGAATATCATGGCAAAGTTTGGCCGGGCGATTGTGTTTTTCCCGATTTTACAGATCCAAAAGCCAGAAACTGGTGGGCCGGACTGTATAAAGATTTTTTAAATACGGGTATAGATGGCGTTTGGAACGATATGAACGAGCCTGCTGTCAATGATAATGATTTTCCGGAAGATAAACGTCTTGGTACCATGCCTTATGATACTCCTCACAAAGGAGGTGGGAATTTGCCTAAAGGGAACCACTTGCTTTATCACAATGCTTACGGCCGATTAATGGTAGAGGCTTCTTATGATGGGATTTTGCAAACAAACCCAACGAAGCGTCCGTTTCTTTTAACGCGATCTAATTTATTGGGAGGCCAGCGTTATGCAGCCACATGGACAGGAGATAACTATGCCAGTGTTGAGCATATGAAACTATCAGTACCCATGTCACTTACATTAGGATTATCAGGCCAGCCGTTTAACGGACCGGATATTGGAGGTTTCCTTGGAGATACAAGTGGGGATCTTTGGGCAAACTGGTTAGGCTTTGGAGCCTTTATGCCTTTTGCACGAGGACACGCTTGTGCAGGTACAAATGATAAAGAACCATGGGCTTTTGGCGCTGAAATTGAAAAAACATCCCGTATTGCTTTAGAAAGACGTTATCGTTTGCTTCCGTACCTATACACACTTTTTTACCAATCTTCAAAAGACGGAATGCCGGTAATGGCTCCGGTATTTTTCGCAGATCCTAAAGATTCTCGCCTTAGAGCCGAGGAACAGGCTTTTTTGCTGGGAGAACACCTTTTAGTAGTGCCTGCATTCGCAAAAGACCCAATACTTCCTTCTGGTATCTGGGAAGAGTTAAACCTGGTTGAAGGTGAAAAGGAAGATAAATATCAGGCAAAATTGAGTATTAAGGGTGGAAGCATTATTCCGGCAGGTAAGATTATTCAAAATGCAGGAGAAAATTCATTTGATCCGTTAAGCCTTTTTGTTTGTCTTGATCCAGATGGCAGGGCACACGGAGATCTCTACTTAGATTCAGGTGATGGTTTTGGTTATCAAAAAGGAGATTATTCCCTTATAACCTTTAGTGCAGAAAAGAATAATAATACTGTGACAGTTAAGATGTCTGCCAAACAAGGAAAGAGAAACAGCAATGATGAAGTAAAAAAAATAGATGTAAGTTTATTGTTTGACGGCAAAACACATGTAGGTTCTGGTACGCTTAAGGATGGAATTACAATTACTTTAAAATAAAATATAGATTAAAAGCATAATAACGAGTTAGCAACTTGAATAAAAAATTTAGATATGAAAAATATTCTGATACGATTTTGTGTTATAACCGCCGCCTGTTTATCTTATAATACGGCTCTGAGTCAGCAATCTGGAAAAAAGTTATCAGATTACGTAGATCCGAACATTGGAACAGCGCATAGCCGTTGGTTTTTTTACACACCTGGTGCAATGCCTTTTGGACTTGCAAAATTAGGCCCCTCGACAAATGCACACTTGGGTAATGCACAAGGTTGGGAAGCTACAGGATATGATGACAGGGATACTTCAATCGAAGGTTTTGCCTGTTTACATGAATTTCAGATAGGTGGGATCGTACTGGCTCCTTCTGTTGGGAAATTACAAACCATACCGGGAGGTCTTGAAAGTCCTGATGAAGGATACAGATCGAGGTTTGATCGAAAGGATGAGTATGCTACAGCAGGTTATTATTCAGTACAGCTTAAGGATTACAATGTTAAAGCCGAACTTACAGCAACAAAAAGAGTCGGTTTTCAGCGATATACATTCCCGAAATCTTCTCAGTCTAATATTATTTTTGATATTGGTAACAGACAAGGTGAGAGTGGAGCAGTAAAGGAATCACAAGTTACCATTTCTGAAGATGGAAGAATAGAAGGGTATGTGATAACTATTCCTGAATATGTAAAAAAATATCAGGCCGGTGCTGATGTTGCGATGTATTTTTCAGCAGTTTTAGACAAAAAACCAACTAGTTTTGGAGTTTTCAATAAAAGAGAAACGAAGGCCGGGATTAAAGAAATTACAGGAGAAGGCGCCGGAGTCTATCTGACTTTTGATACAAAAGACAATGAAATGATTACGGTAAAAATAGGTTTATCTTATACCTCTGTAGCCAATGCCAGACTTAATCTTGAAACAGAAGCCAAAAAATTAGATTTTGCTGCAGCCAGAAAGCAAAGCCTTGCAACATGGAATGATTATTTGGGAAGGATAGCCGTAGAAGGTAAAAATGAAACAGATAAAATTAAATTTTATACGGGCTTATATCATGCTTTACTGGGACGTGGATTAGGCAGTGATGTAAACGGTGCTTATCCTATGAATAATGGCAAAACGGGTCAGATTCCGTTAGATGCAAAAGGAAAACCTCAACACAACTATTATAATACAGATGCTATTTGGGGAGGCTTTTGGAATCTAACTCAATTATGGGCACTCGCTTATCCTGAATATTACGCAGACTGGGTTCAGGCGCAAATACTTGTGTACAAAGATGCCGGATGGCTTGGCGACGGAATTGCCAATAGTAAATATGTATCCGGAGTAGGTACAAACTTTACAGGACTTGCCATAGCTTCGGCTTATAATTCTGGTATTCGCAATTTTGATGTGGAAAAAGGATATGAAGCTGCTCTAAAAAATGAATTGGAGTGGAAAGACAGAATAGAAGGTGCAGGAAAAATGGATGTGAAGCAGTTTGTAGAGCTGGGTTATTCGCCCTATTTAGATAATATGGACTATAATACCAATACGCAAGGTTCCGGATTTTCGGCCTCTCACACACTTGAGTATTCGTATAGTGCTTATGCAGTAGCTCAGTTTGCTAAGGCATTAGGCAAGACTAAAGATTATGAGAAACTCATAAAATTAGCTGATGGATGGAAATTGCTCTATGATAAGGAAACAACTTTTATAAGACCTAAATATGCTAATGGAGAATTTATAAAAGATTTTGATCCATCGCAGCCGTGGAGAGGATTTCAGGAAGGCAATGCATGGCAGTATACGTTTTATGTGCCTCATAATGTTCCTGCATTGGTAGCAACTTTAGGAAAAGATACTTTTAACGAACGTCTGGATAATATTTTTACAAAATCTCAGGAAAATGTTTTTGGAGGTGGAAAAAAAATAGATGCCTTTGCCGGATTATCGGGCTTTTACAATCACGGAAACCAACCGAACTTACATATATCGTGGTTGTTTAATTTTTCAGGAAAACCATATCTGACACAAAAATGGGTGCATGCCATCTGTGATGAATTTTATGGAACTGAAGGAATCCATGGCTATGGTTATGGTCAGGATGAGGATCAGGGACAATTGGGAGCATGGTATGTTATGTCATCTATTGGATTGTTTGATGTAAAGGGACTTACTGATATTAATCCGTCATTTCAAATTGGCAGTCCGTTATTTGATAAAGTTACCATTAAAAAATTAGGAAAAAACCGAGACAAAAATTTTGTTATCGATGTAAAAAATAACTCTAAAACAAATATATATCTTCAGGAAGTAAAACTGAATGATACTAATTTAAGTCAGCTTTCAGTTGATTTAGAGGCTATTAAAAAAGGGGGTACTTTAGAAATGAAGGTAGATGCAAAGCCAGTGGATAAGTGGTCTAATTAAATAATTACTCTAATTGAATTTTTAATTAATCAGAAAAACAGCGGTTATGAAACAAGTTTTATTTTTTCTTTTTGCAATTATTTGCTCAGAAGCAAATGCACAAAAAATAGTTTCTGACAATGCGAAAAACAACAATCCGATATTCAAAGGTTGGTATGCCGACCCTGAAGGAATTATATTTAATAAGACATATTGGGTTTATCCTACTTTTTCTGCTCCCTATGAGGATCAGGTTTTTCTGGATGCTTTTTCTTCAAAAGATTTAACAAATTGGAAAAAACATCATAGAATTCTAGATACAACCGCTGTAAAATGGGCAAGAAGAGCTATGTGGGCGCCTTCAATCATTAAAAATAAAAATAAATATTTTTTGTTTTTTGGAGCAAATGATATTCAGAGCGACAATGAAGTGGGCGGAATTGGTGTTGCCATCGCTTCAAAACCCGAAGGACCCTATAAAGATTATTTAGGCAAACCGCTTGTAGATAAATTTTATAATGGTGCACAACCCATTGATCAGTTTGTATTTAGAGATAAAGACGGACAGCATTATTTAATTTATGGAGGATGGAGACATTGTAATATTGCCAAATTAAAAGATGATTTTACTGGTTTTGTGCCTTTTGCAGATAAAACTATATTCAAAGAAATTACACCCGAAAACTATGTTGAAGGACCCTTTATGTTTATCAGGAATAATAAATATTACTTTATGTGGTCTGAAGGAGGCTGGACAGGTCCTGATTATTGTGTTTCGTATGCTATAGCAGATTCTCCGATGGGGCCGTTTAAAAGAATTGGAAAAATTTTAGAGCAGGATCCTAAAATAGCCACCGGAGCAGGTCATCATTCCGTTATAAAAACTCCTGATTCCGACACTTATTATATTGTTTACCACAGAAGACCGCTTACTGAAACTGATTCAAACTCCAGGGAAACCTGTATAGAGGAAATGCATTTTGATGAAAATGGTTTTATAAAACCCGTAACCATAACTAACAAAGGAGTAAAAGCTCATTCTATAAAATAATAAAAGGCACATACATTTCAGCATATTTTACTGATTCTTACTGGTGCTTTTTTAAATACAAAAAGCCTTATTTTCTTTTGTACTGCTGCCTTTAAATTCTGCAAAAAAATTATTTCAAATCACCATCATTAATTGAAGTGGTTTGATTTTTTTGTTTTTGTAATTAACTATAAAACAATTATTTGAATTTTTCTTTCACTATGTTTTTAGCATGTATGGATATGATTTGTTTTTAAAACACTTTTTGGTTTGTCTTCATTCCAAGCTTTGTTTCTAAACAATCCACCTATATTTTAAACATTATTATAAGAAATGTACTCTATTTAAAATACTGGGCCGGTTAACTAAATCCTCTTACAGCTTAAATGGTAAAACTAATAGGTACGACTAAAAATTAGGGGATAAAAATCAAGGCATAAAACAATGTTTCTATCTTAAAAACACTAGCATTTTGCCCGCTAGTTGAAATGATTTTTTTATTTGTGGCGTATTACGTATTTATTTTATTTCTATTCAGTTTTTTCAACGTTTTCGGGGGTGTATGAATCATTTGAACATAATTATGAAACAAAATGGGATTAAAATTATGTGCTCTGTATCCTAATTTGGTCTAAAATTAAAATATAATTTTTAAGATATTAATTATAGTATCAATAAAAAAAGCATAGGATATTTTCATATGTCGTAAAGAAGAACAGAATTAAATGACATATTATTATTTGTGATATTTTGTGTGGTTCTGGATGAAGCTATATTCAAATTCTTAAAGAAAATTGAAGAAACTAACTAATAAAAACCAAAAATTAACTCAAATGAAAATTAAACCGACTTGTAAAATGTCATTCACTCGACTGAGCTTATTTACCCTGAGTAAAAAGTTCAGTAAAGAAGGATTGATCTGTTTATTGTTTCTAATGCTCTGTGTGGGGAATGGTTATGCACAGAACAGCAATTCACAGGATCCCATAAAAATAACCGGAAAAGTAACTGATGATAAAGGGCTGTCATTGCCCAGTGCTACTGTGCTTGAAAAAGGCACAAAAAACGCAGTAACTACAGACTTTGATGGTACTTTTACTATAACAGTATCTTCTCCTGATGCAGTGCTTATATTTAAATATATTGGAATGAAGCAGGTGGAGAAGCCTTTGAATAATGCTAAAAAGGTAACGGTAGCACTGGCAGAGGAGACCAGTGATCTTCAAACCGTTGTAGTTGTAGGTTATGGTACACAAAAGAAAGCTTCAGTTGTAGGGGCGATCAGTACTATAAAACCTTCATTATTACAAGTAGGAACTGCCCGTACATTAAGCAATAACCTGGCCGGGCAGATTACCGGTGTTATGGCTGTACAGCGTTCGGGAGAGCCAGGTTATGACCAGTCGGATATAAGGATTCGTGGAATTTCTACTTTTGCAGGATCAACAAATCCGCTTGTATTGGTAGATGGAATTGAAAGAAACCTAAATGATCTTGATCCCTCAGAAATTGAGTCTTTCTCCGTCTTAAAAGATGCTGCCGCCAGTGCTGTTTATGGTGTCAGAGGAGCAAATGGAGTTATTTTAATTAATACAAAAAGAGGTTTTGTTGGAGCTCCAAGAATAAGGGTAAGAACTGAATATTCAGTTCAGGAACCTACAAAATTGCCAAGTTTCATTGGTGCTGCTCCATACATGAGTTTACTAAATGAATTATCTGGTACGGAATTATATTCTCAGGATCGTATAAACAGAACGGCTAGTAAATATGATCCTGATTTATATCCTGATGTAAATTGGGTAGATGATATTACCAAAGATTACGCTTTTACGTCAAGAAGCAATTTTAATGTTGCCGGAGGATCAGAAATTTTGAGATACGCATTAACTGTTTCTCATTATAGTGAAAAAGGAATACTGGCAAGAGATCCCAAACAATCGTATGATTCAGAAACGAAATTAAACAGAACCAATGTCCGTTCAAATGTTGATGTTAACTTATCAAAAACAACTTTGTTAAGAGTAAATATTGGAGGGTTTTTACAAAATCTAAATAAAGGTAACAGCAGTACTGATGAATTATTTGCTTTTGCTTTTGAAACGACTCCTTTTGCCCATCCTGCAGTGTATTCAGATGGAACTCTTCCTAAGATTCCACAACGTCCAAACCCATGGGCTGTAAGTACCCAGCAGGGATATTATAAACAAGGTGGCAGCAAAATTGAAAGTCTGGTATCATTAGAGCAGGATTTTAAAGCTGTTACTCCTGGTTTAAAAGCAAAATTCACCTATTCATTTGATTCTTTTTCTCAAAACAGGGTAACACGTGGTAAAACCCCTTTCTATTATGATGTAGCCACTGAAAGAGATCTTGATGGGAGTTTAATTAAAGACAGGCTTGATAATAGTGGACAGGAATATCTGGGATATACTACTTCACAAGAATTTGGAAATAAACGTACTTATCTGGAAGCAAGCACAACGTATAACCGCACTTTTAATGATAAACATGATATAAATGGTTTATTGTTATATAATCAGGATGAATATCAGGATGACAGGGGTCCTCAGGCTTTTAGACATCAGGGATTGGCAGGAAGAGCTTCTTATGCTTATGATGGTAAATATATTGCAGAATTTAATTTTGGATATAATGGATCAGAAAATTTCGAAAAGAAAGACCGTTATGGTTTTTTCCCATCTGTAGCTGTAGGATGGATTGCAAGTGAGGAAAAATTTATGGAACCCTACAAGGACATTTTTAATAAGATTAAATTCCGTGGTGCTTATGGACTTGTAGGAAATGATAATATTGGCGGTAACAGAAGGTTTGCTTATTTAACTACAATTAGTGACAATAATAATTCTGACTACACTTTTGGTACTGGCCCTGGCGTAAAATACGAAGGAATTGAGGAAGGTGAAATTGGAGTAGGAGGTTTGACCTGGGAAAATGTAGCAAAAGCAGATATTGGTATTGAATTAGGAATACTGAATATGCTTGATCTGACCGTTGATTTTTTCCAGGAAAAAAGGAAAGACATTTTTATTTCACGAAATACTGTTCCAAGTCAGGCAGGGTTTATTAATGCACCTTGGGCCAATTTTGGAAAAATGGAAAATAAAGGTTTTGAAATTGCCTTAAATTTTAATAAGCAGATAACACCTGATTTCTTTATGAGCTGGCGTGGTAATTTTACTTATGTTGAAAATAAAGTGACTGAAAGAGATGAAGCTGCGTCATTAAAAGGAACCTATCGCTCTGCAACAGGTATTCAAAACAACACTTTATGGGGGCTAACAGCAACAGGCTTATATACTAATGAAGATTTTGCTGCTATTAGTCAGGATCCTCAGCAAAATGTATTAGCTCCGGGGATCGCTATACCACAATTTGGTGCGGTACGTCCGGGAGATATTAAATATCAGGATAGAAATGCTGATGGAATCATAAGTGGTTTAGACGAAGGTTATATAGGCGGAACAACGGATCCTCAGATTGTTTATGGTTTTGGAAATACTACAAAATACAAACAATTCGATTTTAGTTTCTTCTTTCAGGGTGTAGCAAAATCAGAAAGAATTATTGGCGGAGCTAATTTTATACCAGGAAGCGGCCAGGGTACTTTAGGAAATATTTATAGTAACTATAACGACCGCTGGACGGAGGAAAATCCAAGTCAGGACGTCTTCTGGCCAAGATTAAGTTATGGTACAAACGCGAACAATTCTATTGCCTCTACCTGGTGGAAAAAAGACATGAGTTTTGGTAGACTAAAGACTTTGGAAGTTGGATATTCATTAAAAAAAGCGACAGCTGAAAAAATGTGGTTACAAGGAATAAGAGTGTATTGCAGTGCGAATAATTTATTCTACATCTCCAATTTTAAGCTTTGGGATCCGGAGTTAGGTACATCAAATGGTTTGAAATATCCAACAACAAAATCTATCCTTTTTGGGCTAGATGTAAGTTTATAATTTAAAAACAATGAAAATGAAACATATATATATCAAATCAATATTCCTTTTTTTGGGATTATTTTTATCGGCATCGTGTTCAGATTACTTAGATAAAGAGAGCGATACCGAACTTACTTTGGATGCTGTTTTTCAGAGTAAAATAAAAGCAGAGAATTGGTTAGCCTCCTGCTACTCCAGGATTCCTGATCCTATTTGGGGAGGAACTGTTCGTCAGACCGGATGGGAAATCTTGGCAGATGATATTACTCCATCTGAGAGATGGCGTCAATATGGCTGGGATGTTATACCGTTCATTCTGGGGGACTGGTCGGTAGGTTCGCAATGGGCACCGGGGTATTGGAATGGACTTCCTCAGAGAATTAGGGAATGTAACATATTCATCGAGAATATTAAACCATTACCGGAAGATGGTTTGACACAAGACGAAGTTAAGTTAATGATTGCTGAGTGCCGTTTTTTAAAAGCCTATTATTACACACTATTATTAGATACTTACGGACCGATTCCCTTTAATCCGGATGCCATTACACCTGTAGATTATAATCTTTCAGATTTACAGGTAGGTCAGACTCCCTATGATGAAATAGTGGCCTGGGCTGATAAAGAATTGAGAGAAGCTGCCCTGATTTTACCAACATCTTATTCAGATGGCAGAAAATTTGGTCGTGCCACATCAATTATGTGTGAAGCCGTTAGGGCCAGAATGCTGCTTTTTGCCGCAAGTCCGCTTGTTAACGGGAATCCTGAATATATTGGTCATAATACTAAAGACGGAAAGCCCTTATTCAATCCTGTGTATGATGCTAATAAATGGAGAATTGCTGCAGAGGCCAGTAAAAAATTAATTATAGAAGCAGAAGCAGCAGGCCATAAATTATATACAGAATTAAATAGTGCCGGAGCAATTGATCCCTTTATGTCTTGTCAAAATTTACATCTTGTAGAAGCTAATAATGGAAACAGAGAAGTACTGTTTGCCCGTCCAAATGGTGACTACAGAGAATATGACAGACATTCAGCCCCAAGCGGAAACGGAGGAGCAGGCGGATTAGGAGTAACACAATCGCTGGTAGATGCTTTTTTTATGGACAATGGCTTGCCAATAACTGATGCGTCTTCCGGGTATGTAGAAACAGGTTTTTCTTCGGAAGATGGATTCTGGACCAGTACAGCAACAAAATACAATGAAGTTAAAAGTCCTGGCCTGGTTACAGTGGCAGGTACTTATAACATGTATTGTAATCGTGAGCCAAGGTTTTATTTAGCAGTCAATTTTGATAAAGCATGGTATACAGAAGGGGATAATGCAGGAAAAGATAACGGTAGAAAACTCGAATTTTTTAACGGTGGAAAAGATAATAATCATACACATGATGCTCCTCAAAATGGTTATTTATTAAGAAAAAGAACGGATCCAACAAGAAATCCCCGTTCAGGTTATTTTGCATTACGCCACGGAATTCTATATAGATTAGGAGAAGTGTACCTGAACTATGCAGAAGCGCTTAATGAATCAGATCCCGGTAATGCAGATATCCTGATTTACCTTAATAAAATTAGAGAAAGAGCTGGAGTAAGAACCTATACAACAGGAGCAGCTGACGCTTTAAATATACATGTTGACAGTGATCAGGAAAGCATCAGAAAAATAATCAGGATGGAGCGAAGAGTTGAACTTTGTACCGAAGGTATACGTTATGGCGATTTAAGAAGATGGAAATTAGCCGAAACAGTCCTGAATGGTCCTTTTTACGGAATGAACTATAACGGCAGTAATGCAAATGATTTTTATAAAAGAACAGTATATCAAAACAGAGTCTATAAAAAATCTTTTTATTGGTTCCCGGTATATCTGGCAGAAATCGAAAAAAATCCAAATTTAGTACAGGCACCTTTCTGGGACAAATAATTAAACGAAACTCAAATGAAAAATATAAAAAATATTATCTCATTTATAATAATGAGTATAGTTCTTGTCTCTTGTGAAGACAAAGGGCTTGAGAATCAGGATTGGCTTAAAGAACCCAATTTTGCTAATCCTATGACTCTAAGCCTTTCTGGCACTGAGGTTGTGCTGGCTAAAGAAAATGAAGAGGCAAATGCCATAACTTTTACCTGGACAGAAGCAAATGACAGGGGAGCCGGAACTACTTTGACTTACTTTTTCCGTATGGATATCGAAGGGAAAAATTTTGGCGAGGGTATGGATGTTACTGATGATGCTTATACTACAATTACTCAGGAAATTCCCGCAGGTATTTTTACTAAATCCTACACAGTAAAGGAATTAAACGCTTTATTGCTGAAAAACTTTAAACGTCCGGGAGGTGTTGTCACAAATCTTGAAGTGCAAATAATAGCCAGGGTAGATAATAGTGCACAGTTTCAGCTGCCGGAAGTATCTACATCCAGTTTTTCTGCAACAAGTTATAGCCCGGGACCATTGCCTTTATTTATGGTTGGAGATGCCATAAGTGGTGGTTGGGATTATAGTACAGGTACAAGTTTACCTGAAATAACAGAAAGAACAATTTACACTTATACAGGAAACTTTTCTGTTGGTTCATTTAAGGTTATTGAAAAACCAGGCAGTGAATTGCCTTCTTATGATCCGGGTGTCGAAAATACTTTAGTATATAACGAAACCGATCCACGCACAGCCGAGAATGTTTTTAATGTAACACAGGCAGGCCGTCATTCTTTATATATGGATATTGATACGGGAACTTATTTTTTTGGATATCAGCCATTTGAGAAAATTTATATGGTTGGGAGCGCAACTACAGCTGGAGTGGATGGATGGGATCTTGGAAAGTCTATACCGATGGTATGGGATCCAAAGGACCCAGAAGTGTTCACCTATACTGGAGACCTTAAGAGGGGTGAGATTAAATTTCCTATGAGTAACACAGACTGGAATTGGAAAAATGTGCTGGCTCCGACAAATATGGAAAAAATCAATGGAAATGAAACTGATAATACAACAGCACTTGTTGTAAACGGTGGTCAACCAGACAATAAATGGTTTATTGAAACAGCTGGAAATTATAAAGTGACTATTGATCCAGTGAAAAAAACGATTGTTTTCAAAAAGCTGTAACTACTAAAATAGAAAGAAAAACTTTCCAATTCATTCGGATTGGAAAGTTTTGATTCTTCTTAAAAAAGCAGGACAAGTATAGTTTGCCTGAGTGTTCTTTTTAATTCATTGCGCACAGAAGATCCTTAATTTGTTTTGTCTACACATTTTCTAATGATTAAACTTATTGTATAGTTATTATGAAGAGGGTGTCCCGAACTATCATTAATACACTACCCCCCTTAGTGTATTTGCTTTTTTTTATTAAATAATATTTAAAGTAAAACACATAATTCAATAGTTTATGAATAGTAAAAAAATAATAAATCTGATATTTTTTTTAATGTGCGTTTCTAATTTATTTGCACAAACAGCTGATCAGCGGGCAGAAAATTTACAGAATGGGACGAATACTATTTTTATGTCTGCCGATAAAAGTTATTACAAACACAATAGTGCATCAGACAATGATCCGTATGGTTATGGGTACTGGATAACAGCACATACCCTTGAAACATTAGCAGACGCCTATCAAAGAACCCGCAATAATGTCTATAAAGACCGAATGAAAAGCATCATTGCCGGAATTCGAAAATACAATCTGTATGGCGCAGGAACATATCATAATGATTTCTATGATGATTTGGAATGGCTTTGTCTCGCAAGTTTCAACTGCTACAATGCAACTAAAGATCCCGAGTTTTTAGATGCCGTACATCAAATGTGGGCAGAAATTAAAACAGGATATACAAATGGTGCCATGTCATGGAAAAAAGGCTGTACGACTCCTTGCAAGAACTCAATTGCAAACAGTCCCGCCATTGTTATTGCGGTGAAATTATATCAATTAGAAGGAGACAATACCAACTTGCAAATGGCAAAAGATCTTCATGCCTGGATGAAAGCTAATGTTTTTAATGCTCAGGGAGGGATTTGGGATAGTCCCACCAATTTTGATCCCGACTGGCAATTCTCTTATAATTCCGGGATGTTCATCGCTGCTTGTTTAGAACTCAATCTTGCTACAGGTACACAATCGTATATAGATGATGGTATCAAGGCATGTGAGTTTATGATGAATTACAGAAATTATAACGGGGGTGTGTTTTTCCTTAATGAAAACGGACAGGGAGACGGTGGTTTATTCAAAGGAATTTTTGCGAAGTGGTTTATAGAGTTTGTCCGTATGGGAAATCTAACGCAGGCCCAAAAAGAAAGGTATTTAGGCGTTATCAATTATACCAGCAATTATGTATGGGCTAAAGCAGTCAACAAATCCAATTATTTAATTAACTCCTATTGGGATTCTTTACCAACCGGTACGATTGATTTATCAACTCAATCTGCTGGTCTTCATTTGTTTGAATCGGTTGCCAGTTTAAATAAGGTTCATGTTTATCAGAATATTAATTACGCCGGATTTTATTCTCAGCTTTCCACAGGAAATTTTACTTTGGCACAACTTCAGGCACGAGGTATTTCTGATAATGATATCACTTCGCTAACCGTTCCTTCTGGTTATGTCGTTACGGTATATGAGAATGATAATTTTGGAGGTGCTTCGAAAACATTTACGGCGAATTCAGCCTGGCTTGCCGATTGGAACGACAGAATTTCTTCTTTAAAAATTGTAGATACTACTATTTCATTAGTAAATGCGTATCAGGATGTAACTTTTGGAGGTTATAGTGCAGGTCTAAATGTTGGGGATTATACTTTGGCACAACTCCGCGCCAAAGGAATATTGGATAACGATATTACTTCTTTAAAAATCACAGAAGGATACAAAGTAGTAGTTTACGATGGTGATAATTTTACAGGAGCTTCAAAAGAGTTTACTGCCACAACAGACTGGGCTGGCGACTGGAATGACAGAACTACATCGTTACGTATTCGTTCTAATGGGACTGCAGCTTTAGGAAACAAAACGTACTATTTGCAAAATCGTAATAGCGGATTGTATATGGATGTTTGGGGAGTAAGTACCGCAGATGGAGGTAATATTGCTCAGGGGAGTTATACCGGAGCTAATAATCAGCAATTCAAATTTATCGATGCAGGAGATGGTGCTTATCAAATACAGGCCATTAATAGCGGTAAATCTGTAGATATTTCAGGAGTGAGCACAGATAATGGAGCCAATGTACATCAATGGTCTTATGTAGGTGCAGCTAATCAGCAATTTATCGCTGTATCAACAGGCGATGGATATTACAAACTGGTAGCCAAACATAGCGGTAAATTGGTAGAAGTAGCTGGTTTCAGTACTGTAAGCGGAGGAAATGTTCAGCAATGGGAAAACGCAAACCAATCAAGCGGACAGTGGAAATTGGTAACGGTTGGTACAGCCAAATTAGCCAAATCTCCATCGGAAACAGAAAATAAAGAGACATTAGTCATAAATGTATATCCGAATCCGGCAGAAAACACACTATTCTTTACAACTGAAATGACAGGAACACAGGTTAGTATTTTTTCTTCAGCAGGAAGCACAGTTTCACAACAAAAAATCACGAATAATAATGTAAATGTCTCGGATTTAGCATCTGGAGTTTATTTTATAGTTTTTGAAAACGATGGAACAAAAATCACAAAACGATTTATTAAAAAATAAAATCAAACACTGGAAATTATGATACAAAATTATAATAGGATTGATAAATTGAGATTGCATCTTGCCGTATTTTTAATATTGATAGGTGGAGCATTTTCAGCACAGGCACAACTGAGTGGTAATCCTTTATTTACGGGAGCTGATCCTGAAATTCATTATTTTAATAATAAATATTACATCTATACCACTGCAATTTACGGCACGCAGTTTCATGCCTATTCCTCAAATGATTTAACCAACTGGGTTGACGAAGGGCTTATTTTCGATCTTTTTCCGGATAGTCCCTGGGCGCAATATAACGGCTGGGCACCTGCAGTAGTTTTTCGCAATAATAAATACTATTTCTATTATACTGCCGAAACCAAAATAGGTTTGGCTGTGGGCAATACACCCATTGGTCCTTTTACTGATATAGGTGCACCGCTTATCGCAACAGATCCTTACACTGACGATATTATTGATGCCAATGTTTTTATAGACGATGACGGACAAGCCTATATTTATTATGGAGGATCAGGAAAAAGCAGAATGGTTGTCCGAAAGTTAAATCCGGATATGATCTCTTTGGCAACTGGCCCTACAGATATTACACCTCAAAATTACACAGAAGCACCTTATATGGTAAAGCGCAAAGGAATTTACTACATGACATATTCTAATGGAGCTTGGTTTAATGATACGTATAATGTGCAATATTCAACTTCGAATTCACCTATGGGTCCTTGGACATACAGAGGGAAGATATTAAGTTCAAACATAGAAGACAAAGGTTCCGGGCATCACGGAATATTAAAAATAGGAAACTGTGATGAGTATTACATGGTATATCACAGATATGAAAATGGTACATCAGGAGACAGGAAAATTGCTATCGACAGAATGTATTTCAATTCCGCAGATCTGATTGATCCTGTTAACATGACCAATTATGGGGTTGCACCAAGAGTACCCAATCAGTCCTGTCCTACACAAAGTATCGTTTCCGGAGGTATTTATAAGTTGACACACAAAGGAACGAATCAATGTCTGGATGTTTACAATAACGGAAGCCAGTCGGGAGCTAATGTCCAGCAAAGTACAGACAACGGCAACGATGCACAACGTTGGATTGTTACATTGGAGGCAGATGGTTTTTACAAATTAACGCACAAAGGAACAACCCAGGTTTTGGATGTTGATAACAATAGCAGCCAGGCTGGAGCCAATGTGCAGCAATGGACAGATCTTAGTACTAATGCACAGCGTTGGAAAATTGAAAAGATGTCAGATGGTTTTTATAAATTAACTCACAAAGGAACCACTCAGGTTTTGGATGTGGATAATAACAGCAGTCAGTCCGGAGCGAATGTGCAGCAATGGAACGATCTTGGCACTGATGCACAGCGATGGAAAATGGATCTGATTGAAGTTCCAATTGTTTCCGGAGGTGTTTACAGGCTGACTCATAAAGGAACTAACCAAAGACTCGATGTGAGTGGAGGCAGTACGCAGCAAGGTGCAAATGTACATCAGCATAATCCTAACGAAACTGATGCACAGCGCTGGGTGATTACAAAAGAAGCAGATGGTTTTTATAAATTAACTCGCAGGGGAACCAATCAGGTTTTAGATGTTGATAACAATAGCAGTCAGGCTGGAGCCAATGTGCAGCAATGGACAGACCTTGGCACAAATGCACAGCGCTGGAAAATTGAATTGATGCCGGATGGCTATTTTAAACTCACTCATAAAAACACCAATCAATGTCTGGATGTAGTAAACAATCTGGCTGAACCAGGAACAAATGTACATCAATATACAGATAATGGTAACGATGCACAACGCTGGAAACTGGATTTAATAAAACCCACGGCAAGTACTTCAAAATCAGCTAATTCCGAAGGAGAGAATGAGGTTGCGGAAACAGCTTTAAATGTCTATCCCAATCCGGCAAAGAATACGCTGTTTTTTAATGCCGAAATGAAAGGGATTCAGGTTCGCGTTTTTTCTCAGACTGGAAGCTTGGTTTTGGAGCAAAAGATGAAAGATGACACTTTAGATGTTTCGGGTTTAAAAACAGGAATTTATTTTGTTGTTTTTGAGAAAGACGGCACAAAAATGACAAAACAATTTATTAAGAAATAATGTGAAAACTGGTTTTAAAAATTACAATTAGTTAATGCAAACATCTCTAAAATGCACTTTAAAATTAGAATTATAAAAAAGTCAGCTTTTAGGGATGTTTAAAATTAAAAATTATGATGCGAATTATACAAAAAAAATATAATCTGTATAGGCAGTTATGTCTTGCCCTCTTTTTCATCTTTATAAGTTTTGCTGCTCCTGTAAACGCACAGTTGAGTGGTAATCCTTTATTTTCGGGCGCAGACCCGGAAATTCATTATTTCAATAACAAATATTACATCTATCCTACAGCATCGGCAGGAAAACAATTTCATACTTTCTCATCAACAGATTTGACAAACTGGACAGATGAAGGTGTTATTTTTGATATTGGCCCTCAATGCAGCTGGGCCGATAATAATGGGTGGGCTCCCGGAGTGGCGTTCAGAAATAACAAATACTATTTCTATTATACTGCAGAAGTCAAAATTGGGGTTGCAGTGGGCGATTCTCCATTAGGTCCTTTTACAGATATAGGCGCGCCACTTATTGCTACAGATCCTTTTACAGATGACATCATTGATGCCATGGTGTTTACAGATGACGATGGTCAGACCTATATTTATTATGGAGGCTCTGGCAAAAGAAAATTGGCAGTACGCAAATTAAATCCTGATATGGTTACATTGGCCTCTGCATCTACCGATATAACACCTGAAAATTATACCGAAGGGCCTTATATGGTAAAGCGCAAAGGTATTTATTATATGATGTATTCTAATGGGGATTGGTTTAACGATTCGTATAATGTACAATATTCAACTTCCACTTCTCCTATGGGACCCTGGACATATCGGGGAACTATACTTAGTTCTAATGCACAAGATAAAGGACCGGGACATCATTCTGTTATAAAAATGGGCGATTGCGATGAGTATTATATCGTTTACCATCGTTATGAAAACGCATCAGGCGGAGACAGAAAAGTGGCGATTGATCATATGTACTTTAATGCAAATGATTTAATTGAACCTGTAAACATGACCAATTATGGTGTAAAGCCTAGAGTACCGGACAATACATGTTCATCATTGCCTGTATCTCCAATTGTTTCGGGAGGTATTTATAAATTGACACACAAGGGCACCAACCAATGTTTAGAAGTAGCAAATAATAGTACTCAGCCAGGTGCTAATGTGCAGCAAAATACAGACAACGGAAACGATTCACAACGTTGGGTAATTACTGTTGAATCGAATGGCTTATATAAACTGACACACAAAAGCACCAATCAATGTTTAGAGGTAGACGGTAACAGCAATCAGCCTGAAGCAAATGTACAGCAAGGTACCAGTGCTGATTCAGATGCTCAATATTGGAATTTTGAGGCTATGACAGATGGTTATTTTAAGCTAACGCATAAAGGAACAAATCAATGTCTGGATGTCGATCAAAATAGCAGCGCTCCTCTTGTCAATGTTATACAAAACACTGACAATGGAAGCGATGGACAGCGTTGGAAACTTGAATTAATTCAGACTCCAATTGTTTCCGGAGGCTTATATAAATTAACCCACAAAGGAACGAATCAGGTTATAAGTGTCGATAGAGACCTTACAACACCCGGAGCCAATGTGCATCAATGGACAGATAATGGAAATGTGAATGCACAGCGTTGGTATATTACGCTCGAAAGTGATGGATTCTATCAGTTGAAACACAAGGGAACTAATCAGGTTTTGGATGTTGATAATAATAGCAGTAACGATGGTGCCAATGTACATCAATATAATGATACTGATAATGATGCCCAACGCTGGAAACTGGATTTAATGCCTGACGGTTATTATAAATTAACTCATAAAGGCACCAATAAATGTCTTGATGTTGCCAATGATCTTGCAGAACCAGGAACTAATATTCAGCAGTGGACAGATCTTGGAAACAACGCCCAACGCTGGAAACTGGACTTAATGCCGGATGTCAATCCAATAATGGGTACAGGAACTGGTTTGTCAGGAAACTATTTCAACGGAATGAATTTTGAAACGCCCGTACTTAACAGGGTAGATGCTACTATTAATTTTGACTGGGCATTTGCATCTCCAGGTACTGGTGTTAATCCGGATCGTTTTACAGCACGCTGGACAGGTCAGGTACAGCCAAAATATAGTGGTGAATATACTTTTTATGTAACAAGCAATAACGGAAGAAGATTATGGATCAATAATCAATTAGTTATTGATAAATGGCTTGATGATACTGGAGAAAACAGGGGTAAGATTTTCCTCGATGCTGGTCAGAAATACAATATCAAATTAGAATATTTTGAAAACACCAGCGCTGCAACCTGCAAACTGGAATGGTCCAGTTTTCTGCAAGGCAGGGAAGTGATATCAAAGTCTCAGTTTTATGAAACGACTTTGGGTATTGATGACCTGCAGTTAAGCCATCAAATTAGTATAACAAATCCTGTGGATCAGGTATTGCATATTTTGTCTGATGTTGATTTGTCTTCTGCAGATATCAAAATTTATGATATCCAAGGCAGACTTTTGAGTAATCCTCTAAAGTATTATAATGACCTGTATGTAGGAAATTTGACATCAGGTATTTACATTTTGCATATTCAAATGAATGGTATCATACATGTAAAGAAATTTATTAAAAAATAAACCTCGGAAGAAAAAGTATACTTCAAATAAATCATATAAAATTCTTAATAACAGTTATTTAATGAAATTATTTGAAGTATATATTTAAGATTAATTTTAAAATAGAATATGAAAACAAAACAATTTTTAGTTACAATTTTTAGTCTTGTTTCGGCAGTTTTATCTGCTCAGAAATACAAACCCGAAGCAAACCCATTGGCAACGGTAGTGTCGGGCAATGCCAGATTTACGGTGCTTTCACCACGTGTAATTCGTATGGAATGGAGCAACGATGGTAAGTTTACAGATAATGCTTCCTTAACTTTTGTAAATAGAAACCTTCCGGTACCAAAGTTTACTAAAAAAGAGACTAAAGGTGAATTGCAAATTGTTACCAATGTAGTGAAACTTAAATATAAGACAGGTTCAGGTAAGTTTACCGATAAAAACCTGAGTGTGGATTTTATTGTTAATGGTAAAACGACTACATGGAAACCTGGACTGGCAAACAATAAAAACCTGTTGGGTACAACCCGTACTTTAGACGGAGTGGATGGTCCGGCCAAAGAACTGGAGCAAGGTATAATTTCACGCGATGGATGGTATTTGATAGATGACAGCGAGCGCCCTCTTTTTGATAATTCAGAATGGAATTGGGTAATGGCCCGTCCCGGAGATAAACCTCAGGATTTATATCTTTTCGCCTATGATTCTGATTATAAAACCGCTTTAAAAGATTATACTGATATTGCAGGTAAAATTGCCATGCCGCCACGATTTGCATTTGGTGCATGGTGGTCACGGTACAGAGAATATTCGGATACAGAATTTCGTGATCTGGTAGGGGAGTTCAAAATGCATGATGTTCCTCTTGATGTATTTGTAATTGATATGGACTGGCACATAAAATCATTGCCTGAGTTTTTCAAAAATGGACAAAGACAAAGAGATCAGGCCGGAGAAGATTCTGGCTGGACCGGTTTTACATGGAATAAAAATTTGTTTCCTTCTCCTGAAAAGTTTTTAAAATGGACCAATGAACAGCATCTTAAAACCTGTTTAAATTTACATCCGGCGTCAGGAATACAGCCCTACGAAGAAGCATATCCGGAAATGGCCAAAGCAATGGGAATTGATCCGGCGACAAAAAAATATGTGCCTTTTGATATTACCGATAAAAAATTTGCTACCAATTATATGAAATTGGTATTGCACCCAATCGAAAAAGCAGGTGTAGATTTTTGGTGGTTAGACTGGCAGCAATGGGGAAGTACCAATATCCCGGGAGTGAATCCTACTTTTTACTTAAATTATGTGCATTACAGCGACATGGAACGCCAAAACAAAGTGCGTCCGCTTATATTTCACCGCTGGGGAGGCCTTGGAAATCACAGATACCAAATCGGATTTTCAGGAGATACGCATGTAACCTGGGAATCGTTGAATTATCAGCCTTATTTTACATCTACTGCTGCCAATGTAGGATTTGGTTATTGGAGTCATGATATTGGCGGACATCAGGGAGATGCAGGAACAGCTGAACTTTATACAAGATGGATTCAATGGGGTGTTTTTAGTCCGATATTCAGAACGCATGCTACTGCGGCACCACAGCACGAAAGACGTATTTGGGCTTATCCGCTAGATAATTTTCTTATCATGAGAGAAGCGTATCTGCTGAGATATTCTCTTGTGCCGTATTTATATAATGAAGCACATAATACCTATGAAACCGGAGTTTCTACAGTTCATCCTATGTATTACGATTATCCAAAAGATGAAAATGCCTATTCTATACCCAACCAATATATGTTTGGACGTGATATGATCGTGAATCCAATTACAAAACCAATTGAAAAAGACAAGGTATTTTTAACTCAGGAAACCTGGCTTCCGGAAGGCAAATGGTACGAATCCAGTACAGGAACTATTATAAAAGGCGGTAAAAAAATTGCGATGCCTTTTACTTTAGGTGATATTCCGGTTTTTGTAAAAGAAGGCGCTATTATTCCGATGCAGACAAAAGTGGAAAGAACAGATGAGAAACCGCTTAATCCGTTAATTCTTGCATTCTATCCCGGTAAAAAGGGAGCTCTGAAATTGTATGAGGATGAGGGTAATAATAACAATTTTAAGAAAAATGCTTTTTCTTACACACCGGTCACTTCTGAACAAACAGGAAATAAAATGAACATTGTGATTTCACCAGTAGAAGGCTCATTCCCGGGAATGCTGACTTCCAGAGGGTATGAACTTCGTTTTCCCTGTTCTTTTCCTCCAACAGCGGTATCAATTAACGGAGAAAATATTCCTTACAGCGAAGAGGCTAAATCAGGCAGCTGGACATATGCAGGAAATGATTTTGAAACCCGTATTTATGTATCGGAATTTCCAACTAATACAAAAGTTGCTGTTGAGGTAGAATTTCCAAATTACGACCAACAGCTTCTTTCAGGTAAAAAAGGGCAAATTAAATACATGAAAAATTTCGAAACATTCCGTTTGCTGAATGATTGGAATGATGGATTATACAGCCCATTCGAAATAATGTCACTTTCTCAATTTGGTCAAAATATCGAATATAATCTAACAGATATAAAAACACAAATTGATGGCTTTTCAGACCGATGGAACAGTGCGCTTTTGACAATTCAGTCAATCAGTGAAACAAATAAAAGATATAAACCATACTACGAATTGCTTAAAAATTACGGAAGCATCTCTGAAAGACCAGAATTTAAAACGTCTGAAATTGAATCTGAAACAAAAGCAAAAGTCGAATTCATCCAAAAAGGAACTGATAAAATCTATTACACAACAGACGGTTCTGTGCCAACACGCAGCTCACAGCTTTACACAAAAGCTTTTGAGGTCGCAGTTCCGGCACGTGTAAATGCGATTGCCTGTCCGGCTGGAGATGGATCCTGTAGTTCTGTTATTTCAAAAATATTCTATAATAAAAAAACAGGATTAAATTATAATTTATACAAAGGGAAATGGAGTAAAATGCCTGATTTTAGTAAACTTACACCAGTTGATAAGGGATATGCCCCAGATTTTGATCTCAACAAAATTAAACATGATTCAAACAATTATGGTTTGGTTTATAATGGATACATAAACATTCCTGCCGATGGAAAATATACTTTTTATCTAGCTTCTGATGATGGAAGTAAACTTTATATCAATGACAAACTTCTTATTGATAATGATGGCTTGCATGGTTTCAGTGAAAAAAGAGGTGAAGTAACATTAAAGAAAGGACTTTTGCCAATTCGTTTAGAGTATTTTCAGGAAAGTTATGGAGATGGGCTTTCGGTGGATTTTTCATCAGAAGAAATGACCAGAACCAGTCTTTTTCCTTCTATTTAAGGACCTTTTTTAAACATTAAATATTTCAGGAAATTAAGACGTATTTGAACATGCCCCAAAAAGCTAGACACTATTTGGGGCATTTTTTATTAATAAAAACTTTTGGGTGTAATTAGTTTTTTGATGATCACACCCAACCGGTTAATAAAGCAATAACAATTGGCTGAATTTTAGAAGTCTTCCTTGTCGTGCTATAGTAGAATGTATATCGATTTTTTATTTTTTAACTAAAATAACAGAGCCTGTAAAAACCAATAAAAGTTTGATTAAAAGAGCAGGAATTTGTGGCAATTTAATTTGAAATTCATGAAATTTTGTAGTAAATTTAATGTAATTGAACAGATAAGAGAGTGATTTAACACAGTAACAAAGATAATTTGTACAGGACTTACAAGTAAAATTAAACTTAAGTTACAGTTATTTTCCCTCAAAAGAAACTTTAAAAGTATTAAATAACTACATATTAAAATAGAAATGAAAAAATATAAAATAGGATTAATAGGCTATGGAGGATTTGGAACATTCCTTCATCATTGGTGGAACAAGTTAGAAAACGTAGAAGTTACGGCTATTGCCGATTCAGGAAGGCATCCTCACAATATTGAAAATTGCAAGAATTATCATGATTGGAAAGAACTCATTAACGATGCCGAAATTGATATTGTCAGTATTGTTACACCTCCAGACCTCCATGTTGAAATGGCTTGCGAAGCCATGAAAGCGGGTAAGCATGTTTTGCTGGAAAAACCTGTTGCGATTAGCGAAGAAGGTGCTCAGCAAATCTTAAGGACACAAAAAGAAACAGGTATGGCTATTACGGTTAATCATATGATTCGTTATAATCCTATCATTCAATCTTTGATGGAACTGGGTCAAAGTGGCGCATTTGGTAAGCTTAGACACGTAGTAGTGAACAATTATGCCCAGGATGAGGCTTTGCCTGTTAATCATTGGTTTTGGAAAAAAGAAATGTCCGGAGGTATCCTTATTGAGCACGGAGTCCATTTTTTTGATATTGTTAAAGCCTTAAGTGGTCAGCAGTATAGTAAAGTATATGGAGTTTCAGATAATCGTAATGAATCACAACGAGACAGGGTGGCTGCCATGGTATTGTATAATGAAGGACTGATTGCTAATTATTATCATGCTTTTTCAGGTCCGGGTTTATTTGAACAAACGACCATACATCTTGCCTATGACCTGGCCAGAGTTGAGGTTGAAGGTTGGATTCCTTTGAAAGGAACTATAAAAGCCATTGTGAATGAACAGAGTAAAGAAGAATTAAAAAAGATTCCAGGGTGGGAGATAGGCAAGGCTGAAGCTCTTGATAATCTCAGAGATGTATCCAGACCGGAAGGATGGGGCGCATCTGATCCATCTGTCGCAACTAACAAAGAATTGACATATTGTGGCGGAATTGGCTATGATGTTGATGAAATGGTGTCGGGTACGTTTGAAATTCCACAAAACAAGGGTGAAGTATACGGTGAAGGAGTGCAATCAACTCTGAAAGACCTGATTCAAAAAATAGAAAATAAAGACCACCAATTGACCATAACAGTGGAGGATGCTGTCGAAGCATTGAAGATTGCTATTCTCGCTTCTGAATAAATTTATTACCCTGTTATATTGATTATATAATTAAGTCCTTCAAGTTTTTGAAGGACTTTTTAATTATGCTGAATGGTTTCCATTTTAGCCTAAGGAATAATTTAGTTAAGAATTCTGCTAAAGTTCCAATTTAGGACATTCTTCGATCTTGTTAATTTTAGAAATCATTTTGCAATAAATATTCCACTAATTTTAAACTTAACATACAATTTATGTTATAGTAAACTTGTCATTGTACCCTTGTAAACTAAAAACAAAAAAATGGTTACAAGGTTATTTGTAGTATGGTTTATTACAATGAAGTCATTTGGACAGCAAATAAAATTTGAGAATTTTACCACAACTCAGGGGCTGTCTAATAATTCGGTAATTGATATTGAAAACGACAAAGACGGAGGGCTCTGGATTGCAACCTGGGATGGATTGAATTATTATGATAGCCATAATTTTAAAATCTTTAAGCATAATTTTGATGATCCTAAAACAATTTCCAGTAATTATATCACAAAACTAGCCAGGGACAATAAAGGCTTTATCTGGTTAATTACTAATGAAGGCGATGTCAATAGGTATGTGGGAAATGATGAATTTAAAAAATTCAGCTTCAAAGACCTTCCAAAAAACTTTCAAATTTCTAAAAAAGGAAATATTGTCGTACAAACAAGTACTGCTTACTATGAATTTAAAGAAGGAGCTTTTTTTGCAATACCTTACAATTCCATAAAAAAAACAGACACCAAAAGCTTAAAAAGCATCTTGTTAAAAAAGTATCCTAAAGTGGTTATCAATGATGTTTTAAAGGATAGGGCAGGAAATATTTGGTATGCCACTCAAAAAAACGGACTGTATATCATAGCTAATGACAGGGGTGAAAATATTCAGCATTTTACTTCTGATTCATATTTACCTTATTCATTTAAGAGCGATGAAATAGAGACGCTTCACGAAGATGCTTTCGGAAATATTTGGCTAGGTCAGAAAGATGGGGGATTGAGCATGGCTTACCGGGGTTCTGAAAAAATAAACTCAATAGTACCTCATCCTGCAAAACATCCCAATTTACCAACAGAAACTATTAGGGCTATTACGAAAGACGCAAATGGAAAAACCTGGCTGGGTTATTACACAAACGGACTCTATTACTACAATGAAAAAAGTCATACATACGAAAAGTATAAAATAAAAGAAGCAGCTTTAGATCCCGATTGGGAAAGAGTCAGAAATTTGTTTACTGCAAGTGACGGAACAATCTGGGCAGGAACATACAAAGGAATTATATGTATTTCAGGTACAAAGCACACCTGCTATGAGGCTGGCAATATCAAAGAACTGCCCAATAACAGGTCTTATTCTATTTATGAGGATAAAAATAAACAGCTTTGGATAGGGTGTTGGGGAGGTGTGGCTAAATTCAATTTAAAAACTCAAAAATTTGAGAGCTTTAAAGGGCAAAAAGCACTAAATAAATACCATATCAGATGTGTCAGAAACAATAAGCAGCATTTAATTCTGGCTACTGAAAGCGATGGGGTTATCGTTTTTGATTTAGAAACTAACCGTATAGATCAAATTTCAGAACAACAGGGTATCTTAGGCAATAGTGTTTATGCTGTCCTGATCGATAAGACTACAGATAATTATTGGATTGCTTCCTTAGGAGGTGTCAGCATCTATAATAAAAATAAAGGCCTGATTAAAAATATTACAGAGGCAGATGGTCTTCCAAGCCACATGGTTTACGGTCTTATCGATAATGGAGATAAAGTTTGGATTAGTACCACAAAAGGAATAGCATCCATTACCAAAAGTAATTATAAGGTTACTTCCTTTAATCCAAATCATGGATGGCAGGCACCGGAATTTTCAGAAGGAGCCCATTATCAGGATACTAAAGGGCATTTGTATTTTGGAGGTGTAAACGGACTTAATTATTTCAATCCTAAAACTATTCATTCTGATAGTTATAATGCAAAAATCAAGGTTAGGGTAGATGGCAACGAAAATTATTTGCCCATAATAGAAAAAGGCTTCAGTAATAATGAATTAGAAATTGAAATAACTCCTATTGGATTTCCTAAAGAAAACAAATTTAAAATCTATTATAAATTAGAAGGAAGAGATAAAAATTGGAGCTTACTGCCAGATACAAAGAAAATAGAATATGCCAATTTATCTTCTGGAGATTACCATTTTTTGATTAAACAAGGTGAAAATGGAATTGCTGAACCTGTATTTTTTACGCTGCATATCAGTGAAGCATTTTACGAAACAATTTTGTTTTATATTTTGCTATCCGTTTTTATGCTAATCAGCTGTATGCTGTTGATTTATTTTAAGAATAAAGCCGCTGCAGCGAAACAAAAGTATCTCGTGGCAAAGATACAGGCCCGTACTGCAATTATTGAAAATCAGAAAAAAGATTTAAAGGCCATTAATGAAAAACTGGATGAAAAGAACAAAAAAATATCAGAGCAGAAAGAAAAACTTTTAAAACTCCATAGCGGTCTTAAAAACGAAAATTTTGAAATTGAAAAATTTAAAACGTTCATGCTCGCAGAGTTTCAGGATCCAATAGCCAGAATAATTAAAATTTCAAATACGTACAAAAAAGATAGTGAAGCGCAAAGGGATTTACTTTTGCAATCAGGTAAACTGGCTAATCTCATTTCAGAATGGAATTATCTAAGTTATGTTAAAGATATTGGTCCCATAAAGAAATCTGCAGTTAATCTGTTTCCTGTTTTAAAGAGCAGTATTGAAAAGTTTAAAAAAGAACTGCAGCGTAACCAGGTAAATTTAAATTGTGAAATAGACAACTCGCCTAATTTTATTGCCATAGATGTATTACGGGTAAAGTTATTATTGCAGTATTTTTTCAATGATATCAGTAAATATTCTGAAACTGACAGTACTTTAGATATTAAAATTGGATATGAAAACAACTTTTTAAATGTTACTGCAGTTTCTGATAGTATAATATTAAAAAACAACTGGTACAATATTGTGCATTATAGTCCTTACTTTAAAGCTTTACAGGTATTAATGGAAGACTTAAAGGGTAATTTTTTTAATAATTCTGAAGAAAAATTTATTTGTACTTTACAAATTCCGTTAGAGTTAGCTGAAGAAAATTTAAAGACCAAAGAAATCATTTCCTGGAGACATGTCAATGAAGAAGAGCAGTTTTCTTTGGATAAAGAATTGTTTTTAGTTTTTAGTGACCAATCCAATTATACCGCAGCAAATCAGGTTCTGGAGAATGATAGTCATCATTTATTTTTTGAAAATTCTGTGAGTGATTTGAGCTCAGCCATAAAACAAATCAATTTTTCTGCTTTGGTATTTTATCAGGCAACGTTCTCAAAAGAACTAATTCATTTTTTAGAGTCTAATAGAAGTACTTCCGGTCTCAAAATGCCCATGATTTATATATCTGAAGATATTAATTATGAATTGCATGAACAGTTATTAGAACTTGGTATTGATACACTCATTCAATTGCCTGCCAGCTCCTCCTTTATAACCAAAAAAATCACCTCTTTAATTGCTAAAAACAAAGAGGTACAGCAGGAAAATAAAATGCAGCAAAAAATATTTCAAATTTTAACAGAAGATGATCCCTTGGTAACTAATAATGACAAACTGGTAAAAAAAGCTTTAAAAATAATAAAAACAGAGTTACAGGATCCTTCTTTTAATGTAGAAACACTTGTAGAAAATTTGGGGATTTCGAGAGTAAAATGTTATCGCATATTTAAAGAAGCACTGAATCAGTCACCTTCTGATGTGATAACCTCTTTTAGATTACAAAAAGCAGAAATACTATTAAAAACAAAAAAATTAAATATTTCTGAGATCAGTTTTGAGTGTGGTTATAATGATCCGAAGTATTTTGGACGATCGTTCAAAAAATATTTTGGAAAAAGTCCTAAAGAGTACAAATCAATTGCCTAAAAGTTTCTGTTAGCTCAGTGTTTACGCAAAGTTAGCTCAGTGTTAGTGAACAAAACACCCCTTTTTTGTCGTTAATTTTATCCTAATTTGAATCTAAAATCCTCTATTCTGAAACAAAATTACCCCATTTGGCAAATCGCTTAAAATACTTTTGGCGAAACATAAAATACTAATTAAATGAAAAAAATTTATGCATTGTTAATTCTTGCCATAGGATGTATGTCCTATTCCTATGCGCAGGGAACGGTATCGGGAGCTGTGTTTTCAGATGTTGAAAACGTACCTGTACCAGGAGTTTCAGTTTATATTAAGGGAGAACCAAGAGGGGCCGTTACAACGGATTTTGATGGAAATTTTAAAATTAAAGTACAGCAAAACGAAGGTATTTTAGTTTTTTCTTATGTAGGATTTAAAACAAAAGAAGTTTCTTTTTTGGCTAACCAAAAATTGACTGTTTCACTAACTGAAGAGGTAAGCACTTTAAACGAAGTAGTAGTTGTAGGGTATGGTTCTCAAAAGAGATCTGATGTAACGGGAGCGATCTCTTCTGTAAAAAGTGAAAATTTTAACAAAGGAGTGGTGGCAAATGCCGGACAATTGATTCAGGGTAAAGTTGCAGGGGTTAATGTTATAGCTGCAAGTGGTGAACCAGGTGCTTCTCAGGATATCATTATCAGGGGAGTTGGAAGTTTACGTTCGGGAACAACACCTTTATATGTTGTAGACGGATTTGTTCTTGACAATTCTAATAATGGTGTTGCTACAAACCCATTAAACTTTATCAACCCGCAGGATATCGAAAGTATTGAGGTTCTTAAAGATGCATCTGCTGCTGCTATTTATGGATCCAGAGCTGCAAATGGAGTAATTGTAATAACAACTAAAAAAGGAACAAAAGGCAGAACTCAGATTAACCTTAATATGACTACCGGATTTTCAACATTAGCTAATAAAGTAGATGTTTTTGGTGCTGATGAATTTAGAAAACAAGTTGCTGCTATAAACGGAAATTTACAAGACGGAGGTGCAAGTACAGACTGGCAGGATGAATTAACCAGAACCGGTGTTTCTCAAAACTTAAATTTATCTATGAGCGGAGGAACTGATAAATCAACTTATGCAGCTTCTGTGGGGGTAGACAATCAGGAAGGTATTTTGAGAAATAGTGATTTAAAACGCTATTCAGGACGTTTGAATTTAAATCAAAAGGCACTAAACGATAAGTTTAATGTTGCTTTTAACATGACTGCCACAAAACTTGAAAATTCAAGACCGGATGCCAGAGGTGTAGTGGGGAGCATGCTGACAATGAACCCAACTGATGCAGTTTATGTTAATGGGCAACTAAATACCAACTTAAGTAATGATGCTGTAAATCCTTTGATTAGTCAAAGAATTTACTCTGATGAGACTAACAACAACCGTATCTTGGCTAACATTGCACCATCTTACGAACTTATAAAAGGATTAACTTATAAGTTTAATCTGGGAGTTGATTATTCTATGGCTGAAAGAGATATTCAAGTTTTGCCATATACTTCGGATACTAATACAACTGAAAGTACTTTAAACAATATTATGACCACTAATAATAATGTTTTGTATGAAAATACCCTGACGTATAATTTTAATGTTAAAGCCCATAGTTTTACCATTTTAGCAGGTCAGTCTTACCAGAAAACACAAGTAAATCAAAAGAATTATAACTTTAGAGGATTTCCGGATAACGATGTAGAACCAAAAAATCAAATAGGAGCAGCAACTGAGCTTAGAACTAAGTTTTCGTCTGCAGTAGAAAATGAGCTTCAGTCTTTTTTCGGAAGATTAAATTATGGTTATGAAGGTAAATATTTGCTTACAGCAACCCTTCGTGCTGATGGATCTACTAAATTTGGTCAGAACAACAATTACGGATATTTTCCATCTGTGGCATTGGGATGGAATATTACAAAAGAAGATTTTTTAAAAGAATCTGAGATCTTGAATAATCTTAAATTAAGAGCAAGCTGGGGACAAACCGGTGTTCAGGAAATACCTTCTAAAAAAACAAAAACAAGTTATACAGAAAGTATCCACGGATATGATACTTACCCACTGGATCCAACTACCACAGAGTTAAGCGGCTATCCTTATGGTTCAATCTATACGCGTTTAGCCAATCCAAATCTTCAATGGGAGGTATCAACACAAACAAATATAGGTTTAGATTTTAGTTTATTCAATAATAAGTTATCAGGTACTGTTGATTATTTTAACAAAGTTTCAGATAATATTTTATTAGAAATAACTCCTGTAGACCCTATTCAACCTGCAAAAACGCATTGGACAAACATTGATAACATGGAAGTTCAAAACAATGGTATTGAAATTGCTTTGGATTACAGTAGCGATAAAAGTAAAGATTTTTCGTATAGTATTGGTGGAAATGTATCTTTTACAGATAATAAAGTAAAAAACTCACCTTATAAAATTTTAACAACCGGAGCAGCGCAAGGAAGCGGTCAAACTGGAGCAACCATAAACGGAATCCTTACCGGACATCCTATTGGTTCTTTTTATATGTATGAATTTACAGGAATCGGAGCCGATGGTTTGAACCAGTTTGCAGATACAAATCAGGATGGTCAGATTCTTGACAATGACCGTATCGTGGCAGGAAGTGCATTACCGGATTATGTATATGCTTTTTATTTAAACTTAAAATATAAGAATTTTGATTTTGGTGCTAATTTTAATGGTGCTGGAGGTAATAAAATTTACAACCATGTTGCCATGAGTTCATTCAACAGAGGTCAGCTTGCAAATTCTTTTAACACTACAGACAGAGCTTCACAATATTTAAATGAAGCGGCTACTAATTCAAACACCGTTTCTACCAGATATTTAGAGGACGGTAGTTTCTTAAGATTAAATAATGCAACACTAGGTTATAATTTAAGACCAGGTTCGATTGGACTTGATAATGTAATGGATAACATTCGTCTTTCGGTAACAGGACAAAACTTATTTGTAATCACAAAATACAGCGGTTATGATCCTGAAATTAACACCGGAACAGCAGTTAGCGAAATTCAGTCGTTTGGTATTGACTATTTCAGTTACCCAAGAAGCAGAACCATTGTATTTGGCTTAAACGTAGCATTTTAATCAAAAATAACAAAATATGAAAAATAAAATAATAATAGCAGGTCTTGCATTCAGTTTGCTATTTAACTGGAGTTGTACAGACTTAGAAGAAAAAGTATTAGATGAATCCTTGACCGGTGCAGGACAGGCACAAGCAATCACAGGTGCAATTGCTCCGGCATATGGACAATTAAAATCGACATGGTATCATACAAACAATTTTGGATTGCAGTTAATTGCCAGCGACGAAGGTATTTTACCTTATAGAGGAGGAACTGACTGGTACGATGGAGGTAAATATTTAGCAGTACATGCGCATACCATAACATCCACTAATGACTTGGTTACAAGCACATGGAATGCCCTTACTACAAATATTTCAAGAACATTATCCGCTATTGAAGTTTTAACGCCTCTTGCAGAAGGAGGAAATACTGAAGCACAAGGAGCACTTTATGAAATGAAAGCCCTAAGAGCTTATTTGAATATGCAGACATTAGATAGTTGGGGACTTGTATTTAAAAAAGAATCATCTGCAAATCTTTCAGAAATACTAAGAGGACAAGATGCTGTTTCTTATATAGAAAGTGAGTTACTGTCTGTTGCTGATGTAATTAATACAGACAAAGGTCCTGGAAGAATGACACAGGCTGCAGTTTGGGGACTTCTTTCAAGGTTATATTTAAATGCTGCTGTTTACCGTGATCCTTATGGAACATCTCAATTTGCAACTGCTGATATGGATAAGGTCATTAAGTATACAGATAATATTATAAACTCAGGTAAATTCAGTTTATCTCCGGAATATTTTGATTTATTTGATGATAACAATAACTCCAATAAGGAATTAATTTTTGCCATAGATCAACGTGGGGTTTTAGCTGATGAGCATAATCGCTGGGCTTATTGGTCCATACCGGGATCCATGTTCCCAAGACCTGAATCTATTAATGCAGACGGAACTGATGGGCCGGCTATTACATCAGATTTTTATCAGACATGGGTTGATGCTTACGGAGCTGTAGATCCTGCCGATGCTGACTCACGATTTTACAAAGATAATGCTAAAGTTCCGGCTCACTTAAAAGACCTAACCGGGCTTTCACCATTAAACGATCAGGATCATTATTATTGTGTAAAAGCAGAAGACTTTGAAATTGACAGAGGAATTATGAGAGGTATTCCATGGGCAGCAAGAAAAGATGCTAATGGCGCTTTCTTTAAATGTGATGGAGGATACAGGATTTATCCGGTTAAGCAGATAAAAGGAAATGGTGTTGATAAAAATGTGGATTATGTAAATCTTACTTTAAAAATTGATTTTACTAATGAAGGAAGTTTCCATAAATCCGGATATAGAGTTTCAAAATACCAGTTTAGCCATACTTCTCCTGATGGAAATACTTTTAGTAGTGTAGATATGGTATTGCTTAGATATGCTGAAATTTATATGATGCGTGCTGAAGCGAAACTAAGAAAAGGACTTATTGGTGAAGCATTAGACGACATGAATACAGTAAGAACTTCAAGAACCGCCAGAGCTCCAATTCCGGCTGCACTTACGGCAATCAATTTAGACATTTTGTACAGGGAATATGGTTTTGAATTTTATTGGGAAGGTTTAAGAAGAACAACTCAAATTCGTTTTGGACATTATGAAGATAAATGGACAGAAAAATCAGATACCGATGTAAATCACAGATTGTTCCCAATTCCACAGATTGCAATTGACGGAGCATCCAATGTTCCTGGATATTTAATACAAAATAAGGGATATTAAGTAAACTCTGATATATAATTTGAAGGCTGATTGTATCATAATAATACAAAACAGCCTTCAATCTTAATCATAAAAAAATGAAAATGCCAATACCACAAAAAAATAGATTGATACTGTATATCTGCATACTCTCCTTAAATTTTGCTACTGCCCAGAAAAAAGATACCACTATAAAAAAATACCCTAATTCACTTAATTTTATTGTAATGGGCGATTGGGGAAGATTTGGTGAAGATCATCAAATTCCAGTAGCGAAGCAGATGGGTATTACTGCTAAAGAAATTAATCGTGATTTCATCATTTCTACCGGTGATAACTTTTATCCGGTTGGTGTTGCAAGTGAATATGACCCGCAATGGAAATCTTCTTTTGAAGATATTTATACTGATTTTTCACTCCACTGGAACTGGTATCCTGTATTAGGAAACCATGATTATGCCGGTAATCCAGATGCACAGGTTGCCTATTCAAAAATAAGCCGCCGCTGGAACATGCCTGCCCGATATTATAGTGAAACATTTAATATAAATGGAGATCCTAACCAGCAGGTTTTAATTGCTTTTATAGATACTAACCCATTAATCCCTGAATTCTATAAAAGTAAACAGTATGGTAAAAATGTAATTTCACAAGATTCTACCGCGCAAAAAAAATGGCTTGTAAAAACGCTTACTACTGCGCCTAAAAGCGTGAAGTGGAAATTAGTTGTTGGACACCACCCATTGTTCACGGCAACTCTAAAAAGAAGAGAAAGTTATGATACCAAAGCCGTTCGTAAATCATTAAAATCACTTTTGGATAAATGCGAAGCAGATGCGTATATCGCCGGACACGATCATGATTTACAACACCTTTTGCCAGAAGGAAAAACCCATTATTTTGTTTCAGGATCAGCTTCAGAGGCTACCGCGATAGATACTTTACCTTTTAGCAAACTGGCTTCATCGGAATATGGTTTTATGGTGTTTTCAGTTTTAGCTGATACTTTATATGTACAGGCTGTTAATGAAAAAGGGGAAGTGATCTACAGTACCGAAATAAAAAAATAAAAAGCATTCAATAAATCAGTTTTACCTTATTGGCTTAACTCATTTTATTTAGTAAAATATGAAAAGCTATAGAAGGTAAAACAATTAATAGTTAGTTTTCAAGTGTTTTGTTTAGTTTTTTTACGCTGCAGGCTCCCCCAAGTCTGCAGTTGTAAAAAACAAAAACCAGAAACTATAAATGATTAAATAAATTCTAAACAAAGTTACCTACGGCTTTGTTTATGAATAATTTCAATTTCAATGAAAAAAATAATAACCCTTTTTTGCCTCCAATTTTTTCTGCTTGCACAAGCACAGGAATACAGTTCATCGAACATACATTCGCATAACGATTATGCCAGTCCACTTCCTTTTTATGGGGCTTATTCTAATGAAGCAGGTGTTATTGAAGCAGACGTTTTTCTGGTAAACAATGAGCTTTTCGTAGCGCATACCTCAAATGAAATTACGCAAAATAACACACTAAGGAGTTTGTATCTTGAACCGATTTCGCTTAAATTAAAAAACCTGACTGGAAAAATATATCCTGATAATAAGTCTTTAATGCTGATGATAGATATTAAATCTGATGCTAATGCTACCCTAAAAGCAATTGTACAGCAGTTTCAGGCATTTCCACAAATCATTTCCAATAAAAACATTAAAGTAGTGATTTCAGGAAACAGACCTGCACCATCCCAATGGGCAGCATATCCTGAGTTTATTTATTTTGACGGAAGGCTTAATGAAAATTATTCTCCGGAAGAATTGTCACGGGTTGAAATGATCAGCGAAGATTTAAAAAACATAACCATATGGAATGGCAAGGGTGTTTTGACGCAGGCTGATTTTCAAAAGATGCAGTCGGCTATTAAAAAAGTACACGATCAGCATAAAAAAATCAGATTCTGGGCTACGCAGGATAATGTCAATACCTGGATGACTCTGATGAATTTAAAAGTGGACTTTATTGGTACAGATAATGTTGCGGCATTGACCCAATTTATCCATAATCTCAAAAGAACTTTTTATCAAAATACAGAGTTTCATACAGCATATATTCCTAAAAATTCACCATCTTTTGCTAAAAAGAAACCAAAAAATGTAATCCTCCTTATTGGTGACGGAATGGGATTAGCTCAGCTTTACGCCGGTTATACGGCGAATAAAGGACAGTTGAATATCTTTAATATTCCAACGCAGGGACTTTCAGTTACCAAATCTTCAGATAGTTACATTACAGATTCTGCGGCCGGGGCAACAGCAATGGCGACAGGAAATAAAACCAATAACCGATTTATCAGCGTTGATGAAAACGGAAAACCTTTGGAATTAATTACACAGCAGTTAACAAAGAAAAACTTCAAAACAGCCATTATCTCTGCAGGAAATATAACTGATGCAACTCCCGCAGCTTTTTATGCGCATCAGCCTGAAAGAAGTTACAGTGAACCAATAGCCTATGATTTTTTAAGCAATCCGTCTGATATCTTAATCGGAGGCGGACTAAAAGAATTTAAAGCCAGAAAAGACGGAAAAGATTTGTCTCAAGTGCTCATTGAAAAAGGATACACATTTTCAGATAAGTTTAGCAGTTTAGATACCATTAAAAACAATAAAATGGTTGTTTTAGATGATTCGGCAGTTGTGTCTGTAAAAGAGGGGAGAGGAGATTTTTTGATCAGATCTTTATCGAAAGCAACGACAGTTTTTTCTAAAACAAAAAATCCATTTTTTATTATGGCCGAAGGAGCGCAAATTGATCACGGCGGACATAAAAATGATTTAGAATATGTAGCTCGCGAAATGCTTGACTTTGACAAATTGGTGGGTGAGGCAATGGAATTTGTAGATAAAAATCCTGAAACGCTCTTAATTGTAACTGCTGATCATGAAACAGGAGGATTATCATTAATCGACGGCAGTATAACCAAGGGATATGTACAGGGAAGTTTTAGTACAAATGATCATACAGCTATACCTGTTCCGGTTTTTGCCTATGGTTCCGGGGCTCAGGTTTTTTCAGGTGTGTATCAAAACACAGAAATTTATAGTAAAATAATGGAAATACTTTTTTAACAACTTTATCGTAAAAATTAAAAAGAATGCCTTCAAAAGGCTTTTAAAGCTGCAATATGTATTTGTATGCTAAAAAGAGCACCGAATTTGTTGGCAGTATTTCGCAAATTAGAATACATGTCAAAAATGGCAGATGAATAGAAGAAGAGGAAGGTGCCGAAACGCTAAAGGCAATGAAAAAATGGATATGCGTTAAGCAGTTTGTTTTTCTGAAAAATGATTAAAAAATTTTAGCCGCAAATTTTCACAAATTACCACTAATTAATTTGTGAAAATTTGTGGTTAATAACTAAGTACTGCAACCTTGGAGGATTTCAGTCTGTCAATATAAAACTATGGACTTCAAGTCTTTATTGATTTATTTTACTAAATACTTTTTCGTTTTATTTGCCTTTTGACATTTCATGTAAATTCAAAATTCAACTAATAATATTATCAATGCTGCCATGTTTTTTGATGGTGCTATTCTATACCACTTCAGGATAAGTTGATATGCTTTTAATTTAGCCTTTCATTTTACGTAATTCATATATCCAAATATTGATTTACAAGTTATTATACTGGGAATTGTGTAACTTCTTGTTGAAATTAAATACTTCTGGCGCTCTACCTGCTTTGTATCTTTAATAAAAATTAAAATTATAATAAAAAAATAAGATAAGTTATGGCAGAAATTAAAATTGAGAAAAGAAAGCCAATATGGCCGTGGATTGTGGTAGTGCTAATAATCGCAGCACTTTTATACTTTGTCTTTTTGAAAGATAATGACATTCAAAATGAAAGCAACGTAGAAATCCAAGACACTACAAGTGTACGTTAGAAAATAACAGTTATACAGCAGGATATTTTTCTTTTTACTATTAAGACGAATAAAAGCTATAATTCCTGCAGTTATATTCAGCAAAAAATGAATATATAATTTATAAAAAAAAGAATTTATGGAAAATAAAGATAGAAATTTATACAGACTTGATGAACTTTCGGATTATAAAATTGCCTCAGATTACTCTGATGTAAGAGGATGGAAAATAGTAGACGCTGATAACCGGACTATTGGTAAAATTGATAATCTCTGGGTAAATAAGGATATGCAGCGTGTTGTTTATCTGGATGTAAATGTAGATAAAGGACTGATTGACGACAGCCGTAATGAAGTGCATGATGCAATAGCGAACGACAATGGGAGAGAATTTGTCTATAAGGACGGAGACAGCCATATTATTATACCAATTGGATCTGTAAGTATAAATAAGGATACGAAAACTGTTATGGCTAACAGTATAGGATATAATACTTTTAGAAACACCAGCCGATATAACAGTCAGCACAATTTTGACAGAAATTATGAGCGAAGCATAATGAAGTCATACTATCCCGAAACGGACTCTAGCCATAATAATGACTATGACGATGACAATTTTTACAAACGCAGGGAATTTGATAATTATTAATATTCTCAACGTAGAGAATGTCAAATACCACAACAGATATCAATTTTGTAATTGATTAAAAAAAGATCAAATAATGAACTGCCCCCAAAAAGTTAGACACTATTTGGGGGCATTTTTATGGAAAGAA
>NZ_CAMLDD010000018.1 GCF_946478785.1 uncultured Flavobacterium sp.
GCTCATTATTATCAAACTTAATTATAAATTTGTCTAAACATTTGGGTGCAGTCTATAATACTGTTTGATCTTTTTTTATAAATCAATTGATAATAAAACTCTTTATACCATAATTATGTCTCCCGCTCAAATTCAAGTGTATAGGTAAAGCTATCTGCTTTATAATATCCAACATTCCATTCCAGAGGTCTGCTGCCTGGATCAAAAACAAATCTTTTGCGTTTTAATATGGGTTCTCCTGTTTTTATTTCTAATTTTTCAGCTAAAATTGTATCTGCGCTGATGGCACTAATCTCTTCTTTAGACAGTTTAGCAATTGAGTTATAATCTTGTCCCAGTATTTCGTATAAAGGACGGGAAAAATCCTCATTACCTGTTAAGCCAATTCTTGGGTTAAAATAAGAGATAAAATAAACAAAAGGATATTCGGCTTTGCCTCTTAATCGTTCTAATTTTAAAACTTTTACATCTTCTTTGATGTCAAAAAACAAACACAGCTCTTCAGTTGGTTTCACCCAGCTTAAATGCAATTCATAATTTTTAGTTGTAATGCCCAAAGCTTTCATTTCCTGAGAAAAACTCAACCAATTTTGTGCTTTTGAAAAAATAGAAGTTTTTTGTGCAAATGTACCTACTCCTTTTTTTCTCACAAGCAATCCTTCATAAACCAATTTATTTATAGACTGGCGCAAAGTACTTCTGGAGATGCCTAATTGTTTAGACAAATCCATTTCATTAGGTAATTTCACTCCTTTTTGGTACTGTTCAGACATAATTTCTATTCTTAATTGTTCTTCAATCTGAACATGAAGTGGAATAGGACTATTGTGATTTAATGTTATTTTCATGCTTATTTATCAAATTCATTACGAATCATTCATTTTGTTAAACATCTAAAATCAATGTATTTAGACCTAAAATAGTAATGTCAATCAACGGTATAACCATTTTATTTTAATTGTGCTTTCAAAGTTAATTTATTTTTTTGACAAAAAGTAACCATATGCTTTGTGGTATGATAACAAATTATTTACTTTGTTATTATTATATGTATGTACATATGTACATAATATTTTTTTAGATAGCATAATTCAAAAAAAAGGAAATTAATAGAACTAAAATCACAGATGCAAACCATGGGACAAAGCTGTCATAATGGGAGCTGTCTTATATATAAGAAGAAACCTTTAAAAATCAAAACTTGGGACAGAACAAAGAATGGCGTAAAACGCAGCAGTATTTAGCACCGGAAAAAAAAGCCAATAAAGAAATTGCATATGATGCTTATCCCTCATTTCCGATTGGAAAGAACAAGATAAAAGCGGGCATAGAAGAATTCGCAACCTGGGCAGAACAACATAAGACTATTACAATTGATGGATATGTAGGTGTTTTTTGGAGGAATATTGTAGAAAGTTTGGGAGCTGAACTAAAAAAAAGAGGAAAAACTGTGAGATGGTTTCATGTAGATACCGCGATGAAGTCTTCTCATAAATTAGATGATATGCTCATGCCTTACTTAGGAGGTGACGACCCTCTTTTTGGAAAAATTACGGATAAGAACTTAATAGATTGGTTTGATTCTGAAAAACTAAAACTAATCAAACCTGATACTTCAGCAGATATAAATATTATATTGGGTTGTGGTGCTTCTTTGGCTCAATGGCAGGGGCCAATTGTTTATTTTGATTTGCCAAAAAATGAGTTGCAATTTAGGGCCCGTGCCGGAATGGCAACCAATCTGGGATCTAAGAATAAAATTGACAATCGTAGAACATACAAACGTTTTTTCTTCGTTGACTGGGTGGTTTTAAACAAACATAAAAACGAGATATTACCTCATATCGACCTTATCGTAGATGAGCAAAGACCACACAATTACTTGTTCATGACCGGTGACGAACTTCGATCAGGACTTAGTCAAATGGCAAAAAATGTTTTTAGGCCAAGACCTTGGTTCGAGCCGGGAGCCTGGGGAGGTACGTGGATGAAAGAACAAATGGAGGGACTAAACAAAGAGGTAGAAAATTTAGCATGGTCATTTGAACTTATGGTCTTGGAGAATGGGATAATGTTTGAAAGTGACCATTATCTATTAGAGGTTTCTTTTGACTTTTTGATGTTTAATAATTATCAGGAAGTGCTGGGAGACTGTGCAGAAAAATTTAAATATGACTTTCCAATTCGGTTTGATTTTCTGGATACATTTGATGGAGGAAACCTTTCGATTCAATGTCATCCAACCCCGGAATATATCAAAGAGAATTTTGGAATGCCATTCACACAAGATGAAACCTATTACATTTTGGATTGCAAGGACGAGCCATTAGTATACTTAGGATTTCAGGATGGTGTAGAACCTGAAGAATTTCACGAAGCATTGATACAAAGCCAAAAAGAGGTGAAAGAATTAGATGTAGATAAATACATTCAAAAATTTACAGCAAAAAAACATGACCTTTTTTTAATACCCAATGGCACCATTCATGCTTCGGGAAGCAACAATCTCGTTCTGGAAATCAGTAGTGCTCCGTATATTTTTACTTTTAAAATGTATGATTGGCTGCGCGTGGATTTAGATGGAAAGCCCCGACCAATAAATATTGAACATGGCATGAGAAATTTAAATTTTGAAAGAAAAGGAGATTCCGTTGTTCCGGAATTGATTTCAGCCCCTTATGTCATTAGGCAGACAGAAGAGTACAAATTGGAACATTTACCAACACATCCAGAGCACTTTTATGATGTACGCCGATATACATTGAATAATAAAATTCATATGACGACTAATAACAAATGCCATGTCTGGATGCTTATCGAAGGAACTTCTGTAATTATAGAAACTAAAAACGGAATCAGGCAGCGTTTTAATTATGCTGAAACATTTGTGGTTCCTGCTTCTGCAGAAAGTTACACTATATATAATCAAAACCCAGATAACAAAACCTTATTGATACAGGCTTTTGTAAAATAAAACCCTTTACTAAAAAGGCTGTGGATATTAAAAAACAAAAATTCATAAAAATGGTTAGGTGAGCCGAGCCAAAAAATGGTCTAATTAATTTTCTAACAAAATTTTTATTGATAAATCATGCAAAAAGAGCAAACTAATTTAAAACTTCTGCCCATTCTATTGGGATTTTTCATCATGGGATTTTGCGACTTAGTAGGTATTTCAGTTACCTACGCACAATCTCAGTTTAATTGGAGCGAGACACAGGCCGGTTTTTTGCCTTCTATGGTTTTTTTATGGTTCTTCATATTGTCAATTCCGGCAGCAATGGCAATGGACAAATACGGAAGAAAGAATATGGTTTCACTTGGATTATTTGTTACACTGGCAGCTACTTTTATCCCTATTGTTTCGTTTAATGAAACAAGCTGTTATATGACATTTATTTTACTTGGAGTCGGTAATACTATTTTACAAGTATCCCTAAACCCATTACTCACTAATATTGTACATGGTTCAAAATTAACCAGCTATATTACTGGTGGGCAATTTATAAAAGCAATATCATCCTTTGTTGGCCCGTTATTAGTTGGTTATTTTTCTCTAAAGTATGGTTCCTGGGAGAAGAGTTTTTACGTTTACACTCTAATTACCTTCATTTCACTCATCTGGTTATTTTTTACAAAGATAGAAGAGGGAGTAACTGAAAAGAAAAGGGCCAGCTTTTCTAAGACAATCAGCTTGTTAAAAGATAGAAATATTTTACTTTCATTCCTTGGGATTTTGTGTATTGTGGGTCTGGATGTAGGTATGAATATAGTAACTCCAAAATTACTGATAGAAAGAGCTGGTTTACCGAAAGAAGCTGCTACATATGGTTCAAGCTGGTATTTTGCTGCCCGTACAATTGGTACAGTCTTCGGTATATTTTTATTAAGAAGATTTTCTGAAAAAATATTTTTTAAGATCAATATGACAGTGGTTCTTCTGGCATTAGTGTCCTTGTTTTTTGCTGAAAACCAATCTCTTATTCTGGCACTGGTCTGTATAATTGCCTTTGGATCGTCTAGTATTTTTGCTGTAATCTATACACTGGCTATAAAATCACAACCAGCATTGACCAATGAAATATCCGGACTAATGGTTACCGGGGTGGCAGGAGGAGCTATATTTCCGCCTGTAATGGGATTTGCTACAGATTATATAGGATCTCAGCATGGCGCTGTAGGAATTATTATTCTGTGCGCCATTTTTCTTGTTTACTGTTCATTTAAGCTAAATAATGATGTCGTATTACAGAAGTAATCGTAGTAGATTTAGTGTTTTTTAAATTAATAAATAAAGAGTTACATCTTAAAAATAAGTCGTTAACTCTCTTAACCTGCTATATAAGTTTAGGTGAAATTCTATAGCACATTTGATTTGAAAACCAAATGTGCTATTGTTTTTAGATGCAATAAATGTTTTTTAGGAAATTCACATCATTCCTTGTTGAGGATGATAGTCCTACCACTGTTAAAATATAGAATGCTAGTAACTGTATAAAAGTACACATGCCCGTTGTACTGGAGAGCAAATAGCAATATTGATGTTAATTTGGTTTATTTTGCTTATTGAATAAAAATAATTATATTTTTTTAAGCATTACATTTTTTTATCCTTAAAAAAATGTCAAATTACCATTATGACCTCCTTTTTTTTCCAATTTCCCCCTGCTTAAATATGTAAGATAGGCATTACTTTGTATTACTGTCAACAAGAAAACAGCTTCGCTTTACAATAATTGTTTTCATGATATGTAGCTATAAACAAGTTGTGTTTTATTGTCTTTGCTTATAAGCCTTTTACTTGCTGCGAGAGAATCTGCATATTTTTATTAACTAAAAAACCAAACAAACTATGAACAGGCCTTACGATTAATGGTAATAATGCATTTATTCGAACTATAGAAATAGAATGCAGGTATTCCATAATAATTGGAATAGATTCAAAATATTAATTAATAATTTAAACAAAATTTAGATCAATGAAAAAAAGATATTTGCTTGTGCTATGCATTATTATATGTGCATGTTCAAAAGATGAAGTTGCTGAAGTTAGTAATGCAAGTCAAACAGAAAAAGAATCCGGAATTGAAAATGTAGTGAAAAATAATACTGCAAGAGTTGGGGCGGCATCGATTGCGGGACTCAATTGGGCAGACGGTAGAGACAATTTTGTAGATGGCTGGGTTATCCCATCAGGTTTAGCAGCAGGGGATAATTATAATACCGTTGCAGCCAAAACAGATGCAATATTAAACGGCTTTACAGGTAAAATAAGCGGAGTTAATACTATACGCATTCCAATTAATCCACCTTCTGTTGGTGAGAGCTGGTGGGGTAGTTATCAAGGAGTAATAGATAAGGCGACCAGTAAAGGCTGGAAAGTAATTATTGCCTGTTGGGAATCTTCGTCATCAAAAGATGGTAAAATTGACAATACAGCTGCTTTTTGGAGTATGTGGACCACCGTTGTAAATAAATACCAAGGTAATGGGAATGTCTATTTTGAGCCATTCAATGAGCCTCATGGATATACTTTGGCTCAGTTAACGACTATTTATGCTCAGTTTCTTTCCACTTACCCAAATATTCCCAGAGCAAGAATAATTCTGGGCGGAACAGGATATTCTGAAAATGTTACCGGAGTTGGGGCAGATACTCGTTTTAACGGATGCTTATTAGGATTACATAATTATGCTTTTTGGGCGACAAGATCAGTTACTCAATGGAGAGCAGATTGGCGTAGCAGAGTAGGAAGTTATGCTAGCCGAACAGTAATTACTGAATTTGGTGCCGGAATGAACTCTGGTAAAGATTATCAAAACGGAAATCAGTCTGACAATGAAATTGCTTACATAGTAGCCACCAGTGATGTATGCAGAACAGATAAAATTGCCAGTGTTTATTGGCCTGGTTTGAGAGACGGAGATTCTTATAGCCTGTTTACAAGAGGTGGGAGCGGAACGAATATTACAATTAACACAGTTAATAGTTCTGGTGTATTCCGTGTAAGATATGGCTGGGGAGAGAATTAAATTATTATATTATTATACAAGTCAATGCCATACAATTTTGGGTAGTGTTTCAGATTGTTTTTGTATAATAAACCCAAGTATCTGAAAAAAAATATAATTTTTTGAATGTGAAAGAGACGACCTGCTGGTCGTCTCTTCTATTTTTAGAATTAAAGTTCTTAAATGTTTTTAAAATAGTTTCCTTATCATGTACACTCAGAAAAATTGATGTTTTTGTATGAAAAAGTTATAACTCCAAGTTCAATTACATAATTTTGTGCTGCATAAGGCAATTAGCTTCTTAATAGTATACTAATGAACAATATATTTTCTGACAACAGCCAAATTGGAATGGTATCTAATTTCTCTGAGCTTGTACATACCGACTTCAAGGGAGAAATGAATGCACTATGCTGGCACAGAAATCTGGATGGCGATTTTAGCGATATTGTAGCCCAGTTATCTATAAAAGAAAATATAACGGAAGTTTATCCCGAAGATCTAATCGCACTTCAACTATCTGCAAAAGGAAATATCGCACGGGAAATAATCTTAAATGATTTACAATTATTAACTGATTTTGGAGCTTCGCCGGCTCTTAATTTACTAAAGTGTTATGAGCGTGATGATGAATTTGATTTCATATCCACTGATGTTTATTCGTTTCATGTGGATCGTTCGCCCATTGCAACAGATACTTTTTTATGTACCTATCACGGAGCCGCAAGTGATATTATTTCTAATTCGCAGGCAGAACAAAAAATTCTAATTCCAGAAATCAGAACAAAGCTAAAAGAGCTGTACGATGGACCATCAGAAGAATTCGAAAATTTTTTGAAGGAAAATTATTTTGATTTGCATTATCAGCTACATGCGGATGTAAAACCTATTAATTTAGGGGTAGGACATCTTTGGCGACTGGCCGTAGATCATCCAGAACAACAAGTGCTGCCTTGTATTCACAGAGCACCAATAGAAAATGAAGGGGAATATCGTTTGTTGTTGATTTGTTAGTGATTTATGTGATATTTCCTAAAAAAAACTTCAAGTTTGAATGAATGCAAATTATTAATTTGCATTATAATTAAGAATAGTTTTTCTATTTTACAATTTCTTCTACTTTTTGTAATGCTTCACTGAAAGTAAGTGCTTTTGATTGTGAATGTATGTAGCTTATTTTTGATTTATCTATCAAGTGATTTATATGAAATAATTCATTATCTAAATTTTGTTTTTGATATTGAATTTTAATTTTGTTTAATTCAACCTGCGTTAAATCATAATTTTCTTTATTTTTAGATAAATTTGAGACATAAGCTGGCATAAAGTTCCCTAATCCACTAAGTCCTAATCCTTCTGAATCCCCTGTATAAATTTTATCAAATAAAGTTTTTAAAATACTAAAGTCTTCTACGATATTATAATTAGAATAGGAAATCTGACTTAATGAAGGCAATTTATCTTTGCTTAAGAATTCAGAAACATATTTTATTGCTGATACTGAATTTAGTTCAAATAATATTGATAAAGCAGTGGAACTATAATAATTCTTTTCATCTTCAATTTCTGTATCAAGATATTCTACAGCTTTCTGGGTACAGAAATCTCGTTCAATTTTTAAATCCATTAAAATTTTAAGCGATGACCAGCATTTGTGGTTTGTAACTTCCAAACAGAGATTTTTTAATAGTTGAACATCTTCTGTAAGATTTATATATTGCTCAAGTTTCTTTTCAATATTATAATTATAACTAGGCAATAAGAAATATTCCCTGATTTTCGAAAACGCTGTGTTTAAGTTATTGTCAAGTGCATATTGAATATGAATATTTAAAGGCAGAAAAACCAAGTTTTTTGTATTAATATTTTCTATTATTCTGTGGTTAAAAAGTAAGTCATTATTAATTTTAAGTCTCAGCCATTGAAGTTTATTACCACCTTCGTTTGAATTATTTACATCAACGAATTCAATACAATTTAAAAGAAATTCCTTAGGCAGGTCAAAATTAAACTTTATAATGAAGAACAATATTGTTTTCAGTTTACCATAATCCTCAAGAATACCATATCGGTCGGAAGTGACATATCGTATGACCCTGTCAAAACGGATTTCATTTGATACTTTTTGACACCATTGATTTAGTTTTTTTTGTTGTTCACTGCTGATTACTAAATTATTATAAGTATCATTTGATGAATTAATCTGTGATTTGATTTCATTTATTAATATAAAATCATCTTTTAGGATATATTCTATATCCTTCAGTTTTACATTAGTGTTTTGTTGATGAATTATTCTTCTTATGAAGGATATTATAATGTTTATTTTATTGCCATGACCATTTTTTAGATACCAATCCTTTTCAATTTTTCTAATCATCTCAGAACTTATTGATGGTCCATATTCTTCAAAAAAAGATTTTAGCCTTGAGAGCAATTCGGTTTTATGAAATAATAAATCAAAATTTTGCTGCGGCAAATTCTTTAATTTTGTAACTAGTTCTTTGTGTTCTTTTTCAGATAAAAGAGGTTCGTTAAACTTAAATCCTTTCTCAAGTATAGAATTGTTAAAATGCTCGGCAACATTTCTTTTTCCGTAATTTGCTATTACATTTCTGTAATAATCAAGATTAGTGACTTCCATTGAACCATCAGTAAATTTATTGATAATTAATTCAATAGTATTCTCATCTGAAATGGAGGCTAAAAAATAACCAACCTTGTCAAATGAAGAGTTACTGATTAAGTAATCAAAAGCTTCTAACTGACTGCTGGGCTTTAATTTTAGAATTAAAGTTTTTAAAGCATCTTCTCTTAGGTAAAATGCTTTTTTTTCAATAAATGAAGAAAGAAGTTCAGTAAGAAAATATTTTTCCCTGTCTTCAAAATAAAGACATCTATTTATTAATTTTTCAATAAAATCATTACTGCTGTAGTCATCTTTTTCATCATCAAAATAATATTTAGCCAAAGTGATAAAATGAGATGATTTTTCTAATCTCAGGATTAATTCTTCAAGAATCCAGCTTGTCCCTCTTATTACTTCATCTTTGACGGTTCTTTCAATATATCCTTTGTCTCTTAGAAATTCGTCCTTGATAAACCAAAAGAAATTATCAATTTCTTTATTGTATTCAATTAAAGAAAGCAGCGATCGATTGAGCTGTTTATTTGTCTCATCTTTAAATAGTTCAAAAATGTCTTTTAAATACTGAGCATCTTCATCGCATAGTTTATGATCAGCAATACAATCTAGTACGTGGGACTTAACCATCTCTGAGTTTTTCGGGCTGGATAAAAAGTTAAAAAAGAGAACTTTAAGACTATCTTTTTTGTTTTCGGGAATTGTAAAATAACTTAAAAGTTCTAGTGCTGAAATGATTACCCTAAAATGATTGTTATTATCATTTATGAATGTAACTAGATAGTCAAAATTATCTTCGCAATCTCCAAATTCTGCAATTTCTTTGACAGAAAAAGTTCCGGATGAGATCCAAAAAGTTTTTTCAATACACTCAGATTTAAAATAATTCTGAAAAACCTTAACTCTGAAATTTACGGTTCTGCTTTTATCAGCCTTTATAAGTAATTCTGGATTGTTTATAGTAAGCCATTGGATTAATAAATTGTATTTGTCATCTTCCAAAATATTAATTAAAAAGGTAATTGTATTAAATAACGTAGGATGCGTCTTATCAATTCCTTGAATCGAAATAAAATTTAAGATCTGCTCAAAATTTAATTCACTGATGGCTGCTGCAGCAAAATACTCCTGATAATTCTTATGAATAAATTTAAAACTGGTTTTATCAAATGATTTTTCTACTAAACTCAGTTTTGTTAATTTTTTATATTTAATCCCAAAAAGATCTTTAAGCTCTTTTTTATCAACACTCGTCTGTTTTGTCAGTTCTAAAACAAGGGATAAAATTTTATATGCTTCCAAATCTTCATGAGCCAGTTCTTCTTTGATATCATCATAAATACTAGAAGGTGAGATGGGTAATTTTTTATGGTTTTCATAATATTTACCAAATCTATTGAGCATGAATGGATCTTGAAGTATATCCTTAAAATTGCTGCTGTTAATTTTATCAAACTTATTTAAAGGAATATTATACTTTTTATTCAGCAGTTCAAAACTTTGATCAGAATTGAAATTATCTAAATAAAATACTGCTGGTTCCAAAGACTTTAGTTCATCATTATAAGCATATGTTCTGCAGGAAATAATTATTTTAAAGCTTATATCCTTAATTGTTATTAAATTCTCTATCGCCTTGTTTAATTGGCTTTTAAATTCAAATTCATCCAATGCATCAAGCAGCAGAACAATTTTTTTATTCAAATTCCAATCCTCCGGTAAAAGATCATCTAAGGTTTCAAATTTTTTAATATTTGATAAACTTACAAATATCGGAGTTATCTTCAGTTTTAAAATGTTTTTTTCAAAATACTTTGATATGTTGATAAGTTCGGTGGTTTTTCCGCTTCCAGGCTCACCTAATAATAAAACAAGGTTACTTATTTTAATCACATCCAACAGATTTTTATCCTGAAAAGAAAATGAAAATTTATTCGTTTTTAATTTTCTGCTTATATAATATTTAGGTTTAGAAATTGATGCCTGTTCTAAATATTCCCTTCTTTTTTTTGACAGCTTGAAATTTGGAATTTCTCCTTTGGAAAATAACAGCTTTTGAAAGTATTCTAAAATGCTATCTTTAGAAACAGTGTCAAGTTCGGTAAATATTTCATCATAGACTTTACAAAATATTTGTTCATTTAAAGATAAAATGTCCCTTATATTATTGTTAGGAGTTAAAATAATTGTTTTGAACTGACTGGTTCGATTAAAGTAATCTTCTAATTGTTTTGGATTTGAGTCTTGTGTACATTTATTTAGATCAATTTTTGGGGATAAAAAAATAAATATTGAATTTTTCTTTTCATAGTCTGATCTGTCAAATTGTAATAACTTTGTATGTAACTGTGATTGTTCCAGTATAGACTTCTCATAATTTTTGCACTCAATATACACACCTCTCTTAAAAAAATCATCATTTAAAATAGCAACTTCAAAACCTACGTCGAAACCATATTGATAACCGGATTTCTGTACCCAATTATTATTTACCTGTATTTTTAATTGTTTAAATAAAAACAAAAAAAAATCCAGTGTGATTTTTTCAAAACTGCTACCTAATTCCTGACTTGTCATGCCCACTATTTTTCTCTCAAATATATTAATAAAAACTCTTTAATGATCTTTTCATTGTAAGTAGTTATTGATCAGATAAATAAAAATAATTATGATGATTTAATCTCAATTAAAGATTAGTTTTTAAATCTTGAAGTATAACAGTTTGAATTTCATAATGCGGAGATAACATAATTGATGTAATATTTCTGTAATTAATTATCATTCAATTATTGATTTACTATTTATGATAACCTTTATTTTACAGGGTTAAAATAATTAGAATGATACTTTTTTCCCTCTTTTATTCTGTTTTTATCTTCTATGTAACGTAGTGTAAAGTATCTGTAACATGCAGAAAGACTTTGTTTTATTTTAACAAATACTTTTACATAAATGTGAAAATAAAGTTAAATTTTTTATTATCTAAAACAATAATGGCATTAAATACCATTCCGTATGGTGCATTATTATGCCTCCCGATATTATCTACATCTGATATAATCAAAATGTTTAGATATAAAAGAATGTTAACTATCTAACTAACCAAATTAAACCAAAGAAATTGAAATGACTAAAATTCCATTTTTCAGAAAAAACTTTTTGCAGACTGGTTCTATTAAAGTTGCTGCCAAGTATCGGAGAAGCAGAATACTAAACTTCCTGGATAGAGTAATAAGGCCGATTATCTGCATGTTAAAAAAAACAAACTCTTCAAATTGGGCAACAATGTACACTGTAAGTATTACAGAACCCTCATTTTCTGTAATTCATCAGTTAAAATTAGCAGTTGATAATACAGAAGTAAACTTAATAAGGTCTGGATTTTATCTGATAAATCCGCCATTAATTTTATGTGTAAAGGTTTAAAAATCAATTCAATTAATCTAATGTCTAAAATATTAACGGTCTGTAAAAGAGTAATAAGTAGAGATAAGGTTTAAATATTTAATAATATGAGAATAAAATTATGTAAAATTTTAAATGGGACAAAATATTTGCCTTTAGGGGTTTTGTTTCAGTGTTTGTTTACGGGGCAAATAACAGCTGCTGAAAAGATAAATATATCATTGAATTCGAATGTTACTGTTCAGGTTAATCAGGAAATTATTATTACAGGAAGAGTGTCTTCGGCGGATGATAAGCTGTCGATACCAGGCGTAAATATTTCGGTAAAAGAATATCCAAAAATAGTTGTTACTACTGATATGGATGGGTTTTATACTATTGCGGTTCCTTCTTCGAATGCGACACTTGTTTTTAGCAGTGTTGGGTTTATAACTGTAGAAAGGTCTGTTAGTACTGGTTCAGAGATTAATGTGACAATGAAGCAGGATTTAATTAATCTGGGTGAAGTTGTTATTGTTGGATACGGCAAACAGAAAAAAGCAAGTTTAGTTGCCGCAATAACCCAGGTTTCGGGAAAAACTCTGGAACGTGCAGGTGGTGTTCAAAGTATTGGAGCAGCATTAACAGGTAATGTTCCCGGATTAGTAACTTCTGCCAGTTCGGGTATGCCAGGGGAAGAAGATCCTCAACTTTTTATTCGTGGTGCCAGTACCTGGAACAATGCACAGCCCCTCATTTTAGTTGATGGTGTAGAAAGACCAATGAATAGTGTTGAGATTACTTCCGTAGAATCTGTTACAGTATTAAAAGATGCATCTGCAACAGCAGTGTACGGAGTTAAGGGAGGAAATGGTGTAATCCTTATTACTACTAAGCGTGGTCAATCAGGTAAAGCATTAATTAGAGCTACTTTTAACACCACCATGAAAGTGCCTTCTAAACTACCGGAAAAATTGGATTCTTATGACGGATTAATAGTTAAAAACAGAGCAATTGAAAATGAACTGGCACTAAGCCCATCGAGTTGGAATGATTATATTCCGCAGGGCATTATTGACAAGTATAGATATCCTGCAAATGTTGCCGAATCTGAACGCTATCCCAATGTAGACTGGCAGGATGTTTTATTCAATGACTATGCAATGTCTTATAATGCCAGTTTAAATGTAAGTGGAGGAACTAAATCTGTAAGGTATTTTGCAAGTGCTGACTTTTTAAGTGAAGGGGATTTATTTAAGAAATACAATAATAACAGAGGATATGATCCTGGTTATGGTTATAACCGTTTAAATGTTAGAAGTAATCTGGATTTTCAAGTTACCTCCAGTACTGTTTTTAAAGTAGGACTAGCTGGTTCCCGCGGACAGAAAAAAAGTCCGTGGGGAGCTTCGGGAGGAGAATATACAATGTGGGATGCAGCTTATTCTACGGCACCTGATGTTTTTCTTCCTTACTATTCTGATGGCTCATGGGGATATTTTGCACCAAATGAAGGTAAAGCATCCAATTCTGTAAGAAACCTTGCTATCAGTGGTATTCAGTTTGTAACATCTACAAAATTAAATACTGACTTTACAATCGAACAAAATTTTGATAAATGGGTAAAGGGGCTTAATTTCAAAGGCTTAGTTGCATTAGACAATTCTTTTATTGAAGCAGATAGAGGGATTAGTGATTTATATAACGATGTACAGGAAAAGTATATCGATCCGCTTACAGGAGTGGTTCTTTATAAAAAAGCGTATGACAATAATAATAGATTTGATTTTCAGGAGGGTGTAAAGTGGACTGCAACCGGAGGTGCTGTGAGAGACAGGGATACCTATCGTAAGCTTTTTTATCAGTTACAATTAAATTACCAAACCAAAATTGCAGATAATCATAATATTGCTGCTATGGGACTTTTTAGCAGGGATAAAGATGCACTCGGAAGTGAAATACCCCATTATAGAGAAGACTGGGTATTCCGAGCGACCTATAATTACGCAGATAAATATTTTATAGAATATAACGGAGCCTATAACGGTTCTGAAAAATTTGGCCCGGAAAACCGCTTTGAATTTTTCTCTTCGGGAGGAGCAAGCTGGATTGTTTCTAAGGAAAATTTTATGAAAAGAACAGCCTCTTTTCTTGACTTGCTAAAATTCCGTGCATCTTATGGTCAGGTTGGTGATGATGGAGGTTATCAGAGAGATATTAAGCAAAGATTTATCTATCAGTCTCAATGGGGATATGGAGGCAATACACCTTTAGGAACCACTGGAGACAATGCTGAGGCAAGTCCTTATACATGGTATAACGAGTTATCTGTTGCTAATCCTCAAATACATTGGGAAATAGCGAAGAAAATTAATGCAGGGGTTGATTTTGGCTTATTTAAAGGATTTGTTTCCGGTACTTTTGATTGGTACAGCGAAAATCGTACTGATGTTTTATTACCGGGTAATCAAAGAGCAATTCCTCCCTATTTTGGAGCTACAGCACCAATTGCTAATTTAGGACGAGTTGAAAATAGGGGGTATGAATTAGAGTTAAAGTTCAACTACACCTTTGGAAATGGTCTTAATGTATGGTGGACGACTAATTTTACGCATTCAAAAAATAAAATCTTAGATGCAGATGATCCGGAATTGTTTCCGGCCTATCAAAAAAAGGAAGGATATTCAGTTAATCAGGCTCATTCTTATGTAAGTCAGGGCTACTACAATACCTGGGATGAATTATATGCAAGTACAATTCATAGTACAAATGATGCTACAAAATTGCCGGGGAATTATAATATCCTGGATTATAATGCAGATGGTGTTATTGACGCTAAGGATAATGTTCCTTATGGATATACCGGAACGCCACAAAATACGTATAACAATACTGTTGGTGTTAACTGGAAAGGGTTTAGCGCCTTCGTACAGTTTTATGGCGTAAACAATGTTACCAGACAAGTAGTTCTTACTAGTTTAGGTTCTCAGAATCATGTTGTTTATGATCAGGGATCTTACTGGTCGCAAAATGATACCAATGCAGATTTGCCAATGCCACGCTGGCTTGCCACCGCAAGTGATTTTAATAATGGCAGCAGATACATGTATGACGGTTCGTACCTTCGTTTAAAAAATGCTGAAATAGCTTATACTTTCGATGGCAAAACAAGTTGGATGAAATCGGCCGGACTTCAAAGCGTACGATTCTATTTAAATGGAAATAACTTGTTTTTGTGGTCTAAAATGCCTGACGACAGAGAAGCAAATTACGCAGGAACTGGATGGGCATCACAAGGAGCTTATCCAACTGTGAAAAGATTCAATTTTGGGGCTAACATTATATTCTAAAATTTTTATTATGAACAAGTATATAAAAACAATATTAAAGTACAGCTGTGTTTTAGGCTTACTTATCGTTTCAGGATCGTGTGAAGATTATCTTGAAAAATCACCGGATTCTGTAATATCTCCTGAGGAAGCTTTTAAAAATTTTGAAAATTTTCAGGGATTTACAGAGGAGTTGTATCAATGCATTCCAGATTTTACAAACGGTTACTGGACAAACTCATGGAATTGGGGAGAAGATGAAATTCAGTCTACTGCCCGTGATTTTCATTTTGGAGTAAAAATCGATAAGGGTGATTTTTGGGGATGGCAAGCTGGATTTGACGGATGGCAGGCTGGCTGGATGAACAGAAATAATGTCAGCACTAATAATGACCGTATGCAGAAAGATTTATGGACATTGGGCTGGAGGGGTATTCGTAAAGCAAATATTGGTCTTGCAAACATTGATAAAATGACTGAATATACTCAGGAAGAAAAGGACATGATTAAAGGTCAGCTGTTGTTTTTCAGAGGATGGTTTCATTTTGAGTTTATGCAATATTTTGGCGGACTTCCTTATATCGATGCAGTACTTCCAAGTGATGAACCACTAAGATTACCAAGACTAACTTATCAGGAGTGTGCTGATAAGGCGGCTGCAGATTTTAGAGCTGCAGCTAACTTACTTCCTGTTAACTGGGACAACACAGTTATTGGTAAACGTACTCTTGGAAAAAATGAGTTACGTATAAATAAAATAATGGCATTGGGCTATTTGGGTAAAAATTATTTATGGGCAGGAAGTCCGTTAATGAATAAAGTATCTACTGGAAATGCGACTTATAATGCTGAGTATTGTAAAAAGGCCGCAGCAGCTTTTGCAGAATTACTGCTTATTACAGAAAGTGGCGCATCCCAGTACAAATTAATGCCATTTGCAAAATATAGTGATAATTTTTACACTACAGGGAGCAACTGGAGAATACCCGGAGGTACCGAAGCTATTTTTAGAGGGCCGTACTGGGGAGCAAACGGATCAAATTGGGGTACTTCTAAACAATATCAGCCGGCTCCTCAAATATGTGACGGAGATGTAAAATTTTTACCTACCGCTAACTATGTTGATTATTACGGAATGGCAAACGGCAAACCTATCAAAGACATTACAAAACCAGACCCGGATTCAGGTTATGATCCCAACTATCCATGGAAAGGTCGTGATCCTCGTTTTTACAATGATATCGTATTTGATGGTGCAAAATGTGTTACTGGTTCTATGCCTGCAGAAGACGAGGCAAATCGCTATGCAAACCTTCATACCGGCGGAAGTTACAGAAATATAAGTACCGGAAGCAGAACTGGTTATTTACTATATAAATTCATTCCCAGAACTGCAAATAAATTTGATGATGGATTTGGATACGGCAACAACTTAAATATTCACTTACCATGGATGCGTTTGTCTGATATTTATGTAATGTATGCAGAAGCAGCGGCGCAGGGTTACGGTTCTGCAACAGGAAAAGACCCAAAATATGCAGGAACAGCAGTCGATGCTATAAATGTAATTCGTGACAGGGCAGGTGTGGGACATGTAGCAGCTGAGTACTTAGGTTCACTAGATGCTTTTATGAATGAAGTAAGACGTGAGCGTGCAGTAGAGTTAAGTTTTGAGGGGCATCGTTTTAATGATTTACGCCGTTGGCTGCTATTAATAACAAGTCCCTATACAGTAAAAAAATCTATAGAATTTGACCGTGCACCTTCATTTGATCCCACAAAACCAAGAGAAAACAGAGTCATTAATATTCGTGAGGAAGTAATTTTAGTGAGAAACTTTAGTGAGAAACATTATTGGTTACCATTAAAGAATGCAGATGCAAGTATCTATTTGGAATTCTCACAAAATCCTGGATGGTAATTAAAAAGATTATTTTAAAAATAAAAAATAAAATTATAGAATAATGAGATATATACAACTTAAAATAGTGTTATGTTTTGTACTATTTGCTTTCATACCTGCCAAGATTTTTGCCCAAATCGATCAGAAAATAAATCTTTCAGGAATTGTTACGGGAGTAGATGGTGAAGCTCTTGAAAACGCAACCCTTATTAGTAAAGAAGATAATATTACAGTAACGACTGATATGACAGGAAGTTATTCAATGAGTGTAACTGCAAATACAGATATAGAAGTAAGTGCAGCTGGATATGCAACAATTATCATAAAAGCTACACCAGCGGCAAGTGATATTAATTTAAAAATAGAGGAATCAAATTTAGTTCAGATTGCTTTCAAAAAAGAACAAAGCAAGGATTTGATGGGAGGCGTTTCTTATATAAATCTCCCGGAAATAATAGAAAAGAACTATACGACTTACAGTTTAGATGGCAGTAATACTTCCCTTATTGGTGGATTTAACGGAACGCTTTGGGGAATGGGTGGATCATTAATATTAGTAGATGGAGCTCCTCGTGATGCATCTACAGTTTTATCTACAGAAATTGATCAAATCACTTTTCTAAAAGGAGTTTCGGCAGTTGCACTTTACGGAAGCCGTGCTGCAAAGGGTGTAATCTATATTACAACGAAGAAGGGTAAAGTACAAAAACAACAAATCGCTACAAGATTTGACAATGGAGTAATTATACCTAAAAGCATGCCTGAATATTTGGGCTCTGCTGAGTATATGTATTATTATAATCAGGCCCGTATTAATGACGGTTTAGATCCGACCTATTCAGACGAAACAATCTATAATTATGCTTCGGGTAAAAATCCGTATAGATATGCAGATGTAAATTATTATGCACCTGAATATGTTAAAAAGTTTTATTTTAATTATGATGCCAATGTTGAGATTACAGGAGGAAATAAAACAGCACGTTATTATTCTGTGGTAAATTTTAGCTCTCAACAGGATCCATTACAAGATTTTGGAGAAGCAGCAAATAATAATAACAATAGATTTAATGTAAGAGGAAACGTTGATGTTACTATTAGCAATCGGGTTTCTGCAACAATTGGGGCAAACGCCATATATAATAACTCCAGGGGAGTAAATACAGACTATTGGAATGGAGCAGCTACTTTACGTCCACATTTATTTAGTCCATTAGTACCTATCAGTATGATTGAAGATGGAGATGATGCTTCGCTTTCGGTGGTACAAAACAGTAATTATGTAGTAGATAATAAATATTTGTTAGGAGGTACGCAGCTAAATCCGACCAACCCTTTTGCCTCTATTTATGCAGGTGGTTATAATACTTTTACAAGTCGTCAGTTTCAGTTTAATACAGGTATAAATATTGAGTTAGGAGATGTAATTAAAGGGTTGACTTTTAGAACAGATTTTGCAGTTGATTATGCGACTTCTTACAATCAATCATACAACAACAGTTACGCTACTTATGAAGCTGCGTGGAATACTTATGCCGGATATGACCAGATTTCATCCTTAACTAAATATGGTAAAGATGCTAAAGATGGTATAGAGAATATTAATAATAGTGCTTTTAATCAAACGATTACTTTTTCAGGACAGTTTAATTATTTAAGAAAGATAAATGAAAACCACAATTTGTCAGGAATGCTGATTGCTTCAGGATTTCAACAAGGACAATCCGGTGTTTATCATAAAACAAGCAATGCTAATATAGGTTTAAATTTGTCTTATAACCTTGACCAAAAATACTATGCAGAATTTAATGGCGCTTATGTGCATTCTGCAAAATTTGCAGAGGGCAACCGCGGGGCTTTTTCTCCTACTGCGTCTTTAGGATGGAAATTATCTGAGGAAGATTTCATGAAAGGATTGACGGCTATTAATGACTTAAAGTTAACAGTTTCAGGAGGTGTAGTAAACACAGATTTAGATGTTTCTAATTATTACATGTACGAGAGTATATACAATCAAACCGACGGAGCATGGTTCAGCTGGAGAGATGGAGCTCTTAACAGAAGCACGGATGTTAGAAGAGGAGAAAATTTAGATTTAGGTTTTGCTAAAAGAACCGAGGTAAATTTCGGATTAGAAGGTGCCTTCTTTAAAAATTTCATGACTCTTAAAAGTAGCTTTTTCATGAATAAAGTTACTGGAAATGCTATCCAGCCTTCAAGTTTGTATCCAAATTATTTTGTTACCGGCTGGCCTAATACTTCATTCTTACCATTCATTAATTATAATGATGATAAACGTACTGGTTTTGATTTTGATTTGAGATTCAATAAAAAAGTCGGAAATGTAGATTTAGCACTTGGCTTTACAGGTACTTATGTAAATACAGAAGCCACTAAGAGAGCTGAATTATTTGAAGACAGTTATCAAAACAGAAAAGGCAAACCTTTGGATGCCCTTTGGGGTCTTAAAAGTGATGGTTTCTTTACGGATGCAGCTGATATTACGAACTCACCATCTCAAACTTTTGGACAGGTTAAACCTGGAGACATAAAATATATCGATCAAAATGGTGATGGCATAATAGACAATAAAGATGAAGTTTATTTAGGTAAAGCAGGGTGGAATGGAGCTCCATTTACATTTGGAATTAATTTTACTTCTAAATGGAATAATTTTACATTTTTCACCATGTTTACTGGACAGACTGGTGCCTATGCAATGAAAAATAATTCTTATTTCTGGATGGATGGAGAAGATAAATACTCTGTCAACGTTCGTAACAGCTGGACAGAAGAAACCAAAGAAACAGCTACTTATCCAAGGTTAACTTCTTTAAATAGCGATAACAATTTCCGTTCGTCAGATTTCTGGATCTATAGCACTAACAGGGTAAATTTATCTAAAGTGCAGCTTACCTACGATTTTCCAAAGAGAGCCCTGCAAAATACTTTTTTCAGTGAGCTTAGTGTTTATGCACTTGGAAGCAGCCTGTTAACTATATCGAAGAACAGAGATGTGATGGAATTAAGTATTGGAAGTACTCCACAGACCCGTTATTATAATCTTGGATTTAAAGCAATGTTTTAAATTTAAAAAAACACTTAATTTAATTATTATGAAAGTAAAAATAATATTATTTATATCAGTTCTGTTTGTTTTTTGTAGCTGCGAAGATTTAATAGATCCGGCAATAGAAAATAATAGAGGAATTGAAGATATGTACGCTGAAGCAGAATTTGCTCAGGGAATTCTATTGAATGCCTATACAAGATTACCAGGAAATAGCTGGTCATTTAATGATGTAGCCACTGATGATGCTGTAACCAATGATATTTCAAATGCTTATCTTAAAGCAGCGACAGGACAATGGACCTCTAATTTTAATCCGTTTGATCAGTGGTCAAATTCAAGATCAGCCATTCAGTATTTGAATCTCTTTCTTGCTGAGGCTGGTAAGGTGCAATGGGCAAAGGATGAAAAAGTAAGTCTTTTGTTTAGAGATCGTTTAATGGGTGAAGCTTATGGACTACGGGCTCTGTATATGTATCATTTATTACAAGCCCATGCCGGTACTGCTACAAATGACCAATTATTAGGAGTACCGATTCTTTTAGAGCCGGAAACATCAACTTCAAACTTTAATGTAGCACGTTCTTCGTTTGAAGATTGTATGAAACAATTGTATAGTGATGTAGAAAAGGCAACACAATTATTGCCATTAGATTTTGAAGATGCAGCAGCATTACCTCCGGGTTACGATAATTTAAGTGATTATAATCGTGTTTTTGGTCAATATGCCAGACAAAGAATGTCAGCCAGAATTGCGCGGGTTGTAAAAGCACAAGCTGCCTTGTTAGCTGCCAGTCCGGCTTTTAGTGCCGGCAATACCACAACATGGGAAGATGCTGCTACATTTGCCGGGGAATTATTAAATTTAAACGGAGGCGTTTCAGGAATAGCTTCTAATGGTTTAAACTGGTATAATGATGTAGCGGAGTTAAATGCTTTAGGAGCAGGTGTTAATCCTCCAGAGGTTATTTGGAGAGGCGACATCGGAGACAGTAATAATTTAGAAGCAGATAATTTTCCACCAACTCTTTTTGGAAAAGGACGTATCAATCCAACTCAAAATTTAGTTGACGCTTTCCCAATGGCAAATGGGTATCCAATTAATCATGCCAGTAGTAATTATGTTGCTGCAAATCCGTATGAAAATCGTGATCCGCGTCTGAAAAAATTTATTCTGGTAAATCAGTCCACTGCAGGTGTGAGCAACACGGTAATAGTAACAGCCAGTGATGGTACTACAAACGATGCGTTAAACAAAGTAGGTACTTCAACCAGAACAGGGTATTATATGAGAAAATTATTAAGACAGGATGTAAATTTAAATCCAACCTCAATCAATAATCAAAGACACTATAAACCTCGTATGCGATATACAGAATTATATCTTATCTATGCTGAGGCTGCCAATGAGGCATGGGGGCCAATGGCTACAGGGACTATAGGATTCTCTGCATATGATGTTGTTAAAGCTTTAAGAGTTAGGGCAGGTATAACAACGGATCCGTACTTAGAATCGATTAAAACGGACAAAACTGAAATGCGTAATTTAATTAGAAATGAACGTCGTCTGGAATTATGTTTTGAAGGATTCAGGTTTTGGGATTTACGCAGATGGAATGCCAGTTTAAATGTTGCAGCAGAAGGAGATAAAATTCAGGGAGGCGTGCATCAAAAAATCACCGTCGAAAACAGAGTTTATGCTGACTATATGCAGTATGGTCCAATTCCATATTTAGAGGCTCTTAAATTTAATGCTTTATTGCAAAACAAGGGATGGTAGAACATAGCAATTCTATTTAATGTGTACGAAAATTTAATTTAATTAAAGAAAAATGAAAAACAAGATATTTTTAATGTTTGCAATAGTATTTATCTCTTTGGCTTCCTGTACAAATCAGGATGCGGAGTTTGATAATTTCGATCATACTGCTGTTTATTTTGCCTATCAATTTCCTGTCAGAACCATAACATTAGGAGAGGATATATTTGATACTACTTTAGACAATCAGCATAAATGCAGAATAATAGCTACTTTAGGAGGTGTTTATAGTAATGATACCGATGTATCTATTGATGTTGAAGTTGCTGATCCATTAACTACAGGATTGCTATTTAAAGCTGCAGGGGATAATATTCTTCCAATGCCAAGTAATTATTATACATTATTATCTAATAAAATGGTTATTGCTAAAGGACAGATAACAGGCGGCATCGATGTTCAACTAACGGATGCTTTTTTTGCAGATCCGCTTGCTGTAAAAAATACTTATGTAATTCCTCTTAAGATGACTAATGTTGTGAACGCTGATTCTATTTTATCAGGCAAGGCATTAGTAGCAAATCCTAATAGAGCTATTGCCGGCGATTGGGCAGTTGTTCCAAAGGATTTTATATTTTACGCTGTAAAGTATGTTAATCCCTGGCATGGCTTTTATTTGCGTAGAGGAAAAGATGTGGTTACCAGGGATAATAGCACCACAACTGAGGAACGAAAAAAAGAGTATGTAGAATATGATGAAGTTGTTAAATTAAGTACATTATCTCTTTCAAAACTCGTATATCCGATTTCTAATTATAAAACTAAATACGGAATAAATTTAAATCTTAAAGTGGATATTACATTAGACCAAAATGAAAAATGCATCCTTAACGAAAGAGAAGCCTCTTATCAATTAAATGATTCTACAACGGTATATAATATTTCAGCCTCTGGAACTGGATCTTTTGTAAAAAAAGGAGAAATAAAGAGTTGGGGAAATAAAGACAGAGATGCAATGTATTTAGATTACACAGTAAATTATACAGTTAAAACTACTTTTCCAGTAAAGAATTTACCAGATGATATTCAGGTTGTTAAGTATGTAACCAACGATATATTGGTATTAAGAGATAGAGGTGTGACAGCTGAAGTTTTTAGTCCTGTTCTAAAATAGTCTAGAATTTTATTAAAAAATATAAATTTAAAGAAGATGAATAAATTATATAAAATTTGGCTATTATCTTCAGTTTTGATGATGGCTGCATCATGTACAGATGACAATGCTTTGGCGTTCGATTATGAAAAACCTGAAAATATTGCTAATCAAGAGGAAATTGATGGATATAAAGATTTGAGCACTTATGTAAACAGAGAGGCTAACCCTATGTTTAAACTAGGTGCCGGTATCACTTTGTCTGACTATACAGGTAAAAAAGTAATGTATAGACTGGTTAACAAAAATTTTGATGAGATTACTTTAGGGTATGAAATGAAACATGGAGCAGTTGTTCAGGCTGATGGAAGTCTGGATCTTGACAATGTTAATAAACTATTGGCTATGGCTAATGAAGCTAATGTTTCCGTTTTTGGGCATACACTTTGCTGGCATGCCAATCAAAATGCTGCCTATTTAAATAGTTTGATTGCTCCTGTAAAAATACCAGGGGGAACAACGCCTATTGAAGCAGGATATGCACTTAAGATGACTAATCCAAAAGTTGTTAACGCATGGGAAGCACAAACGGTGTATGATATTCCTGGAACTGAAGTCAATACCGAATATATTTTAACAGTTGTGGCAAAGGGTAGCAAAGATGGCAATATCAGTGTAGATCTACAGAAGACATCTGACTATAGTGGTAATGGTTTTGGAAATATAGTTTTAACAACTCAATATAAAGAATATACACTTAAATTAACAACAACCGCAATACGTAACCGATTTATTTTTAATCACGGACAATATGATGGAACGGTTTTCATTGACAATATAACCCTTAGAAAAACTGGTAGTACTACAGATATTATTCCTGAAGGAGATTTCGAAAGTGGCATAAGCGGCTGGGGTGGCTGGGGAAATAATTCTACTCGTGTACGGTCAGCAGATGGTGAAGGTTATGGTGGTCTTGGAGGAGCCACAATTGAAAAAACAGCACAAGAGAAAAAAACTATCATTGCAGAAGCCCTTGATAAATGGATCTCTGGTATGGTAACCAGCAGTAAAACTTATGTAAAAGCCTGGGATGTGGTTAATGAACCAATGGACGACGGAAGTCCTTATGATTTAAAAACAGGAGTTGGGAAGGCTTTGAAATCAGATGAATTTTACTGGCAGGATTACTTAGGTAAAGAGTATGCGGTCGAAGCTTTTAAACTGGCAAGAAAATATGGCAACCCAACTGATATGCTTTTTGTAAATGATTACAATCTGGAATACAGTCTTGATAAATGCAAAGGACTTATACAGTATGTTGAATACATTGAAAGCAAAGGACAAAAAGTGGACGGTATAGGAACGCAAATGCATATTACCATCAATTCTGATAAAGAAAAAATTGCGGCCATGTTTCAATTACTTGCGGCTACAGGCAAGCTTATAAAAGTTTCTGAACTCGATGTTGCTGCCGGACTTAGCCCAACACCGGGGGATCTTCAAAAGCAAAACGATATGTACAAATATGTTGTTGATATGTACGCTAAATATATTCCCGCAAATCAGCGGTACGGAATTACTATATGGGGAGTAACAGACAGTAAGTCTGATTCTTCCTGGTTGCCTGGTCAGCATCAGGGATTATGGAGCGTTGATTTTACCCGTAAGTCGTCTTATACAGGATTTGCTGAAGGGCTTAAAGGACTGAAATAATATTTTTTTTTAAAACTATATAACAAAGTTTATTGAAATTCGTTTTCAATAAACTTTGTTTATTTATGCAAAATTCAAAAAATTGCTGTGTGCTGTGAAGTAAGAAATCTCAGTAAAATCTCATTCCGTCATTAATCTGTTTCTTCTTCATTATCATTAGCCTCATTTTTTCTCAGATGTTCTTCCATATATGCTTTTGGAGACATCCCGTAAAACTGCTTAAAGCTTGTTGAAAATTTAGAAATATTTGAGAATCCTACTAAATAGGCGACTTCAGAAATATTAGTTTGTTTGGAAGCTAATAATTCCCCAGCTTGTTTTAATCTGATATTTCGAATAAGATCTCTCGAAGACTGATTCGTAAGTTCCTTTAATTTTCTATGAAGATGTACACGGCTGATTCCAATCTCTGAGGCAATCATCTCCACATTTAGGTCAGGGTTGCTTAGATTTTTATTGATAAAATTCATTATTTTCATAATGAGCTTCTCATCAGCTGATTCCATTTTTATTTTTTTAATTTTGTCCTCCTGACCCTGATTTCCGCTAAAGTTGTTTTTTAATAAATCTCTAGTCTTAATAAGATTCACGACAGTTTTTTTCAATATTTCCATATTAAAAGGTTTAGTAATATAGGCATCAGCACCTATATCAAGACCTTCAAGCTGATTATTATCGTGTGATTGAGCCGTCAGCAGTATAACAGGAATGTGATTGATATTTATATTTTTTTTGACTTTTCGGCAAAATGTAATACCATCCATAACAGGCATTTTAACGTCACTGATAATAAGATCAAGTGGCTCTTTTAGAACTAATTCTAAAGCTTCTTTTCCATTAGAACAGGTAAGGACTTTGTAATGAGTAGCTAATTCTTTAAAAATATACTCCCTAATTTCTTCATTATCATCAACAACCAAAATTTTTCTTTTGCCAGTTGTACCGGCACTAACATATTCCTGAGGTTCTTCTAATGGAATAGGGGGCATGTCAGATCTAAAATCACTGCTGTCTGTTTCCTGATTTTTATCTTCTAAATCTTCTTTTAACTGATCGTTTCCTATTGGTATTGTAATAATAAAACGGCATCCTGAATTTTCAGGATTATTTTCAGCAGTTATTGTTCCATTATGAAGTTCTACAATAGATCTTGTTAAGTGCAGGCCAATACCGGTTCCCTCATAATGCTGTTTTCTGCCATTTTTAGCCTGATAAAATCTGTCAAATATTTTTGCTATGTCTTTCTCATTTATTCCGGTTCCGTTATCAGAAATAGTCACGGTAAATGTTGACAATGATTTATCGTGGAGATCGGTATTTTCTTCTATAAATACATCAATCATCCCATCATTATGTACAAACTTAACAGCATTGGAAATTACGTTTTGAATTATTCTGTCAAAATATTTAGGATCAACACAGGCATATAATTGTGGTTTTTTATAATGCAATTCTAACCTGATATTTTTTTCCTGAATCTGTTCTTCAAATAAAAGACTGAGTTCACGGATAGATGCTATGATATCTGTTCTTTTTAAGTTTAAAAAAATTTGTCCCTGATCAATTTTACGTACATCCATAACCTGATTAACAAGCTGCAGGATTTTCTCTGAATTGCGGTACATGACCTGATACCATTTCTGTCTTGCAATATCGGGATCTGAATTCATTAATTTCAGCAGAGGATTGATGACTAACGATATTGGGGATTTTATATCATGAGAAATATTAGTTAAAAACTGCAATTTAGCCTCATTTATTTGCTTGTTTTGTAAATGTTCCTGAATTTTTTTCTGAGTTAATTTTCTCTGTTTAATCTGCACATATACAAAATACAGAACTGCTATAAACAGTACCCAATACAAAATTTTTAACCAAAACGAGAAGTACCAGACCGGATGTATTGTAATGACAAGCGGGCGTACACTTGTATATTTGCCGTAGAGTTCTGCTTTGACTTTAAAATTATAAGTGCCTGGTTCCAGATTATCAAATGTAACCGTGTTAACGCCTTGCTGTAATTTGTTCCATTTGTTTTTCTCAAGTGAATAAAAATAGGTGATATGTTGCTGACTGGTAAAATCCAAAGTAGAAAATTCAATGCTGAATGAATTGTCATCATGGCTCAAATCTACAGATCTTGCATCTATAAGGGCACTGTTGACAATTTCAAACTGATCTGATTTCATTCCTTTTTTAACAGATTTATCCTGTATATAAAAACCAGTGATATACACATTGGAACTCTTCGCGTTGTAGGTTATTTTTTCTGGATTGAAATACGTGACACCCTTCATGCCTCCAAAAATAATTGTACCATTTTTGTCAGTACATGAAGCATTTTTACTGAATTCATTCCCCTGGAGGCCATCGTTAAAATAAAAATTGGAAAACTTTTTGGTTTTTGAATTGAATTTGGAGATGCCGTGATTTGTACTCATCCACAGGTTATTATTTTTATCCCTTTCAATAGCACATATGATATTACTGGGTAAATTATTGTCAGTAGTGTAAGTAACTATATTTTTCCCGTCTTTTGGCTTATAAATAAGGCCTTCCGATGTTCCAATCCATAAGTTTCTCTGAGCGTCTTCGTTTATGGAATAAATAATCTTTTGTGGAAACATATGGTTTAAGCCTCCTGTTTTAATGTAATTTTTGGTTTTGAGATCCAGGCAATATAAGCCGTCATAAGTTCCTACGTAAAGCCTGTTGTTTTGTGCGGGCAGAACACAATTGACATACTGGTTTCCTAAAACGTTGTTACTGTCTTTTGCATTTGAATCATTATTGACCACTTCATTCGTCTTCAGATTCATAGAAAAAAGTCCAGCCCCGAGTGAGCCAATCCACAGGTTTTTATTTTGGTCTTCGGTAATGGTGAAGATGCTTTTTACAGGTTTATTTTCCTTATCAAATAGTGTATCTATAAAATCAATTTTATTGGTATTCCGATTGAGTTTGGCAAGGCCATGCATATAAGTTCCAATCCATAAATTGCCGTTTGAATCTTCAAAAACGCACATAACGGTCAATCGTTTGTATCCTTTTTTTTCAATAGTATAATGATATTCTTTTTTATTTTCTGATGAAATTCCATACAAGCCGTCTCCATCTGTACCTACCCACAAAATGTTCTTTTTATCCTTATAAACAGACAATACACAGTTCGAACCAATCACATTATTGGATAAGGACTGATAGCCTAAATAATTAAAATTATTTTCTTTACGAGGCAGTAGCAATACGCCTTTTTGATACAGTCCCATCCAGAGATTTCCGGATTTGTCCTCAATAATAGAATGGACTTTAGACATCGAAAAATCAAAATTGGAGACATTAAAATTGGCTGCTGTCATTTTCCTTTCTCTGGAGTCATATGCATAGAGACCCATTCCGTCGGTACCAATTAATACCTTATTGTTTTTATCTAAAAAAAGCTTTTTTACAGGCAGCGAAGCTGAAGGACTATAGGATATAAATTTTTTTTCGGCTTTATCGTATATATATAGCCCATGGTTAAGCGTGCCCACAAAAAGATTTCCATTTTTGTCTTCGCATATGCTGCTAACATTGTCAATATGTTCTTTTGAAAGAAAAACTTTTTCGGCAGTATTATCAGGTTTAACTTTCCATAGCCCTCGATCTTGTGTTAAAATCCATAAATTATTCTTTTTATCCTCATAGATTTCATGGATCATATAAGAGGGAATAGGAATTTTTATTTGTTGGGCAATAGTATTTTGTTTTTTAAATTCAATTTTAAAAATTCCATAACCAGAGGTTCCAGCTAAAACATCCCCATTTTTTCTATGTAACATGCAGCTTACATGTGGCGAAATTTTTGTAACACCATTAGCTGTCATTAAAATAGTACTAAAGGAGTCGGTGGCATGATTATAAATCTGTAAGCCATTGATAAATCCAAAAAATAAGTTTTTGTTTCGGTCTTCAAAAATGGTTTTTACGTAATTATTTAAGACAGTTTCAGGATTGTTTTTCAAATGCTTGTACGTGACAAATTTTGCCCCGTCGTATCTGTTTAACCCATCTTCAGAAGCAATCCAGATATATCCTTTACTGTCCTGACAAATACTGTTTATCAAACTGCTCGACAATTGTGAATCTGAAGTGTAAAGCCTGCCAGACTGAGATCTTAAACCAGCAGGCATCAGCACAAGAATTAGAATTATAATTTTTAGAGTTTTCAAGATATTAGAATATGTTAAACTTATTATCAAATATAACTAACCGCAGCTTTATCACTTTTGGTTAAAAAATGCTGTAAATTATAGATTGTACTTTTATACTGAGAGTCTTAAGGGGATATAACCGATAAGCTGAGATAAACCAACATAATACGCTGCTTTAGGTAGTAAATAGAGTAAGCTAAAACCGTAAAAATTTATCCTTTTTAGGGCAAGTTACCGCAACACAAGTTTAAGAGATATAATTCAAATCAGCAAATTTATTCTGTAAAATAAAACTATACATTTTGCGATTGAAGTTGTTTTCACATCCAATTAATTTATTTAAAATAAAAATAATATACTTATATTGAGAATAATTTAAAATACAGATATAAATGTAAATTACACACTTAAATTGTTTGGATTTTGCCTGTTTCATTGAAAACTTCGTAAAATTTCAGAATTTTAATTTCCATAAAAAGTGCTGCAAAAAAGTATTGTCACTCAAAATCTATACAATGTTTTTTTGTTTTTCTGAGTGCTGTGTAACGTAGTGTAAATGATTTGTTACACTAAAACAAACTTTATTTATTTTTTTAAAATAGTTTTACTTTAAGCTATTTTCATACTCTTAGATGGTTGTTTTTTCTGGTTACAGGACTTCAGATTGGAGTATCCCTGGCAGAAAAAAAGAGTTTTCAAGTGTATGAGTATTTAGGTTCTCAAAGTGCAACTAATGCCCGAGTTAGTCCGGGCATTTATTTTGTAATATAATTTATCAGAGATGCATCAGCTGTGTATTGATCACAACATAGAGTTTACTTAAAGTTATTAAATCATAAATAATGAGGAATTTCATTAAAATTTTTAAAATAGAAGTAGTGCTGTTTTTTTTAATTGGCGTTTCATCTATTGCTCAAAATCCATTAATCAGAGACCAATTTACAGCCGATCCTTCTGCAAGAGTATTTGGTGACAGAGTTTATGTATTTCCTTCACACGATATACTAGCAACAGAGGGCAAAGGTCGCAAGGACTGGTTTTGCATGGAGGATTATCACGTATTCTCTTCCGCTAACCTGACCGACTGGACAGACCACGGAATTATTGTACAACAAAATAAAGTGGAATGGGTTAAACCCGATAGCTATAGTATGTGGGCTCCGGATTGCATAGAAAAAAATGGTAAGTATTATTTTTATTTTCCGAGCATTCCAAAAGACACCATCAATTATAAAAAAGGTTTTACAATAGGTGTGGCTATTGCCGATAAACCCGAAGGACCTTATAAACTTGAAGCCAATCCCATAAAAGGTGTTAGCGGGATAGATCCTAACGTTTTTATAGACAAAGACGGACAGGCTTATTTGTACTGGTCTGGTGGAAATATCTTTGTTGCTAAATTAAAACCAAGCATGACAGAATTAGCTTCAGAGGTAAAAACAATTGAAAATCTTCCTGCTAAAGGCCTAAAAGAAGGCCCGTATATGTTTGAAAGAAATGGAATCTATTATTTGACTTATCCTCATGTTGAAAAAAAGACTGAACGCTTAGAATACGCCATTGCTGATAATCCTATGGGACCTTTTAAAGTAACAGGAGTAATCATGGATGAATCGCCAACAGGCTGCTGGACAAACCATCATTCTATTTTGGAGTTCAAAAATCAGTGGTATTTGTTTTATCACCATAATGACTTTTCACCCCAGTTTGATAAGGCACGATCTATCAGGGCAGACTTTCTGAATTTTAATGCAGACGGAACGATTCAAAAAGTTATTCCTACGCTAAGAGGTATTGGAATTACGAAAGCAACAGAGAAAATTCAGATAGACCGATATTCAGAAATAAGTGATAAAGGAGTTTCAGTATCTTTTTTAGACAGTTTAAATACGTTCAGGGGTTGGAAAACGACCTTCGCTAAATCAAATTCCCGGGTGCAATACAATAAGGTAGATTTTGGCAAAAACAAATTAAAAACAATAACTGTAAAGTGCTGGTCTGAAAAAGGAGGGGTATTGCAAATTTGTACCAAAGGAAAGGATAAAAAGGTCTTAGCTGAAGTTACAATCCCGGCAGGTGCCAAATGGAATGAAATAAAAACTCCGCTATTAAAATTTGAATCCGGAATTCAGAATCTGCAGGTTATTGCTAAAAGTGATAGTCCAGTCGAAGTGGATTGGATTTCATTTCAATAAAAATCAAATAAATAAATAATAATAAATACCCAAAAATGAAAAAGAGACAACTCCTATTTTTATCCTCTTTAATGTTAGGTTTGCTATCCTTTGCTGGAATAGAAAACATAGAAAAACCAAAAGAAAAAGCAGCAAAAAATCCACCTGTATTCTCCAATGTTATTTACAAAGGCGATGATGAAATTTATAAAAAAAATCCATTAAAAGCAGGAGAATTTTATAGTCCGGTTTTGCAGGGATGTTACCCGGATCCTGCCATTACCAGAAAAGGAGATGATTACTATATGGTATGCTCTTCATTTGCAATGTTTCCGGGAGTGCCTATTTTTCATTCAAAGGATTTAGTGAACTGGACAGATTTAGGGGGCGTTTTAAACAATGTAAACGAGTTTAACCCTCATGATACAAGTATTAGTCAGGGAGTATATGCTCCGGGGATAACCTATAATCCGCATAATGATACTTTCTATATGATCGTAACAGCCTTTTCAGGCGGACTCGGGAACATTATAGTAAAAACAAAAGACCCTAAGAAAGGCTGGGGAAGTCCTGTTAAACTTAGTTTTGGCGGAATCGATCCCAGTATCTTTTTTGATGATAACGGAAAAGGATATATTGTTCATAATGATGCTCCCGATAAAGGAAAAGAAATATACAATGGACACCGTGTAATTAAAGTTTGGGAATACGATCTGGAAAAAGATCAGGTAATTCCGGGAACAGATAAAATTATTGTGGATGGCGGAGTAGACCTTTCCAAAAAACCAATTTGGATTGAAGCACCACATTTATATAAAAAAGACAAACATTATTATCTAATGTGTGCCGAAGGCGGTACAGGAGGGAATCATAGTGAAGTAGTTTTTATTAGTGACAGTCCAACTGGCCCTTTCAAGCCATCATCAAATAATCCGATTTTGACTCAAAGACATTTTCCAAAAGACAGACCAAACAAAGTAGATTGGGCTGGACATGCTGATTTGGTATTAGGACCGGATAATAAATATTATGGTGTTTTCTTAGGAGTGCGCCCTAATGATAAAGACAGAGTCAATACAGGTCGCGAAACTTTTATATTGCCTGTGGACTGGTCGGGTACTTTTCCTGTTTTTGAAAACGGATTAGTGCCAATGGAACCTAAAGTAAAAATGCCAATGGGTGTAACGGAAAACAAAACCGGAACCAATGGATTTTTCCCTAATGGTAATTTCACTTTCGAAGAAAATTTCACTTCGAATAAGCTAGATTACAGATGGATTGGTTTAAGAGGGCCCCGTGAAAATTTTGCTGTGGTTACTAAAAAAGGATTGCAGATTAATCCGTTTGCAGTATCTATTAAAGAATTAAAGCCTACTTCGACACTTTTCTACAGACAAATGCACAATACGTTTTCTTTTGCCACTACAATAGATTTTAAACCAGAATCTGAAAAAGATCTGGCAGGAATTACATGTCTGCAAAACGAGCGTTTTAATTATGTTTTTGGTATCACTAAAAAAGGAAACGAAACGTATGTTTTGTTAGAAAGAACAGAAAAAGGTACTTCAAAAATTATTGCGAGCACAAAAATTGACATGAAAAAACCAGTACGCCTTCAGGTGAAAGCAAACGGTGATAGTTATGAGTTTAGTTATGCCTTAAACGGAGCAGATTTTGAAAATCTGGGAGGAGTAGTTTCAGGAGATATTTTATCTACTAATGTGGCAGGAGGTTTCACAGGAGCCTTGGTAGGATTGTATGCTACAGCAGCAAATGATACTAAACTTTAAAAAGTAAAATACATTTGAATAGTATTAGCCCAATTACTAATTGTATTTGGGCTTTTTTCTTTCTTTAAGTTTCTGTAAAAAGTTTCAATAAATACGTTTTTATTGGTGTAAAAAAAAGAGATAGTTATTATATAGTTGTCTCCTTTAAGAAACCTCTGCCAGAAAAATTTCTATACATTTAATGGAAGATTTGACAGATTGGGTACGATAAACAAGCAATTAAAAATCACTTCATTCAAATCTAATTAGGGTCACTCTTACTATTAAATTACTGCTATTTTTTATTCAAAAGTAAATTTTTATCTTTTTTAATTAGTAACTTAGAATATAAACAAACAGTAGTTTTCGAATTTTATGGTAACACGATTTCTAAAAGTCAGAAAAAAAACAGAACAAATTTGCAGTCCTTTGCTCGTAGAAGATTATTCAGTACAGCCCAGTGACTTTGCTTCTCCGCCCAAATGGCATTTGGCCCACACAACCTGGTTTTGGGAGGAGTTTCTGCTAACTAAATACCAGCCTGATTATACGGTTTATCACCCTGATTTTTCTTATTTGTTTAACAGCTATTACAATACTGTTGGAAAACGCATACTGCGTCCTGCCAGAGGATTAATGACACGGCCATCTGTAGATGACGTTTATCAATACAGGGCATATGTCACTGCTGCCGTTGAACTCCTTATGAAAAGTGATTTGAATCAGGAAATACTCGATATCATCGAAATCGGAATCAATCATGAAGAGCAGCATCAGGAACTTTTGGCATATGACATTAAATATATATTGGGCACACAGGCGACTTTTCCGTCTTACGGCGATAGTTTTTTGCCCGCTGCTGAAAAACAGGACAAGGGTTTCATAAAAATTGCAAATGGCATTTATGAAATTGGTCATGAAGGATCTTCTTTCTGTTTTGACAATGAATTAGGACGACACAAAGTTTATGTGGCTGATTTTGAAATTTCAGGCACTTTGGTTACTAATAGTGAATATCTCGAATTTATACAGGACGGCGGCTATAAAAATTTTAATTACTGGCATGATGAAGGTTGGGCGTGGGTAAATGAAAATAATATTAAAGCGCCTTTGTACTGGCATGAAATAGAAGAAGAATGGTATGAATACCACCTAAACGGCCTGCATAAAATGTTACCGGATTTACCTGTTTTGCACCTGAGTTATTATGAAGCTTTTGCTTATGCGCAATGGAAAGGAATGCGTTTGCCAACAGAGTTCGAATGGGAAATAGCGAGCAGCAAACTGAATTGGGGACAAGTTTGGGAGTGGACGAACAGTGCGTATCTGGCTTATCCAAATTTTAATAAAGCTCCCGGTGCATTAGGCGAATACAACGGAAAATTTATGGTGAACCAAATGGTTTTGCGCGGCGCTTCAACAGCGACTCCGGAAAACCATAGCCGGAAAACGTATCGTAATTTTTTTCACCCTGCTATGCGCTGGCAATTTGCCGGTTTACGCCTGGCAAAGTAAATATTTTCAAATCAATAAATTATATAAACTAATAAATGACTATGAAAGAATTTGATTATATAATTATCGGAAGTGGACAAGCCGGAATTCCGTTAGCATTTAGCTTATCAAAAGAAGGCAAGGTTGCTATTATTGAAAAAAGCTTTTTGGGTGGAACGTGCGTAAATAATGGCTGCATTCCGACCAAAGCCTATGTTGCCAGTGCACGCAGGGTCTGGGATGCTTTTCATGGTGATGAACTGGGTGTTGAAATTCCTGACGGAACAAAAGCCAATCTCCAGAAAATTAAAGCACGTAAAGATGAGCTGGTTCACGAATCGCGTTCTAATATTGAAAAAGCACTTGAGCGGGACAAAAATATTACCGTATATAAAGGTCAGGCACATTTTTTAAGTAACTACGAAGTTAAAGTAGGAGAAACAACGCTTACAGCAAAAAAGATATTTATCAATGTAGGAGCAAGGGCAGTTGTTCCAAAGGAATATCAGGAGGTTCCATTTTATATAAATGAAAATATTCTGGAAATTACTGATCTGCCAGAGCATTTAATAATTATTGGAGGAAGTTATATTGGTTTGGAATTTGCCCAGATTTTTAGAAGGTTTGGCAGTGATGTCACCATTATAGAACGCAATGAACAATTAATAAATAAGGAAGATGAAACAGTAACCGATGTTGTGGCTGAAATTATGAAGTCTGAAGGCATTAATCTTGTTTTTAATGCCCGGGAAATTACAACATCACAAGATAATAAGGGAGCTGTTATAGTAACAATTGGTAATAAAAAAATAAAAGGCTCGCATTTATTACTGGCAATTGGACGTGCTCCTAATACCGATACATTAAAACTGGAGAATACAGCTATCAAATTGGATAAAAAAAATTATATAAAGGTCAATAATTATTGTCAGACCAATGTTGATGGTGTTTTTGCAATTGGCGACTGTAATGGCAAGGGCGCTTTTACACATACTTCGTATCATGATTTTCAAATTGTAGAAAGTTTCCTATTTAAGGATAAAAAGAGAAAAATCAGCGATAGAATTACAACTTATGGATTGTTTATAGATCCTCCGCTGGCCAGGATTGGAATGACCAAAAAAGAAGCACTGGAAAAAGGATACGACATATTGGTAGGGTATCGCCCAATGACAAAAGTAAATCGTGCGAAGGAAAAAGCCGAAACCGAAGGCTTTATGGAAGCTGTGATTGATGCTAAAACGAATCTGTTTTTGGGAGCTTGTATTTTGGGCGTTGGCGGAGATGAAATTATCAACGGTATCACCAACTTAATGTATGCTAAAAAGCCTTATACCGTTTTACGGGATTCGATACATATTCATCCTACTGTAAGCGAGCTTATCCCAACGATGTTACAGGATTTAAAAACCATTGCTAAATAACAAATATTTTGATTTCAAAAATATTCCGTCATTTTCGAGCAAATAATATACTCTTATATGGGATGTTTTTTGGTGCGGTCTTTTTTATATCCGGAATACTCGCACCAACAGCTTTACTGGCTGTTCTAAATGAAATAAACAAACAATTGCTTTCGGTTTTTAGTTCTTATTATTTAGTGCTGGGACTTATTATAGTCCTTGCTTCCCTGGTAATCCTTTTTTTTCCTGTCCGAAATAAAAGATTAGGATCACAACAGCCCGATTATTCTTATTTCAGCTGGATTGCTTTATTATACAGTACAGGAATGGGTTCTGGTTTGTTACTCAGAGCGGTACAGGAACCGGTTTATTATTTTAACAACAGCCCCATTATTACCGCAAATCCTAAAGAAACAGCGCTTCAGTATACCTTCTTTCATTGGGGTTTCACACCATGGGCCATGTATAGTTTGTTTGGATTGTTAGTGGCATATAATCTATATATTGAGAAAGCACCTAATGTATTGCACGCCATAGTTCCTAATCTCAAAAATAATCATCTGAAATTTGGTGCCACTCTTTTTATCGTGCTGATTACTATAACTGGGGTCATTGCTTCGTTAGGATTGGGAACCGCTCAACTGGTTGGCGGACTCAACTATACTTTTAATGTAGAACTTGATACCTGGTTTTTATTAAGTAGCGTATTTGCAATGGGATTTTTTGCTACGTATTCAGCATCGACTGGAATCACAAAAATGATTAAATTTTTAGCTGATTTTGACTTTGTTTTTTCAATAATTTTAATGCTTTTCGTAGGTTTTTTTCTAAAATTCGACGTTTTAATCACGCAGACTTTTACTTCTTTTTATCAATATGTAATTCATTTTTTTGAGATGAGCCTTGCCACAGGAACTTTTTCTGCCAAGGGAAACTTCACGGAGGATTGGACCGTCTTTTATTGGGCTTTCTGGCTGGCATGGGTTCCTTTTACCGGAATTTTCATTGCAAGGATTTCCAAAGGAAGAACCATTAAAGAATTTTTGACTGCTACGATTTTACTACCAACCTTAGCCACAACGATATGGTTTTCGATATTTTCCACTTCTGCTTTTGAAATTATTGACGGCGGCAACAGCAAAGAATTTGATAATTTATTTACCTCTTTATTCATTTTCCTGACCCATTTTCCACTCCATGAAATTACCTTTCTTATTGCTGGCCTGCTTGTAGCCATTTCTATTATTAATTCTGTGGATTCTGCCATTTTTGTGTTGGGAATGTTTAGCGATAACGGTAATGGAAATCCTTCCAAAAATCATAAAATAATTTGGGGCATAATAATTACTGCTACGGCCCTGGGACTTACAAGTCTTGGTACTAATGATTTGCTAAATGGAATTAGTAATTTGTTGATTATTATGGCGCTGCCTTTTAGTTTTTTGTATTTGTATTGTATAATCATGTTCTTTAAAAAGAATATTATTCGAAAATAGTGTAACACAACACCATATTACTTTTTGTATTTTTAGTTAACTTAAAAAAATAGCAGCTTTATTATGAAAGATATAGTAGTTTTAAATAAAAAAAAATCTCAAAATAGTGTAATAGAACAATTCAAAAAAGAAGTAAATGATGGATTAAGCAAGGTTTTGAAATCTTTACCGTCAAAGTTTTTTTATGATAAAAAAGGAGATGCGCTCTTTGTTGAAATTATGCATCTGCCTGAGTATTACGTAACCCGCTCAGAATACGAAATATTTAAAAGCAAAAGTGCTTCGATAATTGAGGCATTGCAATTAAATCCGGATACTTATTTTGAACTAATTGAGCTTGGTGCTGGTGATGGTATGAAAACCAAAGAACTTTTAAAAGAATTATCTGGGAAAAATTATAAGTTTTCATACATGCCAGTTGATATCTCCCAAAATGCTTTAGACAATCTGGAATCAGATTTAAATAAGGAAATGCCACATATTTCTGTACACACAAAGCAGGGTGATTATTTTGAAGTTTTAGAATCCTTAAAGGAAAATCAGCATCCAAAAGTTATCTTGTTCTTGGGATCAAATATTGGCAATATGCCTGATGCTGTAGCGAAAGAATTTATTTTAAATTTAAGCGAAAATTTAAGTTTGGGTGATAAGTTTTTTTTAGGCGTAGATTTAATAAAACCATCTTCTGTTGTTTTACCTGCTTACAATGACAGCCAAGGTGTTACTGCTGCTTTTAACCTTAATTTACTCGAACGTATCAATCGGGAACTCGATGCCGATTTTGATATTCAAAATTTTAAACACCAGCCAGAGTATGATGAAAAACAAGGTATTGCAACGAGTTTTTTAGTTAGCACAAAAGAACAAAATATTGTAATAAAAAAACTAAACAAGACATTTCACTTCGCGAAAGGAGAGAAAATTTTGACCGAGATTTCCCGAAAATATAATGATGAAATTTTAGATAAAATTCTGAAAAAAACAGCATTTGTTATTAGAGACAGAATTACCGATAGTAAAAAGTATTTTGCCAATTATGTCTTAGAACATATATAAATGAAAATAAAATCACTCGGCATATTGGGACTAGGAAGCCGCTCTACAATTTTTTATATAAAAGAGCTGAACCGTCTGTACCACCAAAAAAAAGCAGGTTACAGTACGTGTCCTTTTAAATTATGGAACACTGATTTTGATAGGTTAAATAATCTTCTTCCTGAAACATCAGAAAAACTTGAATGCCTGGTAGAAGAATATTTAATAGAATTGCAGAAATTAAAGGTAGATGCAATTTTAATCCCAAATATTACGCTTCATCAAACTGTCGATAAATTAAGTGTTCTTTCAATTATTATTCATCCTGTGCATCTTACTATTGCGAGATTAAAGGAACATGGAATTCGTGAAATCGTTTTATTTGGATCGCTCTATATGATGGAATCTGATTATTTAAAAGCTATATTTAGTGAAAGTTTAATTACAATAGTCCTTCCTTCTCAAACCGAAAGAAGTATAATAGAAGCTGTTCGTAAAAATATCTATTGGGAAACAGAAACCGAAGAACTGCTAAAGGAGTATATTGCTATCATCGAAAAATATACTGCTAGTTATGCTGTTGTTTTGGCTTGCACCGAATTATCTGTAGCATGGAATACCGCCAACAGCAGGGTTTTTGATATGTCGCGGATTCAACTTGAAAATGCCGTGAATAATATGAAATAATACAGGTTTCAATGCAAAAATTGTCAATTCAAATGATTCAAAAAAACAGGTTTCTTCCTGTTTAGATTATCTAATTTTTTTGGATAAATCTCCAACTTCAGTTTTTATTTAAAAATTGAGATTGTATGATTTTAAAATATTTGATGATGCGCCTGTGATTAAAATTGTTTTGCTCATTTTTATTTTTTATATCATTAATAATGAGGCAAAGTTAGAGCGTGAGCTGTTATTGCTGCTTATACAAAAAAGAGGGAACGTGTGATACATATTTACGAAGATTTTATTGAAGATTACTCTATATTTTGATTTTGTATAAAAAAACTACTGAACTTATCGGGTCCAGCAGTTGCAAGTTGTAATTGATTCTGTAAATAACTATTGATTATTTTTTAACCACTCTAAACGTCTTTGATCTGGAAGGTGTGTAATTTTGAAATCCTCGAAAGTAGCTGTAAAGCCTTTTCCATCAGGACTTGCAGACATCATCCCTACCTGAACCGTTTTAAATTCAGGAAAATAAACGGTATTAGTCATCGTATAATTAACCCCATCAATAGAGTAAAAAATCTCCAGGGCATCTAGTCTGCGTACAGCCTTCATCCATACATTTTTAGGTTTTTCTTTTAAGCCTATAACACTCCAGGAACTTTTATCTATAGTATGAACAGTACTAATATTATAAACTCCATCTACATATTCTACACCCGTTTTTACGTAATTGTTTTCATCTATTCGCAGCATAAGGCAAACCTGATCAAATCGGGTCTTGTAAACACCGCTCATTTTTACAACAACTTCAAATTCGCCACTTCTCTGGGTATATAGAAAAGGCCCATCGTAAACTGTAAATCCGTAGTGGCTTTTGTTCCAATAATCAGATTGAGGTGTAACCTGCATAGTGAGTTTGTTATCTTTTATTTCCCAATCAGCTGGTTCATTAAGCCAGTTCATTGCAGTTAATTTTTGAGCATTTCCTTTTACAGCCATAATGCATATACATATTAAAACTAAGTGAATTCTCTTCATGATTTCTTAAATTTGAATTTTATTAATGATTTACAAAGAATGTAATTTAAGTGCTTTACAACAATAGTTATATATAACCATTTTTAAACTCATTCTAATCACCTTTGGTATAACTTAGCAGTGTAATTAATGAATCATTGTTATGAATCCAATCTCAAACTTAGAAGATAAATTTTCTTTTGAATCCATTGATAGCCCCGAAAAGCGTAATGAAGCGTTAAATGAGGCTATAATAATGATGGAGGCCTACGTAAAACTTGACAATTCGGTAGCTGTATTGTCAGATTTAGCGAGTAACAAGAGCTATGTTTTTGCTGGTGATTTCGGTAGTTTTTTTAACATTCATACTTCTGGATTTACAACAATTAATTCTATTTGGGAAGAGGATATTTATAAGCGCATCCATCCCGATGATCTTTTTCAAAGACACCTTTTAGAACTGGAGTTTTTTAATTTTTTAAAGGCAATACCTTCTGAGGAAAGATTAAATTATGCTACAAAATGCAGAATCAGAAGCTTGAATAAAAATAAGGAGTACCAATATATTCTCCATCGCAGTTTTTATATGAAGAACAGTTTAGAAGGAGGATTGTGGCTTGCTGTTTGCCTATATAATTATTTATTCGAAAAAGGAACCGGGTTGAATGGTATAGAAGGAAAAATTATCAATACTAAAACAGGAGAGATTCTTCATATTGACACTTATGAAAATTGTGTTGATCTTTTGACTTCCCGCGAAAAAGAAGTTTTAGTATTAATTGGTAAAGGTATTATCAGTAAACAAATTGCAGATAACCTAAACATCAGCATTAATACTGTAAACAGGCACCGACAAAATATTCTGGAAAAACTAAATGTAAATAATTCTATTGAGGCAGTAAGAACAGCAGAGGCTTTAAATTTGTTGTAAATTATAAGATAACTGTGAAGCAGGTTATTACTACGATGAGTATTTCACAAAATAATATTTTAGCAACTGACCGCTACTTTATTAGATCAAATTTTATTTTAGAGGAACAGGATAGTATTGAGTTTTACGCGCTTTGATTTTTTTGAACTTTTGCATTCGGTTTGCAAGCATCGCACAATAATTATATATCGTTAATAGTTTGTTTGTAATCCTTTCCCCTTTGGGATAAGATTAAATTGATTTATAGAAATTAAAGGTCTAAGAATACTTGCCGATAATCTAAAAATTCTGCTTGTATATCGGCAGTATCCCGTTTAAATATCTAATAAAGCATGCGGATTAAATCCCACCATCTTACATAATTTGCATTGTGAATCTAATTTGTCTGAAATCGCAATAAGTTTGACTCAAAAAATTGGACTCCCCACGCACTATTACGTGCACTTGTTTTTTATATTTATTTTCTTATTATTTTAAAGGTTCCTTGAGAAGAAGGGCTATAATCTTTCCTTTGCTTCGGGTTCATTATCTAATGCCAGACAATCACGTTAGGATTTTTACCATATCGTTCACCTAATTTTAAATTCAAAACCAATTTCTGAAATATTTATGATATCCCGTTTCCAGTCTTTTTTATTCCAATGCTCTGGATAATAATAGCCCCCCATAGACATTAAATTTTCTCGAAAAGAACAGATAGAATGCTAAACGTTAATAATTATTGCTAAGGATACAAACAAAGCGATATATAAATTTTTGTCATGTGTTCTTTATTGAAACCATTCTGAAATACTACTTACTTCAGAATGATTAATTTTAATTAGAGATACTTACTTTATTTTATTCTAAAAACTCTTTCTCGTTTAAATTATTTTTCATTTCGATTATTTTGCTTTATTATTATTTTAATGTAATGGTTTGTAGATGCCCATCATAATTCACAACTTGCCCCTGAGCATCATATGCAAAAGCCTTACGGTTTTCTTTACTTATAGTTATAATAACAAATTTTCGATTTTTTAACATTCCTTCAAATTCCCCTTTACGCTCGCCAATAGTGAGGACACTATTTGTTTCATTATAACTGATTGGAATGCTGCAATGTAACCCTTTTTCATAATTATAATTCACACCTTCGTCCTCATATAAATTAAAACTTCCGTTCTTGCCTTTATATACATACAGAAGAATAGTATCGGCCGGTTTTTCATCAGTATATTGTATTTCAGGCCCAACAGGGATAATGGCTCCTTCAGGAATAAATAGTGGAATGCGGCCGTATGGTGCATCTACCGATAAAGTTTGACCTCCCTTAATATAATCTCCTGAATTAAAATCATACCAATTATTTCCGGCAGGAAAATATACATCTCTTTTACGAATGCCATAATTATAAACAGGGCAAACCATAAAATTTGGGCCAAACATAAATTGATCACTACTATTGACCACTTTTTTATCATTAGAAAAATCCATGATTAAAGGGCGCATAATAGTATAATCGTCAAAATGAGTCATACCTGCCATGGTGTAGATATATGGCATCAATCTATAACGTAAATTGTCATAGAACAAAATAGATTCATAAGCCGGATGCTCTTTCGGGGCTATATTCCAAGGCTCACGATAAGGAAATTGTCCGTGCGATCTGTATAATGGTGCAAATACACCAAATTGATGCCAGCGTGTATTCAATTCTCTCCATTCCTTGTTATCTGAATTTTCTATTCCGTTTTTATCATATTCATTTTGAGCAGCTACATAACGATCTTCGACACAAAATCCCCCGATATCCATAGTCCAATACGGAATACCACTAATTGCAAAGTTTAAACCTGCCGAAATTTGTGCTTTTAAATCTTCCCAGCGTGTTGCAATATCACCACTCCATGTTGCTGTTGAATAACGTTGTAAACCTGCAAAACCTGATCTGGTCAATAAAAACACCCGCTTATTTGGTTCTACACTGCGTTGTCCGTCATAAATGGCTTCAGCATTCATTAAAGCATAAGTATTGAAATATTCTGTCGCCGGTCCTAAAGCGGTTGGTCCCTGCAATGCTTTACGGTAATCCATGTCTGTACAATCCAGTACATTTGGTTCACTGGCGTCCATCCACCATGCATCAACTCCTGTCGGATATAAATTTTCATAAATTTGTTTCCAAAATAGTTTTCTCGCACCGCCTGAATAGGCATCATAGAAAGAACCTACATAACCTGGGCCAACCCAGTCACGAACATTATCTTTTATGGCTTGCTGGTACATCCATCCTTTTTGGTCAAATTCTTTAAAATGTTCTGTTGTTTTATAAAATTTAGGCCATACCGAAATCATCATTTTACCATTCATCGCGTGGATAGAATCTACCATCCCTTTTGGATCAGGAAAACGTTTTGGGTCAAATTTATGACTTCCCCAAGAATCTTCTTCCCAGTAATTCCAATCCAGTACAATATTATCAATAGGGATTTTACGTTCTCTGAATTCTTTTAAATTGCTTAGAATTTCGTCTTGAGTTTTATATCTCTCACGACTTTGCCAATAACCCATTGCCCATTTTGGCATAATTTGAGCTTTTCCGGTCAAAGTACGGTATCCCTTAACTATTTGATCCATAGAGTTGCCATGAACAAAATAATAATCTATTTTTTTATTCATTTCGCTCCACCATACCTGATTACTTTTTTCTTCAGTTAGCTGAGGTGTTCTTACTCTTAATCCACAGTAAGATGTAACTCCATTTGGTTTCCATTCTATTCGTAAAGGAACTCGTTTTCCGGCTTCTAAATTCATTGAAAACTTATAACTATTAGGATTCCAGGCGGTCCTCCAACGCTCTGGGACTACTAATTGATTGTTCAAATACACTTTGACATAACCTGAGTAATACAAAGTAAATTTGTATTCTCCATTTTGTGGTGCTTCAATATCACCTTCATAAGTAACTTCTGCATTTTTTAAAGGAAAATTTTCCGGTAAGTTTTTAAAACTTTTAATATCTTCAAAGAAAATAGATGCTTCTTTTCGAACCAGATTTATTTTACCATTATCCGGCGTGTTATAAGTACCTGTTAAGCTATTAGCTTCACCATTTTTATCATATAATTTAAAAACAGCATTTAATTGTTCATAAGGACGACTGTCCCCAAAACGGCTTAATGAATAACTATCCCATAAAAGGCCATAGTTTTTATTGGAAATAATAAATGGTACTGAAACTTTAGTGTTGTATTGAAATAATTCTTCGCTTTTATTTTTGTAATTAAACTCGTCTGATTGGTGCTGTCCCAAGCCATAAAAAGCTTCGTCTTTTGGCGATTCAAAAATTTGGCGAACTGTATACCCTTTTGTTCCTTCAACTTCTACAGGACTGAATGTTGTACCACCGCCAGCAATTTCGGACAAAATAAGTTTTCCATTTTTATCTTTAAACTTAACGCCGCCATCTTTTGTGGAAATCATTACATTTAAAGTTTCTGTAGCTAATTTAATAGAATCTTTTTCATTAGAAACTTTAAAAGAAACATTGTCCTTATGAGGCACAATAATCAAACTGGAATCTTTTGGGAATTCATTTTCTGGTATTGCTGACACATGAACCAAATCATTTCCTAAAACCTCTAAACGTATTTTGCTTAATTGATGCTCTTTAGCAGGATTTATTGTTACAATTATGCCATTATCCGTCTTTTTGTAATGTTTAGTAGCACAAGATGCTAATACTAATCCAGTGATTAGGCATAAACATATTTTATTTTTTCTTTTCATAAATAAATTTTATTGTTCATATTTAATTCGATATGTTCGTTGGTAGTAGGCCAATTTCTTTTGCGATTATTTCATGATAATTATTAGTTAATTTAAATCTACTTTGTGACTTACAAGATTGTTTTTTAAAGGTCTATAATTTTTAAGATTAGCTTTATTTGTTTTAATTGGTTGAAAGTGAATAGTTTGAAAAAAAATATAAATGTCAATTTCTTAATGAAGGATAAAACTAATTGTCCAATCTATAAAAACTGCTGCAAAATTACTCTTGGAGTTGTTTTTTATAGTTAATATGGAATGAAAGCTAATAGTACTTAATAGTTTTACAAGATTAAAAAAGAGTGCTAATTTCATTATATCAAAATTTATGAATATATCGAGAAGTAAAAATAATGGATAACTAAACTAATAAATAAGAATGCTTTGATTTTTTTTACTAAAATATTGTAACTTTTAAAAGCTGAGCTATTTACTGATTAACAGCATAATCTCAATCTGGCATAATCAGTTTCATTAAAAAGCGAATACAGCGGTGGCAAAAGTATCAATTAAGAAAAATTAAAGTGGCTGGAAATGTATTCAATATGGGGTATTTATGTATCATTTTTAATATATAGCTCAAAGTATTATAGATTTAGCTATTGAATAAAATAGTACGTTCCATTCAGGATCAATTAATTTCACTGGAAGTATAAAACTTCTACAGCAATATTTTTTCTGGGTGTCAGATTTATTTGGTATTTTGTAAAAATTACAACAGAGCAATAGGGTAAAAAGAAAGAATTTAAAACTGTGAATAAATTTTTAATGATAGAGTCAAGCTGTTTCATAAAAAATAATATCAAAAAAGCCTCCGAGATGCAGTCATTACGGAGACTTTCTATTTTAGTAATCTGAGGTAAGATAAAATCCTTGATCCTCGTCATCTTCATCGGCTTCAGAAACATCCCCAGAGTTCTTCTGTCTGCATCGTCATAATGCTGGTTGACACCAAGGTCGGTGCGCTCCATGATTTCAGATCCGATTGATTCTTCCTCCATGTAATACGTGATTACCTGCGGCGCATTGCCGTGGAAAGTGGCATTCAATCTCAATACATTAAAATTTTCGCTGGGAAGGTTTAATATTGCGGGATGTACCATGGCCGGTTTCATCCCTTGTGAGTTCATCTTCTTTAAGCTCCTCATTGCCAAGGTGCCCAATTTCGAATTCCCTTTGAACGGGATTGTCCTGATCGGGTTCAATGGTTTCAAAGCGGTCACTCTCAGCCTCATTGTTCTTGTGGACATCCATATCAGTTTCAAACCCTTCAGAGGAATCATTATGTATAAGATCCTCTTCAATGTCCTTCTGGGTTATATCTTTCGAGCCACTGCCGGATTCACTATCAAGATTCTCTGAATTATACCGGTTGCTCTCTGGATCGCTACTTTTTGAGTCTAAATCTGGAATCTTGCCGTCCTCCCCGGTGTGGCCCTCAGGATTTTCACCGGATTCGGGGTTGGTCTGCTGGGCACTCACATCGACTGAGTAATCGGGCGGGGCATTCTCTGTAAAGCGGTGCGCTGCAGGGGAGGAAGTTTTTTGCTGCCCCTGATTACCAGTATGTTCGTTTTGAAAATTCTGGTCATCCTGACCGTTATTTTCCAGTGTATCTGAATTTGTCATTTTATAATTTTAAATTGAATTTTTACTATCTTCTTCTAAAGATTGTCCCGGAGCATGTTTGCCGGTATTGCCGTGTTTGTCTGTTCTTTGTCAAATGTAAAAAAAGGATAATTATACTTTTTTACAGAATAATCATTTGCATTTATAAAATAGCTATCAGGTAATCAGGCAGGTAGAAGTTAAAAGTTATAGAGTCAGGATTCGCTGTCAAGAACCAAATATTTCACTAACTTTAAGTAAATTTATCATTTAAACGGAGAATGTTCAAATTATCTAAAATAATTTAAATTATGAAAGCTGACTTAAATTCAAAATTTATAGTATTCCTGTTTTTTACTCAATTACTATTTGCATGCAAAAATAATATAAGTACGGGAGTTGGCAGTGACGGAAAAAGTCTTGACTCCACGGTGACAAACACCGACACGACTACTGTACCAAAAAAGAATTCAAAATTATTAAAAGAATAGAGCATGTATGCCAATTATTTTGTCGCAAATTAAATACGTTCAGAAATTGAGATAATACTTTATTTATTGTCTTAGTTTTTATCTGATCCAAAGCGAAAATTAATAACAAATATTCTGAAAAATAGACGGTTGGATACAAGTAGAAGCTTAATGTAATCAAAAGCGAAAATAAATTTATCAAATAAAAAATAGGTGTAAGGAATGTAGTATTTTTCCTTTTCAGGCTAAAACTAATATTTATGCTTAAATTTTAATACTCCACAGATTTTCGTATTGATCCGATTTTCCGTGATCCCTCTTAGAATAATAAGAAAATTTAAAGATATAAATAAAAAAATGGCGCCAATTGAAGACAATTGGTGCCATTTGGCTTTTGTGACCCCAAAAGGACAAATCACGCACCATTTTATGGAGGATTTGAAGAGATTGGCTTACTGGAAGTAGAGGCTGTCTTTCATTGGCTTTATGAATTTGGTTTGGATGTCCCGTTGGGGATTGATGGAATTCGTATCTAATCTTTAATAGGAGAGCTGCGAATTCTAACCTTAAGATTTAGTAATTGATTTAGAAGGAATATTATTTTTCAGAATAGTATGTGCAACGATTGTGTGATAAAACTAATAATTTAAAGAACTTTATCTAAGCTTTTTCAAGTGCTACGGATTTTGGAAATAAAATATTATTCTCAAGATGAATATGCTTGTGCAGGTCACGTTCAAATTCTTTAAGCATTGCAAAAGTTACTTTATAAGTATTGCAGGTATCTGCTGGAGCGGTATAATTTTTGGTTAATGCAGCAATTTTTTTAAAGCGTTGTCCTACTGTATCATGTTCTTCTTTAATTAAAAGTATTTGATTTTCAAGAGTTCCAAAGTGTGCTATCTCTAAAAATAATCCTTTCGCATGCGCCTCATTTATTTTTTTTATAAAAGGAAAAAGGATCTGTTCTTTTTTTCTCATATTAGCAGAGAGATCTAAGGCAGATTCAGTAAATAAAGTATTAATTTCAAAGAGGTCAGGATATGTTTCACCATGAAGAGTACATAATTCATTTAATAATTTAAGCAACACGGGTGTTTTTTCAGCCACATATCGATGATGTGTTTTTTCTATATAGTCTGCCAACAGATCCGATGACCATGATTTATAATTAAAAGATTGGTTGGCCGAATTATTTGTTGCACGATCAAGCTCCTCAATTAAAAGAGACTCCTCAATGCCTCGTTTTTTGCAGGCTTCTTTTAAGGTACGATGACCTTTATAACAAAAATCAATGCTATATTTTGAAAAAATTGCTGCCGTCCTAAAATCATCAGCTGCGATTTCGCCAATTGTGGTTTTGTTTGTTGTTTTCATAGGAAGTTATAAAGACTTAAGGTTATTAATTAGTATGAATGTTCTTTTTCAGGTTGGCATTGTTTAATAATAATTAAGGCCGTCGTTAGCATATTTGAGAAATCAATAAATGGAATTGTAATTTCATTTTTATCTATAAGATTTTCTGCTTCATTTTTTAGCATTTTTATTTTTAGCATTGCTAAATGCGTGTCGTGTTCATCGCTGGCATAAAATGAAGTTATAAGTTTCTGTAGTTCTTTTTTTAAAATTTGGTACGGTTCGTAGTTATTTTTAATATTTACGGTTGAAAATTTGGGAAGAAGGATTTTGGAAGAAAAAATAAATGCGGCAATAGTTTTATCAATGTTGTTGGATGCCTGATGAGCAAAAACCAAAGCTTCAAGAAGTGAATTAGATGCCAATCTATTTTTCCCATGTAATCCTGTCCGGGCACATTCACCAATGGCATATAAATTTTTGATTGTCGTAACACCGTTGCGGTCTACTTTAATACCACCACATTGGTAATGAGCCGCAGGAACAATTGGAACCAGATCTTTTTCCGGATATAAACCTATTGCATTGCAATGGGCGGAAATAGAAGGAAAATGTTTAAAAAAATCATCTTGATCTAAATGTCTACAATCCAGATATACATGTTTTTTTTGAGTTTCGAGCATTTCGATACTAATAGCACGGGAAACAATATCTCGGGTAGCTAGTTCACCTCTTAAATCGTATTTAAAAAGAAATCTTTTGTGTTCGTCGTTTATAATATAGGCTCCAAAACCTCTTACAGCTTCTGAAATTAAGAATAGCGGATTTTTATTCCCGGAAGCTAATGCTGTAGGGTGAAATTGCATGTATTGCATATCTTTGATTTCGACTCCTGCACGAGCCGCCATTGCAATTCCGTCACCAGTAGCAATTGCAGGATTGGTTGTGTTTTCAAAGAGTTGTCCGCAGCCACCTGTGCTAAGCACAATAGCTCTGGTACGTATATATTTTATTGCGTTATTGTTCTTATCATAAAAAAAAGCACCGGTGCAATTCACTTCATTGCGCTTTGTTTCAGTATTTAATTCTATGACCTGATGATTTTCTAAAAGTTCAATATTTGCTGTTTGAGTGATAATTGAAAGGAGCTTTTTTTCAATTTCTAATCCTGAACTGTCTTTATGATGTAGAATTCGATGTTGTGAATGGCCACCTTCTAGTCCTAAATCCCATTGGCCTTCCTTATTTTTATCAAATATGGCACCAAGTTCTATTAGTTCTTCTAATCTTTCGGGAGCTTGTTGAATAACCATTTTAACAATTTCTTCATCACAAAGTCCAGCGCCAGATTTCAGCGTATCTTTTATATGCTGTTCAAAACTATCTTTCAATTGATTGGTGACTACAGCTATTCCTCCTTGCGCAAGTTGCGTATTGGTGTTGTTAGCCTTTTCTTTTGTCATGATACAAATAGATAAATCGGGGCGTTTTCTTGCCGTTTTAATGGCAAAAAATAGTCCTGAAATACCAGAACCTACTATTAGAATGTCAGTCTTAGGCATATTTTTAGGTTTAAGAAAGTTTAAGATTTTTATGGGTTTGTGCGTTTCACGCTTCTCTTATTACATTTATTTTAATCCGCAACATTTGTTTTGTGATGTAGATAAGCTGTTTTAGGTGTATTTATCTTAATAAAGATTTGTTTACCAATTAGTCTTGTGTGGAAGGAGTCGGAATCAGCTTTTTATAAAATACTGCTTTTAAAGACTCGCACACGATTCCGACTTCTGTAGCCACAATGAAAACGGTAGTAGGGGCCCGTTTTAATAAATTAAATAATGACTTATGTCAACCAATATCAAGCTACCTTTAAAATATGAATTCATATTCTTGATGTGCAACATTTTTAGAGGTTCGGTATTTTTTGAATTTTCAAACATCTAAAGCACTAATAATACCGAGTTTTTTTTGAACATCACTCCTTAAATGTTCGCCAAAGATCATTTTTTATTTTAAGTACAAAACAAGTTGCTCAAGGCTTTGATTGAAAGAACATCTGGGAGTATATTCTCCCAGATGTTTCTATTTTAGTTTACTAACTTTTTTTTCTAAGGGTAAGGTCAAAGACAAACCAGCACAATGCCAATACTCCAAATCCGAAAATAGTATCGCCGATAGCCCTAAGCCATTTCAAGGTTACCATCGCTGGCTGCTGCATTAGTTCGGCCGAACGTGCATACCACATTCCGTGCTCGATACTTTCTATAGCTTGCCAAATTCCAACAGGAAGAAGACTCAATAAAGCCATAGCCAGCAATCCAATATTGGTAGACCAGAATATGAATTTCATTGCTTTTTCATTCCATATCTCATGTCTGTACAAACTGCGGAGCACAAATAGCATCAAACCAATTCCGAGCATTCCATAGACTCCAAATAAGGCAGTATGTCCATGCAAAGGCGTTGTGTTTAAGCCCTGAACGTAATATAAAGCAATAGGCGGATTAATGATAAAACCAAATACTCCGGCTCCTAAGAAATTCCAGAAAGCAACAGCAATCATAAAATAGATAGGCCATTTATAATCCTTGATCCATTGTGTTGATTTTGAAAGTTTGTAGTTATGGTAGGCTTCATACCCAATTAAAACCAGAGGCACAATCTCCAAAGCGCTAAAGGTTGCCCCAAGAGCCATCACAGCAGTTGGCGTTCCTGAGAAATAAAGATGATGAAATGTTCCTAAAATTCCTCCAGACATAAAAATGATAGTAGAGAAAATAACATTCAGCGTTGCTGTTTTTGTTTTTAACAGACCTAAACGAACAAATAAGAAAGCAATTACTACAGTAGCAAACACTTCAAAAAAGCCTTCTACCCATAGATGCACAACCCACCATCTCCAATATTCAGCAATTGCCAGATTGGTCTGTCTTCCCCACATTAGGCCAGCTGCATAGAAAGTAGCAATAGCGGTACATGAGATTAGGAACATTATGATAAGATTTCTTTCGCCTGTTTTTTTCTTCAGTACCGGAAGTAAAGGACGAACCATTAATGCCAGCCAAAGAAACAATCCTACAAGAAGGAATATTTGCCAGAATCGACCTAAATCTACATATTCGTAACCTTGATGACCAAACCAGAAGTTTTCTACCAAATTAAGTTTCTGCATTACCCCAAACCATTGTCCGGCCATTGAGCCTAATACAATTAGAATTAAAGCATAGAATAAAAAATCAACACCAAATGTTTGAAATTTTGGGTCTTTCCCTGCAACAGCCGGTGCAATGTATAATCCAGTTGCAAGCCAAGCGGTTGCTATCCAGAATATAGCCAGTTGAGTATGCCAGGTTCTTGTTACTGCGTAAGGCAGAATCTGATCCAGAGGAATACCAAAGAATCCGTTTCCTTCTACGCCGTAGTGTGCAGTAATGACCCCCATTACAACTTGCAATACAATTAAAAGACTTACGACCCAAAGATATTTTTTTATTCGAAACATCGAAGGTGTCATTCCTTGTTTTAATAGTGGATCCTGAACTGGTATTTCGAAATGCTCATCTTCGCCTGATCGCACATGATAAAAAATTAGAACACCGATGCAAAATAACAGCAGTATGATACTAACTCCTGACCATACAAGAAGATCTTTGGTAGCCACATTTCCAACTAATTCATCAGATGGCCAGTTGTGTGTGTATGAAATTTTCTGATTTGGTCTTTCTGTTACAGTTGCCCAGGTTGCCCAAAAGAAAAAAGCGTTCATTTTATGCATTCTTTCCGGATCTTTTATAGACATTTTTGGAATCGCATAATTATGGCGTAGTGTCTCAAATTTGGGATCATCCATAAACAACCCTTCATAATACTTACTCAAATAGGCTATGGCTTCAATCCTGTTTTGAGAAATGGTTATGATGCCAGTACTACTGTCGTAGGTGTTTTTGCGAACATCATTTTGTAGCCTGATTTTCATTGTGGCCTGCTGCTCTTCTGTCAGTTCTGCAAAAGTTTTTGCATATTCCTTTTCGGATAATTTATCCAAAATAAACATGGCTTCTCTATGCAGCCAGTCTGCAGTCCAGTCTGGCGCTACATAGGCACCATGTCCCCAAATAGTACCAACTTCCTGTCCACCCATACTTTGCCATACATTCTGCCCATCCTTAATTTCCTCAGAGGTAAAGATTACGGTGTTGTTTGGCCCAACTATTTCGGTTGGAATAGGAGGTGCTTCCTGATAGATCTCATATCCGTAATATCCTAAGACAGAAAAAGAGATACTCATCACAAGTGCAAAACCTATCCACAGTTTTTTTTCCTTGTTCATTATAATAATTTTAGCTTTTTATATTAAAAAAAATGCTTTATTCTACAATTAATTTTCCTTTCATCATCGATACATGTCCAGGGAATGAGCAGATAAAATCGTAAGTTCCTGGTTCGTCTATTGTAAACTCGATAACATCGCTTTCGCCGCCGCCAATTATTTTTGTATGGGCAATTACTTTTGCTTTTTCAGATGCAGGTATGTAATCTGTATCTTTTGCATCTACAGCTTTAAGTGTAAAATCAGAAATATCAGTTCCAGGTTTTAAAATAACTAAATTATGTCCCATTGCGATTTTTTCCATCTTGCCGACATGTTTTAGTGTAAGAGTAATTTTTCCTGCGGGAGCTCTTAATTCAGTTACAGAATATTGCATTTGATCATTGCTCTCAATCTGAAGATCATTTGTAGCGACTGGGGTTTCGATCGGACTTTCTTCGTAAGGTTCCTCAGTTGTGGGTGTTGCAACTGGTTCTATGTCTTTTGAATCTTTTTTTCCGCATGAGAATAAACTGAAAATTGCAAAGGCTGCTACGAGGGTAATCTTGAAAGACTTTTTCATTGTTTTTGGTATTTAAATGTTATTAAATTTTATTACTGTAAAAGTATGGCTATCGTTTTTTTTGGTTTATGATTCTAATCATAAAGGCGATTTATTTTTGTTTCAAATCTTAGTGAAAACTATAAGTAAAATTTATAAAACCATTGCGTCCCATTCGTGGTATTTTGTTCCAGTCTGAAAAAGTAGCGTAATATTTATCAAAAATATTTTCAATACCTGCCTGCGCTTTTATTTTGTTTTGATTACAATCAAAGCTATAACCTGCATTGATATTAAATATCAGGTAATCGGGTGTTTTGGTTTGTCCGTATACTTTTGCGAAGTTATTTTGTGCTAGATTTCCAGAGGCAAATATTCCCGCAGTGATTTTTTCTTTTTTAAACTCTATTCCGGCATTATATCGGAGCGGACTTATAAAAGGAAGGTTATTTTCCTGATCATCTTTGCCCAGACTGTAGGCGATCTGTGTCTTTAAATTCCAGTTTTGCAAAAAGGAGTATTCAAGATTAAAATCAGTATTAAAAATTATAGCATAATTAATATCGTCGTAGATTTTTATACCCGATGCTCCAATCGTCATAGGCAGCGTGCCTGGGTCAATTTTTCCGATGATATAATCTGAGATATAGAAATACGAAGCCGTAATTTTAGACGTTAGCCTGCCATTTTTATAACCAAAAAAAAAGTTTCCTTCTACTGCTTTTTCATTTTTTAAATTTGGATTTCCTATATAATCGTAAAAATCATTGCTGTTATACAGATAAAAGCCATAGCCTTCAGAAACAGAAGGTGCTCTTTCGGCATAAGCCAAACCAAATCCAAATTCAAACTTACCAGTATTTTTGGTATAATTTCCGGAGAGGCTTTTTAAGGATCGGTTTTTTGTGGCATCCATTTCAGGATAAAAAATACGAAGGCTTTGTAGTCCAAAATCATTGGCTACTGTATTAGAATGAAAACCTAGATTAATGCTGATTCTAAGAATGGTTTCGGGTGAGATTGTAATAATATCTTCTAATGATAATCCGTTATATAGCGTTCGAACATCAGGCCAGGTGTACATAAACATCAGATTTTCAGTTGGATCAACAGGATACATTGTCATCTCGGCTACAGCCTTATTATAAAAAGAATTCAAATCGGCTAGAAATTCATGATTTTCGTGTTTTCCTTTTATTTTAGAATAAAAACCATAGGTGTCAGACCAGCCCGGCATATCCATATGAATAGGAATTGCTGGTCTTTTAGTATCATCCATTTTATGGGTAATGGTATTAAAATATCCTTTTGTTTCCCAACCAGAAATAACAGCAGAATCTGGAATGTACTTGTAACTCAATGAAATGATTTTAGCTTCTGCCAATAAAACATCCATTGGAAGCGCCGGATAGCCAACATTCACAGCTTTATCATAAATAATCGAAGTTTCGAGTACATTCTTCTTATCGATAAAATAGCCAGCATTTGCCGAAATATTGTACTTGGTAAATTGAGAAAAATTAATTTCTTTTTCGTTTCCCGCTTTGTAGTTTTCGGCATCACGATGCATAAAATCAACATGCGCAAAAAAGGTACTGTCAGTATAACCTAAAGCGGCACCAATAATCTTTTGCTGGTTATTGCTTTCATAACCAGAAGATAAACTGCCATTCCAGCCGTTTTTTCTGTGTTTATATTGATTTCGTTTTAGATCTATCGAACCTCCAATCGTAGCGCCATGACAGCTGGCCTGCTGACCTGAGGCAACTGTTGCCTCAGATAAATTTGAAATCTCGACATAAGAAGTCACAGGATCCATTTTATCGGTACAGGCACCAAAAATCCGCATACCATCAATTGTAATTACAGTACGCTCGGTCGACATATTGTTAATCGTAGGTTCCCATGCATATGCACCTCTTTTAATCATATTCATTTTTGAAGAACCCATTAGATAATCTTCTACAGAGGTTAACGATTTGGGCTGTTTAAGATTCAAAGGTGTTTTTTTTCCTATAACTATAATTTCATTGAGATTTACAGCTGCAAGAGTATCATTCTTTTTTTCCTGTGCCCAGCACACTGTCGAAAAGATAACTAAAAGGATCGCTGTTATATTTTTCATTATAAAGTAATTATAAGAAAGAGATAAATGCTCACTATCTCTTTCTTGTTAGTATTCAATATTTAGAATTCGATTTCTAAGAAAAGACTGCTTGCAGGATTTTCTGTCGTTACAGGCTCTCCTTTAAGTACATCATTCGAAGCATTTAAAAGTTGAAGATTAATTTTCCAATAGCCAGTCATAGTCAAAGAAAGTTTTCCGTTGTAAAAGCCATCGGTTGTAGATTGTGTTAAATCGGTATTATTAGGCGAACCGTGATTACCCATGCTGGGCATTCTTGGATCCATTTTTATTTTGAGATTATTCACGACAGGAAACGTCATCATATCCTGCATTTTATAAACCCCAACGCTAATATCGTTCGTGGCTACTTTTGGGTTTTGAGGTGCGATGGAGGCAATGAGGTAACGAACGCCATCAGATCCGTTAAAGGAGCTAACAGTTCGTTTTGCCGAAGCCTGAACTTTGATAATATCAGTAACAGTATACGAAATAGTATTAACAGTATAAGTAAGAGTCAGATCCCAATATTCAGTATCATTTTCAGCCATTTGAAAGATGATATCGCCTTCGTACAGAGTTTGTTTGTCTGAGGTTTTGGTCACAGCAGATTTTGGACATGAATGCTCCATCATAGCCATATGCATAATTGGCAACCAGCTTATTTTGGCATCTTTAATATAGGCATTCGTTTTTTTGTCTTTAATGCTAAGTGTAATATGATTGTAACCCTGAATTAAAGAGCCGCTTTGGGAATAGAGTTCGAAAGTATGAGTTTCATTTGATATTTCCTGAATTTTTTGAAGGCCAGCGGTTTCATCAATTGGAATCTGAGTGGAGGAATTATCATCTGAGGAGCATGAGAACAGAGAAATGGACAGAACTAAAATGGCTATGTGTTTTAAAATTTTCATTTGAATTTTAATTTAAATTATGAATATAAGGCTTCTGTCGAATGTAAATTCGAAGGAGAAGTAATTAGATAATCGAAAAATTAATACTTGAAAATGGGGGGATGGAATACAAAATAAGTGTTCAGATAAACGTAAAGATTTTTATATCCTGAGTTTATTTCTAAGATGACTTTTTGGTTATTTTGAAAATTAAAAACGGGAATGTTTTCAAAGTATAGCAAAATAGTTTCCGTGATTTCACCTTTTTTCTCGTTCGAGGAAGGTGTTTCATTTTTTAAGGCTTTTGCCAACTCTTTCTTCAAATGGCATTTGCCATTACACTCTAATTTAGGAGTGTTCCTGTTTTCGCATAATTCTGCAGAAATATAATTGTAATTCAGTGCGTAATCCAAGATTGGAAATACCGGTCTGAACAATACTGCAAAAAGGAATATGTAAATACAAAATTTCATTACCTGTATTTTGAAAGTACGAAGGTATCATGATCTTTTTTTTCATGTTATGATTATGGTCATACTTTATGTAATACAAGTTTTGGAATTTTGATCCAAAGTTTAACAAATTAAAAACCTTAGTAATGAACAGATTATTTTTATTAGCGATGTTTGGTTCTTTCTTGCTCGTATCGTGTGGGAAAGAAAAATCGAATACTGATCAGGATTTTTCAACTCCTACAGCTACAGAAAATACAGCCGAAGCCGAATCATACGATCCTAAAAGAGGCCTTGGAAAATTTTCTACAGTTGAATTAGGCGCTTCCTTGGATAAGCCAATGGCTGAAAAAGGATTAAAAGTAGCCGAAGTAAAATGTACATCCTGTCACAAAACTACAGATGAAAAATTGGTAGGGCCTGGATGGAAAGGCGTTACAGGACGCAGAACTCCTCAATGGATTATGAATTTTATTACCAATCCTGATCCTATGATTGACAAAGATCCCGAATTGCAGGCTCAATTAGAACTCTGTATGATTCGTATGCCTAATCAAGGTCTGACCGATGACGAAGCCAGAAGTGTACTCGAATACATGCGCCAGAACGACGGTGTGAAATAACCAGAATAAAAAAAATTAAAATTCTAAATGAGAATCTTATGAAAAATAAATTATTAAAATCAATTTTTGCCATTGCGTTTGGCTGTGCCTTCTTTGTTTCCTGCAAGCCCAAGGATTCCAGCGATACTGTCGATGGAGATGCTGCGCAAAAAGTTTACGTTGCTCCAGGTAAGTATGATGAGTTCTACAATTTTGTATCTGGTGGTTTCAGCGGTCAGGTAAGTGTTTATGGACTTCCTAGCGGTAGATTGTTAAGGGTTATGCCGGTGTTCTCCGAAGATCCACAAAGTGGCTATGGTTACAGTGAAGAAACTAAAGCCATGTTGAATACTTCGCATGGTTATGTCCCGTGGGATGATCAGCATCATTTAGATTTATCTCAAACTAATGGAGAAGTTGACGGGCGCTGGCTTTTTGCCAATGCAAATAATACGCCAAGGATTGCACGTATTGACCTGAAAACTTTTAAAACAGCTGAGATAATCGAGCTTCCAAATTGTGGAGGAAACCATTCTTCTCCTTTTATCACGCAAAACACAGAGTATATTGTGGGGGCAAGCCGTTTTAGCGTTCCTGCAGATAATGATGATGGAGATGTACCAATTAATACTTATAAGAAAAACTTCAAAGGACATCTGAGTTTTGTAAAAGTGGGTAAAGAAGGAGAGTTGGATCTTGCTTTTCAGATCGTAACTCCGGGTGTTAATTTTGATCTTAGCCATCCGGGGAAAAAAGAATCTCACGGTTGGTTCTTTTTCTCCTGTTACAACACTGAGCAGGCCAATACCCTGCTTGAGGTAAACGCTTCTAAAAATGATAAGGATTTTATCATGGCCGTCAATTGGAAAAAAGCTGAAGAGTATATTAAAGCTGGAAAAGGAAAACGTGTACCGGCAAATTATGTTCATAATACCTGGGATGAGAAAACCCAAACGGCTAAATCTGAAATCAAGAAAGAAGTATTGATTCTGGATGCTGCTGAACTGAAAGATATCTGTTATATGATTCCCTGTCCTAAATCTCCACACGGGTGTGATATTGATCCAACTGGTGAATATATTGTTGGAAGTGGAAAACTAGCAGCCCTTATTCCTGTATTTAGTTTTACGAAACTGAAAAATGCTATTGCCAAAAAACAATTTGATGGTAATTATGCAGGAATTCCTGTGGTTAAGTATGAGGCCGCTCTTCATGGCGAAGTTCAAAAACCGGGTTTAGGACCGCTACATACCGAATTTGACGGAAAAGGGAATGCCTATACTACAATGTTTGTTTCTTCTGAAGTAGTAAAATGGAGCATCAAAGATTTAAAAGTTTTAGATAGAAAAGCCACCTATTATTCTCCAGGGCATTTAATGATTCCGGGAGGCAATACAGAGAAACCATTTGGAAAATATCTGGTGGTTTATAATAAAATCACTAAAGACCGCTTTTTACCAACTGGCCCGGAATTAGCGCAAAGTGCACAATTATTTGACATTAGCGGGGATAAAATGAAGCTTTTATTGGATTATCCAACCATTGGAGAACCTCATTATGCGCAAGGTATTCCAGCTGATAAAATACGCAATAACGGTCAATTGAAATATTACAAAATGGCAGATAATCTGCATCCTTACGTTGCCAGAGGTGAAAAAGAAACCAAAGTGGTCCGAGAGGGGAAAAAAGTACATGTTTATATGACTTGTATCCGTTCGCATTTTGCTCCGGATAATATTGAAGGTATACGAGTAGGGGATGAAGTTTATTTCCACGTTACCAATTTGGAACAGGATTGGGACGTTCCTCACGGATTTGCTATTAAAGGAGCAAATACCGCTGAGTTGCTGATCATGCCCGGAGAAACGATTACACTAAAATGGGTTCCTCAGAAAAAAGGAATTTTCCCATTTTATTGCACGGATTTCTGCAGTGCACTTCATCAGGAAATGCAGGGTTATGTTAGAGTTTCACCTGCAGGAAGTAATGTGCCAATTACGTATAGTTTGGGTACGAATTTACCAAAGGAATAACTAATAACCAGTGAAGGGGACAAAGTTTTCTTTGTTCCCTTTTTATTTGAATCATCATGAAAAATAAAATACTTTCAATTTTTTCAAGAGCAGTACTTTTTGTGTGTGGCTTTCTGTTAATAGGGTCCATTTTTGTTCCCATGTGGAAAATTGAACTGACAGCTCCACAATATCCTGAAGGTTTGGTTTTAAAACTTCATGCCACAAAAATTGCAGGAGATGTAGATATTATCAACGGATTGAATCATTATATAGGTATGAAAACACTTCATACCGAAGATTTTATCGAGTTTAAAATCCTGCCTTACATTTTAGGATTGTTTGGCATCATTGCTTTAAGCTGCTCTTTTTATGCTAAGCGAAATTCCTTGTATATATTCTTTTCTTCTTTTGTGCTTTTTGGAGTTCTAGCCGCTATTGATTTTTACAGATGGAATTACGACTACGGTCATAATCTAGACCCGAATGCTGCCATACGGGTTCCTGGTATGGCATACCAGCCTCCATTGCTGGGCTATAAACAGTTGTTGAATTTCGGAGCTTATTCTATACCTGATGTAGGTGGATGGATGCTCATTACAGTTGGTGTCTTGCTTTTTCTGGCTATAATTAGAGAGAGAAAATCAGCTTTAGGATTTAATAAATTTTTTAGCGTTTTAGTTATTACTTCTTTTCTTTTTTCATGTTCAGGAGACAGACCAATTCCTATCAAAATAAATGCAGACAATTGTGATTATTGTAAAATGGGAATCAGTGACGGGAAATATGGCTCAGAAATTATTACTCAAAAAGGCCGGGCTTATAAGTTTGATGATATTGCCTGTATGGTCAACTATTGTAAAGAACATCCAGAGATGAAGATTAAGAGTTACTATGTACATGATTATACAAAGGAAAATGAACTAATTCAGGCAGAAAAAGCTTTTTTTATTTCAGGCGGCACAATAAAAAGCCCCATGCATGGTAACATAGCGGCATTCTCCAAAGAAAGCCAATCTAAAGCATTTGGAGCAGAATCAAAGGGAACAGAGATACAATGGGCGTCAATTTTAGAAAAATAAGTTTGGGACGAAAATGCTAATTACAATCAATTAAACATGAAAATACTTCTCTGCCTTTGCTTCTCATTTTTTTTAACCTGTCTTTATTCACAAAAGATTGAAGTAGGAAAAAATAGAGCCATAAAAACCATAAAAAAAGCTATACAACTGGCCAGACCCGGGGATACGGTCTTGGTTCACTATGGTGTTTACAGGGAAGGAAACATAGTGCTGGAAAAAAAAATAATACTGCAGGGAATTGGCTTTCCTATCCTCGATGGCCAAAAAAAATATGAAGTGGTTTCTATCAAAGCTGATAGTGTAACCATTGCAGGTTTTAAAGTCATAAACTCAGGGTATGCCTCCCTGAATGATCCCTGCGGTATTAAAATATATAACAAAACAGGGGTTACAATAAAAGAAAATATTCTGGAGAATAATTTTTTTGGTATTTATGTTCAAAAAGGAATTGGCTGTATTATAAAAAATAACACAATAAAAGCCCATCAGAAAGAAGAGCAACGTATTGGGAATGGCATTCATTGCTGGAAAAGTGAAAACCTGCAAATTGTCGGAAACCAAGTCTCAGGACATCGGGACGGTATTTACTTTGAATTTGTGTCTAATTCTATTATTTGGAGAAACATCTCAAAGAGTAATATTCGATACGGACTTCATTTTATGTTTTCTAATGATGATTCGTACATCTCCAATGTGTTTAAAAATAATGGAGCAGGAGTGGCAGTCATGTTTACCAAAAATGTAAAAATGTTCAATAATTATTTTGCAGAAAACTGGGGAGATGCCGCTTATGGTTTATTACTAAAAGAAATTTCTGATAGTTACATCATAGGAAACAAATTCATCAGAAATACTTCGGGAATTTATATGGAAGGAACGAGCCGGGTCGCCCTCTCAAAAAATATTTTTAGAGATAACGGGTGGGGTATGAAAATTCAGGCAAGCTGTATGGAAAACGAAATTTCCTTTAATAATTTTATCGCCAATACATTTGATATAAGCACCAATGGCAGTTTAGTTCTCAACCATTTCAATAATAATTATTGGGATAAATATGAAGGTTATGACCTTAATAAAGACGGGATTGGAGATGTACCTTTTCACCCTTTGAGCCTTTTTGCCGTGCTTACAGAAAACAATCCTTCGGCAATGTTATTATTCAGGAGCTTTATGATTACGCTTCTTGATAAGTCAGAAAAGATTCTGCCAAGTATTACCCCGGATAATTTTGTCGACCAAACCCCTAAAATGAAATCTCTTGTGTTATGATTACTTTACAAAATATAAACAAAAAATTTGGGAAGCTTCAGGTATTGCAAAATGTAAACCTGAAATTTAACGCAGGTGAGTGCATTGCACTTATTGGTCCAAATGGTTGTGGAAAAACAACCTTGATAAAATCCATCCTGGGAATGGTTTTACCAGACAGCGGTGATATTTTATTCAATAAAGAATCTATTCTTAGAAAGTTTGAATATAGAAATAATATTGGCTATATGCCTCAGATAGGCCGCTATCCAGATCATATGACTATTGGACAAATTATTGCCATGATCAAGCAAATCAGGAATTCGAAAGACATTCTGGATGAAGATTTAGTTAAAGCTTTTAAACTTGATAAGATGGATGATAAACAAATGCGCACGCTTTCCGGCGGAACAACCCAAAAGGTAAGTGCGACATTAGCCTTTCTTTTTAACCCTGCCGTCCTTATACTTGATGAGCCAACTGCAGGATTGGATCCCCTGGCATCAGAAATCCTGAAGGAGAAAATTATTAAAGAAAAGGAAAAAGGAAAATTAATTTTGATTACCTCTCATTTGTTAAGCGAACTTGACGATATGATTACCCAGATTATTTTTATGCAGGAAGGTAAAGTGCATTTTCATAGAAATATAAACGAACTGCTTGAATCAACGGGTGAAATCAAAATTTCAAAAGCCATATCTAAAATTTTAAAGCAAAAGAGTCATGAACAGGATCATTAAAATTGTATTGTTGGATATTCTTAAAAATAAAATCGTACTTAGTTATACTTTTATTTTAGCCTTACTCTCGTGGGGATCTTTTGGTCTGGAAGATAATTCTGCTAAAGGACTGCTGACAATTTTGAATGTAATTTTATTTACTGTTCCATTAGTTTCGATACTTTTTTCGACAATATATCTTTATAACAGTTCTGAATTTATTGAACTGTTGCTCAGCCAGCCAATAAGGCGAAAAAAAATATGGATCAGTTTATTTGCCGGGCTTTCCATTGCAATGGTTTTAGCTTTTTTGCTGGGTGCGGGAATCCCTCTTCTAATTAATGCGCCAGATGCTTCAGGTGTTATGATGCTTTTGTCAGGATGTTTAATCTCGGCTGTTTTTGTGTCTTTAGCTTTTTTAAGCTGTATTTTGACTCGTGATAAAGCAAAAGGAATTGGTGTAGCGATTATGTTTTGGATTTATTTTGCAATACTTTTTGACGCTTTTGTTTTATTTCTGTTGTTTCAGTTTGCCGAGTATCCCATTGAAGAAGCAATGGTGGGGGTAACGGCCTTAAGTCCAATAGATCTTGCACGCATTCAGATCCTGTTACATCTTGATCAGTCAGCTATGATGGGCTACACCGGCGCAATTTTTAAAGATTTTTTTGGGACAACTATTGGATTGATTATCTCTCTTTTTCTATTGATTTTATGGATTGCGATACCTTTTTTTATTTCAGTCAGAAAATTCAATAAAAAAGATCTTTAACGATTACTATTTAATACCAGATTATGAAGGAGAAGATAAAAACAGATATTAAAAGCAGACAGGATATCAAAATATTGGTTGATGCTTTTTATGGTAAGGTTCAGACAGATCCTACTATCGGATATTTATTTACCAAAGTGGCGAATGTTAATTGGGAAAAACATCTTCCAATTATGTATGATTTTTGGGATAATATCCTTTTTCATTCCGGAAATTTTGAAGGAAACCCGATGATGAAGCATCGGATTTTAAATCAGAAAAGCCCCTTAACTGAAACTCATTTTAAACATTGGAATAAGTTGTGGAAAAAAACTGTTGATGATTTATTTGAAGGACCAAAAGCATCAGAAGTAAAGATTAGGGCTCAGAGTATTTCGAAAATGATGATGAATAAAGTAGTAAAATAAAGTGATAAAGTAAAAAACGGGCGCTCGAAGAGCGGCCGTTTTTAAATTAAATGCTATTAGAGCTGAATTAATAATTTTCATTTAACCTCCACAAAGAAAGAAAAATATTTAAAAAAGATATATGATCTGAATCATATATTAAAGTATTTAAGAAATTTCAATAAAATATTTTATGATCTATAATTTCTATTTTTTTTTTCTTGTTCATAATAGAAATTGTCCGAATGACCGTCTCAACACGCAAACCGGTAAAATCTGCAATTTCCTGACGGGTATACTGAATTTTCAGTCTTTGATTTGGGGGAATATTCTGCTGTTTTTTTAAATTATCGAGAAAATACTGTACCCGATACTCAGGTTTATGATTAATTATATTTTTTGAAAATACTATTTTATTGTAAATTCTCCAGGCAAAGACTTTTAATATTTTCGATTGGATTTTTGGATTTTCTTCAAGAAGCAAAAAGAAGTTGGCTTTTGAAAGTTTTAAGAGCACACAATCGGTCTGTGCTACTGCTGAGGCTGGATAAGGCTGATCAATAAAGAGGGGCGGTTCGCCAAAACTGCTTCCATTTTCAAAAATTCCTACTGTCAGGTCTTTTCCGTCTTCATTGGTATAGGTCATTTTTACAGTCCCCTCAAGAATCTGATAGAAGTATAGGGGAGGATCGTTTTCATAAAATATGATACAGTTTTTGGGTGTTTTTTTTGCAACAGCCCCCCAAGTGAATAGCAAATCTGTATCAATATGCATTTTTTCTAAAGTTATATGCATTTATAAATGATGCTAAATATTTCATCGCTTGAAGAAAGTGGCTGCGGTTATTATTGATTTTCATAAATGCGGTGTTATTTGTTTTAAGCAAAGAAAAGAAATCAGGTATAAAAAAAACATGATAAATATTAGGTTTTGAAAGTTTTGTTGTAGCTAGAATAGGTGTTAAATTAAAGATTTATAAAAAGATATTTTTAATTTAAACTGGTAGCTAATCTTTTGGAAGTCATTGTGTAATCTGCAGTGTTATGATATTTATCATATTACAAAAGCAGTATACTTCGGATATTTGTAATTCATTAGAATGGTAATAGCTAAAAAGATTCATTTCAATTAAAAAAAGTTCTATTTCATTTTCTTCCTAATTTCTAAAATTAAAATTATGTCAAAGTCTTTAATTCAAAAATATAATGTTCCAGGTCCCAGATATACCAGTTATCCAACTGTTCCGTACTGGAATGAAATACTTTTTTCAATAGAGGAATGGAAGATTTCTTTTCAAAAATCATTTTTGGAGAGCAATTCACAAAATGGGATCAGCCTATATATTCATTTGCCTTTTTGTGAAAGTTTGTGCACTTTTTGCGGATGCAACAAACGAATTACTAAAAATCATTCAGTAGAAGAAAAATACATCATCGCTGTTTTAAAAGAATGGAGTATTTACTGTGGACTGGCTTCTGAAAGACCAATCATAAAAGAAATTCATCTGGGAGGCGGAACTCCTACTTTTTTCTCATCAGATAATTTAGAAAAACTTATAAACGGTATTTTTAGTCTAGCAGATAAAGCTGAAAGTCATGAGTTCAGTTTTGAAGGCCATCCCAACAATACTACTTATGAGCAGCTTAAAAAATTATATAATTTAGGATTTCGCAGAGTAAGTTTTGGCGTTCAGGACTACGCGGCAAAAGTCCAGAAAGCCATTCACAGAATTCAGCCATTTCACAATGTGGCAAAAGTCACCTTTTGGGCAAAAGAAATTGGTTATACCTCAATTGGACACGATATTATTTTTGGATTGCCTTTTCAAACAATTGAAAACATTGTGGACACCATCGAAAAGACAAATTCTTTAAAACCAGATCGATTGGCTTTTTACAGCTATGCTCATACGCCCTGGATCAAAGGAAATGGACAACGTGGATTCAATGAAGCCGACCTTCCAAAAGACATCGAAAAACGAACATTATATGAAACAGGAAAAAACCTTCTTTCTCAAAACGGCTATCATGAAATTGGGATGGATCACTTTGCTTTAGCTTCTGATAGTTTGTATAAGGCTGGTCATAATGGGGAATTGCATCGAAATTTTATGGGATATAGCTCTTCAAAAACCCAGTTAATGATTGGATTGGGAGTTTCAGCTATCAGTGACAGCTGGTACAGTTTTGCGCAAAATACAAAGAGATTGGAAGAATATTATCAACTATTGGAGTGCGACCAACTACCTGTTGTCAAAGGGCATATACTTGACAAGGAGGATTTAATTATTCGCAAACATATTCTCAATTTAACTTGTCAATTTGAAACTTCGTGGAATGATAAGGCTTTTTATTTTGACGAATTACAAAGTGTTTTATCCGATTTAAAGGAATTGGAAAATGATAATCTGGTAATTATCGAAGAAAATAGAATCAAGATCACAGATGCAGGCAGACCTTTCGTCCGTAATATTTGTATGGCTTTCGATTTGCATTTGAAAAGAAAATCTCCCGAAACTAATCTTTTTTCAATGACAGTCTAAACGATTAATTGAATTCCTTGCACAAATTGACTCATATTCTGAAATTTTCTAGTTACGCTAATTATCAAACATGATATCCTGGCAGGGTCGATTCGTTTAACTACTTTCTGGATTTAAGATCACATCGATATGCCAGTAGCCACTGTATCAATCTTAAATAATAATTTCGCTGGAAAAGAAAATTATTCAAATTTTTCAAGTAATGTAGTGTAGTAACTCTAATTATTCTACTTTTGCAGCAAAAAATTACTATGAATAAATGCGATCAATGTATTGTAAGACAGCTTAGTGCATTGAAAGCACTAAACAAAGAGCAAATCATACAATTGGCAAATAGTAAAAGCACTCAGGTAATTAAAAAAGGGGAGGCTATAATAGAGGAAGGAGAAGTAATTAATGGGGTTTTCTGTATAAAAGATGGTATTGGAAAACTTTCTAAATTAAGTGCCAATGGAAGGGACCAGATTGTTAAACTTGTAAAGTCAGGTGAACTTCTGGGGCAACGTTCAATGATCAGCAATGAACCTGCAAACTTGTCGGCTACAGCAATTGCTGATATGGAAGTCTGTTTTATTCCAAAATCTGAAATCATTCAATTTTTTAATAATAACAATCAGTTTTCAATGAACTTAATGCAGTCTGTTTGTGATGATTTGAAACATGCGGATGAGCATACTGTGGATATGGTACAGAAAACTGTTAAGGAAAGATTGGCTGAAAAGTTATTATATCTTAGTGACACTTTTGGTGTAAATGCTGATCAATCCTTAAAAGTGCAATTATCAAGAGAGGAATTAGCCGGAATGATCGGTACAGCCACCGAGAGTTGCATCCGAATGCTTTCTGAGTTTAAAAAATCAGGGCTGATCGAATTAAAAGGAAAGCTGATTTTTTTAAAGGATATTAAGGGATTAAAAAAAGAAGCCAGCTAACATAACATCATTTGGATAATTCCAGCATTCTTTCAATAGGAACAAACGCTTTTTTCATTATATCAGCAGGAACTTTAATTTCAGGCGTTTCATTAAGCAAGCAGTCGTATAATTTTTGTAACGTATTTACTTTCATGTAGCCACATTGGCTGCAGGCACAAGTGTTGTCTTCGTTTGAAGGTGCCGGTATCAATATTTTATAAGGAACTTCCAGTTTCATTTTATGAAGAATTCCCACTTCTGTAGCCACAATAAATTTGGTACCCGGATTGGTTTTAACATATTCAATCATTCCTGCAGTCGAACCAATATAGCTGGCTGTTTTTAAAATATGTGTTTCAGATTCAGGATGGGCAATAATTTGCGCATCTGGATTTTGTTTGTACAATTCAATTAATTTATCAAATGAAAATGCTTCATGAACCACACATGCACCGTCCCAAAGCAACATTTCCCTGCCTGTTTGTTCCATTACATATTTTCCCAAATTTTTATCGGGAGCAAAAATAATGGGTTTGTCTTTTGGTATAGAATTGACGATTTTAACGGCATTAGAAGAAGTTACCACAATGTCAGTTAAAGCTTTAACCTCTGCAGAACAATTCACATATGTAATAACAATGTGGTCTGGATGGGCTTGGGTAAATTGTTGAAATAAATTAGCGGGACAAGAGTCAGCCAACGAGCAGCCAGCATTCAAATCGGGAAGAATAACTTTTTTACCTGGATTTAAAATTTTTGCAGTCTCAGCCATAAAATGTACTCCTGCAAAAACAATTATATCAGCATGCACCTGCATTGCTTCTTGTGACAATCCCAGGCTGTCACCCACATAATCTGAAACATCCTGAATATCGGATTCCTGATAGTAATGTGCCAGAATAACTGCATTCTTCTCTTTTTTTAATTTCAGTATTCGCTCTTTAAGGTTTTTCATTATTAAATTATTTTTAATTATTCTCTTTTATTTTAAAACAAAAGAGTTGATGCTGATACATATGTTGGGTTTTTAAAATCGGTAAGTTTTTTGAAAATTAAGTTTTGCTCGTTTTTCGGAAATTCAATCAAACAAAGCTTTCATTATGACACTAAAATTAATACCTAAGGAAGGTGTCTCCCGATTTAATACCCAAAGCCAATTCTTCCAGATTTGTATTTTCAAGCGTGAAAACCAAATCATTGCGAATAGATATAAATTTATCGTGCATCGGACAAGGATGGTCTTCAGAACAATTACTTAATCCTAATGCACAACCGGTCAAAATGCGATCGCCATCCAAAGAATTAACTATTTGCGCTAATGTAATTTCTTTCATATTCTCTTTGGAAATTTCAAAACCTCCGCCCACTCCTTTTATAGATTTAATAATATTGTCTCGCGATAGGATTTGAAGAATTTTGGCTGTAAAAGCCTCCGGAGAATCGATTTTTTTGGCAATTTCTTTCAAGCCGATGCGATTGTCCTGATAGGATTGAAAAGCAATAAAAATAGCTGCACGAATGCCATATTCACATGTTTTAGAGAACATAATCTTTTTTTTGTAATGTATAAATCATATAAATCAAAGCCCGCCATAACGCACAAAAGATCCAAAAACAACCATCAAAACCCCAATTATGGTAACCAATAGAATATGAAAGGTCATTTCAGGTAACTTCTCAGCATTTTTTTCAAGTTTTGGCAGCACTCTAAATTGAGCACTCAAAGCAAAAAGAACCGTCAATAATAAAAGAGCTAATTTTGTTGAAACAACTTTTTCTATAGGTGTCTCGAACTGAAACCAATATTCGATGCCAACACCATATTTATAGGCCATTAAAATTCCGGTAATGACCAGCAAAACCAGAGCAGTCATGCCAACAGGTTCATACTTTCTTTCATAATCGAGAATTATATTCTGATTTTTTTCTTTTAATGCTTGTGGCAAAAAACCAAAGACAAGCAACAAATGACCACCAACCCAAATGGTGGCACTCAAAAGATGGATGATTAACAATAAATGGTGGTTCATATAGTTTTAGGTTTTAGTTTCACAATTTTAACAGATAGCATTATAAGGCCTGCTGGCATAAAAATACTGGATAAGAATAGATTTTGATAATAATTCGGTAAACTACCTTTACCCAAGAAAAACCAAATGCCCTGAAGAAACAAAAGAATTTCATTTGTAAAAAATCCGAATAAAAAAATTGCGATTCCCCATGTTTGAATACGGTTTCTCGAATTTAAAAAATCATTTTGTAATGCAAATCCAAACAGGAAACCTGTAATAATTCCCAACATAGTCAAGTGAATGTATCCAATGACAAAATTACGAATCTGATGGGATACCTGTGCCAATTCCGGAAACAAAACCACCAGTTGAATAACGACTTTTAAAGCCAATGAAAACAAAGCAAAACCATAAACTATTTTTATGATCGTTGGTAAAATAGCAAAAAAGGACTGAAACTGCGGGCGGATAAATTGTATAAAAAGTACCGCAGCATATAGCTGAAGCATTACTCCAAGAGCATTTAACCAATAAAAAACCGGGTTAGGCAAATACCAGCTTACCGGCAAAGCCAATGTTAAAAAAGTAGAAGCAACAAATAAATTATAAAATATCCTGAATTTTTTAGCTTCAATAATAAGTTTTGCCTGTTTGAAAAACAAAGCCAAAGTGGCAAACAGGAACCAGCCATTAAATTGAAAATGAAGAAAAAACTGAATTGCAATTTGATAAAAAGCGCTTGCTTTACCTAACAATGAAACTGCGGGACCAAGGCACCAGACACCCAAAGTAGAAAAAATCATGAAAAAAAAAGCCGTACGAAGCAGCTTTTTTTCAGCCAGAGTTGTAGGATTGGCATCCTTTATAATTAAATAACAAAAATAGTAGCTGCAAAAAATATGCAAAGTCGAAAAAAGAATAGAAGCAAAAGCGTATCCTTGCGCCGGAAAATCAATCATCATTCCGACTACAGCCAGTTCTGTTGTCCAAAATAATTGGTTGTAGATGGGTTTTTGCTGTTTTTCTTTTGGAACAAAAAAATGAAAAATCAAACAGTACAACATCATATAGACCCAGCCTAACATCGCCACGTGTGAATGGCCGTGCATTAAAAACTGAAAATTGACTCCGGCGATCGGTGCAACATACATCCATCGCAGCAACAGTCCCATCAGTGAAGCGATGAAAAAATTAGAAAAAGTACAGAGTAACCAACTCTTCTTCATGATTTTATAAAGGATTTAATTCTTGATGCTTAAAAGTGTGTTCATGCTTTAAATGAAAAAAAGCTTATATTGCTCTAAATGAGCCTGGATCTCTTTTTTAATTTCAGCTTTATTGGAATCCTCAAGATTATCGATTTTTAATTTTAACGGAATCAAATAGTTGTGTAACTGATTGTGTGCTTCACCTTTCATTGTACATTTTTTAAAAATCATGGCAAATTCAGATTTCATTTTCTCTTTCAAAATCAATGCGCTTTCTTCTTCGCCTGATTCCAGAATTATTTTTTGTAAAGTAGTAATCCCTTCAGTAGTTTCTGGGTTGGCTTCCCATAATTGTCCTTTGTTCAGGCTCACTTCCGCGGCTGTTTCGGTATTTTTTTCCGAAACTGAATTTATTTCATTTGCTTCTTTAGATGTTTGATCTTCTTTGTTTTTTTGGCATGATCCGATAGATACAATGGCCAATAAAAATAATACTAGTTTTATTTTTTTCATTTTGTTAAATTTTAGCTCCAAAAATCAGCATCTTCATTTTCTATAAAAGCTTCCTTTGAATGTATTTCTTCTATTTTTTTTAATTGTTCTTTTGTGGCTGCTTTTTGAATTTCAGCAAATAAAACACGCTCTTCAAAACGGATATGAGAGTCTAACTCTTTTTCGATTCTTTTTAAATTTATTTCCAGATCTGAAGTACTTTCAAATAATTCGTTTAACGTTCTGTGTTCTTTCAAAGCCTGCTCAATGAGCGCGTTATCTGCTTCTAAGATCGTGAAAACGTATTTTTCCTCCAGCTCAAAATGCGTCTTTAAATAAATTTCATAAAACCAATCGACGTATTTTTTGATGCGCTGCAGGTCAATATTTTTCGCCATTCCAGTTTTAATTTTCCAGCAAAGCAGCAGACCATGATGGTGGTCGTGGCTTAAAGGCCTTAATTCCGGAGCTCTTTTGATGGGAGTAGTTGATTTCATTTGCTTAAAATTGATTGATTTAAAAAAATAAATTACTATCCTCTAAAATGAATTTTAATTTTCTCTGTACCAATATTTTGGTTTTCCAATTCTTTAAAAGAATGCCCAAGTTTTTCTATTGTCGAGGATCCATTAATAAAATGCTGAATGTAATAATTTCCTGAATATCCCAAATTTTCCAGAAAAAACACCATTTCCTGAATATCTCTTTTGTTTAATAAATCAGAGTGCACTGTTGTACGAACTTCAAAAGGTACTGTATGATGAAGCAATAAAAGTAATGATTTTGCAAAGGGAATGAAAAGTTTTGATTGGGTTATCTTTGCAAATTTCGCAGGCATTGCTTTAAAATCAAGTGCTACATAATTAATGAGTTCTTTTTGAATCAGTTCTTCCAATATATCCGGCCGTGATCCATTGGTGTCAATTTTGATCAAAAAACCCATTTTTTTGACTTCTGTAATAAACGAAACAGCCTTTTTATGTAACAGACATTCACCTCCGCTAAAAACTACGGCGTCCAATAGATTAACCCTGCTTTTGAGGAATTGAAGTGCTTTATCAAAAGTAATACGTCCTTTTCCGTATACAATTTCTGGATTATAGCAATACAAACACCGCATATTACAGCCTGAAAACCAAAAAATGCAAGCTGATTGGTGCGGATAATCTAATAAAGTAAACGGTGTAATACTGTAAATAGGGGCACTAACATTTTGCTTCATTGAAATGGGTTCGCTGTTTGTGTTCACCTTTTTTTCCGATATTAAAACTTTCTACGGGTCTGTGGTAGCCCATTACTCTTGTGTACACCAGGCATTTGGTGCGAACTTCTTGATTTTGTTCTAAAATCGCGTTGGTTGTTAGTTTCATATTTGCTGTTTTTTTAGTTATGAATTGTGTAAAATTTGCGGTGTGGTTTTTTCAAATCTCTATAAGCTTTGTTTTTTCTTCAATGATAATTTCATCGCATTTTGGGCAATATTCATGCTCTCCGTTTAGATAGCCATGAACAGGGCAAACACTAAATACAGGTGTTACTGTGATGTAAGGCAATTTAAAATTAGTAATCACTTTTTTTACAAAATTTTTGCAAGCTTCAGGTGAGCTTATTCTTTCGCTCATATACAAATGCAAAACGGTTCCTCCTGTGTATTTGCATTGCAATTGGTCCTGAAGCATCAAAGCTTCAAATGGATCCTGGGTAAAATCTACAGGGATTTGGGAACTATTTGTGTAGTAAATATTTTTTTCTGCTCCCGCCTGAATAATATCGTCAAAACGTTTTTTATCCTCTTTGGCAAATCGGTATGTCGTTCCTTCTGCCGGAGTGGCTTCTAAATTATAAAGATTTCCAGTTTCTTCCTGATACTGCTTCATTCTGTCCCGGATGTGTTCCAGAATTTCAGAAGCAAGTTCAATACCAGTTTGAGAAGTTATGTCGTCTTCATTATGGGTAAAATTCTGTATCATTTCGTTCATTCCGTTTACACCAATAGTTGAAAAGTGATTTCTGAAATGTTGTAAATACCGTTTGGTGTAGGGATACAATCCACGATCGTACATTCCCTGAATAAAAGTTCTTTTTTTCTCTAAAGTTGATTTGGAAATCAATAAAAGCTTGTCCAATTGTTGAAATAAAGCTGCTTTGTTTCCTTTGAATAAATAACCTAAACGAGCCATATTAATAGTTACCACGCCAATACTTCCTGTCATTTCAGCGCTTCCAAAAAGTCCGTTTCCACGTTTTAGTAGTTCGCGCAAATCGAGTTGCAAACGGCAGCACATACTGCGAACAGCATTGGGCTTGTAGGCATTTTCATTTTCTATTTGATTGCCATTTTCGTCCAAAACATATTGGCTTCCAATGAAATTTTGAAAATAAGAAGAACCAATTTTCGCTGTGTTTTCAAAAAGCAGGTTTGTGTTCTCTCCATCCCAGTCAAATTCTTCGGTAATATTAACCGTTGGAATAGGGAAGGTAAAGGGCTGCCCATTGGCATCACCTTCTGTCATTACGGTATAATACGCTTTATTGATTAGATTCATTTCTTTTTGAAAATGCTCGTATCGTAAATTAGTAACTTCAGAAACTCCTCTGCTTTTAGCCCTTGTCAATAGGTCTGTACTATTGTTCTTTTCAAAAATATGACAATCATTTTTAGTCGGAATTTGTGCTTTTAAATCGTCAGGAACAACCCAGTCTAAAGTGATATTAGTAAAGGGAGATTGTCCCCAGCGTGCGGGAACATTCAGGTTGTACACAAAACTTCGTACCGCTTTTAAAACGTCATCATAAAGGAGATCGTCTTTGAATACATAAGGAGCCAAATAGGTGTCAAAAGAACTAAAGGCTTGTGCACCTGCCCATTCGCTTTGCAAAATCCCCAGAAAATTTGCCATCTGTCCTAAAGCTTCCCTAAAATGAGATGGCGGTTTGCTTTCCACCCGGCCTCTGACTCCATTGAAACCTTCATTTAACAATACACGCAAACTCCAACCCGCACAATAGCCCGTGAGGCAATCCAAATCGTGAATGTGAATATCACCATTGCGGTGTGCATAGCCTTCTTCTTTAGAATACACTTTATCCAGCCAATAATTTGCGATAACTTTTCCTGCTACATTGCTAACCAATCCTGCGTTCGAATAAGAGGTGTTGGCGTTGGCGTTGATCCGCCAATCTGTTTGTTGTATGTATTCTTCAATCGTTTGGGTGCTGTCGACATAAGTTGTATCATCATTCAATCCTTCAAGATGTTCGCGTTGCAGCTTTCTGGTGTGTCGGTATAGCATAAAGGAGCGCATGGCATCAAAATGGTTTTTATCGAATAATTTTTTTTCGATTACATCCTGAATGTCTTCAACAGACCATACTTCTTTGTTTTCGAGTTGTATAGCCACACTTTCAAAAACACTTTCATCAACAGCTATAGAGACACTCTGAAAAGTTTTTTCAATTGCATCTTTGATCTTATAACTTTCAAATGGCTGATACTTTCCATTTCTTTTGATGACATAATTTTCCATAGTTGTTGGTTCTTAGTGATTGAAAGCTACTTATTATTGAGCTGTAAAGTCTTTTTCAAGTTTGGCAGCTTTTGGAAATAAAATATTATTCTCCAAATGAATGTGTTTATGCAAATCCTGCTCAAATTCTTCTAGCATTGCAAACGTAACTTTATAAGTATTACAGCCATCGGCTGGCGGTGTATAATTGTTAGTTAATTCTGCTATTTTTCTAAAACGGACACCTTCGGCGTCGTGCTCGTGCATCATCATAGCAATTGGATTTTGAATTGTTTCAAAATGAGGCAGCTCAATTAATTCATCAGATAGAGTAGCATGAACCATTTTTTTTATAAATGGGAACAAAATCAGCTCTTCTTTTTTCATATGTTGTGCCAATTCTCCTGCGCAGCCTTTAAAAAGCTCATTTATTAATAATAGTTCAGGATGTTTTGCGCCATGCACTCTGCTGAGCTTATCTAAAAACTGCAGCAGTATTGGTGTTTTTTCTGATACATATCTGTGATGCTTTTTTTCAATATAATCAGCCAATAAATCAATCGGCCAGGCATTGTAATCAATTCCTGAATCGCTTTTTGATGATAGAACTGTTTCAATTTCCTGTAATAAAACATCTGCAGTCACTGCTTTTTTCTGGCAGGCTTCTTCAATGCTTCTGTTTCCGTTACAGCAAAAATCTATTCCGTATTTTGAGAACAAGGCTGCTGTTCTAAAATCTTTTGCCACGTATTCTCCGATTGTAATTTGTTCTAAAGTTTCCATAATTTTTATTTAGATTATAATTTGTAAATGATTAAACGATGATGATCTTAATAAAAGAGTATTTTGTCTTTTAATTAAACACACTTCATCATTTATTTTGTTATCCAGTTGTCTTATTATTATTTAATGTATTATTTGATATTGTAAAATTCGTATAATTATAAAATGCAGAATATGATTTAAATCATAAGACTGCATTTTTTTAAATATTTTTTTAAAGTGACCGTAACCATTTTTATTTTTAAAGGAAAATAGTCAGCTGTAAATATCTTTTCTTTTGGAGTTTTTTAAAAATAGTGAATATGACAAATATCATAATAAAGGATATTTTTATCCTTTATTTTTACACTATAAATTTCAAACCAAAATAATATGAAAACCAGTGTTAAATTAAACAGACAAATAAGGGGGTTTTTTATAATGTTGCTTGTTTTAGTCGGATTTTTTTCTTGCAAAAGAGGAAGCGATGAAGCAAAAAATTATCAAAATATTGAGGCCAAAGGGCAGCAAACTGCCGAACTCACGGCGCCTCCGTTTGTTCCGAAAGCAGTAGGAGACCGTGAAGCTACAAAATTAGTGGTCAATATGGAAATTAAGGAAATTGAAGGAGAAATGGTAGATGGTGTAAAATATACTTATTGGACTTTTGGGGGTTCTGTTCCCGGAAGTTTTATCAGAACCAGAGTGGGTGATGAAGTAGAATTTCACCTAAAAAACCATCCGGATAACAAAATGCCTCACAATATTGATTTACACGCGGTAACCGGACCAGGAGGAGGAGCAACCTCATCGTTGGTTGCCCCAGGTCACGAAAAAGTGTTTAGTTTCAAAACCTTAAATCCCGGTTTATACGTGTATCATTGTGCTACAGCACCAGTTGGAATGCATATTGCTAACGGAATGTATGGGTTGATTTTGGTTGAACCAGAAGGAGGCTTGCCACCAGTTGATAAAGAATATTACATCATGCAAGGTGATTTTTACACCAAGGGCAGTTATGGGGAACAAGGTTCTCAACCTTTTGATATGGATAAAGCCATTAAGGAACAAGCTGATTATGTGGTCTTCAATGGGAAAGTTGGAGCTCTCGCCGGAGATAAGTCTTTAACGGCCAAAGTTGGTGAAACTGTCCGTATTTATATGGGGAATGGAGGTCCTAATTTGGTGTCATCTTTCCATGTTATTGGAGAAATTTTCGACAAAGTGCATATTGAAGGAGGGGATATGATCAACGAAAACGTACAAACTACCTTAATACCTGCAGGTGGTTCGGCCATTGTGGAGTTTAAAGTAGATGTTCCGGGAACTTTTATACTGGTAGACCACTCGATTTTTAGAGCCTTTAATAAAGGAGCACTTGGAATGCTGAAAGTTGAAGGCGAGGAAAATAAAAAATTGTATTCTGGAACCATACAAGATGGAATATATTTACCAGAAGGTGGGACAATTCAAGGTATGCCAAAAGGCAAAGCAGTTCCTAAAACTACTGTTGCAAAAACTGTTCCTGAACAAATTAAAGCCGGTAAAGAATTATTTGACCGTACCTGTTATGCCTGTCACCAATCTGAAGGGCAAGGTATTCCGAATGCTTTTCCTCCATTGGCAAAATCAGATTACCTGAATGCGAATCCAGATAGAGCTATTGGCGCGGTATTGCACGGATTAAGTGGAGAGATCACCGTTAATGGCAAGAAATTCAATAACGTGATGACCAGTCAGAACCTAACCGACGAGCAAGCTGCTGATGTTCTGACATACATATACAACAGTTGGGGCAATAATAAAACAGTAATAACTCCGGCAAAAGTAAAAGCTGTTAGAGCCAAACCTGCTCCAAAAGTAGCCCAGGAACATTAGAATAAATCAAAAAAAGTAACAGATGGCAGTATTTAAAACAATATCAATCCTATTTATATTCTGTGTAAGTTCTCTTTTTGCTCAAGAAGAAAAAATGGCATCCATAAAAGGCGGCAGTTTTGTTCCCCTTTATGGTGCTACTTCTGAAAAACCGGTCAAAATACCTTCTTTTACTATTGATGTGTATCCAGTTACCAATATACAATTTCTTGCTTTTATCAAAAAATACCCAGAGTATAGTCGTTCTAAAATCAAAGGTATTTTTGCAGATAAAAGTTATCTGGCACAATGGACAAGTGATTTCGATTATGGTTTAAAGAATTTAAACAATGCCCCGGTTACCAATGTTTCCTGGTTTGCTGCCAAAAAATATTGCGAATGTCAAGGCAAAAGACTGCCAACAATGGACGAATGGGAATATGTAGCCATGGCCGATGAAAAACGTATTGATGCCCGTTCTAAAAAAGAATTCAATAAATACATTTTGTCGTGGTATGAGAAGCCAAAAACCTATTTAAACCCTGTAGGTCAAACCTTCAGGAATTACTGGGGGGTTTATGACATGCACGGTTTGGTGTGGGAATGGACAGGCGATTTCAATAGTATCTTTCTGTCAGGGGAGTCCCGAAAAGATAAAGCTACAGATAAGAATCTTTTTTGCGGCAGCGGATCCGTAAATGCCACCGATTTAATGGATTATGCGGCTTTTATGCGCTATGCTTTCAGAAGCAGCCTGAAAGCAAATTATACCACCAAAAACTTAGGTTTTCGCTGTGCCAAAGATTTAAAATAGGTTCTAAACTATTTATATAAAAAAATGAAAAAACTGTTCCTGGGATTAACATTAGTCCTTTTAGTTTTACAGGGATGTAATACTAATAAAAAATCCGAAGATAAACCGATTTCAGATTTATCCATATACAATCTGCCTTCAAAATGGACCAATCAAAATGGGCAAAATCTTGAAATGAAGGATTTAAAAGGCAAAGTGCTCGTTATGGTAATGATTTATACTTCCTGCAAGGCAGCTTGTCCCAGATTAGTGGCCGATATGCGAAATATAGAATCTCGTTTGTCTGAGAACATCAAACCCGATGTAAAGTTCCTATTGGTAAGCATAGATCCGGAAGTTGATACTCCGGCACGATTAAAAGAATTTGCTATTGCTAATAAAATGGATGGAGGACAATGGGATTTTTTGAGATCCACAGAAGAAAATACCCGAGAGTTTGCAGCGGTTTTGGCAGTCAACTACAAGAAAATTGCTCCTTTAGATTTTTCGCATTCAAACATAATAAGTGTTTTTAATGCCGAAGGGGAATTAACATTTCAGCAAGAAGGTTTGGGTGTAAATTCTGAGGCAACGATTAAAAAAATTACTGAAGAAGCTGAAAAGATAGAGTAAACTTATTCCTTAAAACTTACAAAATGAAAATCTTGAAAATTATTGTTATAACACTTTTACCAGTGTTCAGCAGTATTGCTTTTGCTCAGGAACTGGATGCAAATTTACAGATCAGACCTCGTTATGAGTTTAGAAATGGCTATAAAGCCCCAATTCCTTATGGAGAAACGGCAGCTCAATTTGTTTCATCCAGAACTCGTTTGAATCTGAACTTCAGGCAAGATCAATTTATTACCAGACTTAGTATGCAAAATGTTCGTGTTTGGGGAGATGTGCCCACAAATACCAAATCAGATGTAAACGGGATTCAGTTATATGAAGCCTGGGTGCAATATAACTTTAGTGAAAAATGGAGTGCGCGTTTAGGCCGTCAGGTGATTTCGTATGACAATCAACGCATTTTTGGTGAAGTCGATTGGGCACAACAAGCGCAAAGTCACGATGCTGCGATAACAACTTTTAAAAGTAACAAAAACCATCTGGATGTAGCGATTGCATATAATGCAAATGCTGAAACCGAACTTGCAACACCTTATAACGTGCTAAATTACAAATCGATGCAATATGCTTGGTACCATACTGAGTTATTGAAAATAAATATGAGTTTCTTGTTTTTAAATACAGGTTATGAAAATAAATTAAAAGATCCAGTTCCAACACCAACACCCAAATTGAAGGTAGATTACATGCAGACTTTTGGGACGTATTGGAAAACCAAAGGGAAATCCTGGGACGGCGATTTATGGTTTTATGGACAAACAGGAAAAAATGCAACTAATACAGTAAATGCTTTTGACGTAGCTCTTAATTTTAATTATAACCTGACCGATAAGTTTAAAGCTGGTTTCGGATGCGAATATCTCTCCGGAAAGAGCCAGGAAAATACTAGTTCAGCAATAAAATCCTTTCATCCTGTTTTTGGAACCAATCATGCCTTTAATGGTTATATGGATTATTTCTATGTGGGAAATCATAAAAATTCGGTTGGTTTAAAGGATGCTTTTTTGAAATTTGCATACAATGTCAACAAATGGCAATTTGCGTTATTTCCCCATGTTTTTAATACTGCGAATACCGTTTTGGATGCTAATGGAAATGAAATGAAGAACTATCTTGGTACGGAAATCGATTTTACATCTGGCTATTCAGCGCATAAATTTGTGAATGTAACGGGAGGTTATTCCCAAATGTTTGCTACCGATACCATGCAAAGATTGAAAGATGGCCACGTTAATCACGTTAACAATTGGGCGTGGGTAATGATTAATGTAAATCCTCAGATTTTTTCACATAAAAAATAATTTTTAATTCACTTGAAAGCTGTCTAAAATACTATATTCTAGAAAGTTTTGCATAGCCCCAATGACTGATTGCATCAGTATTTGTTTTTTTTCATTTTGTGAAATACTGGCTTTTATAGCTTATTTTTATTAATTTCATCTTCATTTTCTGGTTATTTTGACTTGAAAACAATAAATGATTTATATCATGTTTTAGGATTACGGACTATTCTATCTTTGTTTAAGAATTAATTAAAGTAAGTATGAGCAATTTATCACAATCACACAGAATATTATTTTTAAACACACTCGCTTTTGCAGTCTGTTTTGCCTGTTGGACTTTAAATGGTGTTTTAGTCACATTTTTAGTGGATCAGGAAATTTTTGATTGGAATGTAGTTCAAATCGGGTGGTTACTGGGAATTCCAATACTTACAGGCTCGCTCATGCGGTTACCAATGGGGATTTTAACAGATAAATATGGAGGTCGCGTGGTCTATTCTGCTTTGCTGATTTTGGCATCGGCTCCTTTGTTTTTGCTTCCTTTTGCTGCTAATTTTTGGATGTTCGCATTATTGAGCTTTATGTTCGGAATGGTAGGAACAAGTTTTGCTGTTGGTGTGGCCTATACTTCACTATGGTATCCTAAAGAATGGCAAGGACGTGCCTTAGGAATTTTCGGAATGGGTACTGCAGGAGCTTCTATTACTCCCTTTATAGCACCCAGTATGCTGAAATACTTTTCAGAGTCAGATCCCGTAAATGGGTGGAAATATTTGCCTGTTATTTACGGTGTAGTATTGTTGACGATGGGTATTGTTTTTATTCTTTTTTCGAAAACTAAAAAAATAGAAGCAAAAGCAAAAACAGTTAAAGAACTTTTACAACCGCTTAAAGAGGTGCGTGTTTGGCGCTTTGGAACCTATTACTTTTTGCTGTTTGGTTCGTTTGTGTCATTTTCCCAATGGTTGTTGCCTAATTTTATGAATGTTTATCATACAACTTTAATTTTAGGAGGGCTGTTTACTACTTGTTTTAGTTTACCAGCTGGTATTATTCGTGCTTTTGGAGGATTTTTATCCGATAAATTTGGAGCAAGAAAAGTGATGTATTGGGTATTGAGTACTTCGGTAGTGTTGAGTTTTTTACTCTTGTTTCCAAAAATGAATATTACTACTTCCGGTAGCGGCTTGATGGCAGCAAAAGCAGGAACGGTTACACAAGTTTCACCATCTAAAGTAGTTATTGGAGGAAAAGAATATTTAGTTACTTCAAAGAATGTTAATGCAGAGCACAATCCGTTTTTTCCATCTAAAAAAACATGGCAGGAAGTTGTTGTAGCAGAAAATCAAAAAGTTCAGAAAAAAGAATTAATTGCAGACGGAATCACGCAAATTCATTTTGAAGCGAATATGTGGGTTTATCTTGTCTTGGTTATTTTAATTGGGACTTGTTGGGGAATTGGTTCGGCAGCAGTTTATAAACACATTCCTGAATATTTTCCAAATCAGGTAGGGGTTATAGGAGGAATGGTTGGAATGATTGGTGGTTTGGGTGGATTTATTGGTCCGATAGTTTTTGGATACCTGCTTGCTTTTACTGGATTTTGGACCAGCTCATGGCTCTTTATCTTTGTTTTATCAATTATTTGTTTGATTTGGATGCACCGTGTAATTGTAAAAGTTACTAAAGAAAAACTACCTGAATTTGCTCAGGATATGGATAGAAAAGACGTTATAGAATAGCCAATGAATAAAATATTTATTAATTTTTATTATAAATTAGAAAGAAATTAATCAATTGATCTTGCAATCGATTAGCTTTTTCCATTTTTTTTGTAAATTAACCGTCTTTAGTAGTACACCATTTTTAAAAGCTGTTTTTATAAATAGTCAGAAAATGAAACCTATTTCATGTATTTGGTTCGGATTGTAATTTGTAAATTAACAGTTATTCTTTAATAATTAAGGTTTAAAAGTGACTTGAAGTAATGATAATTTAAAATGAAAAATAGAAACTACAATATAAAAGCTTTACTCATTGCCACTTCTATGTCCGTGCTAATGATCATATTAGTTTTTTATGGATCTAGAAAACTGCAAAATTTTGATGCAGCATTAATTACGTATTTATTTGGGACAGTATTTGCCTTTTTTGGTATTGTATACCGTTATTCTGTTTGGTTGCAAAGGCCGCCAACGTGGATTTATTTCAAAAGAGGAGTAAGTTACTTGTTTACGGGAAAAGTGTTTTCTCACTTTTGGTTTGCTTCAAAAGAAACAATTGAAAATATTGCTTTCCAGAAATTTATTTATCCCCGGGGCAAATATCGGTGGATGGCGCATTTTATGATTGCCATAGGTTGTACTTCCGCTTTTTTAATTACGATTCCATTGACTTTTGGATGGATTCATTTTACTATGGCCCCCGATTCAATATCGGTTTACGAAGCACATTTTTTCGGTTTTAAAGTCATGGATTTTGAATTAGGCTCCATTATGGCCTTCTTGACCTTTCATGCCCTGAACTGGTCTTCTTATCTGGTTATATTTGGTTCCTTATATTATTTAAGAAGACGTTTGACCAATCCGGGTTTAATTGCTACTCAAACTTTTGAAGGTGATTTATTGCCCCTTATTTTATTAATTGCTATTTCCGCTACTGGATTGGGGCTAACGTATTCCTATCAATTTATGAAAGGTTTTGCATTTGATTTCCTAGCTGTTTTGCATGCAGTAACGGTAATTATGTTTTTAATCTGGATTCCGTTTGGAAAGTTTTTTCATATTATTCAGCGTCCGGCACAAATTGGGGCACATATATATAAAAAGCAGGGGATGAAAATGGGAATGGCGGTTTGTGAGCACACCGGAGAGGAATTCGCTACCAATTTGCATATAAAAGATCTTAAAACAGTAACTAAGGAATTAGGTTTCAATTTTGACAGGCCGGATGGAACATCGCATTTAGATTTAAGCCCTGAAGGAAAAAGATCCCGTTTGGCACAAGCCCACTTAAAAGCACGACTAGAAGGCGGAAATTTATTTGGCTAATTTTTTTTAGTTGAATTGAAAATTAAAAACAACCCTGACGATTTTTTTTATCGTATCGGTTAAAAAATATAAAACATGGCAAAATTACCTGTTTCGGAACAAAACATTATTACGCAATTTGGACCTCATAAAAACTACACTCCTAAAGATGGTTATGAGGGCAGGGATGAACCAGATGAATTGGTAAAAACACATTGTTGTTTTTGTGGAATGCAGTGTGGTATTCAATTGTCGGTTAAAGACAACAAAGTAGTAGGTTTTGAACCCTGGATGGAATTTCCGTTCAACGAAGGGCGATTGTGCCCTAAAGGTGTCCAGCGCTATTTACAGAACAATCATCCGGACCGTCTCTTGTCCCCGCTAAAAAGAGTAGAAGGGCAAGGATTTGTACCAACATCCTGGGATGATGCGATGGGTAAAACAGTTTCTGAAATTAAAAGGATTCAGGCGCAATATGGAAACGATGCCTTCTCAGTCCTTTCGGGTGTTTCGCTCACCAATGAAAAAAGTTATTTGATGGGTAAGTTCGCCCGTGTCGCTCTAAAAACAAAAAATTTAGACTATAATGGACGCTTGTGTATGGTAAGTGCAGGAGCGGGAAATAAAAAAGCATTTGGTCTGGACCGGGGCTCTAATAACTATTCGGATCTGGAATATGCGGAAGTAATTATTGTGGCTGGTGCCAATGTTAGTGAAACTTTCCCAACATTAACTCACTGGATTTGGAAAGCCAGAGACCGTGGTGCAAAATTGATAGTTATTGACCCAAGAATGATTCCATTAGCCAGAACAGCCGATCTTCATTTGGATGTACGCCCGGGAACAGATTCGGCTTTGTATGGTGCAATGCTGAAATATTTGGTGGATCATGACATGCTGGACCACGATTTTATTGCCAACCATACCTCAGGTTTTCAGGAAACCATAGATTCTGTAAAAGACTATACCTTGGAATGGGCAGAGGAGGTTACAGGGATTAAAAAAGAAAAAATTCAACAAGCAGCTCAATTATGGGGCAGAGCCAAAACCAGCTTTTTGCTTCATGCCCGCGGAATTGAACATCATTCTAAAGGCGTCGATAATGTTTTGGGCTGCATTAATTTGGTACTCGCAACAGGAAGAATTGGACGTCCGTATTGCGGTTATGCCACTATTACCGGACAGGGAAATGGGCAAGGCGGTAGAGAGCACGGCCATAAATGCGACCAATTGCCAGGAAATAGGGATATTGAAAATCCGGAACATCGTAAATATATCTCAGAAGTTTGGGGTATTAATGAGAAAGATCTTCCCGGAAAAGGGTTATCGGCTTATGAAATAATCGAAGCCATTCATCGTGGGGAGATTAAAGGGCTATTATCGATTTGTTTTAATCCGCTAGTTTCCCTGCCTAACAGCAATTATGTTCGGGAGGCTTTAGAAAAGTTAGAATTTTATGTTTGTATTGACTTTTTCTTAAACGAAACGGCCCGTCATGCCGATATTGTTTTGGCAGGATCATTACAGGAGGAAGAAGAAGGTACAACCACTTCAGCCGAAGGGCGTGTTATCCGAATCCGTCAGGCAGTTACTCCTCCGGGAGATGCCAGAACCGATACTTCGATTATTTTGGAATTAGCCAAACGCTTAGGGGTGGAGGATAAATTTACGTATGATAGCAGCGAAGCCGTTTTTAACGAATTGCGGGTAGCCTCAAAAGGAGGAACTGCTGATTATTATGGAATTACCTACCAAAGAATTGAAGACGAAATGGGTGTTTTTTGGCCTTGTCCTGAAATAGGACATCCGGGAACACCGCGTTTATGGGAAGATAAAAAATTTAAAACCTCAGATGAAAGGGCTCATTTTAATCCGGCACCGTACAAAGTTCCAGGTGAGGTGCCAGATGCCGATTATCCAATAATTTTGACGACAGGACGTGTGGTTTCTCAATATTTGAGTGGTACACAAACACGAAGAATTGGAAAATTGGTTGATCAGTATCCGGAGCCTTTATTGGAAATTCATCCAAATTTAGCCCAACAATACGGCATCAAACAAAGGGAATTAATAAAAGTTACTACCCGGCGTGGTGAAGGCATTTTTCCTGCAAACATTGTAGAAACGATTCGCGAAGACACGGTTTTTATACCGTACCACTGGTCTGGAAAAAAATCAGCAAACCAATTAACTCCCGGAACATTAGATCCTATTTCTAAAATTCCGGAATTCAAAGTTTGTGCCTGTCATCTGGAACCATTGCGTGAAATAGCACCACCTTCGAGCGAATCTATGGCTTACGCTAGTGTTTAACAACTAAAAAACAAAAAATGAATTATACCAATTTTAATAAAAATGAAGAGTTTTTTGTAGATATGCAACGTTGCATTGGCTGTAAAGCCTGCGAAATGGCTTGTGCTGAATGCGAAACCAATGGTCAGGAATCTTTAATTCACGTAAATTATGTCGATAGGGCATCAACTGTGCAAACTACTGTACAGGTGTGTATGCATTGTGACGATCCTGTTTGTGCAAATGTATGTCCTGCTGATGCTATTTCAAAAGACGAATTCGGAATTGTTCATACTGCCAATACGGAAAGATGTATTGGTTGTTCGAATTGTGTGATGGCCTGTCCATTTGGCGTGCCTAAAAAAGAAGAGTCCTACGATTTGATGATGAAATGTACGATGTGCTATGACAGAACTAGCGTGGGCAAAAAACCTATGTGTGCTACGGTTTGTCCAAGTGGGGCTTTGTTTTACGGCACCAGAGAGGAAATACAAGAGATGCGTCCAAATAGTTCACCAGTAAATACTTTCCTTTTCGGAGAAGAGGTAGTGAATACAAAAGTTAATATTATGATGCCAAAAGGCAGTAATCAATTAATAATTTATTAGAATTCATGTCTAAAGAAGATAATTTACATAAAAATTGGAAAAAAGATTTTCCAATCGAAAAACAACAGGCAACCAATGTCAGTCGTCGTGATTTTGCGAAATTCCTCACACTAGTATCAGGCGGATTAATGGTTGGAAGTGGTCTGGTGGCAGCCAAAGCGCACCTATTTCCAAAAGATGAGCTGGATGGAGAGCACTTTGTATGTAAAAAAGAGGAGGTGCCTGTAGGTGGTACACGTGCTTTTGTTATCGAAGGAAGTACAATCCCTTATATATTGATTCATCTGGAGACGGGAGAATTCAAAGCGTATGAACAAAAATGCACCCATCTTTCCTGCTCTGTTTTTTATAAGCCTGGCACCGGCATTATTCATTGTCCATGTCACGAAGGATCTTTTGACGCTCAAACCGGAGATGTTATCGCGGGGCCCCCGCCCAGAGCTTTGCCTAAATTAGAAGTGCTTTTTAAAGAGGATGGCATCTATGTAAAAGCATCAGAAAATCTGGAAGAGAAACTAGGATAAATCCCTAAAATAAAAAACCATGAGTACTTTTAGAACTAGTCAGAATCAAGCCAATCCGAATAAATTAAATGCGATACTTTCTACCATTATTTTTATATTAATACTAAATGTGACTATTCAAATTTGGTTATTATATGCCGCCTTGAACAATGCTTTGGATAATAATAAAGAAATCCTTATTCCTGCATTTATAGCTTCATTAATATTATTTTTGATAGGTGTCGGTTTGCTTTATTACTTACCAATTGGAAATTTGAAGAATAAACGGTTATAAATTGATTTTAGAGTTTCAAATTAATGTTTTCTTTAGATGTGAAGCAAAGTGATGGTGCTTATTATAAAAAATATGGTTTGTAACCGCTGTATTATGTTGGTACAGAATGAATTGAAAAAGTTGGGCTTAAACCTAAAGAGCATAAAGCTGGGAGAGGTTACACTTAGCAGCGAACCTACGACTCAAGAATTATTTAAATTGGAAAAAGCGCTCCTTGCATTAGGATTTGAAATCATTGACGATAAGAGAAACAGAACTGTAGAAAGAATAAAAAATATAATTATTGATTTGATACATCATCAATACAATGGTGTAAAAACCAATCTTCCGATGTATTAAGCGACAAACTTCAACATGATTACAATTATTTGTCCAACCTGTTTTCCGAAGCGCAAGGCAGCACTATTGAAGAGTACTTCATCGCCCAAAAAATAGAAAAGATGAAAGAACTATTGGTTTACGACGAATTGTCCTTGAGTGAAATTGCATTTCGCCTTAATTACTCCAGTGTTAAGCAATCAGTTCAAAAAGGTAACCGGGCTTACTCCGAGCTATTTCAAGCAAATACGGGATGATAAAAGAAAACCATCGGATAAGGTCTAAGTAAATCTTACAAATCCATTTCATAATTCCACAACGCTTCCCACCCATATTATCCCAATTTTGTATTGTTAATTAAAGCAAAAAAAAATGGCAACAGATAAAAAGAAGCAAGTCATTTATCTTCCCTTGGAAGATGTAGAAAGCGAACATTGTTCACTCATCGTTGAAAAGGGACTGGCACGATTGAAAAGCATAGAAACACACCAGGTAGAGCTGAACAACCGCAGGGCTGTTATCACGGTTGACAACACACAAGCGGTAGCGGAAGCGATCAAAGCAATCAAGGACTTGGGGTATGGCGTTTCGACCGTAAAAAATACATTTCCAGTATTAGGGATGACCTGCGCCTCTTGCGCGGGCAGTGCCGAGAGCATTGTTACATACGAGCCAGGAGTGGTAAGCGCTGCTGTAAATTTTGCAACGGGTAATCTTACCGTTGAATACCTGCCCAATATGACCGATGCGGCCACGCTGCAAAAAGCGGTACAATCTATCGGTTACGATTTATTGATTGAGGATGAAACCAAACAGCAGGAAACTTTAGAAGTAATCCATGCTCAAAAATTCCAGAATCTAAAAACCAAAACCATTTGGGCAACTATCCTGTCTTTTCCTGTGGTTGTTATTGGGATGTTCTTTATGAATATGCCCTACGCAGACCCTATAATGTGGCTGTTTTCTACACCTGTTGTCTTATGGTTAGGCAAAGATTTTTTCATCAATGCATGGAAACAGGCTAAACACCGTTCAGCCAATATGGATACACTGGTGGCACTCAGTACAGGCATTGCATATCTGTTCAGTGTATTCAATATGATGCTGCCTGAATTTTGGCATCAACGCGGATTACACGCCCATGTTTATTTTGAAGCGGCGTCTGTTATTATTGAATTCATTCTGCTGGGAAAATTACTGGAAGAAAAAGCCAAAGGGAATACCTCTTCAGCAATTAAAAAGCTGATGGGCCTACAGTCCAAAACCGTCATCGTGATACTACCGGACGGAACCCAAAAACAGACTGCTATTGAAGAGGTAGCTACAGGTGACGTTATTCTTGTAAAGCCGGGCGAAAAAATTGCAGTGGATGGTATAGTAACCTCAGGGAGTTCCTATGTTGATGAGAGTATGCTTAGCGGCGAGCCGATACCAGTACTAAAAAAAGGAAGTGAAAAAGTATTTGCAGGAACGATTAACCAAAAAGGGAGCTTTCAATTTAAGGCCGTTAAAGTAGGAAAAGAAACGATGCTTGCCCAAATTATCAAAACCGTACAGGATGCGCAGGGAAGCAAAGCACCTGTACAGAAATTGGTAGATAAGATTGCCGGTATATTTGTTCCTGTTGTGATAGGAATTGCCATCCTGACATTTATGTTGTGGTTTGTTTTGGATGGCGATAACGGAGTGGTACATGGATTGCTCGCAGCCGTTACGGTATTGGTTATCGCCTGTCCCTGTGCCTTGGGTTTAGCAACACCAACCGCTATTATGGTAGGTGTTGGTAAAGGTGCTGAGAATGGCATCCTGATTAAAGATGCTGAAAGCCTTGAACTGGCAAAGAAAGTTGACGCTATTGTTTTAGACAAAACCGGAACCATTACTGAGGGGCGGCCAGAGGTTACGGGTTTCAAATGGCTGAACAATGATGATGCAGCCAGCAATGTTTTATTGAGCATTGAAAAACAATCGGAGCACCCATTGGCAGAAGCCGTAGTGAAATATTTGGATGGCATATCTGCACTAACATTGTCTGGTTTTGAAAGTATAACCGGTAAAGGTGCAAAAGCCGGCCATGACAATGAAACCTATTATGTGGGCAATAAAAAGTTATTAGCAGAAAACAGCATCATCATTGATGACCAATTACAAATCCAAGCCGAAAAATGGGCCAACCAGTCCAAAACTGTTATTTGGTTTTCAAACAGCAGACAGGCCCTTGCTGTAATTGCAATATCTGACAATATAAAAGAAAAATCAGCACAGGCTATCCAGGAAATGCAGGCTATGGACATTGACCTTTATATGCTTACCGGAGATAATGAAGCCACAGCGAAAGCCATTGCTGAGCAAACAGGCATCAGACATTACAAGGCAGAATTTCTGCCACAGCATAAAGCCGATTTTATAAAAGAACTGCAACGACAGGGAAAAACCGTTGCAATGGTGGGAGATGGAATCAATGACAGTACCGCCCTTGCAACTGCCGATGTTAGTATAGCAATGGGTAAAGGAAGTGATATTGCAATGGACGTTGCCAAGATGACCATTATATCATCAGATCTTACCAAAATTCCACAGGCAATAAGATTATCCAAACAAACAGTAGCTACCATAAAACAAAATCTGTTTTGGGCATTTGTCTATAATCTGATTGGTATTCCCATCGCAGCGGGCATTCTCTATCCGATAAACGGCTTTTTGCTTAACCCTATGATTGCAGGCGCTGCAATGGCATTCAGCAGTATAAGTGTGGTAACTAACAGCTTGCGTTTAAAATGGAAAAAGTAAAACAGTAAATCTCACAAATCAATAAATAAAACAATACATGGGGCATCATACCGAAATTTGTATTTATAAATAACTTTCTAAAAAAGTAAAAAATGGAGAATAATAATCTTCAATTAAACAAATATCAATTGGCTGCTGAGTAGCCCGGATCTTTAAACTAATAAAAATAAAGTGAGATTATAAAAAAAATTGGCGTCAATTGTCTTCAATTGACGCCATTTGGCTTGTTGTGACCCGGACTGGACAAATTTCTAGAAATTTTATGGAGGATTTGAAGAGATGGGCTTACTGAAGTAGAGGCTGTCTTTCATTGGCTTTATGAATTTGGTTTGGATGTCCTGTTGGGGATTGACGAGATTTTTTAAAAACTGAATTTTGTCATTTATCTGGGTTGTTGGGAATGCTTCAAGGAATAAGCTCACCATCATTATTTGAATGTCGTTCTTGCCACTAAAGTTGTCGGCTATTCCATTTTACCAGTTTTGGCTACTTAAATTATGGTTTTGGCTAAATTTTCTTTCCTGTATCTGAGCAAATTTGCAACATAATAATACTAAAATAATCATTATGTCATCGCAAAGTAAAATTGCAGTAGTAACAGGAGGGAGCCGCGGTCTTGGAAAAGATATGGCGATCAATCTTGCCAAAAACGGATTGGATATAGTTTTAACCTATAACACTCAAAAAGAAATAGCAGAAAATGTCGTAAAACAAATTCATGATATCGGACAAAAGGCGGTTGCTATAAAACTAGACGTCTCAGATTGTTCCAGTTTTGATATGTTTACAAAAAATCTTGGAGACCAAATAACCAGTTACTTCCACTCAGATGGAATTGATTTTTTGATCAATAATGCAGGGTTTATTCACTATGCAAATTTTGATGCTATCAATGAAGCTCAATTTACAGAAATGGAAAATGTACATCTTAGAGGTCCATTTTTCCTTACACAAAAATTATTGCCATTACTAAGAGCTTACGGAGGAATTGTAAATGTTTCTTCAGGACTAACCCGTTTTGCCACGCCGGGATTTGCAGCTTATGCAGCACTAAAAGGAGCAATGGAGACATTGACAAAATATCAGGCAAAAGAACTTGGTGCAAGAAACATAAGAGTAAATGTTATTGCTCCGGGTGCTATCGAAACAGATATTATGGGCGGTGCGGTACGTGACAATGTAGAAATGAACCAATACCTGGCTTCGCAAACTGCTCTTGGAAGAGTTGGACTACCCGAGGACATTGGGGGAGTGGTAGCCTTTTTATGCAGTGATGCCGGCGGGTGGATTAATGCTCAGCGAATAGAAATTTCAGGAGGTTCAAATCTATAATTAGACTTAAAAATAGTTGATCATAGTTGATAAGCTGAATGTTACATACAATTAAAAGAATATAAAATGGAAAAAGAAGATAAAGGAGTAGTCAAAGCTCTTTCGAAACAGGAAATAGACACCATTGAAAGGTTTTATGCAGCATGGGAACTTAAAAAGCCAGAAGTATTAGACGAAATTTGCATGCCCGACTGGAAAGATATTCCACTCGCACCACATCAAGAAGATAACCCAAAAGGACTGCAGGCAATTATGAAATTTTTGTTCGAATTATGTCCTGATATAGAAATCGTAATTCATGAGATATTTGGCAGCCACGAGCGTGCAGCTGTAAGAGCCTCAATGCAATTTACGCATGTAAAGGAAATTATGGGAATCTCTCCAACGAATAAGAAAGTAACAATAGCACTGCATGAATTTCATTATTTGAAAAATGGCAAACTTACCCATACCTGGCATTTAGAAGACTGGTTTGGTCTTTTGATGCAGGGCAAAGAGGAATAAAAAATCAAATAGCATATTCGTATAATAATTTTTGAATATACTTTTAAAAGAATTTATCTGAATTTCTAGTGTCAAAAAAATGTAATTTTGTAACTATGGAAGTAATTAGAATAAAAAACATCACAGATTATCATCGTTTTAGAGGGCTTCCGAAGCCGGAACATCCTTTAATAAGCCTGGTCGATTATTCACAGGTAAAATTCCCTGATGATGAAAAAACGACAAACATTGTGATGGATTTTTATTCTATTGCTTTAAAAAGGGATATTGGAGCCAAGCTTTATTATGGCCAGCAGGTTTACGATTTTGACGAAGGTATAATGTCATTTATAGCACCGGGGCAGGTTTTGCGGCTGGAGCAGGATCCTGATTCATTACATAAAGGCGCAGGGTATTTATTGCAAATTCACCCAGACTTTTTATGGAATTCAGCATTAGCGAAAAACATAAAAAGCTACACGTTTTTTGATTATTCAATTAATGAAGCACTATTTCTTTCTGAAAAAGAGGAAAATATCATTGTAAATATTTTTGAAAATATAAGAGAAGAATACCACATCAACATTGATAGATTTACGCAGGATTTAATAATTGCGCAGATAGAATTGCTGCTCAAATATTGCGACAGATATTACAATCGCCAATTTCTTACAAGAAAAATCAGCAGTCATCAAATACTATCAAAAGTTGAAGAGTTTTTGAATAATTATTTTGATGATAAAAACCGTGACGAAAGAAATCTTCTTTCTGTCCAGACTGTTGCTGATAATATGAATGTTTCTTCAGATTATTTAAGCAATTTACTGAAGCTTCATACTGGTCAGAATACGCAGCAGCATATTCACAATAAACTCATAGAAAAAGCGAAAGAAAAACTTTCTACTACTAGTTTGTCAATTAGTGAAATTGCGTATGAGCTGGGATTCGAACACCTTCAGAGCTTTAGTAAATTGTTCAAAAACAAAACAAACGAAACACCCTTAAAGTTTAGAGCTAAGTTTAATTAATCGTTTTATTTAAGTTTTTGAAGTCTCTTTTTACAGAGAGAAAATAAATGTAAAAAATCCAAAGTTACCTTGCCTGATAGCGTAATTGAAAAAAGGCGCCAATTGTCTTCAATTGGCGCCTTTTGGCTGATTATATGTAGTTATCTGTCTTCCAGTGGCTTTAGTAATTTGGTTTGGATATCCTGTTGGTGATTGATGAGAACTTTTAAAAACTGAATTGGTTTAAGGCAGTAAATTATTCTAGAGAAATTTGGTACAATAAAAAAACAAGACATTAGGCTTTGGATTATAAAAACAATTGAAAAATTTAAGAAGCTAAATAATTACAAGAAAAGGAGTACAATAAAAAGGTTTGTTTTCATCTGTAATAATTTTAATTGTCCAAATATTCTCTCCCCCGTTAAATCAATCCAGCCCTTCTGGCCGTTTGGTAATTCGAAACGAGCAAAATTATCCTGAAATTTTCTAGTTGAATTTCTCTGTGTCTGAATTAGAATGAAAATAGACAGCCTGAATACCAAGATTATCTTTTAATGCTATTTTTTGATTGGCATCTACAAATTATATAAAAAAATTAAAGTTATATTTATTTGTTCATTATTATATCTCGTTCATTTTAAATGAACATTCAAATATAGTGAACAAAACAACTTGGTTCTAAACGATTGTTTCATCATCATATAATTTTTACTAAAAGCAAAAAACTGGCTGCATAATCATTGATTTTAGTATTTAAGTATAACAAAAATCAATCTGTAAAACAAAAAAACTGCCCGAAATTACTTTTCGGACAGCATCTTAAAATGAAAATAAATTCCCAATTACGCTCTAAAAATATAAAGCGTCAGTTTATTAGCCAAAGGGATAATGATCAGGGCACTAACATAAGCAATGGGCAGCATAATGAGCCAGGATTTAAAAAATGTAAAAATCCATGCTTCTTTTTCATAACCATTATTTAAAATGAGTACGCAAACTGCCATTATCAGTGTCATTGGTGTAACCACAAAAAGGGTATTGACATATTTAGCAACAAGCTTCATGACTTTTAAAAGCAATCGGTTAGAATTTTCCATTTGTGTTTTTCTGATTCTCTAAAGATGGAATTTCTTCAATAACATCCCAATGCTCTATGATTTTATTATTTTCAATTCGGTACAAATCATAAAAAGCCGAATGTGTTTTTCCAACGTAACCTTCACTTAAAACCAAAACAAAGTTTCCTTCTCCCAAAACTTTATGTACAGCAGTGTAAACTTGTGCTTTGCCATTATTTTCCCATTGTTTCAAAACACTAAAAAACTCCGAGACACCGTCTCCCATATCAGGATTATGCTGAATAAGGATGTCGCCGTCAAAATATTTTGAAGCTTCATTAAATTTTTTGCCTACCAAAACTTCTGAAACAAAAGATGAAGCTAGTTCTTTGTTAGCATCTGTTAAATGATGATCAATAGCTTTTGTTTTACCATCTGTCATTGTTCTTCCGCTCTTGTTTATTTTTTTAGGATTCGTCTGTAAATTATCCCAATGCTCTACACTCACACCATTTTCGAATCGGTGAATATCAAAAGCGACCGTTGGTTCAAATAAATAATAATCGACATGCACAAATCCGATATCGCCATCCTGAAAAGCCCTTACCACATTGGTGTATACTTTTTCCATCGGCATTAAATCGTGCAGAGCCATAATTGCATCAAAACCGTCGGCTACATTAATATTGTGCTGTTTGTATGATTTAGGATTAATTAAGCCTATTTTTCCTAAAGTTTCGGTTTCGATACTGTTTTGAATTGCAGCAGCTTTTTCTCTGTTTGAAAGTTCCATTTTTTATATTGTTAAAAATTATTCGGCAAAGTTATCTTGACCGTTGTAGTGATGCAATAATGGATAAAAGGTTCGTATGGGGATAATATTATCCATATAAGGTTATAGAGCCCGTATGAATTATATGCTTATTTTTGTACCTATAAAAAATATAGCTGCTATGTACGAAAAAAAGATTCCAAAAGATTTTGACTGCGGAATGAGTATAACACTTGAAATAATAGGAGGGAAGTGGAAACCCTGTCTTATCGATTCTATATCTAAAGGTGTAAGAAGACCGAGTGAAATACACAGATGCCATCCTGATGCTACCAAACGTGTTTTGAATCTTCAGCTAAAAGAATTAGAAGATCATGGTGTGGTACGAAAAACAATATACCCGGTACTGCCTCCTAAAGTTGAATATTTCCTGACTGATCTGGGTAAAACTTTATTACCATTAATTTCGCACATGGAAAAATGGGGCACTAATTATATGCCGATATTTAATGAACTACAGCAGCATAAAAGAGATTTACAAGAGGCAGTTTAAATTGTTAAGGAAAAATCGTCCATCATAAAGCGAAAAATCGCCATTCCCCAGACTCAATTATTCTGCTACCAAACTTCATTTAAATAGTCACCTACAAGTTTGAATGTTTAAAGTAAATAATATTAAAACGTTGCTCCTTAGATCTATATTTTGTATCTGTCACGTTGTTAGTAATCTAACTTAGGATGAGGAGTTTCATATCAATTCTTTTGATAGTGAGAGTGGAACTGACAGTGAAGTGCGTGAATTTATTACGGCATTTATTGCCAGGGAGCAGCTTGAGGACAGTATATCTATTTTCAGGTAGTGCATTATCCGGTATTAAGAATCTTAGCAGAATCTAAGTCGAGAGTGTGCATCATCAATCCTAGGTAATGCTATTTTTTTTGGAGCTATTCCCGCTATACGTTCCAATCTATGTGCAGAAACCCGGCACATAGGATTTCCACTTCTATCGGGGCTCAAAATTCGTTTTTTTAGTTTTTTTTATAAGAATAAGACTTTTATGTTCCCTCGGGATTATGGAGAGAAGTATTCAACTATCTAACAAGCTTATTGCGGATTATGATGCGTTTTATACAGTAGTGTATCTATTTTGTAAAATTTCCTAAATTTAGGCTTGAATGGGACAACACCATCTTTAATTTCAACAAACGTATATGTATGGCTTACTAATAATCGCAGTATATGTAGCGATGTTATGAAATGGTGACCTTATTTCATTCATTCTCATATTGTCCAAAAAACAACTTTGGAGGCTTTAAATAGATGATGTCTCTTAACGGTGTATTAATTTGCTTTTTACCGATTTTTTAAAGATAAAAATAAAAAATTAATACATATATTCGCAAAAAATTTTGTGAATGAAAGTACTATTACACTTATTAATATTTTGTTGTTGTTTGAATGTTGCTCTCTATGCACAAAATGAGACTAATATCACCTACGGATTAAAACTCGGAGGAATCTATTCGAAAATCAGTAATTTACCTGAAAGCATTAAAGGAAGAGATAATACTTTTGATAATAGTGTTATGGAGACCAAAGGAGGCTATGGCATCGAAGGCGGTTTCTTCCTGAACTGCAAACTTTACGATACCCGTGTTGCCATTCAGCCTGAAATCTTATTCAGGCAATCTGCCCAGACTGTCCATTATCATGATACTACAGGCAAGGAGTTTGAGCTAGGATTAAATTACTCATTTCTACAAATTGGAGCTTTGTATAAAGTATATCCATATGAGGGATTAAATATAGGATTTGGTGCTTTCTATGGCATCAGTTTATCTCCTAATAATATTACTTATAAATCTAACGAAGCAGGCGGAATGTACGATGTCGCCACCAGACAGTTCTATCAGGATGGGCTTGATGGTGCAGACGATTTCTCCTTATGCTTTGCATTGGGTTATGAATTGCAGGAAAGCATTCATTTTGATTTTCGTTATTATCTAGGGGTAAAAGATGTGGTTAAGAGTAATGCATCTTCTTTTCAGTTTATCGAAAATCAAAACAAAAACAGCACTTTTTGTTTTTCGTTAGGTTACAGTTTTCATCAATGGTAAATTACAAAATAACATGAAAAAAATAATTCTGCTTATACTATTAGTAAGCACATCAAAATTTTTTGCGCAGAACAGAGAAATAACATACGGTCTTTTTGCCGGTGGAATTTATTCATCAATGTCTAATTTGCCCGATGTGATAGTACCAAAAGGTATATATGAGGGTTATACTTTAGAAGAAAAAGGAAAGTTTGGAGGAACGGGAGGTGCTTTTATCAACTGGAAGTATCCATACGCCAAAGTGAGTATCCAGACTGAAATTTCTTATTCAGGTCAAAGTACAGATTTAAATTATGAAGATATTGAAGGTTTGAAATACAAAATGACTTTTGGTTACAGCTATATCAATGTTGGCGCACAATTTAAATATTATCCTGTTGAAGGACTTTATGTCGGTTTTGGACCGTATGTTAGTTTTAATATTGCCGGAGATAATATAAAATATAGCTCAAATGCTCAGGAAATATTTGCTGATTCGGGTACTTATTTTGAACCGGATGCCAACGTACAAAGAGTACTAAAAGAATCTTTAACAGGTAAAAATTATTTCTCAGGAATCTTTTCCTTAGGTTATGAGTTTAATTCCAATTTTTCGATTGGTGCACGCTATACTTTGGGACTTACAGATGCTTTAACAACCGAGGAAAATGGGCATCGATACACTGAAAACAAAAACAAAATCAATAGTGTCTCACTGATTATAGGATACTCGTTTGATTTTGATGACCTGGCTAATTTTTAAATCCTGATGGCATGAAAAAACTTTACGCAAAGGGCTTTTTTTTATTGGCATTTTTTATGCTGAGTACAATGCCTTTACCTATTTTGGCACAGCAAAATATAGTTCCGGGAGCTGTAAAAGATCCTTATTTCTGGATTAAACCCAGAAATAATGCTGATGCCTATTATTGGGAAAGCCTGACAAAAGAAGAGGGGAGAATTTCTGAAAAAAAGCAAAGAGGAGCGGCTTTTAATTTCAACCCGAGTATTGTTTTTGATACAGCGCAGGATTCCCTGATCTTGCCTTTGGGAACAGAAACTAAAAGACGCCAGACCTTATTTATGGTCTATAAAGTAAAAGACAGTTTGAAAGAACAATTCTTGTGGACGATAAACGATCCTCAAAAAACACTTTCAGTTGCGACAAATAAACGTTTGGTTGATTTAAAAAAGTACTCCTACCAATCCTATCAGGAAAAGATAAAACCTCATAAAGCAAACATTCATTTTTTTCAACAGAACATTACGGATAGTGTTGCAAAGTTATCGTCATTAACGATTGGTAAAAAATCTAAGTTTGAGAAACTCCCACCGGAAGACTTTAAAGGAAATATGAGTGAAATTCTGGTTTATAACAGGGTTTTATCCGGCAAAGAAACCCAAAAAGTAGCCAGTTATCTCGGAATTAAATATGGAATTTCACTCTCACAATTTGAAAGTAAAAACTATCTCAACAGTCAGGGCGAAACTATTTGGGATATCGAAGATCATAAGAATTTTGATTCTTCAATTACCGGAGTGGGAAGAGATGATGCCAGCGGGTTACTGCAGCTAAAGAGCAGCAACATGATCGACGAAGGATTGTTGACCATGGAACTAAAAAGTAAATCCAATACAATCCCCAATAATTACTTTGTTTTTTGGAGTGATAACGGAAAAAACCTCTTAGTCAAAAAACAGGAACAGGGAGAACCAATTGGTGTTACAAGACAATGGCAATTGGATTTTATAAATCCAACAGATCTTAGTCTTGACTGGACTTTTAACCCTTCTTTTATAAAAGGCACTTTACCCAAAGACACCTTTTACTGGTTGTTGGTTGATTATTCTGGAAAAGGAACCTATGACGAAAAAGATTCAGAATATATTCGTTTGGGCAGCACCTCAAATACAGAAAAATTAGTGCTGAACGATTTTAACTGGAACAAACAAAAAACAGGAAAAACCAGGTTTACCCTTAAAATTGCACCCGAAATGTTCAGCAGGGTCTGGATTACTCAGGCTACTTGTGGCGTGGCGGGATCAGGCCAGTTAAATTATTCCATTGAAGGCGGCGTAGCTCCCTTTACGGTTACCGTTAAAAAAGAAGGAAGTGATGTGGTTGTAAAACAATGGAATCAGGCTGCAAAAAGCACCACAGGAGTACAGCTTTCTTCAGGTACGTATGATTATATAGTGAGGGACGGAAAAGGGAATTTATACTCAGAAACCGTCTTTGTAGCCGATAAACAAGGAACGTTTCCGAATTTAAAATCAGATTATTTTTTAACGAACGGAAACGCTTTGGTATTGGATGCAAGTGCAGGGCTGCCAGCAGGGAATTATCAATACCAATGGTTTTATGAAGGCGATTTTATAGATAATAACCCTAAAATTCTGGTGGATCAGCCAGGTAATTACGAACTACGATTGGTTAATGGTCAGGAATGTAAAACGGCTACCAAGATTGCCATCGCTTCTGATGGAAAAGAGATTACCAATTCGAGTGTAATTATTTTATATCCTAATCCAACAACAGACGGTCATTTTTCTGTGGCAATGCAATATCCACATAAGACAGATGTAAATATTAGTATTTACGCTCTAACAGGAGCACTTATAAAAGAAAAGCGCCTTACTCAAATAGAAACTTATTTATATGATGATACCATCAATAGTTCATCTGGAATGTATCTGGTGTCTGTTAGTTCAGAATTTGGCACAAAAACTTTTAAAGTTATTAAGAAGTAATTTAAAAAAATAAACGATTTCCCCATCATCGATTAACCTTCTTTATGAAAGATAAAATTATACTACTGGTGTTCCTAATAGGTACATTTTTGTTCGCCGCAAATTTTGGACCATACAAAATAGCTTCTTTATTTACTGAAACGACTTTTGAAAAAAAATTGGCTGTTTCAAAAACAGATTCTACAGCTATTGCTAAAAACGAAACCAAAAACACAAAAATATTTTCGGCAGATATAGCTGAAGGAATTATTGGTGTTGCCGATGCTTCTGATGTGGATGATGCTTATGATAACGTTTTTCATCTTAAAGTAGATGCTTTACCTGAAAATGGAGAAAATGCTTATCTGGAATACGACTTATACGGATACGATCAGGCAGCATCGATTTCCAGAAGTTTAAACAATCAGCCCAGTATCGGAGGGCAATTTTTATCCCAAAATAAAAACTGGAACAGACAATCGGAACTGCTTTCTGAAAAATCATTGCGCTCCGGAGATAACGTTTTGTTGTTTACGGCTCCAGAAGGCATTGCAAATTCGTACCGAATCAAAAATGTCCGCATCGTTTACAAATCTGCTCTTGCTTCAACTGATTTTATTTTATTACAATCAGAAAATAAACTCTACATAAAAGGGACCAATTTCCCTTCTCAAATTAGAAAAATGAGTATTGGCGGTATTTCCATTGATGTTAATCAGCCTGAATTTGAATTGGTTTTTGATGCTTCAGAAATAGAAAAATCAATTACAGTTACCAAAGAAACGGCAAAAGGAGTTATTGCTACTGAAAAATTAGAGCTAAGACAATTTTTAAAAGTTGATAGCTACAGGCCATTAGAAAATGCAAGAGAAAAAGTTTTTAGAAACATCAATTTTGAAACAGAAAACAAACTGGGTTATAAAGATTTTTCAGCTGTTTTTCCTATTGGGGCTTTAAAAAATAATGTGACCGTTTCTGTAAGCGGATTACGTAAAATAGACATTGCCCCGCTAAATTCAGCCATGGTCAATGTAACAGGAACAATTGCCGGATACAGGTTATTGCCACACGGAACTATTTTTGAAAAAGCCGTGACTTTATCAATTCCATTTGATAAAAAAGCAATACCGGAAGGATATACAGAGAAAGACATCAATGTATTTTATTTTGATGAAAATAAAAGATTGTGGCAGGAAGTAACTAAAGATTCACTGGATATCAAACAAGGAATCATTAAGGCAAAAACCACTCACTTTACCGATTTTATTGCCGGAATTATTAAAATGCCAGAGTCCCCTGAGACTTCAGGATATACACCAACGAGTATCAAAGACTTAAAAGCAGCAAGTCCTTTAGTTGGAATCCAGTCCATTGCACCGCCTTCGGCAAACGGAAGAGGAACAGCAAGTACAGGATTTTCAATTGTGATTCCAAATGGAAGAGGTGGCATGCAGCCTTCACTGAACCTGCAATATGACAGTGACGGCGGACACAGCTGGGCAGGAATGGGCTGGGATATTTCGGCACCTGCTGTTAGTATCGAAACCCGTTGGGGAGCGCCAAGATATGATAGCAATCAGGAAACCGAATCCTACTCCATTGCCGGAGAAGCTTTGATTCCAAACACACACCGTGCTGCCTGGGTGGGCAGAACGGCTGACAAACAATTTTATCCAAGACGGGAAGGTGCTTTTCAGCAGATCATCCGTAAAGGTTCGTCTCCTAAAAATTATTATTGGGTTGTAAAAGATAAAAGCGGTGTTGCCAGTTATTACGGAGGAACGGCTTCGGGCCTTGCATCAAATGGTGTTTTGCAGGATGCAAACGGAAATATCGGACATTGGGCACTTTGTCTTCAAGTCGATTTAAAAGGAAATACAGTTGAATACGAATACGATAAACGCGATGGAGAATTATATCTCAAAAAAGTCTATTACACCGGTTTTGGTTCTCAAAAAGGAAATTATAATGTCACTTTCATAAAAAATGCTGATTTAGGAGAAGCAAACCGCCCTGACGTTCAGGTTTCGGCCAGATTGGGTTTCAGGCAGGTGAACAATCAGTTGTTACGTAAAATCGAAGTACGCTACAAAAGCGATATGGTACGCAGTTACGAACTGAATTATAAAGAAGGTGCTTTTAAGAAAACGCTATTAAAATCAGTTTCAGAATATGATTCGGAATCTAAATTATTTTATACCAATACGCTTGATTATTTTGATGATGTTCGGGATGCTTCGGGGAAATATAATCCTTTTGGAGCAGAGCAGAGTTGGAGTGTTCCGGGAGATAATCTGGTCAACACCGCCATCCCTTCTTATAACGATATCTTATTTTCAGGACATCATTCACTGGTAAGCAGTTCTGAAGGATCAACTGTTGGCATCAATTATCGTATTGGAGTTGGATTTGTAGGGCAATCCGGTAATTTAAAACCATTTACCGTTGGAGGGCATGGTGGAAATGGCTGGGGAACCACAGATACAGCTGTATTATTGGAGGATCTTGACGGGGACGGATTGCCTGACAAAGTATTTAAAAATAAGGATGGTGTTTTTTACCGAAAAAATTTATCCGCTGCAGGTCAGAACTCGTTTGGAGAAATGCAGGAAATCAATATCGGCGATATTGGATATTCTAAAACTACCTCGTTTAGCTGGGGTGTAGACTTGAATCTTAAATTTGGAAATGTTGGTTACGATCAGCAGCGTTCCACCAGCAAAACAAAAATCTATTTTATGGATTTTAATGGTGATGGACTAATCGATTATGTTCGTAACGGACAAGTATACTACAATAGATTGGTAAACGGGGTTCCAACTTTCAAAAACAGCAGTTCAGGAACACCCTCACCGGTTGCAGGAGGCGGAGATATAACAATACCGGGAACGAGTACGCTTTCAGTTGAAGAAATAGAAAAACAAAATCCGCTGCATGATGTGGTCCGTATGTGGGAAGCGCCTGCAAAAGGAATTGTTTCAGTTTCGCATCAGTATCAATTAGTGCAGGAAACAGCCCCTGAGAGAATAAAAGCCCGCACAGAATATGTTAATAATGCAGGCGAAGACAAGGCAGACGGTGTTCGTTTATACTTTCAAAAAGGAAACCAATTGCTTTGGGATGAGGCCATTGGTGCTACTGATTATACTGTCAAAACCAAACAAAATACAGCAATTTCTGTTGAAAAAGGAGAACGTCTGTATTTTAGGGTAAGCGCTTTAAGAGACGGAAATTTTGATACTGTAATTTGGGACCCTGTAATTACTTATTCGCAGGTAAAACAATTTGACAGAGGGATTAACAATCTAATTACAAGCGATTTTACAGTTCCTGCCAATCTACAGGATGCCAATTTATACTCGTTGGCAACCTATAAGGCAAGTAGCGATTTTTTGAGCAGCAACAACACGACAAAAGTAATTCCGGTAGCAGGAAATGTTCTCTTTAAAGGGATATTAAATAAGCCTGTTACTTCAGATCATATTAGATTAGTTATCACTAAAACCTATCTTGGACAGACAAATCCGCCTGTCATTTTATTCGAAAAGACCTTTTTAGCAAACGAAGTGGCTTCCTTTGATTTGGCTTCTGTAAATCTGCCGGCTTTCGAAGCAGATACACAAGTGGCTATGGCATTACAAACCCATACCAATATCAACTGGCAGACCGTTTCTTTTGCACCAACTATTACGACTCCTTCCTATCCGGGTACGCCAGTAGAAGAAGTGCCTGTAGAAGTATCTCATTTATTATATAATAAAAGAGAAGGAAATTACAACATACCGGGCCTCACTTCTCCAGTGAGCGGAAAAGTAAAACTAAACATATTGCCACAGGACTTACTTCTGGCATCTCCTCTTCCTCCAGGGACTGTTAATGAGTACAATGGAGAAGTCATTATTTCCGCCAAACAAAACAATGCATTATTGGCACGCAAACGCTACCAGCTTACAACGGGAACATTAACAGAAGTACTAAATGCTTTTGATAATTCAGTTATTTATCCCGATGCGGTTTTAGGCGTTCCGATTCAGTTGGAAATTACAGTTTCAAATCCGGAATCAGTCACTATTCTCAGAAATTATCCAAAACAAAACGCCCTGGATATTCAGGTTAGGGTAACAGATTTAAAAGATCCGGCAGATCTTACAGACGATGTAATTTGGAATACTGCTACAGATGATTTTGCTATTTACAGTCTTTTAAATCCTGATGAAAGGACTTTAGGATTGTACCATCGCAATTGGGGAGGTTTTGTGGTAAACGGAAATTTAGCTTCCAATACCATAGACCAGACAAAACTAAAACAATCGGACGCTTATAATACAGAGCCGGATTTAAACAATTCAGATCCTGAAAATTATGAAGGAAAAGGATATGAAGTTGCCGACAGCTATTTTGTATCTCTAAATCCATCCTATACCAAAACAAAATGGGAAGGTCTGGAGGAATCCATTTATATACAAGGAGGCACAATAGGAACTGCGAGATTAGGAGAAGATGATATTGCGGATTACACCGATTTTTCTTTGCCAACATTAGATGGAGGAAGCACCACGGCACTGGATTTGGTCAGCGAAAACAAAAGTAAAAGTATTGCGGCAGGATTAAATGCCGGCCCTGCCAATATGGGTTATAGTAAATCTATCGATGGAGAGTCATCTGTAACCCAGACCATGGGGGATTTTAACGGGGATCGTTTCCCGGATTATATCAGGGGAAGTGATGTACAATTAACCAAACCCGTAGGAAGCATTTCGACTGAGGTAATCAACCTGGGAGATAATTTTAGTCATGCCGAAACCACTGCCGAAGGGCCTAGTTTTGGAGGAGGTTACAGCCACGGACAGGCCCAGACTTCTGGAGCTCTGGTAATTGGGAAAGAAGCCACGTTAAGGAGAAATGCGCAATCTGCTGCAGATAAAGAAGCAGATAAAGCAAAAAATATGCTTTCTGTAAGTGCTTCCCAGGGTTATGGTACAGATAAGGCAAAGATGATCCATTCTGATATTAACGGCGATGGATTGCCAGATAAAATAACTGATGAGGGAACGGTATTACTGAATACGGGATATGGCTTTTTAACAGCTGAAAATTGGAATAACAATGGACTTAACGCAGGAACATCTACCGACTGGAGCGTAGGTTTAGGTTACAATTTTAATGCAGGTTCTATTACTGCAGGGGGAAACTATGCGCGTTCAACAGCAAATGGAAACAAGTCCTTTATGGATATTAATGGTGACGGACTTCCAGATAAAATTGAGTATATACTAGGTAAAATGATCGTATCCTTAAACTTAGGAGGCTCTTTTGATACGTCAATTGATTATCCAACTTATTCTCAAATGAACCAGAATAAAAGTGTAAGTTATGGTTTCAACGCCGGTTACTCCTATGATATTCCAATTTGGCTGCTGCGTCTGACACCATCATTAGGGGCCAGTAAAGGATGGAGCACTTCGCGTTCCGAAGCGAGTTTTATGGATATTGACGGAGATGGAAATACCGATTATATCATTTCTACAGATGAGGATAATTTGAAAGTACGCCTGTCCAATATCAAAAGAACCAACAAACTAAAAAGCGTTACAAACGGAGCAGGAAACAGCTATGTTGTAGATTACGAATTACTCAAACCCAGCTATGAAAACCCTTCAGCAAAATGGGTTTTACAAACGGTTGATGTTTTTGACGGACATACCGGAGATGGTATCGACCATTCTATTGCCAAATTCAGATACGAAGATGGATTTTTTGATCGTCGTGAAAGAGAATTTTACGGATTCGCGAAAGTGATTCAGGAACAGATTAATGCGGCGGATAATTCGGTTTTCTCCACTACCGTTCAGGAATTTTACAACCGCGATTATTTCAGAAAAAATCTTTTAAAGCACTCTTATACGCTGGATAAAAACAACAAAATGCGTCAGGAATCAGAAAACGAATATAGTTTTATTGATGTTGCGACGCAGGCAAGCATTCCGGTAGCAGAATTGAGTTTGCCTTCGTGCGATGCCAAACGTATTTTTGTGGGACTGGTTCATGCCAATCAAAAAATGTACGAAGGCGGAAGCGACTATCTGGAAACCAATACCTTTAATAAATACGATGCTAGCGGAAATATCATTCAGTATGAAGATTCAGGAAATGGTGCTGCAGATGATAAGGTAACCGCAAAAATCACTTATTACGAAAGTACTACGCCTTATTACGGCGGAATCCCAAAACAATTAGAAGTATTTACCACTGAAGGATTGAAACGCAAAAGAGCCACAATAATCAATCCTACAACGGCAGAAGTGACGCAGATAAAAAACTACATTGCTGCAGATAAGATTGCCATTACAGATATTGCATACGATACTTACGGAAACCTGCAGAAAATTACAGGTCCTGCCAATCATAAGGCACAGCGTATGACTTTGGAATATGTTTTTGATCCAGAAAATCATCAATACATGACCGAAATCAAAGATGCTTTTGGGTATCAGAATAAAATGGAGTACAATTACCGTTTTGGTATTCCTATAAAAACAACAGACCGTAACGATCAAAGCACGATTTATACGCTTGATAGCAAAGGAAGAATGGCAACGATAAAAGCACCTTATGAGATTGCTTCGGGCAAACCCTATACGATTGCTTACGAATATTTCCCGCAAGCTAAAGTACCGTATGCCAAAACACGTAACTACGATCCTGAATTAGACAAGGATATTGAAACCTACACCTACACTGATGGATTAGGAAGGGCTTTGCAGGTCAAAAAAACAGCCAGTCTATTTACTGCGGCAGGAAGCCCGGACAAGGAAGCGCAAATCGTTTCAGGAAAAGTAATTTATGATGGTTTAGGAAGACCAATAACCAGTTATTACCCAACGACCACAACAACAATAGACAATAATTTCAGCACCGCAGTATCAAATGTAACGCCAACAAAAACCGAATACGATGAAGTGGATCGTGCCGTAAAAGTGACTTTACCTGATGGAAGTACCAATACTACCACTTTTGCACTCGATAATTATGACGGCCTGCCGGTTTTACGAACCACACAAACAGATGCTCTAAACAAAACAAGCCAGACCTATACCGATGCAACAGGACAAAACCTGGCCAGCATGCAAAATGATTTGCTGACGAAGTTTGATACCAATGCATTAGGCGAAATGATAAAAGTAACCGATGCCATGGATCATATTACCAAAAGCAGTTACGACTGGCTGGGCAGACGAATTGAATTTACACATCCTGATGCCGGAACAACGACCATGCAGTACGATTTGGCAGGAAATTTAACTTCGCGTATTACACAGGATATTAAAAATACGGTGCCCAATGGCGGTGCCATCGAATATGTGTATAATTACAACCGATTAGAAAGTATAAAATATCCTAAAAACCCTCAGAATAATGTACAATACAACTATGGCAAGGCCGACGGAACAGCATCACGCCGTGGCAGATTGTGGTTTGTACAGGATGCCAGCGGCGGTCAGGAATTTTTCTACGGAAAATTAGGCGAAGTCGAAAAAGAAATCCGAACGCTTCGTATTACGCCAACCGATATTCAAACCTATATTTCACAATATGAATACGATACCTGGAACCGAATACAGAAAATGACGTATCCTGACGGCGAGGTTGTGGAATATACCTATAACCGTGCGGGAAATTTGCATAGCATGAAGGGTAAAAAAGAAAGCCATACCTATGATTACATCAAACAATTAAGTTATGATGAGTTTGAGCAGCGCAAATATTTAAAATACGGCAACGATACCGAAACCAATTATACCTACGATGCCGTTATGCGAAGATTACAGCAGCTGCAGGTAAAAAGCGGTACCAGACAGGTGATGAACAACAGTTACAGTTATGACTTGGTTGGAAATGTGTTGGGCATAAAAAATACCGCTCCAATTGTAAACAATTCCTTGGGCGGAACATCAAACCATGAATACCAATACGATGATTTTTACAGGTTGAAGTCTGCGAAAGCCATCTATCAGGGCGAGTTTACAAAAGCCAGCTATGAGCTGAATATGAGCTATAACAAAATGCACAATATAACCAAGAAAGATTTAGTTCATACGGTAAACAATGAGCAGAAAGGCTATGTACTGGATTATAATTATGACAACGAACTGCATCCCAACGCGCCAAACAAAATTGCCGAGTCAGGAAAAAACGAACCAAGGGAATATGTCTACGATGGCAACGGAAACCCAACAAGTTATACTGAAGAAAAGAGTTTCAGAAAAATGACATGGGACGAAGAAAATCGTCTGATGGGAATTAATGACAACGGGAGAATCCATCAATATACTTATGATGCAGCAGGCGAACGCATAATTAAAAGCTCAGGCGATTCTCAGAATGTGGCGATTAATGGGCAAACCGCTGCCACAATTGTACACACAGATGATTATACAGGTTATGTTTCTCCATATTTTGTAATAAGCAAGGGGAAATTTACCAAGCATTATTTTGAAGGAGCAGGAAGAATTGTAAGCAAGTTAGGAAACGGATCATTTGCACAGCCATTGAAATTGACTGCAGGAGGGGTAAACTACGGCAAGC
>NZ_CAMLDD010000019.1 GCF_946478785.1 uncultured Flavobacterium sp.
GTCAATTTGGTTGTTATTAAAATTACTTTAAATCTTTGTAACAAATCTAAAGGATGGAAATGGCATCCTTTTGTGCCGGGGTTCGGCATAAAAGATATAATGTACAGTAGGAACAGCTTCTTAAAACGATTCTTAATTTTACAATCCTAAATCCAATACATACGAAATCTTAACTGCAATATTATCCTGGAATTTCGTTAATTGATTTGGTCCGTAACGGTAAAATCCGCCTAAACCAATTCCTTTGTAAATCTTGTTTAACTCAATCCCGGACTCAAAAAAACCTTTGTTCAGTGTTTTGTAGGAAGGGCCAACTTGTTGTTCCGGATTTTCCATATTTCCCCAGGCCATTCTGGAAACTAATACTAAAGAAGGGCGGACTTTTTTAAGAATATTTACTCTGTTGAAACCATGTTTAATTTGGAAAAAAAGATATTCGCTGGAGAAAAATTCATTAAAAAACATCGTTTCAAAACTGTTCCTTCCTGCAAAAGTAATACGCTGAATAATGGTTTCCTTATTAAGATTGTTAGGCATAGTATTGTACAAATGTGTTATTGGCACATCTCCCATGGCATAGCCTCCCTGCAATAAAAAACTGGTTTTCTGTCCGTTTAAATATTTCTTTTCGTACTCGGTTTTAAAATCTATTTTGGCAAAACTGAAATCGTTTTCCAATACATTTGGTAAAGATTGTGTGTATTGAAAAGTAAATTTCGGAAAACGTTTTTCAGATTCTGTTCTTCCGGTAGGTGTTTGCATGAAATTACTAAAAGGAGCCCAAACAAGAGAAACCATAGCGGTTGTCATAATGTAACTGGAATATAGTTTGCCGTCTAAATTAAAAAGATAATCAAATTTTGGCTCAACATACGTACGGGATAATTCAAAAATACCTTCTGTTTTCGGAATTATTTTAGACTGGACATTGGCTTTCCAGCTAATGTATTTATAAAAAGTACTGATGTTTATCGGGCGGGGGTCATAGATTTTAAAAACGCGTTTGTCAACGGCAAAAAAAGTACTTGCAATTTCCCTGACATCTTCGGTATAAGAAGCAGTCAGCCACGTATTGGTCTTTTTTCCAATTTGTATTCCCGATCCCAGACTATATTTGAAATTTCCGTCTTTCGTTCCGTATGCAGAGTACCCTTCAATTCTGAAGTTTTTAGAAAAAGCATCATTTGTTATACCTCCAAGACCTAATCGAAAACCTTCGTAATTGTTATAACTGATCAGTTTTTTTAAATCAAGATCAATTGGTCCAAGCGGTATATAACCGTTTATAATTTTTCTCCCGAAGCGTAAACGGCTTTCAATTCTTCTTTTTACAGAAATGCTGTCTAGCAATAAATAGGTTTTCTGACTTTTTAGATCTAAACTGTCCTTGCGGTATTTGTTCCAGAAAGAATCGGTTTTTTTACTCGCATCTTCCAGGATTTCAATATACAGTGACGGGTCTTTTATTGGGTTGGTTGTGTTGTAATGAATGTCGAAGTTATTGCTTTCTGAAAGTAAATATGTAAAATCTGAAGCGCTTTTTTTTCTGGTTTCAAATGCATCTTCTGCATCTCCGTCAAACTGAATAGTTCCGCCTAAAATTTTAATATCGTCATCATTTTTTCCTTTTACAATTTTGAAAGAGGTATTGCCCGGGAACCATATTTTTTCTTTGGGAACATATTCAAATTCATGGATTCCGCTAATGTCGAGTACGCCTTTTATACGCATTACAGCTTTGGCAATAGCATAATTTTCCTGATCGATGTACAAAACGCCTTCTAAACCGGATGCCCTTCTTTTTTCTTTATTCTTAAAATAAATCATATAGGTGTTTCTGCCTTTGATGGCAACGGTATCCAATAATTTATAATTGTAATCTTTTAAGGCATCGTTAGAAACAGGATTGTTGTATTTGGTTTCGAAAAGTTCATATTTTGAATCATAAATCGAAATAGACTGTAAATTGAAAGCAATAATTTCGTAAACCGGCTGTTTAAAACCAGCCATCTTTGTACCTAAAATGGTTTCTTTAAGTTTTTTATCTCTAAATTGATATTGTGAAACTTTTTCTGTTTGAAACAAATGCTGTTTGCTTATAATCTCTTTAAATTTATAATCAGAAGAGTCAACGTTGATTCTGTTTTTCTTTAAATCTTTATAGGAAGCAGATGAGTCGATCCTGCCCGTTATCGAATCAGGATTAGCAGTTACAATTAATTTGTTGTAGGTTTTATACTCAAAACTCTTTAGTTTTTTTTGTGGATTGTTATTGTTCTTATTACTGATAACCTTTCTTAAAATTGCTAATGCAGGATTTTCATTCGAAATAATAACTTCTTTCAGGTCATCTGTTTTTTGCTGAAGCGAAATCGGATAAAACTTTTTGTTGTCTAAAACAGTAATGATTTTCGTTTGATAACCAATGTAAGAAACGGTAAAAGAAGTGATTTTTACTTTAGAAGAAAGTACGAATTTCCCATCGACATCCGTAATTGTATTGTTGTTATCTGAAGTTGTAATTGTGGCAAACGGAAGCGGTTTGTTTTTTGAGTCGTTTACAATTCCGTTTATTTGAAATTGCGCTTGTAAAGTAAGCGTAAAGAACAAGGTTAATAAACAGAATAGCTTCATACAGAGTATTATGGTTTCAAAACGGAAAGAATAAATTTTTGGTATGCAAAAATAGGAATAAAAAAATCCGTCTGGTATAATTTTAACCAAACGGATTCTTAATTTTGTGTCAAATAAGTTACACTTTCATGATTTCGGCTTCTTTAGCAGCCAATAATTCATCAATTTTTTTAATGTAAGCATTTGTTAAGTTTTGAACTTCTTCTTCAGCAGATTTGCAGATATCTTCAGAAGTTCCTTCTTTTTCTAATTTTTTAATATCAGTATTTGCATCTTTACGAACATTACGAACACCAATTTTGGCATCTTCAGCTTCAGCTTTTGCCTGTTTTGCCAAATCTCTACGGCGTTCTTCTGTTAAAGGCGGAACACTGATGATAATTACGTCTCCGTTATTCATTGGGTTAAAACCAATATTGGCAATCATAATTGCTTTTTCTATAGCTTGCAGCATGTTTTTTTCAAAAGGCTGCAGAGTAATTGTTCTTGCATCAGGAACACTAATTTTTGACACTTGAGAAAGTGGCGTTGCTGATCCGTAATAATCTACAAAAACGCTTCCAAGCATTGCCGGTGAAGCTTTTCCTGCACGGATATTAAGAAACTCTTTTTCTAAGTGTGCAATAGAACCATTCATTGATTCTTCAGTACTTTCTAATATAAAATCTATTTCTTCACTCATTTTTTTAAGTTTTCAGTTTGCAATCTCAGTTTTCAGTTTATTTTCAGCCAATGTGACTGTGAACTGTTAACTGAGGACTATATATTTACAACAGTTCCAATGTTTTCGCCATTGCAGATTTTTAATAAATTGCCTCCTTTGTTCATGTCAAAAACCAATATTGGAAGCTTGTTTTCCTGACTTAGTGTAAAAGCGGTTGTATCCATTACGTTCAATCCTTTTTTGATGACATCATCAAACGAAATAAAATCAAATTTAACTGCCGAAGCATTTTTTTCAGGATCACAGTCATAAACACCATCAACACGGGTTCCTTTTAAAATGACATCTGCGTCAATTTCAATTCCTCTTAAAACTGCAGCTGTATCGGTAGTGAAATATGGATTTCCGGTTCCGGCTCCAAAAATTACAATTCTTCCTTTTTCAAGATGACGAACAGCTCTTCTTTTGATGTATGGCTCTGCAATAGATTCCATTTTCAAGGCAGTCTGCAGGCGGGTTTTCATTCCTTTGTCTTCAAGAGCGCCTTGCAAAGCCATTCCGTTTATAACGGTAGCAAGCATTCCCATATAATCCCCCTGTACTCTGTCCATTCCTGAACTTACTCCAGAAACACCTCTAAAAATATTTCCTCCTCCAATAACAATAGCAATTTCTACTCCTTTATCGTGAATTTGCTTAATTTCTTCAGCATATTCGGCTAATCTTTTAGGGTCAATTCCGTATTGTAAGTCTCCCATTAAGGCTTCGCCACTTAGTTTTAGAAGAATTCTTTTATATTTCATGTGTGTTGCTTTTGTTTGTGCAAATATAGACATATTCTGTTTTTTTAAAATAGTGTTTTAAAAAATTAATTGTTCTTTTCAAATTAAATTTATACTGCTTTTTCTGATCTGTTTTTTGAATGTGATAAAAGTCATTAGTCTATCTTTTTAAAAAGTGTATTTTTATGGAATCAAAACGAAAGAAATATGAAAAGTATTGTAGCCAAAGCATTATTCAATAGTTATTCTTATACTGAATATCGAAAATTAGTAACCGATTTATTATCAGAAGGGAAATCAACCGGTAACGAACAATCTGAAAGTTTGACTCATTATACCAGTTTGAATGAAGCCCGAATGAAGCGTCTGGAGAAAACTATTCAAATTTCTGAAGATGTACTTTCGAAACTTCAAAACTTAGATAACCATTATATTTGGCTGGTTATTTCTGAAGGCTGGTGTGGTGATGCAGCGCAAATACTTCCAATTTTGAATAAAATGGCTTTGGCGTCGGATAAAAAAGTTGACCTGAGAATTGTTCTAAGAGATGAAAACGATGAATTAATGAGCCAATATCTAACAAATGGAGGAAAAGCAATCCCGAAAGTTATCGTAATCTGCAAGGAAGCCGGAATTGTGCGTACGGATTGGGGGCCAAGACCAAAAGGCGCTTTAGAATTAATGGCCAACTATAAAAGAGATTTTGGTGTTGTTGATGAAAAAATTAAAACCGATTTGCAGTTATGGTATTTGGCAGATAAAGGAATTTCGGTTCAGGAAGAGTTGATTCAAATTATGGAAAACATAAAGTATAATCGATTATGATTTTTTAGGTATGGTTTATATAATTATTTGATAATAAGATTTTTATAATTAAAAAAATTACTAAAAAAACATTTTTATTAATTAATTTTTGTACCTTTAATAAAACAACCCACTTCTATCATTTAATTTTCTGATTTACTCTTTTTATTGGTGTTTATTTAATGTTTATTAATTAAAAAATACTATTATGAAAAAGTTATTCGAAAAATTTTACGATTTTTTTTCAAGATTTTTGTTTGGAGGAAAAAACATACCTCATTATTAATTCCCTAAAGAATGGAATAAAATTATTTTTTAGGAACTGGACAAAAGCACATTACTATGTCGTATTTTGTAATGTGCTTTTTATATTTATTTAAGGATTTCTTCAAACATAGTGATATCGATAGCATCTTTAACATCATAATCACCAATTTTAGTTCGGCGTAAAACAGTTAAATGTGATCCGGAATTCATTGCTTTTCCAAAATCAAACGCTAATGAACGAATATAAGTTCCTTTACTGCAAACTACCCTAAAGTCAATTTCTGGTAGTGCAACTCTTGTAATTTCAAATTCGTGTATGGTTGTTTTTCTGCTGGCAATTTCTACAGTCTCTCCGGCACGAGCGTGTTCATATAAGCGAACACCATCTTTTTTAATGGCTGAAAAAATAGGCGGTTTTTGATCTATTTCGCCTACAAACTGTTTTACGGTTTCATGAATCAAAGCTTCATCAATATGTTCGGTTGGAAAAGTCTGATCGATTTCGGTTTCCAAATCATACGATGGAGTAGTGGCCCCAATATAAAAAGTTCCCGTATATTCTTTAGCCTGACCCTGAAGTTCAGAAATTCGTTTGGTAAATTTTCCGGTGCAGATTAATAATAATCCGGAAGCCAAAGGATCTAATGTTCCGGCGTGACCAATTTTAAACTTTTTTGGAAGCCCGACTTTATTGATCAAAAGGTATTTTAATTTATTGACTGCCTGAAACGAACTCCATTTTAAAGGTTTGTCTATCAGTAAAACTTGTCCGTCTAAATATTCTTCAGATGTCATTATATAATCGTAAGCGGGTGAATGAAAAAGTGGATTACAAGTAAAATGATTCCAGCGATGATTCGGTAATAACCAAAAATTTTAAAACCGTTTTTGGTTAAAAATCCAATAAAAGTTTTAATAGCCAAAAGCGCTACAATAAATGCAACTATATTTCCAATAATCAATATATTGGTTTGATCCTGCGATAATTCGAAACCTGCTTTGTAATAATCGTAACATTTTTTTACGGTAGCACCTAACATTGTTGGAACTGCTAGGAAAAACGAAAACTCAGCAGCAGTTGTTCTTGATAATTTTTGCGACATTCCTCCCACAATACTAGCACCACTTCTGGAAACTCCCGGAATCATGGCGATACACTGAAATAATCCAATTTTAAATGCTTGTAAATAAGTAATTTCCTGAGAAGTTTCAGCTTTATTTGGATTATTGAACCATTCATCCACCTTCAATAAAATCAACCCACCGATTAAAAGAGAAATGGCAACTGTAACCGGATTTTCTAGTAAACCATCAATAAAATCACTTAATAATAATCCTAAAACTACAGCCGGAATAAAAGCGACCAAAAGTTTAAAGTAAAAATCAAGTGTCTGGAAGAAACGTTTAAAATATAAAACTACAACTGAAAGGATAGCGCCAAGCTGGATAACAATAGTGAAAAGTTTGGTAAAATCTTCTTGTGCAATTCCAAAAAAAGAAGAGGCAATAATCATGTGTCCAGTTGAAGAAACAGGTAAAAATTCTGTAATTCCTTCAATAATGGCAAGAACGATAGCTTGTAATGTATTCATGGAGAATTTTTAGATTTTAGATTTTAGATTTTAGATTGTTTTCCTCAGGTTAAGCTCAGAATCACAATCAAATCCAGAAAATCTATTTATTTGGATTTTTTGAAGATAGAATAAATCGTGATTCCAAAACCAATCAAAACAGTTGTTGGAGCAAGCCTGATACGTCTAAAATTAAAAATTTCCTCGTTAAATACATTCGGATCTTTGCTTCCTCCTCCAGACATTAGGATGAAACCTAATGCAATTACTGCAATTCCAATCAATAGGATTTTGTAGTTGATGCCATCAAAAAGGAATTCCTGTTTTGGCTGTTGCTCTTCTCTTACAGTGTTGTTTTTCATTGTATTTTATTTTGTGTTCTGAGGAAACTCAAGGAGTATTAATTATTTATAGAAGAAACTAGAATTTATTACTGAAATTGCGACCGAGTACTAATAAAGATCGTCTGTTCTTAAATTAAGGAAACGTTGTGTTGCAAAGTGTGTACTTACCCAGGTAATTAAAACCCCTAATCCGAAAACGGCTAATAATACTAACCCGATTAAAACTTTGTCTTCTAAAATTCCTAATCCCGGGAAATTGTTTTCTACGTAAAGTAAAAGTGCAATCAAGGCAACAATTGCTAATCCGGCACCTAACATGCCCAGTTTTACACTACGCATTACAAAAGGTTTACGAATGAACGCTTTTGTAGCACCAACCATTTGCATAGTTTTAATAATAAATCTGTTTGAGTGTATCGATAAACGTAATGAACTATTGATTAATAATACAGCAATTACGGCAAGAAAACCACTAATAATCAAAATCCACATACTTACTTTTTTGATGTTGTCGTTTACTAAGTTTACCAATTGTTTGTCATAAACAATGTCTTCGATCATCGTATTTTTACGCAAATTGCTTTCAATTTTTGTAATGCTGTCTCTCTCAACATAATCTGCTTTTAAATGAATGTCGTAAGAATTCAATAATGGATTTTCGCCTAAGAATGTCAGGAAATCTTCTCCAATAATATCGGTATGCTCTTTTGCCGCTTTTTCTTTGGTAACATAAACATACGATTTTGCAAAAGGAGCTCTTTTTAATTCGGCATCAAATGCTTTGGTAACACTATCTGTAGCTTCGTTTTTAAAGAAAACCGTCATGGCGATTTTTTCTTTAAAATCATTGGCCAGTTTTTTAGAATTGATAATAAATAATCCCAGTACTCCCAAAAGGAATAACACTAGAAATACACTTAATACAACCGAAAAATAAGAGGAAATTAACCTGCGCTTTTGAAATTTATCAAATTTAGAACTCATAGTATGCTTAAATTATGTGGTAAAAATAATAAAGAATTTCTTTATTTAAAGTTAATAACGTCCAAAGTTTTAACTTTCGTACCATAAATATACGATTAGCTGTCATAATAATCACTATTAGATACTCCCGTTATTTTAAAACTTCGAGTTACGAAAATCAGATTTTCCGAACCTCCCATACTAATGACAAATAGTATAATCCTCCAGTTGATGGTCCGCCAAGAATAGAAGTGTACGGTTTATTCAGAATATTGGTTCCGCCTAATTTTGCTGTAATTCCTTTTTTGAAATTGTAATTTACCTGCGCATCCATCGACCAGTAAGCCAGAACGTTTCCACTGACTAAAAAAGAAACATAATCAAAATTATTTTGGTAGCGTGCCGTTGCACTCCCGCCAAGATTTTTCCAGATATTATTTGCAATTAAAGTTCCGTTAATATTAAATTCGGGAGTATTAAAACCATCTTCCAAACCGTCTTTATCATCAGTTGGTCGAGTTTGGTATACGTGACATTTGTTAAAGCAGTAAAAGTTTCGTCAAAACGATATTTTAAACCTAAACTTCCGCCATAATTATAAATTTTACTTTTTGAATTCGTCCACAAACGATATCTGTTTTGGGTTGCTTTAGAAAACAAAGCTGTCGGAATAAGGTCAGGATCGGTAGTATTTGGAATACTTGCTTCAACCTGGGCGATAAAATTTTTATAGGAGTTGTAATAGAAATCGGCATCTATAAACAGGTTTCTATTTAAGGTCATTCCTCTAAAACCAACTTCAAAAGAGTTAACAAATTCTGGCTCTAAATAGGTGTACGGATTTTTCTGAATCGTATTTTTATTCTTTTCAATGGCCTGTGCCTGAGTTAAACCGTTTGTATTCACATCACTATTTACCTGCGCCTGAAATTTATCAATCGAAGCTTTTGTATAGGAGTTTTCAAAAATACCGTCTGACATAATCCGGAGTCCGCCAACACGTTTTACACCACCGGAGTTTACATTCGAAAATCCTTCAAAAATACTCGGAAAGCGATAGCCATTTTGGTAGGATGCCCTAAAGCTAATTGCTTCTTTTGGAGCATAAACTGCTGTAAATTGAGGCGTAAATTTAGCATCAAAATAATCGGCTTTGTCAATTCTCAAAGTAGCGCCTAAACTTAGTTTTTTATTAAATAAATCTTTTGTCAATTGTGTAAATCCTCCTGTTTTTTGATAAGTCAAATTCTCGGAATCACTTTCGGGATTGATAAAATAATTTCCGTCAGGTACAATTATATAGGTTCTGTAGTCAAAACCACTTAATAATTTAGCATCTATTTTTTCGAAGAAAGCCGAAAAAGCCTTATCCCAATTGATTAAACCTTCTGCATGAACCAATGACGATTTTACTCGTAAAGCGGCTCCAATATCCCAATTGTTAATGTTGGTTAATTCATTTTTCTTTGCTTCATAAGCATTAGTTCCCGGCTCAAAACGTCCTTGGTCCGTTGTAGTTCTGGCTATTTTGTGTGCATCGGCAACTGCTGCTCCGTTAGTTATCGCATTTTTGTAAGCAGTACTATAATCTGCAAACCATTGGTTATCTGATTTGTAAGCACGATCCATGTTCTCTGCTAATGAACGCATGTTATACGAGTTTCCGGTATTTTCTGTAGTTAAATATCCTTTCACCTGAAAAATAGGCGTGTGGTAATCAACTGCAAATTGATTCAAGGTATAATCGTCCAGCCTAAACCTGTTCGAACGCTGATAAATTGAATTTATTAAGGCAGTTTTATAAGTTACGGAGAGTTCGTTTGCTTTTTTCGGTCGGAAATAAAAACCGACATCGGCTTTGTAATTTTTGATTTCATAATCTGAAATGTCCGTTTCGCGATAACCAGTTCTGGAAACGACATAGTTTTTGCCGTTTAAATTCAGCGTTTTTCGGTTTGCGGATTCGTTTCCGTAACCATTAACTTCGTCGTAAGCCGGATTGTCAGTACCATATAAATTGGTTGAAGCATTGGCGTTTGGAGCCAAATCGGTTAGGTCATCGGCAACCCAATCTGTTCCTCCAGTTGTAGAAGCATTTATTTTGAAGGCAAATTTCTCATTGAATGCTTTTGCAAATCTCAAATTAAACTGCGAATATGCTTTCGGTGAAAACCGATCGATATTCCCAACATGATTTACACCAGCCAATTGCTGAATACTGATTCCTTCATATTCAAATGGATTTTTGGTCTGAATATTTGCCAGACCGTTAATCGCGTTCATCCCATATAAAGCCGCTGCCGTTCCCGGAATAATTTCGATTTTATCAATATCAAGATCATTTGCACCCAAAGCATTGGCAATTGGTGCGCCCAAATGCGGTGCCTGATTATCGATTCCGTCCACTAATTGAGCAAATCTAACGTTCGTCGAATTGGCAAAACCTCGCGTATTTATAACCTTAAAACCCAAACTTGGCGTAATAATCTGAACACCTTTTACATTTTCAAGTGCTTCATAAATACTTGGCGACCCCATATTTTTGGCTTCAGCCGATTTTAATTGCTCGATACTTATGGGTGAACGCATTAAATTTTCTGAACGGCGGGAAGCGGTAATTACAACTTCATTCAGGATTCCCTTTTCAATACTGTCTTGTTTTATTTTTGAATTTTTTGTCTGGGAAAAGCATTTAAAACTTGTAAAAAGCAGCAATAGATATATTTTTATTTTCATAAATGTGGTTTAAATTTTCAGTATGTTTTGAAATGAATACTGAAGATTATTGAAACTGGTCTTGGTTATTTATTTTTTTTAATGAAATTCAGTATGCTTAAAAATGAATAGTGGAATCCAAATTTTTAAAATTTCAGATTTTGAGTTTCCTTCAAAGCAAAATCTTTAATACGTTTTTCGACTTCATAAAAAATAGTAATCGCTTTTTCTCCGGCTTGTGTAAGTTTTGCGCCACCACCGCCTTTTCCTCCCAGAAGTTTTTCAACCACTGGCTTTTCAGCACGCTGATTCATTTCTTCCACTAATTGCCAGGCCTGACGATAGGCCATTTTCATTTCTTTGGCAGCATTGGTAATGGAACCTGTTTTTCGAATATTTTCGAGCAGCCAGACTTTTCCAATACCTAAGAACGGCCCTTCCGCCTCCTGAATCCAAAGTCGGACTTCAACGTTATATTTCTTATTTTCTGGCATTGTTTTTAAATAAGTATATCGAATGCAATAATACGTATTTTTACGTAATTTAAAATAAGTATTTTGTTATTTTATTTGTTTGTCAATGAAATAGCTTTGGTACAATGCGCAATAAATGTAAATTTGCGCACTTAAAACTTAGAAACTTAGTTACTCAGTAGCTTAGCAACTCATATAAAATGAAATACAATCCAAACGAAATCGAAGAAAAATGGCAAAAATATTGGGCTGAAAACCAAACTTTTGCTGCAAAAAACAATTCTGAAAAACCAAAGCATTATGTGTTAGATATGTTTCCTTATCCATCCGGAGCGGGATTACACGTTGGGCATCCGCTGGGGTATATTGCTTCAGATGTTTATTCTCGTTTCAAAAGACATCAGGGTTTTAATGTTTTGCATCCAATGGGTTACGACAGTTTCGGATTACCAGCTGAGCAATACGCAATTCAGACAGGGCAGCGTCCGGAAGATACAACACGCGTAAATATCGACGGTGGCGTTGATAAAGAAGGAAAACAAATTGCGGGATACCGTAAACAACTAGATAAAATCGGATTTTCATTTGACTGGGCGCGTGAAGTACGTACCTCAAATCCGGATTATTATAAACATACCCAATGGATTTTTATTCAGTTATTTAATTCCTGGTACAATAAAAATACAGACAAAGCCGAAGATATTTCAACTTTGACTTCAATTTTCGAAAAAGAAGGAAATGCAAATGTAAATGCTGTATCCGACGATAATATCCAAAGTTTTTCGTCAAGCGAATGGAATGCATTTTCAGCAGATGAGCAGGAAAAAATCCTTTTACAATACCGATTAACGTATTTGGCAGAAACCGAAGTAAACTGGTGTCCCGGTTTAGGAACGGTTTTGGCAAATGACGAAATCATAAACGGCGTTTCTGAGCGTGGAGGATATCCTGTAATCCGTAAAAAAATGACCCAATGGAGCATGCGAATTTCTGCTTATGCAGAACGCCTGCTTCAGGGCCTAAATGATATTGACTGGAGTGAATCTATAAAAGAATCGCAAAGAAACTGGATTGGGAAAAGTGTAGGAGCGATGGTGACTTTCAACGTAGTTCCATCAACCAACAACCAACAACCAGAAACTATTTCAGTGTTTACAACAAGACCTGATACCATTTTTGGAGTGACTTTTATGACTTTAGCACCGGAACATGATTTGGTAGCTAAAATCACAACTCCGGAACAAAAAGCTACAGTTGAAGCCTATATCGAAAAAACAGCAAAACGTTCAGAGCGTGAGCGTATGGCCGATGTAAAAACCATCTCGGGCGTATTTACAGGAGCTTATGCAGAACATCCTTTTACGAAAGAACCAATTCCGGTTTGGATTGGCGATTACGTTTTGGCAGGTTACGGAACAGGTGCTGTAATGGCGGTACCATGTGGAGACGAAAGAGATTATGCTTTTGCGAATTTCTTTAAAGGTCAAAACGGAATGCCGGAAATCAAGAATATTTTTGATAAAGATATTTCAGAAGCTGCTTTTGGAGCGAAAGAAGGCTTTCAATTAGTAGATTCTGACTTCTTGAATGGATTAAATTACAAAACCGGAACACAAAAGGTAATTGCTAAGTTAGAAAATATAGGTCAGGGAACCGGAAAAACAAATTACCGTTTGCGTGATGCTGTTTTCTCTCGTCAGCGTTATTGGGGAGAACCTTTCCCGGTTTATTATGTAAACGGATTGCCAAAAATGATCGCTGGAGAACATTTGCCAATTATTTTGCCGGAAGTAGAGAAATATTTACCAACAGAAGACGGTTTGCCTCCATTAGGAAATGCAGTAGTTTGGGCTTGGGATACAAAACAAAATAAAGTTGTCAATACAGATTTAGTTGACAATGTTTCGATTTTTCCTCTTGAATTGAACACCATGCCAGGCTGGGCAGGAAGTTCATGGTATTGGATGCGTTATATGGATGCACACAACGAAGATAGATTTGCAAGTAAAGAAGCTTTGGCATATTGGGAAAGTGTAGATTTATATATCGGCGGAAGCGAACACGCAACCGGACATTTATTGTATTCTCGTTTCTGGAATAAATTCTTAAAAGACAAAGGTTTTGCTCCAACCGAAGAACCATTCAAAAAACTGATCAATCAGGGAATGATTTTGGGAACTAGTGCTTTTGTTTATAGAATTGAAGGAACAAATAGTTTCGTTTCTAAAAATAAAATTGGAGACCAAAAAGTACAACCAATTCACGCTGATGTTTCAATGGTAAATTCTTCTGATGAATTAGATGTCCAAAAATTCAAAGTATGGAGAGAGGATTATGCTGATGCTGAATTCATTTTAGACGAAAACGGAAAGTACATCGTTGGCCGTGAAGTCGAAAAAATGTCGAAATCAAAATACAATGTCGTAACTCCTGATGATATTTGTAACGAATATGGAGCGGATACATTACGTTTATACGAAATGTTTTTAGGTCCGTTAGAGCAGGCAAAACCATGGAATACTGCTGGAATTTCGGGAGTTTTTGGTTTCCTGAAAAAACTATGGCGTTTGTATTTTGACGAAAATAACGGTTTAATCATAAACAACGATGAACCAACAAAAGATAATCTAAAATCATTACATAAAACCATCAAAAAAGTAGCAGAAGATATTGAGAGTTTCTCTTTCAACACCTCAGTTTCTCAATTTATGATTTGTGTGAATGAATTGTCTTCTCAAAATTGTCATTCAAGAGCGATTTTAGAACCATTAGCAATTTTGGTTTCGCCTTACGCACCTCATATCGCAGAAGAATTATGGTCGCAATTAGGACATAAAGGTTCGATTTCGACAGTTGATTTTCCTGTTTTTGATGCCAGACATTTGGTAGAAAGTAGTAAAGAATATCCGGTTTCTTTCAACGGAAAAATGCGCTTCACCATTGAATTGCCTTTGGATTTAACCAAGGAACAAATCGAAGAAATCATCATGAAAGATGAAAGAACGTTAAAACAATTAGATGGTAAAACACCTAATAAAGTGATTATTGTTCCCGGGAAGATTATTAATTTGGTTGGGTAACCAAATAAATTCCAATATTTTAAATTCCAAATTCCAATTTTACGATTGGAGGTTGGAATTTTTTTGTTTTCAGCTCAACTTGTCATTCCGTAGGAATCTCACGGTTTAATTGACTTGATGCATAGATTCCTGCGGAATGACAAAAAATGGACTAATTATATATTGTAAAATCGAAGAGATAAATTTGAAGAAGTCAGTTATAGTCATAAAAAAAGAAAGCTTTGTAAATTTTACAAAGCTTTCTTTTAATTATTTATGACCGAATGTTATCTTGGAAATACATACGTTTTGGTATGTACAACAATAATTCCGTCACTGTTTGCAGTTCCCGTTAATTCAGAAACAACTTTTCCGCCCACATATATTTTAGCAGTAACAGTTTGTCCCGCAACGCCTCCGCCACCGCCGGTGTGTAACAATGCCCCGTCAGAATCAGGATTTGCTGTAAATTCTTTTGTCCATGGTAATGATGGGACATCTTCAATAAGCGGAGCGCCGCTTTTTTCCATATAAGTTACATCAAGTTCTCCGGTAAAATTCCCTGTTATTTCATATTTTACATCTCTTGATCCTGCCACTGCCCCTGTATCATTATTGTCGTCGCTACTGCAGGATACTGCTGTAAAAGCAAGTGTCAGTACTAAAGCTGCTGTTTTAAAAATTGATTTCATAATAAAATTCTTTAATTAATTTATTCGTTTTAAACAAAGTTAAACCCTCCTTAAAGAAAAGTCAATACCTGATATCAGGTAAAAGAGCTGAATTTCTTTTTGCAAGACTTTTTAATTTAATAAATTTGAACAAATACCACTATATGAAGAAAGTCCGTTTTCTATTGCCATTTTTATTTCTATACGCCTTTAGTTACTCACAAATTATTCTTTCGCTTGACGATGATTCTGTTTACATTGACAGTATTGCAACATTTACAAAAAACACCAAGTCTGACAGCTTAAAATGCATCTACAGTTTTAAATTGTCTAAATTGTTCCTGATGATTCAGGATGTTAAAAAATCAAAAGAATACCTGGCTCAGGCAAATAAACTCAAGGTAAAATTTCCTTTTCTAAATGATGTATCCATTTATTATAATGCCTCACGTTTTCTTGAAAAAGGAGATGCAGAAGGATTTGAAAAAACACTGATTGAGGCGAATGATAAATTAAAAAAATACCGGAATACAGAGGCTTACCGTTTGCGCGCCATCGTGCTTCAGAATTATGGTCTGATGCAGCAAAGAAGGAACAATGAAAAAGGGTACATGAAACTCCTTGTGGATGAAGCTATTCCACTAGCCAAAAAAAGCGGTGATTATGAATTGATAAGCGGACTGTATAAGGCTGTTGCTATTATTTTTATGAATAACAACGAAAGGGAAAAAGCCAGCGAATATTTAAGTGAAGCACAAAAATATATTGAAAAGGCAATCAAAAAATCACCTACAGTTGCCGAATCAAAAATGGAAACCTATATTATTAATGCCGAAAACTTAATTGAGATAAAGCATTTTTACGATGCAAAAGCAATATTGAATAAAGCCTTTGCAACACTTATAAAATATCCAGAATCCAACTTAAATGATTCTTATTTCTATGCCGAAGGAATTTATAATTCTAAACAAAATAAGTTTAGAGAGGCCCTTGTAAGTTTTCAAAGAGGAATTCAATCTGCTGAGAAACATCAGAATCTAATAGCCCTAAACAGATTGAAATTTGCAGAATATGAAGTCTTGTTTAAACTTAAAAACTATGAAAAAGCAAAAAAAAATCTGGAGTATCTATTAGATAAAACACCTTTTATTGTAGACAAAAAAAATTATTATAATGAGCTGTCGAAAGTATACAATGCAACTAAAAATTATCAGAAGGCCTATTATTACTCTAATAAATATAATATCGTAAACGATAGTCTTAACAATACCAAATTCAAAAACGAGATTGTAGAACTGGAAGCAAAATATAAAAAAGCCGAAAACGAGAAAAAAATTAATTCGCTTCAGTCGGAAAATGAAAAAGCCGTGTTGCTGGTTAATAATAACCGGCTGAATTCTTTTCTTTTTGCAGTATTATCGGTTCTTTTATTCCTGACGGTTTTATTTTTATGGATATTGAACAAAAATCAGAAGAAACTCAGTTATCAAAAAGAAATCAATCACCAGCAGGAATTAAAAGTCCTGGAGAACCAGCAAAAACTCTCGGTTTCTAATGCTTTGATTGAAGGTGAAGAAGCTGAGCGAAAAAGAATAGCCAGAGATTTGCACGATGGACTTGGAAGTATGCTTTCAGGTTTGAAGATTCACCTGAAGCTGACTGAAAAAGGAAATTCTGCAAGTAAAACAGATGTTAATGAGCTGCTGGACAATTCCATTAAGGAACTTCGAAATATTTCTCAGAATTTAATGCCCGAAAGTTTGGTCACTTTTAGTTTAGAACATGCATTAAAAGATTTATGTTTGGCAAATTCCAATACGAAAACCAATATTGAATTTCAGTATCTGATAAAAAAATCCAGGTTGCCAAAAAATTATGAAATCATGATTTACAGAATTATTCAGGAATTATTGAATAATGCAATGAAGTACGCCAAAGCTTCGAAAGTATTAGTTTCATGTTCCCAAAACAAGGATGTTTTTTTTATTACGGTTGAGGATAATGGAATCGGTTTCGATGTATCCCAAAACAATAAAACCGGGATGGGTTTAAGAAATATAAAAAACCGTGTCGATTTTATGAACGGAAAACTGGAAATAGAAAGTGTTTTGAATAAAGGAACTTCAGCTTATATTGAGCTGAAGGTAAAAAATGTAAATCTAACAAATGACTAACACATACAGAACGGTAATTGTAGACGATCATCCTATTGTAATTTCTGGAATTTCAGGATTGTTATCGGATTTTGATAGTGTTGAAATTACTGCAAAATTGACATCCGGCGAAATGCTTCTAAATTACATAGAAGATAACGATGCCGATTTGATTCTAATGGATATTTTTATGCCTGGAATAACCGGTGTTGATCTTTGTAAAACTATTAAGCAAAAACATCCTAAAATAATAATTATCGGCATGAGCAGCCAGTCTGAAAGAAGCCTTGTTATGCAATTCATTCAAAACGGAGGGAACGGATATATTTTAAAAAGCGCCTCTTTTGAGGAGTTTAAAAGTTGTATTGAAAAAGCAATGCAGGGTGAAATCGTATTTAGTGATGAGGTAAAAACCATTATCAGTCAGCCGAGTTCGGATGATTTAAACAGAATTCCCAGTTTAAGCCGAAGGGAAAAAGATATTGTAGAATTGCTTTCAAAAGGCAAATCAACTCAAGAGATTGCTGATGAATTGTTTCTCAGTTTTTTAACGGTACAAACCCATCGACGCAATATTCTGCAAAAGTATAAAATGAAAAATGTGGCTGAGTTGATCACATTTTTGCATAAAAGCAACCTTCTGAATTAGAAAATTATAAAGTAAAATGTCAAAATGTCATTTTGTTAAAGTGGTTCAGAAATTGTAGTTTGTTTTGTAACTTTAAAATTCAATCAAAAAAATAAAAATATGGGAAGTGGATATTTAATTCTCGCAGGACTTATCATGTTATTTAGCTGGCTGGTAAGTTCAAGGTTAAAGAGCAAGTTCGAATTATACTCGAAATTACAATTACAAAACGGAATGAGCGGAAGGGAAATTGCTGAAAAAATGCTGGCAGATAATGGTATTCGCGATGTTCGGGTTATCTCGACTCCGGGACAATTGACAGATCATTACAATCCTGCAGATAAAACAGTAAATTTAAGCGAAGCCGTTTACAATCATCGTAACGCAGCAGCAGCAGCAGTGGCGGCGCATGAGTGTGGTCACGCAGTACAGCATGCTATTGGTTATGAATGGCTTTCAATGCGTTCTGCATTAGTTCCTATTGTAAGTGTAGCATCCAATTATGTGCAATGGATTTTACTAGCCGGAATACTGATGATCAGAACTTTTCCTCAATTATTGCTAGTGGGGATCGTTATTTTTGCTGCAACGACATTATTTACCATTATAACGCTTCCCGTTGAATATGACGCAAGTAACAGAGCATTAGCTTGGTTAGAAAACAAACGCATGCTGACACAACAAGAACAGGCGGGTGCAAAAGATGCTTTAAAATGGGCAGCAAGAACGTATGTGGTTGCTGCTATCGGATCAATCGCTACGTTGCTGTATTATATCTCAATTTATTCAGGAAGCAGGAGAAACTAATTTTTAATGTGGTAATTTAGATAATTTAAAAACAAACCCGACAGCTTTTAAATTCTGTCGGGTTTTCTGTTTTATGTAGTTTTTGAATTATCTAATTGACACTTCTCTAATTTTATAATTGAATCTGCCTGTCAATCTGCTGATCCAGCGAAATAAATGTTTCGGTTCTCGAAACACCTTCAATTGCCTGAATTTTAGTGTTTAAAAGCTGCATCAAATGCTCGTTGTCGCGACAGATAATCTTAATCAAAACCGACCAGTTTCCGGTCGTATAATGACATTCCAAAACCTCTGGAATTTTTTTTAAATCTTTTACGGCTTCTGAGTTTCGGGAGGCTTTGTCGAGATACACTCCAATAAACGCCATGGTATTATAACCCAGAACTTTCGGATTTACAGTAAATTTTGACCCTGAAATAACGCCTGATTGTTCCAGTTTTTTCAATCGCTGATGAATGGCGGCTCCTGAAATACCAATTTTGTTTGCAATTTGTAAAATAGGTTTTCGGGCATCATCCATTAAATAACGGAGAATCTCCTTGTCGATACCGTCAATTTCGATTATAAGCGAGTTGATTTTCATAACTTTTGATTTGAAACTAATCCTTGCAGTTTGGTTTAGGATAGAAACCAAATGTAATTAAAATGATTTAAAAATAAAAATTCCAAATCCCAACACAATGAGTTTTGGAATTTGGAATTTTATGTTTTGATTATTTAAAAGTAATTACTTTGCTTTGTTTGCTTCGCTAATGTATTTCTCTAATGCCATTGTCATCGAAGGAGTTTCGGGTGTAGGGGCAAGAATATCTATTCTTAATCCGTAATCCAAAGCTTCTTTTTGAGTTGTGCTTCCAAAAACAGCAATTCGGGTCTCATTTTGTTTAAAATTCGGGAAATTTTTAAACAATGATTTAATTCCGGTTGGACTAAAAAATGCCAAAACATCATAGTATACGTCAGCCAAATCAGATAAATCACTCATTACCGTTTTGTAAAAAACAGCCTGTGTCCAGTCTACTTTTAATCCGTTTAATGTAACAGGTGCATCAGCATTTAATTGATCTGAAGCCGGCAGAAGGAATTTTTCGTCTTTATACTTTTTGATAAGAGGCGATAAATCTGCAAAATCTTTAGCTCCCACGTAAATTTTACGTTTTCTGTACACAACATATTTTTGCAGGTAAAAAGCAACTGCTTCAGATTGACAAAAATATTTTAATCCTTCAGGAACTTTGTAACGCATTTCATCAGCTACCCTGAAAAAATGGTCAACCGCATTTCGGCTTGTTAAAATAATTGCAGTGTAATGGTTAAGATCAATTTTTTGTAATCTGATCTCTTTAGCATTAACTCCCTCCACATGAATAAAAGGTCTGAAATCAATTTTTATTTTGTGTTTTTGTTGGAGCTCAAAGTAAGGGGAGTTTTCCACTTTAGGTTCAGGCTGTGACACCAAAATTGTTTTCACTTTCATATTATAAGCATTTACTAAGCCGCCTCTTTAGTTATCCAATAAAACAGAAAATAATAAGGGGCTATTTCAAGTGCGCAAAGATATAAAATAAAATAAAATAATTTGTTGATTATTGTATTTTGATAAGTTTTAATTGAAATAAAGTAAGAAAACATGCTTATACATGCTGAAACCCCTATTATTGCTAGAGGTATGTTTCTTGGAACATCGTCATGATAAAATAAAATTGCATTAACCGGAAGGATTAGCAGTCCAATATAGGTTCTGTAAGTTGCTTTCTGCAAGTTAAAAACATCTACAAACTCATTAATATTGAAAGAAGTTCCTATAATTTTTTCAATTAGATATTTGGCTAAGATAAAGTATGTCAAAATAGTCGCAATCTGCATAAAAAGCATCCAGTCCGTTTTTTCTGTTTTTACAGGATATTCAAAAATATGCATGGTAAGCTGTATGAAAAAAGTATACGATATAATTTGAACGAAGAATAGGGATACAGTAAAACTGCTTTTCAGATGTGAAACATCGCGGTAAATTTTAACGTATTTATCTGAGAAAATAAGTTTCGTAAACTCGCTAAATCTATTCTCGTAAGCAGATTTAGTAATGGCAACAATGGCAAAAGCCAACACAAATAAAAGTGTTGCCCAATCTTTGTTTTCTATAATTCTGGGATGAAGCTGTTCAATCATAACGATACAAAATTAGTAATTTTTTGTGTCAATACTTTTATTATAAATTTATTATGAATCAAATGCTATAAAAAGTTTACTTTTGCGATGAAATTACGCAGAAAAAAATGAATGATTGTATTGTCATAATTCCCACTTACAACGAGATCGAAAATATAGAAAGCATAGTACGCACAGTGCTTTCGCAGCATAAATCCTTTCACCTTTTAATTATCGATGATAATTCTCCGGATCATACTGCTGACAAAGTGGTTATGCTTCAGACGGAATTTCCGGAAAGATTGTTTCTTGAAAAAAGAGCCAAAAAAGCCGGTCTGGGTACTGCTTATGTTCATGGTTTTAAATGGGCTTTAGAACGTCAGTATAATTATATTTTTGAAATGGATGCGGATTTTTCACATAATCCCAACGATCTTGAAAAGTTATATGATGCCTGTCATTTCGGAGGCGCAGCTTTAGCTGTCGGATCACGTTATGTTACGGGTGTTAACGTAGTAAACTGGCCATTAAGCAGAGTGTTGATGTCATATTTCGCATCGGTTTATGTAAAGTTTATTACCGGAATGAAAATTCATGATGCGACAGCTGGTTTTGTTTGTTACAAAAGGGAGGTTTTAGAGAAAATTAATCTCAATAAAATTAAATTTGTGGGATATGCATTTCAGATTGAAATGAAATACAGAACATATTGTGCTAAATTTGAAATCACAGAAGTTCCGATTATTTTTACCGATCGGACCAAAGGAGTTTCAAAGATGAGCAATGCGATTATCAAAGAAGCGATATTTGGGGTTATTTCTCTTCGACTAAAAAAATTATTCAATACATTATAAACGAACGGCGATGAACAGGATTTTAATCAAAAATGCTAAAATTGTAAACGAAGGATCAATTCTTGAAGGAGATGTTTTAATCGAAAACGACTTAATTGTTGAAGTTGCAGACAGTATCAGTCTAAAATCATCCGATTGCAAAGTAATAGACGCCGAAGGTAGTTATCTTATTCCGGGTGCCATTGATGATCAGGTGCATTTTAGGGAACCTGGATTAACGCACAAAGGCGATATTGAATCTGAGTCGAGAGCTGCTGTTGCAGGTGGAATCACTTCTTTTATCGAACAGCCCAATACGGTTCCAAATGCAGTTACTCAGGAAATTTTAGAAGAAAAATATCAGATTGCCGAAGTGAAATCATTTGCGAATTATTCGTTTATGATGGGGGCAACCAATGATAATCTGGAGGAAGTTTTAAAAACCAATCCTAAAAATGTTGCGGGGATCAAGATTTTCCTTGGTTCTTCAACAGGAAATATGCTGGTTGACAATGAAGCGACTTTAGAAAAAATATTTTCAAGCACATCAATGCTAATCGCAGTTCATTGTGAAGATGAAACTACAATTCAGAACAATTTAGCAGAATTCAGAGAGAAATACGGGGATGATATTCCGGTAACGGCTCATAACTTAATACGAAGTGCAGAGGCTTGTTACATTTCGTCATCAAAAGCGGTTGCTTTGGCTAAAAAAACCGGAGCACGTTTGCATATTTTTCATCTTTCGACTGCTAAAGAAATGGAGTTGTTTACGAATAAAATTCCGTTGGAAGATAAAAAGATTACGGCTGAGGTTTGTGTACACCACCTTTGGTTTACTGATGAGGATTATAAAACAAAAGGAAATTTCATTAAATGGAATCCTGCTGTAAAAACGGCTGACGACAGGAAAGAACTTTGGAAAGCTTTAAATGACGGACGTATCGATGTTATTGCAACCGATCATGCGCCACATACAAAAGAAGAAAAAAATCAATCTTATTTAAATGCCCCGTCTGGCGGACCTTTGGTTCAGCATGCTGTGGTGGCAATGTTTGAGGCGTATCATCAGGGCAAAATAACCGTTGAGAAAATCGTCGAGAAAATGTGTCATAATCCGGCCAAGATTTTTAAAATCGAAAAAAGAGGCTTTATAAAAGAAGGATATTATGCTGATTTGGTTATTGTAAATCCAAGTTTGCCATGGGGCGTGAAACCTGAAAATATCCTGTACAAATGTGGGTGGTCTCCGTTTGAAAACTTTACTTTCAAATCCAGAATTACACATACTTTTGTAAATGGTGAAATGGTCTATAATAACTTTAAAGTAAAAGATGTTCGTGCCGGAAAACGATTATTATTTAACAGGTAACTACAATGAAGAATTTTGTATTTGTAATATTGGTTTTATTTCTTTTTGTAAGTTGTAAAAAAGAACTGGTCAAAGAACCGGCTAAGCTTATCGAGAAAGAAAAGATGATCGATATTATATACGATTTATCTCTTTTGGAAGCCATAAAATACCAACAGCCTTTATCATTGGATTCGGTTGAATCAAATCCTACGAAGTTTGTTTTTAAAAAATACAAGGTTGACAGTTTGCAATTTGCTCAAAGCAACATCTATTATGCTGCTGATTATGACAGCTATAAAGAGATGTTTGATGAAATAAATGCGAGGCTTGATAAGGAAAAGAAGAGTACAGAAATAAAACTGAAAGCGGAAGAAAAAAAGGCAGCTAAAGCAAAGAAAGCAGCTGATGCCAAAAAGGCAGCCGAAGCAAAAAAGAAAAAGCTGAAAGAAACCCCTAAAGATTCTGTGAAAAATAAGGTTGTGAAAAAAGTCAATATAGATTCTATAAAAAGAATAAAACGACTTCAACATAAAGGATTATAATTTTGATGTTTCTTTTATGTATTGATGCACGTCTAAAAAAACCGTTCCCAGAGCGGTTTTTATTTTTTCATTAGAATATAGATTTTTAGAATATGATGCTTTTGCAGTGGCTTTCGTCAGGCTTCTTTTTCGGAAAAATAGAGTAGAGAATATGCCATCTGCAACCCAAAGAAAATTCATGAATAATGGCATTGCGTGAATTGTTGGCTTTTTTACTTTCAAGACTTCGGCAATCGTATCCAGAATATCCCTGAAAACGATATTATCTGCAATTAGCGTAAAGCGTTCATTTTTTATGTTGCTTGTCATTAATTCAAAAGCAATGCTCGTTACATCGTCTATAACAACAAATCCAGTTTTTCCCAAGGTATAGAATGCAAGTCTGCTGGCTACTTTTGTGTACAGTTCATTGCTTCCGTATTTGTAAATAGATGCTGTTGAAACGGGTGTTAAAATAACACCGGGATTAATGATAATAACGTCTAAGCCTTCCTGAACTCCTCGCCAGACTTCCATTTCGGCACCATATTTTGAAATAGCATAGTCACTATGCGGTTTCTCCGGATTCCACTCTGTTTCTTCGGTAATAAAAGTTTCATGTGGCTGCAAATCTCCTAAAGCTGCAATCGAGCTGACAAAACAGAATTTTTTTATTCCTTTGGCTAAAGAAAAATTAACCATATTGGCCGTTCCTTCAATATTGGTTTTTCGAAGTGCATCTTCATCTTTTGGATCAAACGAAATTAACGCGGCACAATGATAAACATATTCTATTCCGACAAAAGCAATTTCCAGAGAAGGAACGTCTAAAATATCGGCTTCAAGCCAATTGATTTTTTTGAATAAATCGCCTTTTTTATACAATTCAAAAACTGATTTTGTTTTTTGAATGTTGTTTTGATTTCGGTAAATCGCCCGGACATTTTCTCCCTTTTCAATCAAATGAAGCAATAAATGTGCACCAACCAAACCAGTTCCTCCTGTTACTAATATCATTTTGTAAAGATAACTTTTTGCATGAAAGGTGCAAAGTTACAGAGAATCAAAAGATGTTAGGGAATATGATTTTAGAATAGCTTTTGAAATTGTTATTGTCATTGGTTTTTGAGATTACCATTGCCATTGTGATTGTTTTTTGAATTTGCCATTGCCATTGTTTATATTTGCACAAATTATTTTAAAAATGAAGAATCTAGTTGAAGAATTAAAGTGGCGCGGGTTATATCATGATAGCATGCCAGGAACGGAAGAACAATTGCTTAAAGAGGTAACATCGGCTTATATTGGTTTTGATCCAACAGCAGATTCACTGCATATTGGCAGTATGGTCCAGATTATCTTGCTGGTTCATTTAAAGAATTTTGGTCATCAGCCCGTTGCTTTGGTGGGTGGTGCAACCGGAATGATTGGTGATCCATCCGGAAAATCTGATGAAAGAAATTTGCTTAACGAAGAGACTTTAGCTAAAAATGTTGCCGGAATCAAAAGTGTTCTGTCTCGTTTTTTAGATTTTAATTCAAACGAACCAAATGCTCCAATCATGGTAAATAACTATGACTGGATGAAAGAATTCTCGTTTATTGATTTTGCCCGTGAAGTTGGAAAACGCATCACGGTAAATTATATGATGGCAAAGGATTCTGTTAAAAAGAGAATCAACGGCGAAGGGGAGGGAATGTCTTTCACGGAGTTTACCTACCAATTAATTCAGGGATACGATTTTTACCATTTATATAAAAACAACAACTGCCTTTTGCAAATGGGAGGTTCTGATCAATGGGGAAATATTACTACAGGGACAGAATTAGTACGCAGAATGGGTGGAGAAAACGCAAAAGCTTTTGCCTTAACCACACCTTTGATTACAAAAGCAGACGGATCTAAATTTGGAAAATCTGAAGGGGGAAATGTTTGGCTGGATGCCGATAAAACTTCGGTATATAAATTTTACCAGTTTTGGGTAAATGCTACAGATGTAGATGCTGAAAAATATATCAAAATCTTTACTTTCTTAGACAAAGAAACAATCGAAACTTTAATCGAAGAGCATAAAACGGCTCCGCATTTAAGAGTTTTACAAAAGAAACTGGCAGAAGAAATCACGATTTTTGTTCACAGTAAAGAAGAATTAGAAAAAGCGATTCAGGCTTCGAATATTTTATTTGGAAACTCCACTTCAGAAGATTTGAAACAATTGGATGAAGCGACTTTCTTAGAGGTTTTTGACGGAGTGCCACAAGCAGAAATTGCACAAGCAGATCTTGAAAGCGGATTGGAGATCATCTCAGTTTTAAACGAAAAAACAGGTTTCTTTAAATCAAACGGAGAAGCAAGACGTGCTCTAACGGCCAATTCAATTTCGGTAAACAGAGAAAAAATCAAAGAAGATTTTGTGTTGACTTCCAATGATTTGATTAACAATCAGTTTGTGTTGTTGCAAAGTGGCAAGAAGAACTATTTTGTGATTAGAGTGGTTTAATTACAATACCATCAAATTGCAACCACGAATATCAGAATTATCAAAACGTCCCAATACCTCGAAAGAGTTGTTGGGATTTTTTTTGCCTAAATCCTGTGTAGCTATAAAAGAACAAGAATTGATGTTGGCTAAATCAATAACATTTATTCCACCTGTTTTTCCATCTTTTACATAAGTGAGAGCGTCTTCGGGATCGCGCATTAGAACATGCATCCAGGAAGGACATTCAAAAACACCTTCTCCAAGAGAATACGCTTGCGCCAAAAGTTCGGTCATGCCATATTCTGAATGAATTGATGAAACGCCAAAACCTCTACAAAGCTGTTCATGCAGTTCTTCGCGAATCATTTCTTTACGTTTGCCTTTCATTCCACCAGTTTCCATAATAATCGTATTCTGAAGATGAAACTGGTGTTTTTCAATTAAATCTAATAAGGCATAGGTAACTCCAATTAAAATGACATTTTGCCCAGATTCATCCAAAGCAATTAATTTTTTAATTAAGTCATCGTGATTGTGCAGATAAAATCCGCTTTCGGACTGATTGGATAGCTTTATTAAATCTTCTACCATATAAATTAGAGAAGAGCCATCACGCTCAAGATAAGACGGTAAAAGAGCTAAAACCACGTAATCTTCTATATTGCCATAAAACTGGGAAAATCCTTTTCGGTAACTCTCTTCGTAAAGTGAAACATCGGTAACCAAATGTCTGCTGGTAATCATTCCGGTGGTTCCGCTGCTGGTAAAAGTTACTTCGGCCGGATTAGTATTTGAAACAACTTGATGGCTTTTGAAAAACTGAATAGGTAAAAAAGGAATTTGCTCCAACGATTTTACCTGCTGTGGATTTACTTTTAAGAAATCACAGAAATCTCGATATACTTTATTATTCTCGTGCTGAAAACGAAACACTTTTAGTGCTATTTTTTCAAATTGTTTCTGACTTGAAATGGTAAAGATATCGTTGGCTGTAATCAAAACTTTTTGTGCAAAGGTAAGTATAATTGTAAAATAGTTTCAGTTTGCAGTCACAGTTTTCAGTTTTAAATGTACGTTGATACTGAAAACTGTGACTGGGACTATAAAACATAAAAAAGCTCCAAATTTTGGAGCTTTTTTATGTTTTATCGAACGATTAACTTTCGTGTAGCCGAATTGTTTTGTTCACTTATTTTAATGATATAAACTCCCGGAGTTAAATCAGGAATGTTAAGTTCTTTTGTAGCTAAATGTGTTTGAAGAACCTTTTTGCCTAAGACATCAAATATGATAATTTCTTTTTGTAAATCATTTTTAGAAGTAATATATACCTTGCCGTTTGTAACAGGATTAGGGTATAGGTCGAGACCCTCTATGTTAACTGCATCACGAGTTTTGGGCGATTGTCTACTGTCCTGAGCTGAGCTGCTCACAGTAAAGAAAAAAGCCAATAAGAGAGTAATATAAAAGTAATTTTTTGCCATCGCATTATTTTAGATAAGTAAATATACAAAAAAAGTTTTCAAAAATTACACCAAAAAAAAACATCCTAAATATTTAGGATGTTTTTAACAAATTATAAGTGAGTCTTATAGCTTTTCTAATAAGTTTAAACCATCAACAATTGCCCATGCGCCAGGAGTTAAAGCAGCTCCAGTTGCTGTTGTGCTTGTTGTGAAGTTTGCTATTGGGAAATCAATTGTAAAACCTGCAGCTCCAGTTCCTGTTAGAGGAGTAGCATCATCATCAACTTTTACATTTAGAATTTTGATTTTCCCGCCAGTAACCTGATTCGTGTTTGTAGCAGCTTCCTGAATTCTAACGGCAACAGCGCCTGTTGTAGTAAATCCTGATATTACAATATTAGAATATTCACCGTTTCCATCTTTTTTGAATTGGATTGCATCAAATTCTACAGAACCAGCAGCTTCAGTTGCTGTTCCGGCAGCTCTTCTTAAAGTGATGTTTGAAACTTTAGGGAAAAATGCATTGTTAACACTTTTTGCTTCGATCTCCATTCCGAAATTTCCAGCACCAGTTTGGTAGGCATACCAGTTAGTGTTTGCCTGACCTTGCCATCCGTCTTGCCAGTCAAAAGAATCGTCTGTGTTTCCGTAAGAAATTAAGTTTTTAGCACTTACAGTTCCACCATAAAATTCGAAACCATCATCTGCACCTTTATAAGCTACTAAGTTTTCTAAAACTGTCCCTGAACCTACAGCGTAAAAAGAGAAACCGTTCATTTCTGAGTTACCATCAAGGATTTTCTTTCCGGCATATTCTACACGAACATATTTTAATGAACCACTGCTGTGAGCGGCATTTGAACCACCATAAACAAGGTTTGTACCGTCTTCTGAAGTTGCTGTTGTGATTGGTGCACCTTCTGCTGTTTTGCCAGAAACGATTGGTGCATCACCGAATAAGATAATCCCACCCCAAGACCCTGGAGTTTTAGATTTTTCTGTAAAAACCACCGGTTCTGCAGCCGTACCTGCAACAATTAGTTTTCCGTCTTTTTCTACTAATAAAGCATCAGGTCCGTTTATTGCATCTGCTGTAATAACAGATCCGGCTTCAAAGGTTAATGTTACATCTTTCTTTACTCTTACGGTTCCACTTATTGTATAAGTACCTTTAGTATATGTTTTTGAAGCAGTAATGTCTCCGGTAATTTCTCCTGAACCTGTTGTTGGAGGAGTTACAACATCATCATCGCTAGAAGAACAACTTGCGAAAATTAAACTTAAAAAAGTAAGACTGATTGCTAATTTTTTCATTTTTTTAATGATTTTAAATTATAGTTTTTTGTGTTATTATTTGTTTCAAAAATAGTATTGCGTTTCCTGACTGCGGTTAGGTAATTGTTATTAAAGTATTATATAACAATCAATTTGATGTAAATTTGATGTTATGTACTTTAGCAAAAAAAAGAGCCCGAAAGCTCTTTTTTGAAAATTAGAATGTGTATCCAATATTTACTGAAAAACCAACTCCTTTTTTGTAATCGCGAAGAATTAATGAATCTTCGGTGATCTCTATAGTACTGTCTTTACCTAATTCTTTTCTATAATATGGATTAAGTAAATTCTCTGCTGCGAATTTTAATTCAATGTTTTTAGAAAGTGTACTTGACCAGACAAAATCTAATTTGCTAAATGATTTTTCATAAATATGGTCAATTCCTGATGAGCCTACTGCAAAAATTCTGTCTCCGTAGACATTGTAAACCAATGTCATGGTGTTTTTCCATTCGTTATTCAAAGTAAAATCATATTTCAAATCTGTGTTAATCATCCAGTTTGAAGCACCCTGAAGTTTACGGCTTGTACTGTTTTCTAATTCATTACCTTGTTTGGCCAAGTTAATTTTTACGTCGGTATTCATTAATGAAGTATTAAAACCAAATGTAAAATTTGATAATGATTCGCTAATTCTGTTTAATGTCAAAATCATTTCGATTTCGGCACCATAAAGAATAGCTTGTTCAGAGTTTTTGAAAGTTGTGATTTGCCCGCCACTGTTTGCTGTGGGTTTGAAAACTCTTTCGATAGGATTCTCTATTAATTTCCCGAAAGCTCCAATGGCAAATAATTCCTTGCTATTTGGAAACAATTCATATTTAAAATCTGCATTGTAATTGTTGCTGTTCAATAAGTCTGGATTACCACTTTCTGAAGTTGCATCAGCATTGATGTAGTTAATCGGTAACAATTCCATCGCAACAGGTCTTGTGATCGTTTTGCTTAAAGAACCACGAAGATTGCTGTTTTCGTTTACAACATATTTTGTATTTATCGATGGAAGAAAGTCTAAACTTTCATCATTTTTCTTGCGATATGCGCTCCCGAATGGGTCTCCCTGATTTCTGTATTTAATTTCACGAGTAGAGTTTTCTAGTCTAAGACCGGCATTTAAATCCCATTTTTCCCCAAAAGTCCAAAACAGATTAAAATATCCTGCATTTACAAACTGATTTAGTTTTACTTTGTAATCACCGTTGGATTCTTCCTGAATATACACGATTCCGTTATCTATGTCATCATTGATTTGCGCACTGATTGTGTTTAAATCAGCGGTGTAATTTTTCTCTAAGTTTCTTCTTCCGGAAAAGAAACGATAGCTTGATTGCATGTCATTTAGAAAATTATTATACCCAACAGATAAGTTGTTTTGTTTTTCCTTATTTCCAAATTTTAAATTATATTCCGCTAAAGCTGAAAAGTAAAAGTTTCCATTTACATCTAAGTATTGGCGGTTTAAGTTGTTTCCTCCGTATGACATGTTGATTTCGGTGTCACTTACTTTTTGACCTGTTATAAATTTTCTGTCCGGTTGTTGAAATCCGGTTTTTACATAAGAACCTCCGGCTTTTATCGTTTGTTTCCCGTCTTCTGTCAATTTATAATCTCCAAACAATTGTGTGTTCCAATATCTTGATTCTTCAAATTGATTTAATCTGATAAGATTGTTGGTTACATTCGCTAAACTGTTAGTATATCCTATCTGATCCTGAATTTTACTTTCTGTAGCCTGTATAAATAAACTTGTTAGATTTAAATTTAATCTGTTTGTTTTGTATTTTAAACCTGCTAAACCAGAAAAAGTAGTTTGGTAAGCATATTGTGTAGTATACAGGTTGTTATCATAATTACCTTGGCCTAAATTGAAAGTTCTGTCAACTCCTTCTCTAAAAACATATTTATTGTCAAAGTTAAATGACATTATATAGCTAATGTTTCTTTCTTTTTCAAGATTAAATTTCTGTGAATGTAAAAAGCCAATGCTTGAATTTAATGGGCTTGCAGTTTCATTAACATCCCAGTTTTTATCATCATAAGCATTATGGTATTCATCTGGGGATAATTTTTTTCCACTAGGAACTGAACCAAAAATTCCAGATAGCTCTCTGTCTTTTCCAATTAATCCGAAAGTACCTTTTGCATTGTCTGCATCATCAGAAAGCAAGAAATTTTTGAGATTGTTATTTGTGGTATATCCAAAGCCAATATTAAGTTTGGTAATATTTTTAGGCTGCGTAGTTTCTATATTTACTGTTCCACCGGCAAAATCACCTGAGATGTTTGGATTGAATGTTTTGTAAATATTCAAGACACCAACAATATCCGTTGGAAATAAATCTAATGGGATGATTTTTTTGAAAGGACTGTTTGATGGAGTTTGTAAATCATTAACCAATAAATTATTGTAGCGGTCTTCAAGTCCTCTGATGAATAAGCCTCTTCCGTCTACTTTGGTAATCCCGGTAACTTTTGTTAAGCCATCTTCAACATCACTTACTCCTTTTCTTGACATTTCCTGCGCACCGATACTTTGTTTAATAACTACGGCATTTTTTTGTTCCAGTAAAAGAGCAGATTCTTTTTCTCTATTGACAGCAGATGATTTTACAACTACATCCTGCAGAGTGTAACCCCCTGATGACAATACCTGATTTACATTGACAGTTTCATTTGCCTTAACTGTTACAGGTTTTTCTACAGTTTCATATCCTACGAAACTAAAAATAATAGTGTAGTTCCCCGGATTTACAGATAATGAGTATTTACCATCAATATCAGTGTTCGCGCTAATGTTTGTACCTTTAATTAAAATGTTTGCAAAAGGTAAAACTTCATTGTTCATTTCCTTGTCGGTTAAAACTCCAGAAATCGTACCTTTGTTTTGTGCGATAGAAATCGTACAGATAAATAATGCAATAAATAGAAATCTTAAATTGAATTTCATTTCAGTGTTGTGTTTAATTTATTTTTGTGCAAAGAAATACACACACTGTAAAGTTCATGTTAGGCACTTGTTATGTTTTTGTGTTGCCAGGATTATCAAATTGTTACCAGATTAAATTACCGTTAACAGCAATTTTTGACGGTTAATTTATTATTATATTTACCATCGCAATTAAAAAACATCAGATTTATAAGGAAGAAAATTTGATGAGAAAACTCAATTTTTGCTATTTTATGAAAAAAACACAAACAAAGATTTTATTAGTTGACGATGAACCGGATATCTTAGAAATCGTTGGCTATAACCTTGCACAGGAAGGCTATCAGATTGTAACGGCTTCTAACGGAAAAGAGGCTATTGCTAAAGCTCAGAAAGAACTGCCGGACTTAATTATAATGGATGTCATGATGGCTGAAATGGACGGAATGGAAGCCTGTGAACATATTAGAAAAATACCTGAACTAAATAACGTTATCATAACATTTTTAACGGCAAGAAGCGAAGATTATTCACAAGTTGCTGGTTTTGATGCCGGTGCTGATGACTATATTACCAAGCCTATAAAACCAAAATTACTGGTAAGCAAAGTAAAGGCTTTGTTAAGAAGGTTAAAAGAACAAGAAGTAGTTAGCGATACCTTAAATGTTGGCGGAATCGAAATCAATCGCGAAGAATACAAAATCATCAAAGAGAATGTCGAAATTTCGCTTCCAAGAAAAGAATTCGAATTATTTTATCTATTGGCTTCAAAACCGGGAAAGGTTTTTAAAAGAGACGAAATCCTGGATAAGGTTTGGGGAAATGAAGTCGTAGTTGGCGGAAGAACCATTGATGTACACATTCGAAAATTGCGTGAAAAAATTGGTGAAGACCTTTTTAAAACCATAAAAGGAGTTGGTTATAAATTTGAAGTTTAAACATTCAATAAAAAATTCAACCATATAAGTGATATAAGTTCATTTTAAATTATAGTATTTGTACGTTTGCTATCCGAGTCAATCTTTCTCAAAGTTTTAAAATTTGAAAAAGATTGGCTTTTTTAAATTACTGCATAGAAATAAGTTTTTTTAAATGAACTTATATCACTTATATGGTGGAAAATAATCCCTTAATTATTTTAAAATTTCCATGAAAATCAATTTCAAAAAAACCTACAAGTTTGCTATAAAATCTGCGTTGTACATCAGTCTTTTTGCAACGGGATTTGTATTACTGCTGATGAATATATTTTATAAAAATCAGTTGAAATATCAATTGGGGTTTGGAATAGTTTTTATTATTTCAATTTATGTCTTTTCTTTTTTAGTCTTGCAGTATCGTGTCGAGCGATTTATTTATCGAAGGGTTAAGAAAATCTACGATGAGGTTTCCCTGCTAGAATCTACAACCCTGATCAATCAGCCTATTACTACAGATATGGAGACACTTTCACGGGAAGTGAAAAAATTTGCCACCGATAAAAAACTCGAAATCGAAATGCTCGAAATCAGAGAGCAATACCGGAGAGAGTTTTTAGGAAACGTTTCGCACGAACTTAAAACGCCATTATTTACTGTCCAGGGATATGTTTCTACCTTACTTGACGGTGCGATGGACGATAAAACAATTCGAAAAAAATACTTAAAACGTGCTGAAAAAGGAGTAGAACGTCTGATTTACATCGTTGAAGATTTAGATATGATTACCAAATTAGAGTCGGGAGATTTAGATTTAAATATCACCGAATTTAATATTGTTGACGTGATTCAGAATGTTTTTGATTTGTTGGAAATGAAAGCAGACAAAAAGAAAATCAAGTTGGCATTTGAAAGCAAAAATATGCAATCCGTAATCGTAAAAGGAGACAAGGACAGGATACAGCAGGTTTTGGAAAACTTAGTCGTGAACTCTATTAAATACGGTAAAGTAGGAGGTCTTACGGAGGTTGGCGTAGTTAATCTGACCAAGAAAAAAGTCCTCATTAGGATTAGCGACAATGGTGAAGGTGTTGAGAAACAAAATATCCCAAGACTTTTTGAACGCTTTTACAGAGTTGACAAAAGCGGAACCCGTTCTGAAGGAGGTTCCGGTTTAGGTTTGGCAATTGTAAAGCACATTATTGAAGCACATAAAGAAAAAGTATACGTGGAAAGTGAGTTCGGAATTGGCTCTGAATTCTCTTTTACGCTTGAAAAAGCGCAAAAAACACAAAAACCTGAGGTTAAAAAATTGTAAGTTGCTTTTCGTGAAATGCCTTTAAACAGGGTCTTTTAACAATAAATCAACCTTGCAATTTACGCCGTAACAATAAATTTTTATTATAGTAACATCTGGTTAATGATTTCTTAACATAGGTGCCACATCTTTGCACTTTCTAATTAAGGGCATATAAAAATGATAAAAAGAAAAATAATTATAGCATTATTACTGCTTGCCGGCTCTGTAAATGCTCAAGATTTAAACAAACAAGAAGTTAAAAATGAAGTAATCCGCATTTTAGACTCTATAAATAAAGCAAAACTTCCGGATACCAAGTCTGGAGTTAGTAGCGAAGAACATTGGTATGACAGAATTTCTCTAAGAGGTTATGCACAAGTTAGATATAATGGCTTGTTTTCTACAAATGATAAAGTTTCCTGTGATCAATGCGATAAATCCTGGGGAACAACCTCAACGGATCCGGATGCAAAAGCAAATAATGGACTTTTTATTCGCCGTGCACGTTTAGTATTTTCAGGACAGGTTCATCCAAATGTATTCTTCTATTTTCAACCTGATTTTGCCAGTTCACCAAGCAGCGGAATTCAGAATTTCGTTCAGATTCGTGATTTATTTTTTGATGTTTCTTTTGATGAAAAAAGAGAATATCGTGTTCGTGTAGGACAGAGTAAAATTCCTTATGGTTTTGAAAACATGCAGTCCAGTTCACAGCGTCTGACTCTTGACCGAGCAGATGGTATAAACAGTTCAATAGCAAATGAACGTGATCTAGGGATGTTCTTTTATTGGGCGCCTTCGGAAATCAGGGAACGTTTTGAGATGTTGGTAAAAGATGGTTATAAAGGTTCTGGGGATTTTGGAGTATTTGCCTTCGGAGTTTATAACGGACAAATTGCAAACAAAATAGATGGAAACAGGAATTTGAATGTAGTGGCAAGAGCTACGTATCCGTTTGTTATTGGAAACCAGATTATTGAACCTGGAATTCAGGCATACACAGGAAAATGGGCTTTTACAGGAGAGGTTTCATCCGGTGTTGTAGTTAACGGAGATCCGCAATATATAAAAGATGAAAGGATAGGGGCAACTTTTGTATTGTATCCAAAGCCTTTCGGAGTTCAGACAGAATATAATATTGGTACCGGACCCCGATATAATCCGGCCACTAATACGATTGATGTATCCGATTTGAATGGAGGATATGTTTTACTGAATTATAAATTGGACATTAAAAAACAGCATATCTATCCTTTTGCTAAATTTCAATATTATGACGGAGGAAAAAAATATGAAAAAGATGCCAGAAGTTATGTAGTAAGAGACTATCAAATTGGCGTAGAATGGCAGCCAATAAAAGCTTTTGAACTTGTTGCTGAATACGTAATTGCCGACAGAACTTTTGAAGATAGCGCTCTTCCAATCAACAGACAACAAGGGAATTTGTTAAGATTGCAGGCTCAGTTTAATTTTTAGATTACTTCTCAAAAACGTTAAATAGAGAATCCCAGTCGATATCGTTTTTGAATTGAGACAAACCTTTAAACGATTTTACTTTTGAAAGATTTTCAATCGTAAAGTCGTTTTGCGTTGCATAAGGCACCAATTGTTCATCCTGAAGTTTTATAGCCAGATATTCCTGCTCATATTGTCCTGGAGTAGGTATGAAAAAGGCTTTTTTTCCTAATTTCGCCAAATCCATAACAGTAGTATAACCCGATCGGCATAAAACCAGATCACTTTCGTTAAACGTCTGTTCCAGCTGTTTGGTATTCATGAAATTGTAATATGTCACGTTTTTGATCTGCTGTTTGGTTTGCGTTTTCTCGACAACACCTTTTACAAAAACAACTTCCCCTCTGTATCGTGTAATTTCTGTTTGCAATTTTTCTTCAAGCAAAGTACGCTGAGGTTCCGGACCAGACAAAATAATCATCAGATCATATTGTTTTGCAGTATCTTTTTTGCGCATTCTGCTCAGGGGACCAATGTATTTTAGATTTAGTTCGCTGTTTTTAAGATGTCCCAGATCACCGGTTAAATTCGGCGTTCCATCCGTATCGGGAATCCAGCATTCATTGAATTTCTTTATAAAATATTGATGACATTTACTGGTGAACTTTGTCGTATTTCCTGTCATCACATTCAATTGATGTGTGATAAATACAGAAGGAATTTTTTTGCTGAAAACGCCTAATCTGTTATCTGAAATAATACCGTCAATATCATATTTTTTTATCCAGGAATTTACTATTTTCTTTTCATCTAAAATGGCCGTAATCATTTTAGGCAAACTTTTAATCAGCTTCCATTTGAAATTTTTACCGTTTTTGGCATATTCAATATGGTAGGAAGGCAATTCTAAAGTTTGAATGTATGGAAATTCTTTTTGTAATAATGCCAATGCAATACCGTCAGAAGCTATTATGGGTATATAATTGTTGTCCTGTAATGCCTTAATTATTGGGATGCATCTTGTTGCGTGACCCAACCCCCAGTTTAACGGAGTTATTAAAATAGTTTTATTGGCAGTATATTCGATGCTCATATTTGGCGATTTTCAAACGAAGATAAAGAAATACTCTTTTTTTGTTATTTCGGATATATTACCAAATTATTAACTCTGGTGTCTTTAAATGTAAAGGGCTAAATTTCTTAATAGAAAATTAGCCCTAATTTTTAATAGTTAATTCTGATTTAATCCTGTATATACGTTTTGTTTCCGTTTTTGTTGATGTAGTATCTTCCGCCTTTTGGTCCGGTATAGACTTTTTTACCATTATATTCTCCAGTAACTTTATCGGCTACTTTTGGAGCTTTTTCATTAGTTTCTTTTAAAGTTTTAGTTGTAGATTTTTTAGTTGCAGTAGCATCTTTTTTTACAGATTTGGCTTTTGTTTCTGCGGTTTTAGCTTCCGTTTTTTTTATGCCGGCTTTTGTAGTTTCGGCTTTAGCCTTTTTTTGTGCAGTGGTAGCTTCCTTTTTAGCTTTTGCTGATGCTTCGCTTGCTTTATCAGAAGCTATCTTGGCTTTAGCAGCTTCTTTTTGGGCATCTGCTTTAGCTTTTTTGTCTGCGGCTTTTTTCTTTTGAGCTGCCGTTTCGGTTTTTGCTTTCGTTGTTTTTGTCGTTTCCTGAGCGTAAAAATTATTTGATAAAACAATCATTAAACAAAGCAATAATAATTTTTTCATAGTTTCAGAGGTTAAAATTTCAATTAAAAATAATCAATTTATGATTACAATTTGTAATTTGTTAAAAATAAGCTCTTAACTGAATATTTCCAGTATGAACTGTTACGCCAGTTTCGCTTTTACGTCCCTGATAATTTAAATTTACATCTAAAAACTGCGTTATGTTTTTCTGCAAAAGTAATTTCCAGACTAAATTTTGACCTGCCTGAAGCCCTTCCAGCATTTGAAATCCTACAGATGAAAATTCATCACCCACGAATTTATTTTCATAAAAAGAGAATTCGCCGTTTACGGTCACTTTTTTATCTCCGGCATACGAAAACGAAGTACCCAATCGGTTTTGGGATAAGGTTTCAAAGTTTCCAATCTGATTTTCTTTCTTTTGTAATTCATAAAAGAAATCTAGACTAGTATTTTTCGAAAACAAATAACTTATTTTCGGAGCAATCTGATAACCGTTTAAATGATAATTTTTAGCTGTAAAATCTTCTGATGTTAAAGAAGTCTGAATCGTTTTGCTAAACAAATTGAATAACCAGCTTTTTTGATACAAATGGGTGTACTGCAATTGGTGCGAATTATTTTTTACGGATTGGGAGCCAATCGAGAGCAGGTTTTTACCATCATTAATCAGATAAGAATACGTTACAGAATGTTTCTGTTTACCACGGTTATAAAACAAACTGTTTCTAAAACTCGAATTTAATCCCAAAATATTTTCTCCGGAAGTATGAAAAGGATTCAATTCAAAGTTGTCCCCATCACTTTTAACTTTCCTGTCCAGAATAAACGATGTCTGGTTATAAAAATAAGCCGCTATTTTTTTAAAACCATTTTCATTTTGCCATTGCAAAGGATTTATCGTAAGGGATTGCGAAAATTTATTCTGATTGGTTTTGATGTAAACCTGATTTGGTAAAAAGATACGGACGAATTTTGCCTGATCGGGAAAAGGTGCAATTTCAAATTCTTCCAGTTCCTGAACATTATTGCCGTTATAATCATTCCAGGCATACACACCCTGACCCGCAGGAACTTCTAAATATGTGTACTCCTGCTGGGCAATAGTTCCGGAACTGGTTTCGTAAACAGTCCCAATTTGCAGGAATTGATTAAAAAAACGGTCATTGTACAAAATTCTTGAGTTCAGTGAAGGCTCATTTTTTTGATCATTAGAAGTAAAATCCAGATTTCTATAACTGGCATAAACCGCTAAATCTGTTTTTTTATTCTGAATCAGTTTAGATTTGAAAAAATAGGTCTGCGAATTGCTCACATGCTGTAATAATCCGTTTCGCAAACTATCGTTTTTTCGTCTTAAATAACCCAGTTCTACAAAAACTTTCGTGCTGTCGCCTCGGCCAACAAAAACACCATATTCTGAAAATCGCTGGCTAATTGCCGAAAATTGATTCGTAGCCTTGTCTTTTTCCTGATTGTCTTCTATCTGAATATTTCCTCCAACCCAGTTTTTACCAAAATGATATTTGGTTTTAGTTAAGTTTCTAATGAATTTTGAAGTCGAAGTTGTCGCATCGCTATTCAAAAAACTGCCCAGATTTTCGATTGTCCAGTTTTTTAATTTAAAAAAAGCGTTTGAAGTATGCCTGTTTCCGGAATAACTTTCGGTAAAATCTAATTTTTCAAACTGATAGGTAAACAAACCGATATTATTTGTTTTTTTCTTCGAAAATAAATCAAAATTCAAACCAGCGACCAATAAACTTTGATCGCCTAAAAGGGTGGTATTTAAATTCCAGTCCCTATCAAATTCTATATTATATAAACGCTCTACGGATTTAAAATCTTTTTCTACAAACTGATAATTGGCATAACCATCCAATGTCCAGTCTTTGGTAAAAAGACGTTTTTTGGTGTTTAATTTTAAGGCAATTCCGTTATTGTTTCCGTCATCAATATCCGAAAATAAATTCTGGTCGTTATTGCTAATTCCAATTTCAAAATCAACAAGTGTTTTTTCATTAGGATTGTATTTTCCTAAAAAAGTAGCTACCTGAATTTTCATTGGAGCCACTAATTGCACAATAGGTTCATAATTTCCCTGAGGAATTCCGTTTATTGGAGCAACATATTCATAAATCCGTTCCACTGAATTTGCATTCTGAATCGCATAATTTCCGGAGTTGGCTCCTACAAGACTAAATTTCACATTATACAAAACATCGTCCGGATTGTTTGAATACTCATAAATTTCATCCGAATTCTGAATTACTTTTTTATACAAAATTTTAGTGTCGGAATAGGTTTCTTCATAAGCAGATGGAGCTGTCATTAAGGTGGTGTCATCTCCCGCCTGGCTTAAAACTTCAACTTGTTCAGGAGAAAGATTTTGCTGCAGAGGCTGATTTTTTAAATCATTTTCTGAATATAAATAACCAGCAAAACTCCAGCTTTTGTTTTCATGAGAAGCGCCGGCATATGTTACCATGCGGTTATAATTTCTATCTGAATATTGGTATTCAATATTAATTCGCATTTCAGAAGTAATAGTGAAAAGCGATGTAAAAACAATTTCTCCTGCGTTATAATCAATCACATAATCATTGTTTTCGCCTCTTTTTAGTAAAACACCATTTACATAAACACGTTCAGATCCTGAAATGACCAAAACATACAATTCGCCATTTTGACCTTTTAACTTGTATGGACCCTGATTTCCTTCCTGACCTGTAAATGTGCTTTTGGCATATTGACCTTTGGCGAATGCCACTGAGGCAAAGACATTGGTTTTGTTGTCCTCTTCCCCAAAATCGAAACTGGCCGAAATTCCCTGAACCTTTTTGTTGAAACTTAAAAATTGAGTTTTTCTGTTTTCTAAAAAAACATCTCCCGCACGGATGTTCCAGTCATCGCTGAATAATTCCATAAAAATATTATCGAACTGATCCAGTTTTTGCGAATAACCGCCTTCTTGCAACGGAATATTATTATCCTGAAGCGATGCCCGCAAACTTACCTTATCAGATATTTTACCGGTAATCTGAAGATCCAGATTGGAGTTTAAAACTGTATTTTGATTATTTCCAATGGTAACGCCACGAGTGATGCTTCCGGACGTATTCAATCCGTCAAATGGGGTGACTTTTTTAGCATTGGAGTTGTCTATTTTGTATAGTTTCTCAGAACCCACATCATTACTCACAACCTGACTTGATTTGTATAGGCTGTATTCCTTGGTTAGAAAATCGGGATATTTTAAATAATTAACAATTAAAGTGTCTGAGTCTGAAGTGAATTTTTCGTTTAAAAGAAGTTTCCCTTTTTGAAAATCTATTTTATAAAAAGTAGAATCGATTGGCTCGTTTTTAGCATTTAAAAGCTCAAAAAAACCGGAATTAATGCTAACATTTTCAAGATGAATGGTATCTCGTGTCGCAATTACTTTTTTAGTTTTATAGAGTAAACCTGTTTCCTGAGCCTGAATCCCGGAACACCAGATGAAAACTATAAAAAAAAGTAATTTTTTCAACATAAATACTTAACTCTAAAAAGTCAAAAGTAGTATTTAAAATATACTTCTTTAAATTTTTTCTCTGTAGCTATTTTAGAATGCCAAGAGAACTTAATGGTTATGCCTTTTTATTGTTGCCTTTTTGCTTTTTTTTAACTTAAAAAAATAAAACGTATACTTGTAGTCAATTTAACTATAAGGCAGGAAATTAATATTTTTGAACTATAATTACTTAAAACCACAATTTAAACTATTACTAAAATGAAAAAAAACTATTTTTTACTTTTTTTATTGCTTCTGGCTTCATTGTCAGGAAAAGCACAAAACGTCTGGAAGAATGTTCAGATAGGCGGAGGAGGTTTTGTATCTGGAATTATTACCAGTAAGAATGACGCAGATTTAAAATATGCCAGAACCGATGTGGGTGGTGCTTACAGATGGGATGCGGCTAATAAAAAATGGATCTCTCTGCTGGATTGGTTAAGCGCAGATCAGGTGAGTTATTTTGGGGTTGAATCGCTGGCGATAGATCCACAAAATGATAATGTGGTCTATTTATTAGTTGGAACGGATTATTTTAATAATGGAAAAACTGCTATTTTAAAATCTACCAATAAAGGGAATTCATTTACTGAAATTGAAGTGACTTCGCAATTTAAAGCACACGGTAATGGTATGGGACGTTCGAATGGTGAACGTTTGGCTGTTGATCCAAATAATTCGAACATTCTATATTGCGGAACCAGAAGAAATGGTATTTTTCAAAGTATTGATGCCGGTTTAACTTGGAATAAGTTATCAGGTTTTCCTGTTACGACAACTCCAAATGATAATGGGGTATGTTTTGTTGTTTTGGATCCGGCTTCGGTTTCAGGAGGTAAAACACAGACTATTTATGCAGGAGTTTCTCGTTTAGGAGCCTCTAATTTATATAAAAGTGTAGATGGCGGAATTAGCTGGACTGCTGTTTCAGGGGCTACCACATCTTATATGCCACAACGAGCTGTTTTAGATTCAAATCGGTCTTTATTGATTACTTTTGCTGATTTTGAAGGACCCTGGAACGGAACCAAAGGACAAATATCAAAATTAAGCAGTACAGGAATTTTTACAGATATTACGCCAGCTGGTATTACAAGGCCGTTTGGAGGTATTGATGTAGATCCTGCAAATCCACAACGTTTAATCGCTTCAACGACAAATACATGGTTGTTACAATATACTACTTCTGGGGGGAAAGATGTATACGGGGATGTTTTTTATTTAAGTACAGACGGAGGAACTACTTGGAGAGATTTAGTTGGTAATTCCGGATTTTCTTTTGAAACTAATGGCTGTACATGGGTTTCCGGTCAGTCAATACATTGGGCAACAGATTTTAAATTTAACCCTTTCAATACATCTCAGGCAAGTATTGTTTCTGGAAACGGACTTTTTACTTGCGATGATATTAATGCAGCTAAAACTACCTGGAAATTTGATGCAATCGGTATTGAAGAAACGGTTCCTTTAGATTTAATAAGTATTCCATCTGGTCCGTTAATGAGTGTAATTGGCGACTTTGACGGATTTAAACATACAGATGTAACTATTTTTGCTCCGCAACATGCTCCTACTATGGGTACTTCGACTTCTATTTCGTATGCTGCGGGAAACACAAACAAAATTGTGAGGTTAGGTAATTCTATGTATTATTCTGAAAATCAAGGTGCGACATGGACTAAAACTACAGCGGCCTTAAAGGGGGAAAAAGGCAGAACAGCCTTGTCTTATGATGGCAACACTATTTTGCATTGTCCTTCCGGTTCAACAAGTATATATCGTTCTGTTGATAACGGAACTACATGGACAACCAGCAACGGTATAAGTGTTAGTAATGCAATTCCGGTTTCTGATCCCGTAACGAATAATAAGTTTTATGCTTATAATCAACCAACAGGATCGATGATGATTAGTACCGACGGAGGTGTTAATTTTGTTTCTGCAGGTAATCCCGGTTCATGGGGTTCACAATTAATTAGAACTGTTCCCGGTAACGCTGGTCACATCTGGATTGCGATGAATAACGGTGGCTTAAAACGTTCAATTGATGGTGGTCAGACTTTTAGTGTTCCTTCAGCAAATGTGACAGCTGCGGGATCTGTAGGTATAGGAAAGGCTGCTCCGGGAAAAACATATCCTTCTATATATATTTGGGGAACAGTAAACGGCGTTACCGGTGTATTTCGTTCTATTGATGAAGGCGTTACCTGGCTTCGTGTAAATGATGATGCATATGAGTTTGGCGGAACAGGAAATGGTAATTTTGTAATTGGTGATATGAATACTTATGGCAGGGTTTATATGAGTACCGTAGGAAGAGGAATTGTTTACACCGACAGTGATGCAAATCTTGGAGTTCCTGATAATGAATTTGAAAATGATGCTCAGATATTCTCTGTAAAAGCGCATCCAAATCCAATGAAAGAGTATGTGGTATTAGAACTGCCTGATTATACAAACGGAACCTTTGTTAATATTCAGGTTTATGATTTATTAGGGAAACTGATAAAGCAAAATATGCATGCGGTTTCAAATAATGCGGTAACATTATTCTCTGATGATTTATCAAATCAACAAGGTGTATTATTGGTAAAAGTAAAAACCAGCAACGGAAAATCAGGTTTTGTGAAAATCATAAAATAAAAATACATCTTTTTTAATTGGTTGATTAAATAAAGGTCTCACTTTTTGGTGAGACCTTTTATTTATTATGCTGAATTTAATAATATAACCTGTCTAAACTAATTTAGATCTTTAGTAACAATTTGCATGGTTTCGCGGCTTACTTGTTTTAGTAAAACTGCCTTGTTTTCTTCAACAGTTTGTGCAGCCTGTTCGTTAAAATGACGAATGGTGTATAAAGTAACATTTTCGTTATAATCTACTTTGAATTTTTTAGAAAGTATGGCATTCAATTCGTTGAAGTTTTCAAATTTATCTTCTACACAAACAGAGAAACTAATCGCTGAGTTCTGAATTAAATTTACTTTCAATTTAAATTGATGAAACAATCCGAAAATTTCGCTGATGTTTTCCTCCATGATAAATGAAAAGTCAATAGAAGAAAGTGAAATTAAAAGCTGATTTCTTTTTACAATAAAACAAGGTAAGTAAGGCTCTAAATCAACTCCATTAGAAACGCATGTTCCTTTCAATAATGGGTTGATAAATGATTTTACGTACAACGGAATTTCTTTTTTCTGTAGCGGTTGTAACGTTTTAGGATGTATAACTGTTGCTCCGTAGAAAGCCAATTCTATTGCTTCGCGATACGAAATTTGGTTTAATAGACTCGCATTTTCAAAATAACGCGGATCCGCATTCATAACTCCGGGAACATCTTTCCAGATGGTAACACTTTCAGCATTCAGGCAGTAAGCAAAAATTCCGGCTGTATAGTCAGAACCTTCACGTCCTAAAGTGGTAGTGAAATTATTTCCATCTGCTCCTAAAAATCCCTGAGTAATGTTTAGGATCTTTGGTTTTACGTTTTTACTGATGTTTTGCTGGGTAGTTTCCCAGTCTACTTCAGCATCCCTGTAGTTAGAATCAGTTTTTATAAAATTACGAACATCAAGCCATTGTGTCTGAATGCCCATGAAATTCATGAAATGACTTAGGATATTTGTCGAAATTAATTCCCCGAAACTCACAATCTGATCATAAACAAAATTGTAATTTGGAGATTTGGTATGTGCTAAAAAATATTCTAATTCTGAAAACTGAGCATTTACAGCTTCAAATACTTCGTGTTTTTCATCTTGAAATAAATCAAGCAATATTTGATTATGATATTTTTTTATTTCCTGTACAGATGAATTAAGCTCAGCCGATTTATCAAAATAATTTTTAATAACAAGCTCCAGAGCATTAGTGGTTTTTCCCATAGCCGAAACGACTAAAATCACATCTTCATACCCAACTTTCTGTAAAACGTCATAAACGTTTTTAATTCCTTCAGCATCTTTTACCGATGCACCACCAAATTTAAATACTCTCATCTTTAATTTCGTATATGCTGTTTTTTATAGTTTTAAAGTTTATGACAGAAGTTCACTCCTTTTGCCGCTGTCCTAATTTTTTATTAATCTATTTTTTCTAAAAACGAATTGATTCCTGTTTCATCCATTTGAACAACCCTCCAGTCTTCGAGAACTTTTGCGCCTGAGTTTTCGTAGAAATTTACAGCAGGTGTATTCCAGTCGAGAACATTCCATTCGATTCTTCGAACATTATCTTTTTTCCCCTGTTTCATTATTTCAGAATAAAGTGCAGATCCTAAGCCAGTACCGCGCATCTTTTCTTTTACAATTAAATCTTCAAGGTGTATTGTTTTTCCTTTCCAGGTCGAATATCGATAATAGTACAATGCAATTCCAACTATTTCGGTATCAGCTTCTGCCACAAAAACATGAAATAATGGATTTTCTCCAAAGCCATCACGAACCAAATCGGCTACAGAAATCAAAACTGCATCAGGCTCTTTTTCGAATATTGCAAGCTCCCGGATCAGTTCTAAAACTGATTTCATGTCTTCAGGATTTCCTTTTCTAATATTCATAATTCATATTTTTAATCTGTAATTGCCTAAAGAAGCATTTTTTATTGGATACTTTTTAGATTTAATTAGCAAATATACAATAGTAGCAAACTAACTAAATAATTTTTAAATCATTCTCACAAAAAAAGCGATATTTGTGACTTATAACCAAAATTTTTAACGATATAGCAAATGGAAGAACGCAATAAAACACTGGGAGAGTTTATTATTGAGAACCAAAAAGCATTTCAGTATTCATCGGGAGAACTTTCCCGAATCCTTAACTCTATACGTTTGGCGGCAAAGGTCGTAAACTATAAAGTAAACAAAGCAGGTTTAGTGGATATAATTGGCGCTGTAGGCGAGCAAAATATTCAGGGAGAAGACCAACAAAAACTAGATGTCTATGCCAACGAAGTATTTATCCAGACGTTAATAAACCGTGAGATTGTCTGTGGAATTGCTTCTGAAGAAAACGACGAATATATTACTGTCAAGGGGAGCGACAACAGTAATAATAATAAGTACGTGATCTTAATGGATCCTCTTGATGGATCTTCTAACATTGAAGTGAATGTTTCTTTAGGGACTATTTTTTCTGTTTTTAGAAGAATATCGCCTATTGGAACTCCAGTAACAAGTGAAGATTTTTTGCAGCCTGGAACTAATCAGGTGGCAGCAGGGTATGTTATTTATGGAACTTCAACAATGTTGGTGTATACAACAGGTCATGGCGTAAACGGATTTACTTTGAATCCTGCTATTGGTACATTTTACTTATCACATCCGAATATGCAATTTCCGAAAGACGGACATATCTATTCGGTAAACGAGGGGAATTATGTTCACTTTCCGCAAGGAGTTAAAAACTACATTAAATATTGTCAGCGTGAAGAAGAAGACAGACCTTATACTTCAAGATATATCGGAAGCTTAGTTTCTGATTTTCATAGAAATATGATCAAAGGTGGAATTTATCTGTATCCAACAAGCTCAAAAGCACCAAAAGGAAAATTACGATTGATGTATGAATGTAATCCGATGGCATTCATTGCAGAACAGGCAGGAGGAAAGGCGACAGACGGTTTTGGAAGGATTATGGAAATCCAGCCAACTGAATTGCATCAGCGGGTTCCATTTTTCTGCGGAAGTTATAATATGGTCGAAAAAGCCGAAGAATTTATGGCAGAAGTGCTGTAGCCGTAATTGTTTTTTTTATGAGCGCAACCTTTTTACATTTTCAACATCTTCTAATAAAATAAACTTATGAAGAAATTATTGATTTTAGTTATCATAGCTGTTGTTTTATCAGGCTGTTCTAGTGAGGATTCAGACTCCGAATTGAGAATTCGATTGTCAAATGCAAGTAAATTTGATTTTCAAAATATTACAGTAAATACTTCAACTGGAAATGTGAATTTTGAAAATGTAAGTTCCGGGCAGAATACAACATACAAAAATTTTTCCAAAGCATATAGATATGCATTTGTTGAATTGCAAATTGCCGGGAAAACATATACATTGCAACCTATTGATTATGTTGGAGAAACGCCATTGAAAAAAGGGAATTACACCTATCAGATTACTGCAAATGATTCTCAAGAACAACACGGGAAATTAAGTTTGACATTAATTAAAAATTAAAATGCCAAAATTCAGTTGCATGAAATTAAAAACCCGATAGTCTGACTATCGGGTTTTGTTTTTTGTTTCAGTTTAAAACTGCAAACTGAATATTATTTATTCATATTTTCCATTTCGAAAAGGAAAGTATCTAAATCTACTTTTTTATCTACCAGAGACAATGCTTTTCTAACAATATAATCAACGTTTCCTGGTGTAAACCCTAGTGCCAATCCCATACGGGTTAACATAATTTCTTGCTGATCTCCTAAATGATGATCTACGTGAACCATTCTTGCCAAATCATATAAACGCTCTAAACGCTGTGCATATAAATAAGGAGGATTTATAGCATGTTGCCATGGATCTTTAAGGATTTCCATGTATTCGTCTTCTGAAATCTCTAATCTTGACGCTAGTTTGTCTAAAAACGATTTTTCTTCGTCATTAATTTTTCCGTCAGCATAAGCTACACGAACAATTGCAGAGAAGTGACCTCTGTTTCGTTGTTTGAATTCGTTATCAAATAATTCTGAAAATGGCATAATCAATAGGTTTTTATGGAACAAAGATAATTTTTATTTTAAATTATTAATTTTAAAGTTCTCATAAAATTTAACTTATTTTTATCCGTTGTTTTAATGTGGGGCTTTCTCAAATTTTCAAAATAAATCGTAAGTTTACAGCCCCTTAAATCATTAATACAAGTAACCTCATGTCAGAATTTTGGATTTATTTTCAGATTGGTTTAAAGCATGTTTTAGATATCCATGCTTATGATCATGTATTATTTTTAATTGCATTAACCATTCCATACTCATTTAAGGACTGGAAACGAATTTTGTTATTAGTAACCGTATTTACAATTGGTCACACACTGGCTTTATTACTTTCTGTTTTTGGTATTATAGCCGTAAAAGCAAGTTTAGTAGAGTTTTTAATTCCGATTACAATTTTGGTAACAGCATTTTTTCATCTCTTTACGGCTGGTAAAGCAGCTAAAAATGAAAGTGTTAATCTTATTTTTTTCGTGACGCTGTTTTTTGGAATTATACACGGACTTGGATTTTCAAATTATTTTAAAACGATTTTAGGTGGTACAGCTTCTTCAAAATTAGTACCTTTATTGGAATTTGCTCTCGGAATTGAAGCCGCTCAAATCATAGTGGTTTTCGTAGTTTTGGTAATATCATATATAGTGCAGACTATATTTCGTTTTTCAAAACGTGATTGGGCACTTGTAATGTCGGCTTTTATTATCGGAGTTGTAATTCCGATGATTGTAGAAAGCCCAATTTGGAACAGATAAAATTAAATGGATATAAAAAAATTAAATAAATACGACAGAGCATATTTACGAATTGCCAAAGAATGGGGTTTATTGTCGTATTGTAAGCGTAAGCAGGTAGGCGCTATAATTGTAAAGGACCGAATGATTATTTCTGATGGTTACAACGGTACACCATCCGGATTTGAAAATTGCTGCGAAGATGAAGACGGATTAACACGTTGGGATGTTTTGCATGCTGAGGCAAATGCAATTTTAAAAGTAGCCAGATCAACACAATCCTGTGAAGGTGCGACTTTGTATATTACACTTTCACCATGCAAAGAATGCAGCAAGTTAATACATCAGTCAGGAATTAAAAGAGTAGTGTATCAAAATGGATATCGTGATGATTCCGGAATCCAGTTTTTGTTGAAAGCAGGCGTAGAGGTAGAGCATATTCCTGTTTTAGAAGAATAATGAAATTCAATTCAAAATATTTGCCAATCGTTATCGGAGCAACTTTTGCTCTTGGAACTGTTCTCGGAAGCCTCATGAATGCTCCCGTAGAGGATACTCTTTTGGCTAAAAATTATTCAAAAACCAAACTGAATAAACTCATTGATTTCATCAATAATGAGTATGTGGATAGTGTTAATACTGATTCGATTGTAAATCTGACAGTAGATAATATTTTGTCCAAATTAGATCCACATTCCGTTTACATTCCGCCAAGTGAACAAGCCGAAGTTGCCGAAAGCATGAAAGGTGATTTTGTAGGTGTAGGAATTAATTTTTACATGTATAAAGATTCTGTTGCGATTATAAAGCCTGTTGAAAACGGCCCTTCAGCGAAAGCCGGAATAAAATCAGGGGACCGAATTTTATATGCCGGAAAAACGAAATTGTATGGAAGAAAACTTCCTTCTGATAGTTTGTTTTCTAAATTAAAAGGAATAAAAGGTTCTGAAATAGAATTGACGGTTTTTAGAAAATCAGAACAAAAGAAACTTAAGTTTAAAATCAAAAGAGATGTTATCCCGCTAAAAAGTGTTGATGCTTCTTTGTTGCTTGATAATAGAACCGGTTACATCAAAATTAATCGTTTTGCCGAAACAACTTATAATGAGTTTAAAGTTGGGTTGACAAGATTAAAGCAAAAAGGAATCCAGTCGTTGATTATTGATCTTCGTGACAATGGCGGTGGCTATATGGAAGAAGCCGTGGCTATTGCCGATGAGTTTTTGAAAGACAAACAACTGATTGTTTTTACCAAAAATAAAAATGGCACTACTGAAAAAACATACGCCACAAAAAGCGGAAGTTTTGAATCCGGAAAAGTAACGGTTTTGATTAATGAAAATAGTGCCTCGGCAAGTGAGATTCTGGCAGGTGCTATTCAGGATAATGACCGCGGAACCATTGTTGGCCGCCGTTCTTTTGGGAAAGGTTTGGTACAGCGCGAAATGGATTTTAATGATGGTTCAGCTGTTCGATTAACTATTGCAAGATATTATACGCCTACGGGAAGATCGATTCAAAAACCGTATGCCAAAGGGAACGAAGAATATTATAAAGAATCTGAAGCAAGAATAAAATCAGGTGAATTATATGCGAAAGACAGTATAAAAGTGGCTGACTCTTTAAAATTCAAAACTCCAAAAGGAAAAATTGTATACGGCGGAGGCGGAATCGTTCCGGATGTTTTTGTTCCAATGGAAGCAGAACACGGTAATGAAAATGTGGCTTATCTGATGCAAACAGGAATCGTAGGTCATTTTATTTTTGAAGAGTTAGACAAAAACAGAAATGCTTTTGCTGGACTTCATTTTAATGCCTTTTTGGATAAGATGAAAAAATCGGATACCTATTTTAAAAAGTTCAAGAACTACATTTTCATGACAGGTTTAGATCTCAAATTAGATAAAACCAAAACTTTAGTCAATCGTTACATCACTGCCGAATTTGCCCGACAATTATATGGTGAATTGTATTATTACGATGTGATCCTGAAAGAAGATGCGATGATTAAAACAATCCTGAACCCAAAGAAATAATCTTTAATTTTTTTGAAATGAAAACAGAAACCGTTGTAAATGCAGAAATAGAACTTTTGACTGCCATTAAAAATACTGATGTTCCGGTTTTGGAAAAGATGTTGCATGACGACTTGCTGTTCAATTTACCCGACGGAAATACCATTACCAAAGAATTTGATTTAAATTCATATCGTTCAGGTAGACTGAAAGTCGATTCACTTGAAGCTTCAGATCAAATTATAAACATAATTGATGATACGGCTGTGGTTACAGTAATAATTTCTTTAAAAGGGGCATTTGATAATAATCCTGTAAATGGCGCCTTTCGTTATATCAGGGTCTGGAAACAATTCGGCGAAAGCCTTAAAGTAATTGCCGGAAGTTGTGTGCAATTGGCATAAATTTGAAAACAAAAAAAATATAAATTTAAACATACTTCGCGACCTTAGCGGTTAATAAACAAATATGAAAAATCTAAAAAGAATAAGTTTTTTACTGCTATTAATTACTTTTATATTTTCTTGTGCAACTATGAAAGAAAATAATACTGTTTCAGGGAAAGTTGATTTGATAGAATCAGGGAAAGACGGCTACATGGCTAAAATTACTACTGATGCAAAGGAAGTTTATTTTGCGACGATCAGTATTGTAAACGTAGGCGGGCCTCAAAATTACAAGCAATTAAAAATTGGTGATGAGGTTTCGTTAAAAGGTGAAATCTGGAAAACAGATGACGAGAAACATATTAAAGTGCAAGAGATTGTATCGGTTAAGTAAAAATTTAAAGCATATAAGCCATATAAATTCATTTAATCTGTGTGTAAAGCATAATTAACTTATATGACTTATATGGTTTAATGATTTTACCGAATACTATCGTGAGCATGAGTCTGCACGCCATTATTCCATAAAGTAAGAATATCTGTAGCAACAGCGGCACCACTTCCGGCAGCAATAGCCAATTGGCTTCTCCAGCCTGCCAGAGTTCCAATAACATAAATGCCATCGGCTACTTTATGGTCGTCATTTTTAAGTTGGATGCGCTGTTTTTCGGGTAAAGCTTTTTTGTGTGGTTCAACATATTGCATCAAACCTTTGATGTCGAAAGTATTGGCAGAGCCAATTCCGATAACGAGGTTTCTTGTTTGGTAAGAGTTTTTGTTTGTAACCACAGTAAATTCAGGATAAGAACCTTCTATTTTGATTACTTTCTCATTTGCAATCTGAGTAATATGTGGATAAGTCATAGCTAAATCCTGTGTGCTTTCTATAAGCAACTCCGAACCTAATTTACCCGGTTTTATGCCATAAGCATTATAGAAAATAGCTTCTTGCAATGAAGAATTTTTTTGATGTGTAAAAATTCCGATTTTTTTATCGGTTACAAAAGCTTTGTTTTTGGCAGATCCTAAAACCAGAGCACATGATATGCCGGAAACGCCGCCCCCAACAATTAAAACGTCAAACATATTATCTTCCGTTTGTTTTTTCTTCTATACTTTTTGAAATTCTAAAAATCAAAAGAATCAAAACGGCGCAGAACGAAGCAGCAATTCCAATTAAAGCTACTGCGCTATCTCCCTGAAAAGGATTTTGGAAGTCAAGCTGCGAAATATTAAAAATAATTAAAGCTAATGCCAAAAGCACTAAGATGGAAGTGAAAATTTTCATAAGGCTGTTTGTTTGTCTAAAATAATAAAGAATAGCATTTGGATGAAAAACCTTTGGGCTGTATTTTAGAATTTTATGGAGCAAATTTATAAAAATATCCTTTAGACGAACAAACCTTTAACATTAGCTGCGAATAATTTAACAGCTATTGCTAAAAGAATTACTCCAAATGTCTTGCGAACCACACCAAGCCCGTTTTCTCCTAATAAAGTTTCAATTTTTTTGGATGATTTTAAAACAATATATACCAGGATAATATTTAATAAAATTGCAATAATGATGTTAATAGTGTGAAATTGAGATCGTAATGAAAGTAAAGTAGTCATGGTTCCTGCCCCGGCAATTAACGGAAAGGCCAACGGAACAATAGAAGCTGATCCGGGTTCTTCGTCACGGTAAATACGAATTCCTAATATCATTTCCAGCGCAAGGAAGAATAACACGAATGAACCTGCAACTGCAAACGAATGTACATCAATACCTATAAGATTAAGGAATCCTTCGCCAACAAAAAGAAAAACAATCATAATCATTCCCGCAACAAGAGAGGCTTTCTCTGATTCGATATGCCCTACTTTGGCTCTTAAATTTACGATAATCGGAATAGAACCCACAATGTCAATTACGGCAAAAAGCACCATCCCAACAGTAATTATTTCTTTGAAGTCGATTTCTAACATATTGCTTTGAATTTAAGGGATTAAATTTTTGCAAAGGTAGAGAATAAAGATACGGGTTTTTTAGACCTGAAGATTTTTGTTGTAAAAATATGTTTTAATAATTAAAGTAATATTTATAACAATTGACAGCTTTGCCACAGGGATTCAAAAAATTTTCCGAAGAGTTTCAATTTTTTGAGCCCGTAAATTTCTTGATTTTAAACTTTCGAAAGCATAATAAATCTTTGTGAATCTCTGTGGTAGAATTTATGCGGTAAAATTTAACCAAAATATGCAGTAAAATTTAATCCCATTACATCTGTTTTCTTTAACTATCTTTGCACTTTATAAACTACAGTATTTTACAATCATGTTTCAATTAGGGAAAACCATTATTTCAGAAGATATTCTTGAAAAAGAATTTGTGTGCAATTTGTCAGCTTGTAAAGGAGCCTGCTGTGTTGACGGAGATGCGGGTGCACCTTTAAGCGAAGCTGAAACTAAAATCCTGGAAGAGATTTATCCAAAAGTAAAACCTTTTTTGCGCAAGGAAGGAATTGCTGCAATCGAAGCGCAGGGAACCTGGGTAAAAGGAACCGATGGTGATCTTGAAACGCCATTAATCGATAATAAAGATTGTGCTTATGTGATTTTTGACGGCAAAACAGCACTTTGTGGAATCGAACAAGCTTATAATCAGGGAATCGTTGACTGGAAAAAACCAGTTTCCTGTCATTTATATCCAATCCGTGTAAAAGATTTTACGGAGTTCGCTGCAGTGAATTATGATAAATGGGATATTTGTAACGACGCCTGTTCTTTAGGTAAGGAATTAGAAGTTCCGGTTTATAAATTTGTCAAAGAAGCCCTGATTCGCCGTTTTGGAGAAGACTGGTATCTGGAGCTGGAAAAAGTAGCAGAAGAGCTCAAAAAATCCTAAAAAATAAGTGTTATAATTACATCTTTTTTAGAATCTATTTTAACTCAAAAAATAAAGTTTTAACTCAAAAAAAAACTTTTTGAAAACAATTAATATTTCTTGCTTTTTATTCTAAAAAGTCTATATTTTACAAGGGGTTTAGGTATAGTTAACTTTATTAAATACCTCATTTACAAATGTTTAATTATTGTCTGAAAAGTATCTCATTTTCATGCGTTGTTAAAAACTACATCGAATTGTGAATAAGTTTGGCTTTCATTTTTGGCTACAAATGACAATCTTTGTAATCGTTCTGAATAAGTAAAAATTCAGCATAAAAATTAAATAAAACTGTCATGTCACAAGTCGAACCAATATTACAAGAAAATAAGAATCGTTTTGTTATTTTTCCAATTAAACATCATGATATTTGGGAATGGTATAAAAAAATGGAAGCTAGCTTCTGGACTGCCGAAGAAATCGATTTGCATCAGGACTTGACAGATTGGAACAATAAACTAAGTGATGACGAAAGATATTTTATCAAACACATTTTAGCATTCTTTGCTGCTTCTGATGGAATCGTTAATGAAAATCTTGCTGAAAACTTTGTAAACGAAGTGCAGTATGCAGAGGCAAAATTTTTCTATGGTTTTCAGATCATGATGGAAAACATTCATAGTGAAACTTATTCTTTATTAATTGATACGTACGTTAAGGATGAAGCAGAAAAAGCAGAGTTATTCAATGCTTTGGAAGTTTTTCCTGCCATTAAGAAAAAAGCGGACTGGGCTTTAAAATGGATTGAATCTGATTCGTTTGCAGAAAGATTAATTGCTTTTGCAGCAGTTGAAGGAATTTTCTTTTCGGGTGCATTCTGTTCTATTTATTGGTTGAAAAAACGTGGTTTGATGCCAGGTTTGACTTTCTCTAACGAATTAATTTCGCGTGACGAAGGTGTACATTGTGACTTTGCTGTACACTTGCACAATCATCACCTGATCAACAAAGTGCCGAAAGACAGAATTAAGGAAATCATCGTTGATGCCTTGGATATCGAGAGAGAATTTGTTACAGAATCTCTTCCGGTTAGTTTGATTGGAATGAATGCTGCTTTAATGACACAATATTTAGAATTTGTTGCCGACAGATTATTAGTAGAGTTAGGCTGCGAACGTGTGTATGGATCAGCGAATCCATTTGATTTCATGGACATGATTTCTCTTCAGGGAAAAACCAATTTCTTTGAAAAACGTGTTGCCGAATATCAAAAATCAGGCGTGATGAACACAGATAGTGATGCTCAGAAAATTTCATTTGACGCAGATTTTTAGACAAAAATATTTTAGTGTTTTTGCCTCAAATAAACACTAATTTAACAATACAATTTACAACAATACAATTTTAGAATCTCTTTTCCCAAATCGAAGATTCAATAATTTTCAACACATTTTCGGTCTGATTTCAGATTGGAATAGGGTAGCTATTGAGAATGCTGTAATTCTCAAAAAATAATTTAAAAATACGCAATGTTTAAGTACTGGAATTCGTTTTCTAGTGTCTTTACACTTTTTCAAAAACTAAAAATAGTAAGCTTATGTATGTAGTAAAAAGAGATGGCCACAAGGAGCCGGTAATGTTTGATAAGATTACAGAGAGAATCAAAAAATTGTGTTACGGGCTTAATGAGCTTGTAGATCCTGTTAAGGTAGCCATGAGAGTTATCGAAGGATTGTATGACGGAGTTTCTACATCTGAACTAGATAATCTTGCGGCAGAAACTGCAGCTTCTATGACTATTGCACATCCTGATTATGCTCAATTGGCAGCTCGTGTGGCAATTTCAAACCTACATTCGAATACTAAAAAGTCTTTCTCAGAAACGATGAAAGATATGTATCACTATGTAAATCCAAGAAATGGACAAGACGCTCCATTGCTTTCGGATGAAGTATTTAAAGTGATTCAGGAAAATGCAGCTTTCTTAGATTCTCATATCATTTATACAAGAGATTTCAATTACGATTATTTCGGATTTAAAACTTTGGAGCGTTCGTATTTGTTGAAAATCAACGGAAAAATTGTTGAAAGACCACAGCATATGCTGATGCGTGTTTCGGTTGGTATTCACTTAGATGATTTAAAATCAGTAATTGAAACTTACGATTTAATGTCTAAAAAGTTCTTTACGCATGCAACGCCAACTTTGTTCAATGCGGGAACTCCAAAGCCTCAGATGTCTTCTTGTTTCCTTTTAGCAATGCAGGATGACAGTATTGATGGTATTTATGACACCTTAAAACAAACAGCTAAAATTTCGCAATCTGCGGGAGGAATTGGTCTTTCTATTCATAACGTTCGTGCGACAGGATCCTACATCCGTGGTACAAACGGAACTTCAAACGGAATCGTTCCGATGTTAAGAGTTTTTAATGATACGGCTCGTTATGTAGATCAGGGTGGTGGAAAACGTAAAGGTAGTTTTGCGATTTACATCGAAACCTGGCATGCTGATATCTTTGATTTCTTAGACTTAAAGAAGAATACAGGAAAAGAAGAAATGCGTGCAAGAGATTTATTCTTTGCCATGTGGACATCGGATTTATTCATGAAACGTGTTCAGGAAGATGCTAGCTGGACTTTAATGTGTCCAAATGAATGTCCTGGATTATACGATGTTTATGGAGAAGAATTCGAAGCCTTGTATTTGGATTATGAATTTAGAGGAAAAGGTAGAAAAACCATCCGTGCACGTGAATTATGGGAGAAAATCCTGGAATCACAAATCGAAACCGGAACACCGTATATGTTGTACAAAGATGCAGCAAACCGTAAATCGAACCACAAGAACTTAGGAACAATTCGTTCATCAAACTTGTGTACTGAGATTATGGAGTATACTTCTAAAGATGAAATCGCGGTTTGTAACCTGGCTTCTATTTCGTTGCCGATGTTTGTTGAAAACGGAAAATTTGATCACGAAGCGCTTTACAATGTTACAAAACGTGTAACCCGCAACCTGAACAAAGTAATCGACAGAAATTACTATCCGGTAAAAGAAGCTGAAAACTCAAACATGCGTCACCGTCCGGTTGGATTAGGGGTGCAAGGTTTGGCAGATGCTTTCATCATGTTGCGTATGCCGTTTACAAGTGATGAAGCTAAAAAACTGAACCAGGAAATTTTCGAAACTTTATATTTTGCAGCCGTAACCGCTTCTATGGAAATGGCAAAAGAAGAAGGACCATATTCTACATTTGAAGGGTCTCCAATGTCTAAAGGAGAATTCCAATACAATATGTGGGGAATGAAGGATGAAGAATTATCTGGCCGTTGGGACTGGGCTTCCTTAAGAAAAGAAGTGGTAGAACACGGAGTTCGTAACTCACTATTAGTTGCGCCAATGCCGACTGCTTCGACTTCACAAATATTAGGAAACAACGAAGCTTTCGAACCGTATACATCAAACATTTACACACGTCGTGTATTGTCAGGAGAATTTATCGTAGTAAACAAACACTTACTTCATGATTTAGTAGAAAGAGGTTTGTGGAACGAAACTTTGAAACAAGAAATTATGCGTCATAACGGATCAGTTCAAAACATTGACGTGATTCCGCAAGACTTAAAAGAACTATACAAAACAGTTTGGGAAATGTCAATGAAAGACATTATCGATATGTCACGCCAAAGAGGTTATTTCATTGACCAATCGCAATCATTGAACTTGTTCATGCAGGATGCTAATTATTCTAAACTAACATCAATGCACTTCTACGCCTGGCAGTCAGGTTTGAAGACCGGAATGTATTACCTAAGAACAAAATCTGCAGTTGATGCGATTAAGTTTACATTGAACAACGATAAAAAAGAAGAAACTACTCCAGCTTTAGTTGCAGATACTGAAGAAATCAATATTGAGGAATACAAAGCGATGTTGCTAAAAGCACAAGCTGCAGGTCCTGAGGATTGTGAGATGTGTGGGTCTTAATTTTTTAAGAATAAAGAATAAAGGATTGTCCTTAGTAATAGAAAGCAGTTATTGTAATGATAGCTGCTTTTTTTTGCTCATTATTTTAACGTAACAAAATCGCGTAAATAGAAACCACAAACCTGACAATTATCAGGTTTAGAGAAAATGTTTTTTTTAATCTTTGTTTTTATTTTAATTGAAAACAAATGACAAACAAATCTTTACACACTTTTCATATTCCGGTAATGGGACTCGCTTATACTATTGACAGTCCAATTAGGGTGGCACAATACGGCATTTCATCTGTAATTTCGATTGCTGATGATGATTTGATAGAGAAGATGAGTAATTTTTACAGCACCAAATTCAACCTTCCTTATGAAGAAATAACTCAAAAATTTCATGATTATCGAGCCGAAAGAATTACTTCTTATTTAAATTTAGTCGATAAAATCGTTAAAGAGAAATTCGAAAGTTTTAAAACAGAAATTGCCGAAAGCAAAACCGCCCTGGAAAATTTCATTGCAATGTTGCCGAATACTTCCCACATCAAAAAAGGTTTTCAAAATTTACTTGAAGACGGAATCTCTTTCAAAGAAAATATTCAAAATTATATTGAATCGCATCTTTTCCCGGGAGAAATTGATGTAAACATCATGACAAAATTAGATAAAGATAATTTCGCCAAAAACAAGCCCCTTCCTATTGAATTTAATGACGCGCACGCCGCTTTAAGAGGTTTTGCCAACAGCAATCTTGAGTCTTCGGTTGTATTATCGGCGGGAATGAATCCGAGACTTTACAGCTATTTTGAAAATTTCAGCGATTTTTTCCCTGATGAAAAGAATCAACTTAGAAAGAAAATCATTTTAAAGGTGAGTGACTTTCGGTCTGCGATGATTCAGGGTAATTTTTTAGCCAAAAAAGGACTTTGGGTTTCTGAATACCGAATTGAATCAGGCTTAAATTGTGGAGGTCATGCTTTTGCTACAGACGGACTTTTATTAGGAACAATTCTGGAAGAGTTCAAACAGAAAAAAGAACAATTAATTCAGTCTGCTCATGAATTGATGATAAAAGCACTGCGACAGAAAAATGCTACTTTTCCTGACCAGCCTTTAGATTTAAAAATTACAGTTCAGGGTGGTGTGGGAACAGCTGAAGAACATGAATTTTTATTGAATACCTACAATGTTGATTCTGTGGGCTGGGGCTCACCTTTTTTATTAGTTTCTGAAGCTACTTGTGTCGATCATGAAACCCGAAATTTGTTGATAAACGCCAACGAGGAAGACTTTTATTTAAGTCATATTTCACCTTTAGGAGTTCCGTTTAATACTTTAAAAGGAACTACAAATGAAATTTTGAAGCAAAAACGAATTCAGGAAAATAAAGCCGGAAGTTCCTGTCCGAAAAAATTTCTGGCATTAAGTAAAGAATATGATATGCATGGAATCTGTACCGCATCAAAAAAATATCAGGATCTTAAATTAGCTGAATTAGAAAATATAAAAGATTCGCTTTCATCAGAAGCTTACGAAAAAAGCAAAATCAAAATCACTGAGAAGTCTTGTTTGTGTGTTGGCCTTGCAAATTCATCGTATATAGAAAATGATATCAGGATAAAAGGTCAGTCACAAGGAGTTGTAATTTGTCCTGGACCCAATATGGCTTATTTTGATCAGGAAGTTTCTTTAAAAGATATGCTGCAGCATATTTACGGCAATAAATCGGTTTTGAGAACTACAAATCGCCCTAATATGTTCGTCAAGGAGTTAAAGATGTATATTGATTATTTTAGAAATGAAATTGAAAATATTTCTGAACAAATGACAACTTCGCAGCTTAAAAAATGGAATACATTTAAAGCTAATCTTTTTGATGGAATTGTTTATTATCAAAATTTATTAAACTCAACATTTTATTTTAAAAATGAAACAGCTCAAATGAAACAACAGTTTGAATTTTATAAAAAAGCATTGGCTGAAATTGAAATTTAAGACTAAAAAACCCGACAGGTTTTAAAACTGTCGGGTTTGCTATTTGATAAGATTAAATCTATTCTTTTTTCTTTTTTTCGCTATCAATAATAGCTCCTGTTCCGGCTCCAACACCAGCTCCTGCCAAACCACCAATAATAGCACCTTCGCCTTTTTTCTTACTGACTGCAGCTCCGGTTATTGCTCCGACTCCGGCACCAATTACAGCACCTTTTGCAGTAGAACTCCAGCCTTTCTTTTTCGTGGTTGTAGTTGTAGTTGCAGTACCATTATTTGCCTGTTGGTGTACGACTACCACTTTTTGTTCTTCAGCTTTTTGCTGTTCCTCCTGCAATTTAGCCATTTCAGTTTTCATTGAATCAATGACTCTTTGCTTGTTAATTTCAACTTTCATTGAATCAATACTGGCCTGTTTAGCTTTATCAATGTCAGCCTTTCCCTGGTTTTGACAAGAAAGAATAGTTAAGGCTAATAATAAAGAATATAATGCTTTCATGGTTGTGGTTTTAAATTATACCACAAAGTAAAGCACAACATTTTTTGGATATGTTACATGATTTGTCTGAAATTTTACAGAATTAAATGAATTCCATTATTTTCCTAAAATTCCATTTTTTAAAATCTGCCCGAAATCGTACATATCTTCAAAAGAACAATACAAAGGAACTGGTGCCAGACGAATCACGTTAGGTTCACGCCAGTCTGTAATCACTCCGTTTTTCATTAGATAATCGAACAGGCTTCTTCCTTCACCATGTAAAAAAACAGATAATTGAGAAGCTCTTTCTTCAGGGTTTGAAGGGGTAATAATTTCGAAACTACTATCGACTTCCTTATCGATTTCCTCAAGTATAAATTCTAAGTAGGAGGTAATTTTATCTCTTTTAGCGATTAAAGCATCCATTCCGACTTCAGCGAACATTTCTATAGAAGCCAAATAAGGTGCTAACGAAAGTACCGGCAAATTACTAATTTGCCAGCCTCCTGCACCATTAACAGGGTCAAAATTAGGTTCCATTTTAAAACGGCGTTCTTTGTTATGTCCCCACCAGCCTGCAAATCTTGGTAAATTGGCATTGTGATGTTTTTCATGTACAAAACAGCCGGAAGCATTTCCAGGTCCTGAATTCATGTATTTATAACTGCACCAGGCAGCAAAATCAACATTCCAGTCGTGAAGTTCTAATTTGATATTTCCGGCTGCGTGCGCTAAATCCCAACCAACTTTTGCTCCTGCTTTTTGTCCGGCTGCAGTAATGGTTTTAATATCGAAAACCTGTCCGGTATAATAATTTACTCCGCCAATTAAAACCAAAGCCAGTTCATCACCAACTTCCTCAATTTTAGCCAGAACATCTTCAAGACGAATATTATGCTCCCCCTCACGACGCTTGATTTCTACAATAGCATCTTCCGGTTTATAGCCATGAAAATTAACTTGGCTCTGAAACATATACTGATCTGAAGGAAATGCTTTTTCTTCGCAGATAATTTTATAACGGGTCGCTGTTGGCTGATAAAATGAAACCATAAGCAAATGCAGGTTTACTGTCAAAGTATTCATTACCGTAACTTCTGAATGCAGAGCACCAACAATTTTACTCAAAGGTTCCGGGAATCTTTCCTGATAATCCCACCATGGTTTTTCAGCATAAAAATGGCCTTCTACCGCAAGATTTGCCCAATCATTCATTATTTCATCAATATAGGATTTGGTTCTTTTAGGCTGTAATCCTAAAGAGTTTCCTGTAAAGTAAATAACACGTTTGTCATTTACTTTCGGAAAAATAAACTGATCCTGATACTGATTTAAAACGTCTTGTGAGTCTAGCTGTTTAGCGAATTCGCGTGTATTCTGAAAATTCATTGGTTTTGTTTTGTGAAGTAAAAATAACAAAAAATGGTCTAAAGAGTTGGTTTTTGTTTCAGGTTTCAAGTTTCAGGTTCTGGGTTACAAATATTGGTACGCGGATGAAACAGATTCGCTATCGCGAAAACGCTGATTAAAAACGGATTTTCTTTTTTGCCTTTCTCTGTGTAATTTGATTTTTTCCTTTTTGGAATCTACATTTTGCGTTAGGGATAGAAATGGAAAGCTTTTGGGATGAAAACCGTAGTAATACTGCAACGAGGAAGCGACCAGCGGAAGCTCCCGCAGTGCTTGTATTACTTGGATTTTATTGCAAAACTTGAAATGAATAGCCCGTAATACGCCCAAATTGAAATAAAAAAACCCGTCATTGCTGACAGGTTTCTTAAATATATATGTTTTCAGATTAGATGATTAACATTGCATCTCCGTAAGAATAAAATTTGTATCCTTCTTTGATTGCTTCATCGTAAGCTTTTTTCATTAAATCATGTCCACAAAAAGCTGAAATCATCATTAATAATGTTGATTTTGGTGTGTGGAAATTAGTGATCATACAATTTGCAATACTAAAATCATGAGGAGGAAAAATGAATTTATTTGTCCAGCCTTCGTAAGGATTTAAAGTGCTTTGTGATGATACAGAACTTTCAATAGCACGCATTGAAGTTGTTCCAACCGCACAGATACGTTTTTTCTTCACTTTTGCTTCATTCACAATATCACAGGCATCCTGTTTGATGATCAATTCTTCAGAATCCATTTTGTGTTTCGATAAGTCTTCAACCTCAACCGGATTGAAAGTTCCAAGACCAACGTGAAGTGTTACTTCAGCAAAATTAACTCCTTTGATTTCCAGTTTTTTCAAAAGGTGTTTTGAGAAGTGTAAACCTGCAGTTGGTGCCGCTACAGCTCCTTCTTCTTTTGCATAAATAGTCTGGTATCTTTCTGCATCTTCGGGAGTTACCTCACGGCTGATGTATTTTGGGATTGGAGTTTCTCCAAGTTCTGTCAGTTTATTTCTGAATTCTTCATAAGAACCGTCATATAAAAAACGTAATGTTCTACCACGAGAAGTCGTGTTGTCAATTACCTCAGCTACCAACGAATCGTCATCTCCAAAATAAAGCTTGTTTCCGATACGGATTTTACGAGCCGGATCAACCAAAACATCCCAAAGACGTTGTTCGGAATTCAATTCTCTCAACAAGAAAACTTCGATTCTTGCTCCTGTTTTTTCTTTGTTTCCGTACAAACGTGCAGGAAAAACTTTTGTATTATTAAGTATTAAAACGTCTCCGTCATCAAAATAATTGATAACATCTTTAAACATTTTATGTTCTATAGTTTGTTTTTTACGGTCGATTACCATTAAACGAGACTCATCTCTGTTTTCTGCCGGGAATTCTGCTAAAAGTTCTTTTGGTAAATTGAAACTGAAGTGTGATAATTTCATATTTGAATGTTGATTTTAAAATGTAGCTTTTAGATTTTGTATCTAAAATTGTAAATCGTGTGCAAATATACGATTGTGAGACAGGCGTTGTCAAGTGTTTTGCTGTTTATTTTTAAAAGTCGTTGATTTAGTGGCGTTTCGACAACATCGAAAAAACGTTTTTTCCACCATATAAGTGATATAAGTTCTTTTAAGTTTGATTATTAAAATTGTAAACGTCATTATTTGGCTAAAGCCGAAAAATTAATCGCATAAAAAAACCTCCAGTTGAAACTGGAGGCTATTCAAATTATGCTCATTTTATTTTAATGAACTTATATCACTTATATGGTTAAAAATTTTACAGTTCTGAAATTTCAAAGTTTAATTCTTTTAAATCATTCCAGAAATCCGGGTATGATTTTGAAACCACTTCAGCATTTTCGATAATAATAGGCACTTTTAGTGCTAAAGGAGCAAATGCCATCGCCATACGGTGATCGTTATAAGTCGCAATTTTTACATTATGATTAATCGTATCAGAAAGTCCTAAAGTTAAACTATCATTTGTTACCGAAATATTGGCTCCTAATTTTGTCAATTCGATTCGAAGCGCTTCAAGTCGGTCTGTTTCTTTGATTTTTAAAGTATGAAGACCGGTTAAATGACAGCCAATTCCTAAACCTAAACAAGTAACGACAATAGTTTGTGCAATATCTGGGGTGTTATTCAGATCAAAATTTACTGTTTCAAATTTAAAATCAGGCTGTTTCACCAATGTCATTTTATTTCCTTCGAAAGTAGTTTTGACACCCATTTTTTCATAAATAGAAATCAAAGCAGAATCTCCCTGCAAACTATTTTCTTTATAACTGCTCAAAGTAATAGATGCTGTATCTGCCAAAGCAACCAAACTAAAAAAGTATGAAGCTGAACTCCAGTCAGATTCTACTACCATTTCTTTTGAAGCAACAGCTTCTTTTGGATAAACCTTAATTACATTTCCTTCAAAACTGGTTTGAATATCCAAATCTTTAAGCAAAGCCAAAGTCATTTTGATATATGGAATAGAAGTGATTTCGCCTTCTAAAGTTAACTCTAAACCATTTTCTAATTTTGAAGCGATCAATAAAAGAGCCGAAATATACTGACTGCTGACATTTGCAGCCAAACTTACTTTTGAAGCCGTAACTTTTTTCCCCTTGATTCTTATTGGAGGATATCCTTCTTCTTTTTCATATGAAATTTCAACACCTAATTGAGCCAAAGCTTCCACCAAAATTTTTATAGGACGTTCCTGCATTCTGCTTGAGCCTGTCATTACTACTTCGCGTCCTTGATTTACAGCAAAATAAGCGGTTAAAAAACGCATTGCAGTTCCTGCATGATGAATATCTACAATCTCGTCATTTCCGATTAAAGCTTTTTGCATTACCTCACTGTCATCAGAATTGGAAGTATTGGAAAGCGTAATGTTTGGGAAAAGAGCTTTTAACAGCAATAACCGATTTGTTTCGCTTTTAGATCCTGTGACCGCAATTTGACCTTGTAAATTATGTTGAGTTGTCTGAAGAAGTAAATTCATTATTGGGTAATTAAATTTATGCGTTTTGGCAAATTTATTTTAAATAAAGCACACTCCAAAACTTTGCTGTGACTTATCACATTATTTTAATTTATCGTTGTTTTTGTGACGGTCTTTGTCCCTAACCGACTTTAAATCCATTTTTTTATCAAAAGCGGCCTGCAAATCGATACCAGTTTGATTGGCCAGACATAAAACCACAAAAACAACATCGGCCAGTTCTTCGCCTAAATCTTTGTTTTTATCACTTTCTTTTTCAGATTGCTCTCCGTATCTGCGAGCGATAATTCGGGCAACTTCGCCTACTTCTTCTGTAAGCTGGGCCATGTTTGTTAATTCGTTAAAATAGCGGACACCGTGTTCTTTTATCCAGGTGTCAACGTCTAATTGTGCATTTTTTAAATCCATTGTTATGTTTTTTTAAGAACAATTTTCTCGTTTTGGCTGGCAATCATTTTCTGGAAAATTTCTTTTATTCCATTATACTCGTCTGGTGCAAAAATAGTATTGTTAATCTCTTTTAAACAACTAATTTGAATTTTGTTTCCTTCATTAGAAAAGTTCATGATATAAATTATATTTTTATCCTCTGTAGCAATTTTAATGGGAGTTGGCATTGATTCTAAAATATAACCTTCGGGAATTTCAACAATGATATTATATTTAACCTGATTTTTATATCCAAAATAAATCGGCATTTGTCTTTGTTCCTGATTAAAAGGATTTTTACTTCTGGTAAAGAAAAGTAATGGATTTACATAAATTTTTCCGCTAATAATATCAAATTGATTGTTTGATGTAAATGAAAAAGTTTCTAAAATTGGGTCTTTAAAATTAGATTTTTTATTTTCTATATGATAATTTGAAATGCTAATATTACCTAAGTCTCTTTCAAACTTTTCCAGATAATTTTCTTCACTTATATTGTTTTCAACCCTAAATTGATAAGCATCATAATCTGTTCGCTGAATCCGTACTTTCCCATTTATTCTGCCTTTCGCATCAATAGCGACCATCAAATTAAAATTTTCTTTTGACAGATTTGAAGGCAATAATTCAATCTCTTCAGAAGTTCCGTCAATTTTGATAAGCCTCCCTTTCCAATTTAAAATGTTTAATGGTAAAATATTTGGAGATGTAAACTTATGGGAAGCATCTAACAAAATGCGTTTTCCTTCAATCTCAGCAGCTGCAATGACATAATTGAATCCTGTTCGGGTTGGATAAACAGGAATACCATTTTCAACAGTACTTACTAATACCGGATTTGCCTCAATACCAGCTAATTTCAGCATATTGATTAAAATAAAATTAATTTCGGCTACATTTCCTGTTTGATTTTTATAAGCTTCTACGATTCCTTTATCTGTATAATAATCGTTCTTTTCGTTCCAATTCATTTTATTCTGGACAAATTTGAAAATGATATTTAATCTTTCGTCCATGGATTCAACATTTATTAATATACGCCTTAAATCTTCCAGTAAGAATGACTTTTCATTGAGTTGTTTCCCAAAATTTTCATTTTTAAAAATAGTAGTAGCAACACCCTCCCAAGTCATGGCATAATCTTTAACAGGCAGTTCTGGCAAACGAACTCTTTCAAGCTCTTGTCTTATAGAAATTCTGTAATTTTCAATATTATCAATATAAGGTTCATGTAAGAGTGCTGGAATCTCTTTGCCTGAATAAACTGCCTCTATTTGTTTATATGTAAACGAAGTGGATTGATTGAACTGATTTTCAAAACTCTGACTTCCCGAAGTAATTTTAGAGTCGGATGTAATTTCTTGATATCCAATCAATATCGGCTTATAGATGTAGAATTCGGGAATTGCTGTTTTGTATTGAAAATAATTTACAGGAATATCATACTGGCATTGAAAATCAGGAAACTCAACAATGTTTTCAGATTTTAAAATATATTTAAATTCTATAATTGAACCCACTTTTACATTAGGGAATGTTATTGTTTTTTCGCTCCAGTATTTGTTTACATTACTTTTGAAAGTTCCCTGACCATCCAATTTGGTTTTTACAATGCTTCCGTTTTCAAGATTATACGTAAGTGCATTAGAAAATTCTAATTGATCTTTGTTCATATTTTCATATCCAACATAGTACCTTACTTTTTGATTGGCCCAGCTCAAACCTTCTTTCGTATAAATCTTTATTTTATACTCATAAACATGATTTGCTGTAAAACCAGTTTTTATATTATAAGTAAAAAAGGTTTTGGCTTTCTTGAATAATATAGTTGCAGAAGCCGTTGTATCTTTTGGATTAAATTTTTCTTCCAATTCCCTAATAGTTACTTTGCCTAACTCATAATTTTGAGCTTTGGTTTTCATAGAAGTAAAAATTAATACTATTGAAATAATTATTGTTCGTAATGTCATTTTAGATTCTTTTCAAAACAATTTTTTCTGTTTCTTTTGCAATCATCGCTTTATAATATTCCTTCAGCATTTCGTATTGTTGCGTTGAGACAATAGCGTTATTAATTTGATGGGAAATAATCATTTGAAGCGTATTTTCGTTAGCAGCTATATTAAATTTGAAAGAACCTAAATTATCTTCCATGCTCATTGCAGCAGGTGCAGGAAGTGTTTCAACTGTAAAACCATCCGGAATTTTAATTGTAATGTTATACTTATCCAGAAAAGGAAATCCAAAATCAACCGGATACTCTCTTGTTTCCTGATTAAAAGGATTTTTTTCATTAGTGAAAAATAACATCGGGGACACATAGATTTTTCCTCCTATTACTTCACATAAATTATTTCCTGTAAAAGAATACGTTTCTATGATTGGTTTCAAGATATCTATTTCGTCTGTCTTTGAATAATCGCTGATTTCTATTTTGTTATTTTCATTTTCGAGTTTTTCCAGATATTCATCTTCTTTGGTACTAAAAATATTCTCTCTGGTAATCATGGCATTGTAATCTGTGCACTGTCTTTTTGCTTTTCCTGCAATTTTTCCATCTGCATCAATGCTATAACTCATAAAAACAATATCATTTGATGCTTTTTTAGGCATTAAGTCGATTTCTTCTGAGGTTCCGTCTTTTCTGATTAGTCTTCCATACCAATTTAAGGTGCGCATAGGCAAAACATTTGGAACAGAAAATTTATCTGAAGCATCTAATAATATATTTCCGTTCTCGGTTTCAACTGCAGCAATTACATAGTTATATGCTGTTCTGTTTGGGAACAATGCAATTCCGTTCGATCTTGTACTAACTAAAACCGGATTTGCTGTTAAGCCGGCATAACGCAACATTGCAGTAAGCATTAAATTTATCTCTGCAATATTTCCTGATTTTTCCTGATATGCTTTACGTACTCCTTTATCGCAGCTATAACCATAATATTTATTCCATTTTACATTTGATTTCACATGGTTCAGAATAACTATTATTTTTTCTTCAGGCTTAGTAATCCCTGCTAACAATGCTTTTAAATCATTTTCAAAATATCCGGTTTTATTTAATTCAGGGCCAAAATCATCATATTCATAAATTGTCTTTGCAACTGAATTCCAATCTGTAGAAAAGGTTTTTAGGGGACTATTTGGATATTTAATCATTGAAAGTTCCTGTTCTAAACTTGAGGTATAATTATCAATATTATTTATGAATGATTCCTCTTTCATTGCAGGTAAATCCTGAGCGGAGTAAGTGGTTTGTATTTCTGTATAATCAACCTTTTCTGTATGAAAAGTTGTTTTTGTAACTCCTGGCCCTTCAGATCTTTCCTTGCTGTTAAACATTATTGACTGATTGTTTTTCTTTGCTGTTACTTTAGGAAAAACATATCCTTTTTGTCTAATATTAAAAGTAAAATATTCAGGTATATAAGTCGTATATTCTGAATGATTTACCGGAATACTGGTTTGAAAAGCCCATTCCCTAATCATCCCAATATTAGGCGTTCTTACTGTATAACTATATTCCAACACAGAACCTTCTTTCACATTAGGCATTGTGATTTTTTTTCTTGATCTGTATTTATTAACTTCTTCATTAAAAACTCCATCACTTTTCAGTTTGGTTTTTTCAATCTTTCCATCAACCAGGTTAAAAGTATTTACATCCGAAAAATCAACTTTTTCTCTTGATTCGTTGCTTCCAACATAATAAATTACATTTTGATTTGCCCAGTCATAACCTTCTTTTTTATATATTTTAATACGTGCATCTACTTGAGTAACTAAAACAAAACCCTCACTTTGATTGTATTCAATAGTGGATGTGCCCTTTTTATACAATATTGCTGCAGCTGCAGCTGAATCTTTAGGGTGCATTTTTTGCTCTAATTCGGCAATTGATACTTTCCCTAATTTAAATTCCTGAGCAGTTGTTTTAGAAAAAATAAAAAGCACACATAGAAAACGGAAAAATTTAATGAATTTCATTTGGTTAGTTTTGGTTGATTCTGACTAGTCTCTTGTTAATATAATTTTGGCATTATCGTTTCTTGATACCTGCTCTATGAAAAGACGATATTCGTCATATTCCTTATTTGAATATTTTCCTTTATTTAAAAACATGTAGCGTTTGTAGCTCAGTTTATTATTATCATTTTTGATGATTTCTGTTTTATACTCACCAAATTTCCCTTTCAGTTCAAAATTTGAAGGTAAAAATTCAATTTTAAAACCAACTGGCAAAGAAATTTCAATTTCATCAATATCCGAATAACCACGCTGAATTTGAAATGGTGTTTTACGATTTCTGATGCGTTTAACATTACCTTTATTCTGATTGAAAGCGTCTACCGGAAAAATCATTTTATTGTTCGAAATCACACCATAATTCATGGCACTTACCTGTACATCTTCGGTAAAACGAATATTTTCTTTATCATTTGAAAAAGTTATTTTTCCTAATTTTAGGTTATTGATATTACTCCAATATTCTTTATAATGTGTTTCTTTTTCTGTAGGCTGAAAGGTTTCAGTTCTTGATTTTGAACTATATTGAGAGCCTTCAGAAATTATGGAAATATGGCCCAAAAGATTACCATTCTCATCAATTGTGTAATTCCCTTTGTCGATTTGGGAATTCCCTTTGTCTTCGTATACCTTAGTCCTTACAATCACGCCCCCTTCAGGTTTTACAACCAAAACATCCCTGTCATCCGTAAAAGTACCCTGATAACCAAAAGGATCATCCTGACTTGTGCATTCCAGCCAGACAAAATCATCTCCATTTGGAACCGCCAATATCATGTGATTTCCCTGCATCGAAACAAAATCAGACTGAATGTTTGACTTATAGCGATCCCCATATAAAATTGTATTATAAGAAGGGACGTCAACTACCTGCAAAAGCGCTTTAGTATAATTCGACAATGCTTTACAATCCCCATATCCCAAACGGTCTACATCACTTGCCAGCATAGGTTTCCATCCTCCAATACCAACTTGAATACTAACATATCTCGATTTTTTTTGAACAAAATGGTAAACTATTTTTGCTTTTTTAATGGGATCTTTTTCATCTCCAATTATAGCTTTAATTTTTGTTTTCGTTTCTTCCGGTAATTCAGTAGTTCCTGCTAATATTTTTTCAGAATACCATTTCCCAAAATCAGTCCAATTTGAAGCATTCCCGTCAACACCTTCCAAATGAAAACGCTCTAGTCCCATCATAACTTTTGGAAAAAGCTCTTTATAAGATGGGCTGTAATCTTCTGGTTTTTGGGCTAAAAGATTATTCGCCGAATACGAAAGCTGCGTATTAGTATCGATTGTTTTTTTTACTTTAAAATCAGAAAATTGAAACTCCTTCTTTTTGAAACCCAAATCTGGAGGATAAAAAACATTTAAGGATGAATTTTCAATACTTGTATAAGGCGTTCTTAAAGGCATCCAACTTGGAAGAAAAGCGGTGGATGAAGTTTGTACTTCACTATTAAATTCAACTGTAAAAGGGTAAGAAATTGGCGTGTAATCTAAATAAATATAGCGACTATCTGAGAAAAGAGTCCCTCCTCCAACAACACTCTGATCCTTAAAATCTTTTCTTTTTATCTTTTTGATTTCCTTACCAAAAGCATCATAAACTATTGCTTCTATATTTTTAACAGAAGTTGACTTATCGTAAAACTCATAAGCTTGTATGGCTTCAACGCCCTTTTCGTTCAAGACTGTTACGACACGATGATTTTTAGCAATCATGTTTCGCTGTGAAGAAATCAAGATATCTGTTTGATCTAAACGAACAACTGCATAAGCGTTTTCTTTAAGACTATCGGCGATTGCAGCAATTGGAAATTGGCTCTTCTGAGCAGTAGAAGTAAGGGAAAACAATAAAAGGAGTAATACAGAAATCAGGTTTTTCATTCGTAAGTAATTTCGCCAAATATATATTATTTTTAGAAATCCTTAACAAATGTTTAGGAATATTTACTCCCTATTTTTACTGTCAATTAAAATAGTCACGGGACCGTCATTTAACAGACTGACTTTCATATCGGCACCAAAAATTCCGGTTTGTACTTTTTTATTGAATTCTTTTTCTAAAGAATTTACGAAATTCTCATACATCGGAATGGCGAATTCTGGTTTTGAAGCTTTTATGTAAGATGGACGGTTTCCTTTTTTTGTAGAAGCATGAAGTGTAAATTGACTAACCACAATTATATCCCCATCAACATCCTGAACCGAGCAGTTCATGACATCATTTTCATCGCCAAAAATGCGCATTTTAATGATTTTTCCAACTAGCCAGTCAATATCTTCCTGGGTGTCAGCATCTTCAATTCCGACTAGAACCAATAGTCCTTTTTGGATATCAGCTACAATTTTAGAATCGACTGTTACGGATGCCTGAGAAACTCTTTGAAGAACAACTTTCATAATAATGGAAAATTATGAATGGTGAATTGTGAATTCATATTGAGGTCATTTTTTGTTTCGTTGTAATTATGATTGAAGCTAAAATTTTATTTATTTCGACAATATCAGATTTTATAGATTGAAATTGCGTTTGATTCAAATAGTCAGATTGGTATAGTAATTCTAACCAATAATCGGTTTCATTAGCTTCTTTCTGTGCAATAGCAAGTTTATGAATAAAATCTTTTTTACTTTCTGCTTGCTCTGACTCTCTGACTAATGCTCCAATTGCTGTTCCGCTTCTAAGTAATTGTTTGCTTAAAAGAAACTCTTTCTTTTCTTGATTCAAAAACTGAAACAATTTAATAATCCTCAAGGCGAAATTAAAAGATTTTGTTTTTGTAACGTTTCCAGACATAATTCACAATTAACCATTTACAATTCACAATTATTTCTGGTTTCTGGTTTCATCACTAATTTTGCGATCTTCGTCATAAGAATCAGTACGATAATTTTCCTCGTCGCCCTCCAGTATTTTAAGATAACTGTTGTAGCGCGACCAGGCGATTTCATCTTTTTCTAAAGCTGCCTTTATGGCGCAATGCGGTTCTTCTTTATGCAGACAATTGTTAAACTTGCATTGGTCTTTTAGTTTAAAGAATTCAGGAAAATAACCACTGATTTCTTCCTTTTCCATATCAACAATTCCGAATCCCTTGATTCCGGGGGTATCGATGATTTTTGCATTAAAAGACAAATCATACATTTCGGCAAAAGTTGTCGTATGCTGACCTTGTTTGCTGGCTTCCGAAATGTTTTTTGTTTTAAGATGCAAGGAAGGTTCCATGGCATTTACCAAAGTTGATTTCCCAACTCCTGAATGTCCCGAAAACATACTGACTTTGCCAATCATCATTTCTTTTAATTCATCAATACCTTTCATCTCTGTTGATGAAACGCGAAGACATTTATAGCCAATTTGCTGATAGACATATTGCATATATAATTGATCGTCTGTTGTCGCTTCATCAAAAGTGTCGATTTTATTGAAAACCAAAATTGTTTCGATATTGTAAGCTTCAGCAGTAACTAAAAAACGGTCTATGAAATTGAAAGTCGTTGGAGGATTATTTATCGTTATTAATAAAAACACACGATCAATATTGGATGCGATAATGTGCATTTGATGCGACAGGTTAACCGATTTCCGAACGATGTAATTCTTTCTTTCGTGAATATTAAAAATAGTTCCGGTTACAGCATCCGAAGTTTCTTCCAATTCATAATCGACAATATCGCCTACAGCAATAGGATTGGTACTCTTGATACCTTTCATCCTAAACTTGCCTTTCATACGGCATTCTATAAAATCTCCTTGTTCAGATTTTACAGTGTACCAGCTTCCTGTAGATTTATAAACGAGTCCTGTCATTCAAACTTAGATTTTAGATTTTAGATTTAGATTGTTCTAAAACTAAAAAATATTAAAAGGCAAAATTACGTTTTTAGAATTGAACAACGCAACTTCGCCTTTTAAAATTGAATACATAATTTGAATTTCAATTGCCTACCAAACAATTTCAGCTAAAACATCATTTTCTTTAATTTTTCCTAACTGAATTGTTTTTAAAGCTTTCGTTGTTTTTCCTGCTTTAGTGGTATAAATTTCAACCATAACTGTTGCAGGACCATTTTCAGTCAATTCACTTTCGCCAAAATAATTCGTTTTAATTTGATATTTTCCTTTCACAGCATTTCGAATCAGATATTGTTCGGGACCATAACCCTGTGTGAAATCTTTTGAAAATTTTGCACCTGCTTCTGTTGATTTACGGGCATAATAACATTCTTCCCCTGTTGGTTCGATAATATGTAAATCCAAATCGACATCCATCAAATTCCAGTTCATAATAATTCGAATATCAACCGGCATTTTTTGAAGGTACTTTTTATCTAATTTACCTGAATCCAAACCTGGATGCTCAGTCATCAATCGATTAATATCCATCAGAATAATATCTTCAACCCCTTCATATTGTCCGCTCATTTCTCCAAAATAATTCACTTCCAAAGCTTTTACCAATTGATCAAAAGCTTCCTGATATTTACCTGCATCTTCAAGTGCCAAAGCGTAATCGCGTAAACTTTGTGGTTCGTGCGCTCTCCATTTTGCAATTTGTTTTGCAGTAAACAAAGCATCATCAAAATCTTTCCACTGACGTAAAGTGTAAGTCAATGTTTTATAAAGCTGATGATTTTCTAAACCTAAATCGGCAATATTGCTGATTACCTGTAATGCTTTTTTAACCTCTCCCTGATTGTAGAAAAAGTGTGCTACATCAAAATAAAAACTTGGATTTCTCTCTTGGGATTTTCTCAATTGGAAATACAAATCGTACTGTTTTTCTTTTGGAGCTGATGATAAGGCTTTTAAATACAATCTGTCTGGATTCCAGATTTTTGATTCATTTTCAACAATTACAGATTCTCCAGATTGCCCCACTTCATCTCTTACAGCCTGATCATTTTTTAGGTCTGAACTTGTTTCATTTTCTTTATTGGCCACTTTGTCACTACTTACTGACGGCGAGACTTGAAGTCCCGACACTCTGCTGGCAAGCGCTTGAGATATATCAACACTTTTAGAAGCTCTTTCAACTGAAACAGATTCCACAGCACCAGTAAGATCTCTTTTTTGCATTGTTCCATAACCAGCAACAACAACCTCTTGTAATGAGTTTGAATTTTCTTGTAATTGAACTCGAATCTGATTGTTTCTGCCCACATTTACGCGAGTAGATTCATAACCAATAAAACTAATATCTAACGTACTATTCTCAACAGCTTGTATCATAAAATTACCTTCAAAATCTGTAGTTACACCTTGTCTATTAATCGTAACAGTTGCTCCGGGTAATGGTAAACCTTCATGATCTGAAACAACTCCCCTAATGTATCCGACAGGCACACTTGCGCTTCTCCCTGAAATCACATTTGAAACATTGTTATTTTGTCGTATAGGTTTTTTAACTTTTGGTTTTGGAAGCGGTTTCGGAGCCACATATTTAATATCCTGTTTCCACCAGGAATTCAATCCTGCAAAATAACGGTCTATATTCTCCCAATTATTTTTTTGTTTGGCCAGATTCGTATCATGCTCCTGTTTTTTAATTCGATCAAATTCTGCACGCAATTCGGCTGGTGGGACAATATCATACATAATATAATCACGAATATTTTCTAAAACAATCAACGAAGTATTTTTAGTTATAATACCATATTTCTTTCCTAAAAGTTCAATTTCTTCAGCGTTTTTGGCATATTGTAAATCAAGGCTAGCAATTTTTTTCTGTGCCCAAAGTTTTTCAATATTGACAGCATTCGTGTTTTGAACCGATGCGTCTAAAGTTATTTTTCTTTCTAAAACAGCTTCATTATAACCAAACAAAAGCGTAATTTCATTTTTCGGATTCAGTGAAATTCCCGAAAAACTAAAACTTCCCGAAACCGAAGTTCCTTCCAGCGGAAATAAATCCGTCACTGTAAAGTTTTCTTTTAGTCCTAAAAACTTCAAATTATTGTTGACCAGTTTATCCAAAGCATTTTCTACATTCAATTGATTCAGATTAATAAAATTTCCGCCCGTTTGCATGGATGAAAAATTCAGAAAAGCAAAATCTGCAGATGCTGAAGACGTAATCGTATAAACTGGCTTTTTGGTTTTTGGTAATGTATTCTCGCTCAAAGAAGATAATCCATCCGAGAAAAACAAGTATTCATCATGCCCAACAAAATTGAGTTGAGAAAAACGGGTTCCTCCATCATACCTTGCGCTTTGCAAAACCGATTTTAATTCTGCCCAATTTCCATTCGAAATCACATATTCTTTTTGTTTTTCAAAAGTGTAATTCAAAAAATACAAGGTCACTTTTGTATTTTTTATTTTTTGAAAATAAGCATCCAGCAAATCCAGTTCTTTTTTTAAATCCCTAGTTTGGCAGCTCAAAGAATTATCCCAAACCAATCCAATTGAAGCCGCTGTTTTTTTAGCTACTTTATTTCCTTCAATAAAAGTATTTCCATAAAAATAATGCTGACCTACAATATCCTGCATCACAACACTTGGAATGTTCTGCTGAATCGGAATCTTGAAAACCAGTTTTTCAGAAGGCTGGTAGTTTTCTTTTTTTAATGAAGTCTGAAAAGATTGATTCCAGTTGGAAAAAGCAATAACTTCTCCGGAATTTTCTGCAACAGTTGGAGAAGCCGAAGCTCCTAAAACCGAAACATTGATCTCGAATTTATCCAGCTTTTTAGGATAACGGCTCACCAATTGATACGCCAAGTTATTTTTATCAAAGGCTGACAATTCTTCTTCATAACCAATAATAACAATTCGTTCTCCATTTGGCATCAACGGATAAATTCGGGTTCTGAAATTATTCCCATCCACTTTCTCCAATAATCCCGGATCAACACGACGGTGTTCAATAGCCTCAAAAACCTGTTTTCCTTTATTTTTATTTACAGGAACAGCTTCACGCATTTTCCCATTAATATCAATGGCATATCTCGAAACCGAAACATTTTCCGGCAATGGAAAAATCAATTCTGCTTCCATTTGACGATTCCCCGAATTAAAAAAATGCATTTCAGCTGTAGTGTAAGCAATATTGCCTACCACTTTCACATTGACAATCAACTGACTCATTCTGACTTTTTCAGCTTCTTCTCCTTTTACGGTCATTTCCGGACTTTGTGCAAAAGTTTTGGTTCCTAAAAAAAGTAAAACATAAAATAATAATTTCAAACGCATTTGAAATTTCTTTGGCGTAAACATTTTTGATTTCATGACTCGAAAAGTTAAGATTGTATATCAATATAGAGAACTAAAAACAAATAAAGGTTGGAAACAACTTCAATTAATTTCATAAAAAAATCTCCAAACCTTATTTTTAAAGGGATGGAGATTCTACTTAATTATCTAAATCACAACTATGATATAATAAAAGCTATAAAAAAGTTTGCAAAAACTTAAATTCACTTATATCACTTATATGGTTTAAAAAAATATTATGCATTCAATACTTTTTCCTGGTGACCGATACTTTCCTGGTGAATTGCTTTGAACATTTTCAAAACAAACTCTTCAGTAAGACCTTTCTTCTCACCTTCTAAAATCATTTTTCCTAAAATTTCGTTCCAACGGCTGTTTTGAAGAATCGCTACGTTAGCATCTTTTTTCACCTGACCAATTTCGTCAGCTACTTTCATACGTTTTCCTAACAACTCTAATAAGTTAGCATCCAATACATCGATATTAGCTCTTAGTTTAGTCATTTTTGAACTGTACTCATCTGTAGTATCATCCGTTTTTCTGATAGTCAAATCTTTGATGATTTGTTTCAAAACATCTGGAGTAACTTGTTGAGCAGCATCAGACCATGCATTGTCCGGATCGTAATGCGTTTCGATAATCATACCATCGTAATTCAAATCTAAAGCCTCTTGTGTTACTTCGAAAATCATTTTACGATCTCCTGTAATGTGAGATGGGTCGATGATTAATGGTAAATCAGGGAATTTATTTTGCAATTCGATAGCAATCTGCCATTCCGGAATGTTTCTGTATTTTGTTTTTTCGTAAGTAGAGAACCCTCTGTGAATAACACCTAATTTCTCAATTCCGGCCATGTGTAAACGCTCAACACCACCTAACCATAAAGCTAAATCTGGGTTTACTGGGTTTTTAACCAAAACGATTTTATCCGTTCCTTTTAATGTATCAGCAATTTCCTGAACTGCGAAAGGGTTTGCAGTTGTACGAGCTCCAACCCATAAAACGTCGATATCATGTTCTAAAGCTAATTTACAATGCGCTGCAGTCGCCACTTCAGTACCCATTAGTAAACCAGTCTCCGCTTTTGCTTTTTGCAACCATTTCAAACCAATTTCCCCAACACCTTCAAATCCTCCCGGACGCGTTCTTGGTTTCCAGATTCCAGCTCTGAACACACTAACTTTTGAATCTTTCAATTCGTGAGCAATTTTCAAAACCTGATCTTCCGTTTCTGCACTACAAGGTCCAGCTATCACAAGTGGGTGATTTAAATTGAAATCTTCTAACCACTTTCTCATTTCTTTCTTATTTTCCATCTTAATTCTAATTTACTTTTTAGTTGTTGTTAATCCGTTTAGTATCTCTTTTATTTTATTCGTGCTTTCCATTTCTTCAAAAATGGCATTGTAATTATCTTCTTTTAGCAAATCCCTAAACCGACTGAGATTCGATATATATTCTTCTAATGTTTCAATAACATGTTCCTTGTTCTGCTTAAAAATCGGCGTCCACATTGCGGGAGAACTTTTTGCCAAACGAACGGTGCTTTCAAATCCACTTCCCGCCATATCAAAAATATCCTGTTCGTCCTTTTCTTTATTCATTACCGTTTTCCCAAGCATAAACGAACTAATGTGCGACAAATGCGAAACGTAAGCAATATGTTTGTCGTGCGATGTCGGATCCATATATCGAATCCTCATTCCAATTTCGCTAAAAAGTTTCAACGCCTTTTCCTGCAATTTAAAAGTGGTTTTTTCCACCTCGCAAATAATGTTTGTTTTTCCCTGAAACAACCCTTTTATTGCTGCCGAAGGTCCAGAAAACTCCGTTCCTGCTATCGGATGTGTTGCAATAAAGTTTCTTCTTTTCGGGTGACTTGCTACCGCATCGCAAATTGGTTTTTTAGTAGATCCTACTTCAAAAACAATCGTTTGATCTCCAACTGCATCAAGCACTTTTGGCAAAACAATCAAGGCCACATCAACTGGAACCGAAACAATTACAAAATCAGCTTCCGCCAGATCTTCAAAGTTTCCTGCCTGATCGATTACGCCCAAATCAATCGCTTCCTGCAGATGATTTTCGTTTTTATCGATTCCAAAAACAGTAGCATCCGGATGTTTCTCTTTGATGTCCAGCACCATCGAACCTCCTATCAGCCCTATTCCTATTACGTATACTTTCATAATTCTTTTTATTAGAAGCTTAATCCTGCTATCCGCTTCAATCTTTTCTGCCGAACCCCGGCAAAAAAGGATTTCCACTTCTATCAGGGCTAGGGCTTCTCGTTTTTTAACACCTCTGTCATTGCGAGGAACGAAGCAATCTCAGCTGCTGAATCAATTGTTAGCGTGATTGCTTCGTCCCTCGCAAAGACATTCTAAAATCGGTCAATCGCCTCTTGTACTTTTTCTTCTTTCACACACAACGAAAATCTGATATATCCTTCACCATTGCTTCCGAAGATTGTTCCCGGTGTGATAAAAATATGTTTCTCGTATAATATTTCATCAATGAACTTCTCTGCTGATTCGATTCCTTCAGGCAATTTCGCCCAGACAAAAAGTCCAACTCCTTCTTTATACACTTTGCAGCCTAATTTTTCTGCCAGTTTTTCTGTTAATTCTCTTCGGCGTCTGTAAATTTTGTTCTGGTCTTCGAACCATGATTTATCACAATTCAACGCTGCAATTGCACCTTTCTGAATTCCGTAAAACATGCCGCTGTCCATATTGCTTTTTACTTTTAAGACTGCATCTATAATTTCAGGATTTCCTAAAACCATTCCGACTCTCCAGCCTGCCATGTTGAACGTTTTGCTAAGTGAGTTTAATTCTAAAGCCACATCTTTTGCGCCTTCAACCTGCAATAAACTCATCGGATTATCATTCAAAACAAAACTATACGGATTATCGTTAACCAATAATATGTTGTGTTTTTTAGCAAAAGCAACCAATTTTTCAAATAACGCTAAACTTCCTCTCGCTCCTGTTGGCATGTGAGGATATCCCAGCCACATAATTTTCACTTTCGAAAGATCCATTTTTTCCAATGCTTCAAAATCCGGTTCCCAGGCATTTTCTTCTTTCAAATCATAATAAACCGGAACAGCCTGAACCAAATTAGTTACCGAAGTATAAGTCGGATAACCCGGATTCGGAATCAAAACGTGATCGCCTTCATTTAAAAATGCTAACGAAATATGCATGATTCCTTCTTTCGAACCCATCAAAGGCAAAATCTCATTATTCGGATTTAACGCAACACCAAACTGATCCTGATAAAAATCTGACATTCCCTTTCTCAATTCCGGCAATCCCTGATAACTCTGATAACCGTGACCGTTTTCATCTAAAATTGCCGAAGCTACTGCTTCAATAACCTCCTTCGACGGACTCAAATCAGGGCTTCCAATTCCCATACTGATAATCGGTTTTCCTTCAGACATTAGCTGACGAACTTCTCTCAATTTTGATGAGAAATAGTATTCTTCAACTGTATCTAATCTTTTTGCTGTTGTAATCATTATTTTTTGCTTTAGGCTTTAAGCTGTATGCTTTAGGCTTTCTTTTTTTAACTTCTAACTAATAACTTCTAACCTACAAAGGGTTTCGTGTTTTTATATTCTCCCAATACCTTAAAATATTCTGCCATAATATTCAGTAATGTTTTGGCTTTCGAGTAATCTTCGTAATTTTCAAATGTTACATCTACGAAAAACGAATATTTCCAGGGCGTTTCAATTTTTGGAAGTGACTGAATTTTTGTCAAATTCAGTTTGCAGTCGCTCATTACATTCAAAACCGCTGCCAAACTTCCTCTTTTATGATCTAATTCAAATTTGATGGAAGCTCTGTTGATTTCGCTTTCCGGTAAAAATGAATTCTGTTTTTTAATAATCACAAAACGGGTCATATTGTTTTTGATTGTTTGAATTTCCGGTGCCAGAATTTCTAAATCATACATTTCAGATGCCGTTCTGCTTCCAATCGCTGCAATACCTCTTAATTGATTTTGCTCAATTCTTCTGGCAGTTTCAGCTGTATCCTTATCTTCGACCAATTTGATGTTTGGATACTGTTTTAAGAAATCCATACATTGCAATAACGCCATCGGGTGCGAATGAACTTCTTTAATATCTTCAATCTCCTGACCTTTCAAAGCCATTAAATTTTGGTGAATGCTTAAATAATGCTCTCCAATAATGTGTAAATTATTCTTGTCAATCAAAGCATAATTCGGAATAATGGGTCCTGCAATCGAATTTTCAATTGCCATAACCGCCTGATCCGTTTTTCCTGAAAGCAAGCTGTCAACCAATTCCTCAAAAGACAGACATTCATCAATATCCACGCTTTCAGAAAAATATTCCTTCACAACCTGATGATGAAAAGATCCTTTGATACCTTGTATTGCAATTTTAGTTGTCATATAGTCAAAAAAAAATCCTGATTTTCATCAGGATTGTATATTAGTTTTATTTGTCTTTTAATTTTCTCAAATAACCATAGCACAATCCTAACTTCTACTAAAGAAGAAATAAAAGTTGTTGCTAAAATAAAAACGGTTAGTTGCCATTTTGTTTGTGTTATTTTTTAAATTCTGTGCGAATGTATAAATTATTTTAACTGCACCAAAAAAAATATTGCATTTTCTGAAACAAAAAAGGATTTCTTAACAAATTAAAGCCGTTTTGTATTATATTTCAATAAAACAGGCTTAAAATGAGATTTATACAATTGGTTTCAGGTCGATTAGATGACTTATTGTTTAATTACTCTCAATATTGTCATTCGACGAAGGAGAAATCTCATATGCAATTCGACAAAGATTGGCAACTTAGGGACGGAGCTACGAGTGTGATTTCTCCTTCGTCGAAATAACAAAAAGGTAATTGAAACGAGAATATTTTTTAGCCCCGATTGAAGTGAAAATCCTTTTGTGCCGGGGTTCGGCATAAAAGATTGTAACGAAAAGCGGGAATAGCTCCTGAAAAAACTAAAACAATCCTGAAACCGGTTTATTCTTAATTCCGATTTTTGAATAATCAAAATCCATTTTTTGCTGCAATAAGGAAGCATAAACTGATCTAAAATCAATTTGATGTTTTAGATCGCCTTTATCTAAGTCGGCTAAATTTGGATTATTACCCAGAATTGTTCCTTTATTATTTCCTCCTATTACAAACATTGGTGCCGCAGTTCCGTGATCGGTTCCGCTTCCGTTGTCTTTTACGCGTCTTCCAAATTCTGAAAACACAACAACAGTAACATTTTGAAGCAATTGTGCCTGTTTTAAATCATTATAAAAACTAAACAATGCATCATTTAATTCTTTTAATTTTCTTTCATGAAGAGTGAGTTGATTGTCGTGTGTATCAAATCCGCCAAGAGATGTGTAATATACTTTCGAATTCAGATTCCCTTTCACCAATCGGGCAATCCATTCCAGATTTTTAGACAATCCTGTTTTTGGATAACTGATTTCGGTTTTGGATTGTTTAAGAGCATTCTGAATATCATTTGATCCTTCGACAACCGAATTGGCAATTTTTCGAACAAAATCTAGTTGCGGATTATCAGACAGCTTTTCATTTTCCTTATTTGATTTTACCTTAAATCGATCAGGGTCTTTTACTGTAATAGTATTTGGCTCCATTCCTTTTAATGCCAGATTATCTATAGAGTCCAGATTGATACCGGCAGTTGGCTGATGATCATGACATTGCAGATCCAAATAACGTCCTAACCAGCCTTCGTTTATATATTTATTCGAATCAACAGCAGTTTGCCAAATCTCCTGACTGCGGAAATGCGAACGGACCGGTTCCGGATACCCCACATTCTGAATTACCGTTAAATCTCCGTTTTGCTGCATCTGAGCAAAATCTTTTAAAGCAGGATGAAAAGCCATTCCTTTATTTTTACCTACAACTGCATCTTTATTTATGGCAATTTTGGTTCTGAAATCATAATATAAAGGATCTTCATACGGAATAAAAGTATTCAATCCGTCGTTTCCTCCATTAAGCTGAATAAAAACCAGACATTGTTCGCCCATAATCAAACTATCCTGAGCACCAAAAGCATGTAAAAAACTCGGAAGAACAAGCATTCCACCAGTAAACGTACCTGTTAAGGTTAGAAAATTTCTTCTGTTCATAATGATAGGTTTTTAAATCAACTGATATTCCGGCAGCTTGGTGATATAATTAAATAAACGAACAACTGCATAATTGGCATTAGGATTTTTAGGATCAAAATCATATTTAAGTAATTTTTCCATGTCTTTTTGCATTGAATCATTTACTTTAAATAATAACCTGTTGGACAATTCCGTAATAATGGTTTTATTGTTTCCGTCCGGATCATATTGAATCCTGACCTCTCTTTTTTCTAATTCTTTTTTCGGTTTCGGATTGTCTTCACTCATCATAGTATTGCTTATTTTTTTTGAAAGACTTCGTCCGCTGCAAAGCAAATCTGAAGTATTGTTTCGTTGCAGATATAGTTGTGAGGTCAGCCATGAATTTCCTCCATCCCATCCTTTTACATTGACCTGATTGTACAAATCCATTCCTTGCTGCTTTAAAAATGCTGCAACCATTGCCTCATCATATTCCTTCTGTTGTAATTCGTCAATAAACTGTAAAATATAAACCAGAGGATCCTTGATTTTATTGCCCGAAATATTTTTGGTATATTCTTCGGTAAAGATTTTGGTAAGTAACGGTTCAATTTCAAAATTTACTTTTCTGAAATAATTACCATAATATTTCACCAATTCTTTTGATGGGGTATCGTAAAGAAACCATTTCAGGATTTTTCGTGTGATCAAATATGGAATGTTTTTTTGTTCGAAAATGATATCGACCAAATCATCGGCTTTCCAGTTTCCTGTTCTGCCAAAATAGGTTTTGTTGCTATTATCTTCTGTGTTTTTTCTGTAAACGGCACCTTCATCACCATTATTTAATCCGGCCAGCGCTCTTGCACCGTTTTTAACATCTTCCTCTGTATAATTTCCGATTCCGATGGTGAATAGTTCCAGTAATTCTCGGCTTAAGTTTTCGTTGATTTTACCTTTTTTATTATCTACATTATCCAGATATTTTATGATTGCATTCGACTTTACCATCTCTTTGGTTATTTCTTTGAAATTTCCAAAAGCATTTTCCCGTAAAATCATGTTGTGCTGGTAAATCCAATAACTGGTAGTTACTTTATTAGAACTTACCACAAAGTGATTGTGCAAAAAACAAACCATTTTTTCCCGCAATGGGAATTCCTCATTTTGCATTTTTGCAATCCACCATTTTCTTAATTCTGCGATAGTATTAGTTCCTCTTTTTTGAATTTTCTTTCTTTCTTCAAGATCCAATTTTTTTACGTACTCCCTATATTCTTTTAATTCAGCAATTGTTTTTGGACTGTCTTGTAAAAAGGCAGGAAGTTGAGTGTCAAATTTTGAATCATAAGATTTCTTTAGAAATTTTTCTAATCCAAGATTTTCAATTTTAACGGCTTCCTTTCCTGAAAAGCCCAATCGTAACGACCAAAGATTGCTTTTTTTCATAAATTAAAAATTTATTTAAGAATAAGACATTTGTTTGTTGAAATGGTTTAAATGTAATTCTTGTGAATGACAATCAGAAGGATTTTCTTGAATTAAATCAAAATCTTCTTTAAAGATTCGGCTATACTTCGCCACAAAAAGTTGTAGAATGATTTTTCCTGAATACGCTCCAATTCTACATCGGCAGTTTTTGATTTTTCATTTGAATCATTTTTGACTAATAAGTTGACGATTGCTGATTTTAGTTTCGCTTCTTTTTCAGGTTTTTTCTTCTTGTATAATTTCACTTTCAGATCATCGTAATCTAAAGATGCGTTTCCTTTTGCAATATTATCATTTCCATAAAAGTTAAAACGATATTTATTAAATACTCCTGTAAATGACGCATTCATATAAGGTTTACTGAATCTGCCCATTGCTGCAACATCAAAATTTGAAATTACGCCCTGAATATGAAAACTGTCGTTTTTGTCTAAAACATTAAAACTCCAATCAACATCCAATGGCGAAGTTTTCATGAATACACAATTCACTTTAATCTTAACATCATTGGTTTTTTTCAAACCAAAACCACTTCTCAGATTGGTTGCCTGTAAATTGAATTTATCGAAATTTAAAACTCCCGGTCCTTTAGAAAAATCCTTTTCTTCTTCATAAACCAATTTTGATTTCAAAACCTGTAAAGTGTCAATTTGAAGCGGGAACTTAATATTTCGCAATAAATGATTGTACAGATATTTTTTGCTTAAATCGTCTTTTGGCATTTTACCACGGTAAATATTAGCATCAAAATGATTAATTACAACTGAGTTTGCTTTGAAGAAAAAGCGGTCATTTTTAAATCCCCAATCCATTTTTGCTACTTGAGCTGAATCAAATTTCAGAGTATAAATGTCTTTTTCTTTTTCTAACCGCTTCGTAAAATCACGTCGGTTAAATTGAGGTAGATGGGAGAAATTGTTGATTTTTAAAAAATTCTTTTCAGTGCTTATTTTGCCAATATTAATGTGATAAAAAGCGCTGGGCCTGTAAAATAAACTGTCGATAATGAGTGCATACCTTTTATATTGAATTGGAATTTTTTCTTTAAGAGTGGCATCTGTGATTAAAATGCCTTCCAGTTTTAAAATGATTTTTTTGACGCTTAAAATTGGCTTATCGTTATCGAGGGAAACAACATCGACTGTTCCATCATTCAAATAAATATTCGAAACGGAAACTATTTTTCTAAAAGGCTCGACAATTTGTTTGTTAATGTTTTTACTGTCATTGATTAGTTTTTCGCCTTTTTTATATAAAATAACGCGGGGTTTATTGATGATGATACTTTCTGCCTGAATAACATCATTAAAAGCTAAATCCCAAATATTAAAATGCTCAATTGTAATGGATTCTATTTTAGAAAAGAGTCCATTTTTGCTGTCTTTTGGCTCGTTTTTGGGATGGACGAGCAATGTAGTAGCATGGATATTTCTTGACCAAAGCGAAACTTCAATTTTTTCATAATTGATATTATAGACAGTATTGTTTTTCTCGTGAATAATAATCGGTAATTGTTTTTTAATCCAATAATTAAGACCAATATTGATTAAAATCAAAAAAAGGAAGATTGAAATTACAGCGATTACTATTTTTTTATAGATTGACATTTTATCGTATTGGTTTTAATACATAAATTTAGGCTTTAAAAAACAATGATTTTTATATGATTATCTATTTAAGTTACATCATTGCCGAATCATCTATCTGCTTATCTTTTGAATATGAGAAAAAATAAAAAAATTCTATTGGTTTTATTAGTACTGATTGTTCTTTTGGGAATCGTTTTATGCGCTTATATTTTTCATTTAAAACCCAAATATGAAGGAGAAGTGCAATTAAAAAACCTTCAAAAAGAAACCATCGTCTATTTTGATGATTTTGGTGTTCCGCATATTTACGCCAATTCAGAAAAAGATGCCATGACGGCTTTAGGTTATGTTCATGCACAGGAAAGATTATGGCAGATGGAATTGCTTCGCAGAATTGCACCGGGAAGATTGTCAGAAATTTTCGGATCTGTAGCATTAAAAAATGATATGTTTTTCTCCGGAATCGGTATTGAAGAAGCTTCGGCGAAAGCCATCGCAAAACTGGATAAAAATAGCCCGAGTTATCAATTAACATTAGCTTATTTAGATGGGATAAATCAATATCTGCAAGAGGGAGTGACCCCAATTGAATTTACTTTAGTGGGTGTAAAAAAAGAAAAATTCACCATAAAAGATGTCTATAATATTTTTGGATACATGTCTTTTAGCTTTGCAATGGCTCAAAAAACAGATCCGTTGCTGACAGATATTCGAAATAAATATGGTGCCGGATATTTGAAAGATTTAGGAATTGAAGGTGAATTTAATACCACTCAAATCAAAAGCTCAAAAGAAAATATTGAAGAATATACTGCGATTTCAAAATCAGTTGCCTCTTTGTTGGATAAATCGCCAATTCCTCCATTTGTTGGAAGTAACAGTTGGGTTGTTGGTCCAAATAAAACCAAAAGCGGAAAAGTTATTTTTGCAAATGATCCACATATTGGGTTTTCTCAGCCCGGTACCTGGTATGAGGCACATTTGATAACGCCCGATTATGAATTATACGGCTGTTATCTTGCGGGAACTCCGTTTCCGTTATTGGCACACAATCGTGATTATGCTTACGGTTTGACGATGTTCGAAAATGATGATATCGATTTTTATCAGGAAAAAAATAAAGCAGGAGATGCAACTCAATATCAAACCCCTACAGGTTTTGCTAAATATGAATCCAGAAAAAAAACAATCAAAGTCAAAGATACTTCCGATGTAATTTTGACAGTTAAATCAAGCCGTCATGGACCAATCATGAATGATTTGCTGGAACGTTTAAAAAGTAAAAATCCAATCTCGATGTCATGGATTTTCACACAGCAGCCTATTCAGATTCTTGATGCTGTTTACGGACTTTCGCATGCAAAAAACAAAGATGATTTTAGAAAAGCAGTCCAATTAGTCGCAGCACCCGGATTGAATGTTATGTATGGCGATGCCAAAGGAAATGTGGCTTGGTGGGCGACAGGGACATTATATAAACGCAATAAAGGTGTGAGTTCGTATTTCATTTTGGACGGTGCAAGCGGTAAAGATGATGTTAAAGAATATCTGGATTTCTCTAAAAACCCCTCAGCAGAGAATCCGAAATGGGGTTATGTTTATTCAGCCAATAACCAGCCAGAAGCCATCGATGGTTATTTATATCCGGGATATTATTTGCCTGAAGACAGAGCCAAAAGAATTTCGGCTTTAATGGAAGCAAAATCAAATTGGGATAAAGTAGAAATCAGTAAAATGATTTACGATAATGTATCTGATGTTTCGCCGGAAGTTGTTCAAAATCTGATTTCAAGTTTAAATAGTAATTCATTTTCTGCAGATGAAAAAGAAGCAATAGCAGTTTTGAAGTCTTGGAAAGGAACTAATAAACTGGAAGATGTTGCGCCTACAATTTACAACAAATGGATTTATTTGTATCTCAAAAATACTTTTGAAGACGAAATGGGACCTGATGATTTTAATTTATTTCTGGGAGTTAGTTTAGGAAAACAAGTTATTGCCAATCAAATTAAGAATGAAAATTCAGTTTGGTGGGATAATATTAAAACTAAAAATATAAAAGAAACGAGAAGCCAAGTTGTATCAAAATCATTTCATGAAGCCATTACAGCCCTAAAAAAACAACTTGGAAATTCAGTTTCTGATTGGACGTGGAATAAGGTACACACCGTAGAGCACGAACATCCGTTAGGAAAAGTAGCTGCTTTGCGAAGTTTATTTAATGTTGGGCCATTTGCAGCTCCGGGATCAAATGAGGTGATTAATAATCAGTTTTTTGGATATAATGACGAAGGTAAATATTATGTAAAGGGAGGACCTTCAACAAGAAGAGTTGTCGACTTTTCGGATATAGAAAACAGCTGGAGCATTTTGCCAACAGGACAATCCGGAAACCCGTTTAGCAGACATTATGATGATCAGGCCGAAATGTTCAATGCTGGGAAATTCAGAAAAATGAAACTGAATAAAGAAGAGATTATCAGAACTTCGACAAAATTGGTTTTTAAGCCTGAAAAGAAATAGTTTCAGTTTTTTTGAGAAAAGGTTCAAAGGTTTAACTAAACCTTTTGAACCTTTTTTTACGCTTTGAGTCTTACTTAGCCATTATATATTTACCCTTAACAATATCCCTGGCATAAATATCAAGATTGGTATTAAGCGCCTTATTGGTAGTCATTATGTTTGTAGTCTGATATATTTTGTCTTTTTGATACGTTTTTAAAAGAGTTTCTAATTCTATTTCGTCATGAAACGCAAATAAATTATAAACAGCATCTCTGAAATTTCTAAAATTGATGGTTTCTGTTATTTCCTTTGTTTTTTGTTCATCCCATTTTTCTTTGTTAGCAGTTTCGTTTATTTTATTTAAACAATAATCAACAAAAAAAGTTTTGTAGTTGGCTGCTTCAATAATGTCATTGACAATTATAGCATTTTGCTGGGTTGGCATAGGTATTTTTGATGATGTTTGGCAAATACTAACAGAAGGAACAGTTAGTAATAAAATTAAAAACAGGACGGCTTTAAGGTTTTTCATAGGTTATTTTGACATTTCAGGGTTGAAGTTTTTTTGTCAGGGCTAAAATAGTATTTTAATTGTAAATGTTTACTCAGAAAATAACTTTCATAAAAAACTCAAAAAAACGCTGTTTTAAAGGAGTATCAGAGTTAATATAAAATACTGCCGTGTGAGTCTTACTTTTTCGAAGTTCGCATCGCTTTTACAACTTTCAGATTTTCGTCTTTCAGAAATTTTTGATATTCCGGTGTTTCAACTCCATAAAGGGCGATTTTCCCCTCTTTATTATTATGGATTCCCCAGCCATATCGTTTGGTTAAAGGTGAGGCTCTTAGACATGCTTGTCCTTTTGAGAAAAATTGTTCTCTGGCTGCTGTATGTTCTGATTTTGTTAAATCATTTTTATCTGCAAATACCTGAAACAAAACATCATCTGATGTAAATTTATAAGGGTTTTTGCGGATAATTTCGAATTGAATTGCAGCAACTGTTTTAGTGTCACCTTTCATTTTTGGAATTTCACCAACAATTGCCGGACAGTCTTCAGCAACTTCAATAAAAGTATTTTCGTAATTGGTTGTGTGAACTTTCATCGGTTCTTAGTATTGCTTTAATTAATAGATTAACGAAATTACAAAAATATTCAATTTCACTTTTATCTATTTGTATTAACTAAAAAACTTAATTTCTTGTCAAATCAGAATTGCATGAGGGATAGAGGCGGTATCCTTTTATGGAGAGAAACGAAATAAAAGATATAGCCGAAAGCCCGACCCGCTTTTTCAGCGGGTCATGCCATATAAATAAAGGCCTAAAAGTAAATATTTGGTTTATTTGCAAGCTCTTGTCTATTTATTACTTATTTTTACGGCCTTATATTTAGATTTTTCTTGATGCAAATACCATTAAAAATTGCTGTTGTAGGTTCTGGACTGGTAGGATCGCTGTTGGCAATTTATCTTAAAAAACAAGGCCACGCCGTTCATGTTTATGATCGTAGTCCGGATATTCGTAAAATAAATTTTTCAGGACGGTCAATTAATCTGGCAATGTCAAACCGGGGCTGGAAGGCGCTGGATGGGGTTGGTGTTGGAGATTCGGTGCGAGAAATTGCAATTCCAATGGACAAGCGCGCCATTCATCTCGTTGATAAACTCAATTTTCAGAATTACGGACAGGAAGGCGAGTCCATCTATTCGATTTCAAGGGGAACTTTGAACCGAAAAATGATTGATTTGGCTGAACAAGCAGGAGCAGAGTTTCTGTTTGACCAAAAAATATGGGATGTAACACTAAGCGATGCGACTTTGCATATTGGAGAAACTGAAAGAGGGGAATGGGAGGAGAAAAAATATGATATGGTTTTTGGTGCTGATGGTGCTTTTTCAAGAATCCGTCATAGGATGCAACGCCAGAGCATGTTTAATTATTCGCAGGAATTTTTGAATATGGGTTACAAAGAATTGAATATTCCTGCAAATGCTGATGGTTCGCATAAACTGGATAAATATTCTTTTCATATATGGCCACGTGGTGAATATATGCTGATTGCTCTTCCTAATTTAGACGGGAGTTTTACCTGTACTTTATTTATGCCGTTTGAAGGCGAAAATTCGTTTGCCTCATTAACAGACCGAAAAATGGTGGAAGATTTCTTTGAGAAAAATTTTCCCGATTCGATTGAAGTGATTCCAAAGCTTGCTGAAGATTTTTTTAAGAATCCAACAAGTACATTGGTAACCATGAAGTGTTTTCCGTGGACATATGAAGATAAAATTGCCCTGATTGGTGACGCCTGTCATGCTATTGTGCCGTTTTACGGGCAAGGCATGAATGCCGGATTTGAAGATATTACGGTTTTGTATGAAATGATCGAAAAATACGGAAACGACTGGAAAAAGATTTTTGCTGAATATCAAATTTCACGTAAGCCAAATGCTGATGCAATTGCCGAACTTTCATATCGAAATTTCATGGAAATGAGTACAAAAACCGCTGATGAGAAATTTTTACTGCAAAAGAAAATAGAAAAGGCTTTCTCAGATAAACATCCTGATAAATGGATTCCGCTTTACAGCCGTGTTACTTTTAGCGATCGCCCTTATGCAGAGGCTTTAGCTATAGGAGATTTTCAAAACGCCATTATGGAAGAGATTCTAAAACTTGACAATATTGAGAATATTTGGAACACGCTGGAAATCGAAAATAAGATTCTTAAACTGTTGCAAAAATAATTTCAATAGCAATATCAATGTCAATTTTTCAATTGATATTGCTATTGATTTTTTTTACTTCTTAAAGATTTTTGTCAAAACGCCAAAGACACCTCTTATAAAGGTAGCGCTTGTAACGACTTTCAAGACTGATTTTCCAACAACGCTCGCTGTACTGGGCTCTGATTTTGATGATGTTTTTGATGTTTTTTCCTCTTGTTCGGCGGCAGCCTGATTTGCAGTTTCTATTTTTTTGTTTAGGATCTCGTAGGCACTTTCTCGATTGATTTCTTCGCGATATTTTTTGACTAATTTGGATTTGTTATTTATTCCTTCAATTTCATCAGAAGTTAAAATGTCCATTCGGCTTTGTGGAGCACGCATCATTGTGGCAACCAGAGGTGTCGGAACTCCTTTTTCGTTCAAAGCAGTAACTAACGCTTCACCAATTCCTAAGCTGGTCAGCAATTCATCGGTTTTATAATATTGAGAAGTTGGATAATTGTCTGCTGTTTTTTTTATTGCCTGACGATCGTTTGCTGTAAAAGCCCTTAGTGCATGCTGAATTTTTAAACCCAACTGTGCTAAAACACCACTTGGAACATCCATTGGGTTTTGCGTTACGAAATAAACACCAACACCTTTCGAACGAATAAGTTTTACAATCGTTTCAATTTGTTCTAGTAATGCTTTGCTGGCTTCATTAAAAATCAAGTGCGCTTCGTCAATAAAAATGACTAGTTCAGGTTGCTCTGAATCGCCTTTTTCAGGCATTTGTTGGTAAATTTCAGCCAATAAGCTCAACATAAATGTAGAGAATAGTTTTGGTTTATCCTGAACATCCGTCAGTCGGATAATGTTGATGTAACCTTTTCCGTTTTCATCGATTCGCATTAAATCATCAATTTCAAAAGATAATTCCCCAAAAAACAAATCGCCTCCCTGTTGTTCTAATTCGATTATTTTCCTTAAAATAGTTCCTGTTGTCGAGGTAGAGATTTTACCATAGTTTTCTTCGATTTCGTTTTTACCTTCTTCTGTAATATAATTAATAACTTTTTTGATGTCTTTTAAATCTAACAAGGGCATTTTGTTGTCGTCGCAATATTTGAAGATTACTGCAACAACCCCTGATTGTGTGTCATTCAGGCCTAAAATTCTTGAAAATAAAACCGGACCAAACTCAGAAACCGTAGCGCGTAAGCGAACACCATTTTGTTTGGATAAAGACATTAATTCGACAGGAAATGAAGACACATTATAAGGCAAATTTATTTTAGTATGTCGTTCTGTAATAAAACCTTCTTCTTTTCCTTCTTTTGCAATACCACTAAAGTCACCTTTTATATCCATCATGAGAACGGGGATTCCGGCATTTGAAAGCTGTTCCGAAAAAACCTGAATTGTTTTTGTCTTACCTGTTCCGGTAGCACCGGCAATGAGTCCGTGACGATTTAAGGTTTTTAAGGGTATCTTGATATGTACATCAGCGATTGCTTCTCCGTCAAGAATTGCGCCTCCCAGAACAATGCTGTTCCCCTTGGATAAATATCCGTGGTTTATATCCTGAATGAAACTGTCTTTTTTATTCATTTTTATTTGTATTTTAGATGATTATAAGAGTATTGCGACGCTTTTTAACGCTTTTATTGGTTTTTTTTAACAGGAAAACCACTTTTGTGAATGAAAAAAATATAAAAAATAAATCTGCAGCTTTTTAAGAAGATATCAAAGGAATATTTGAATATTTACTAAAACGTTGTAATTTTTGCATAAATTAACCCTTTTTTTGTTTTATCAAAAAAATGATGCGGGCAATTTAATGAGATCTTTTTTAAAATCAAGTTAAATTTCATTCAATTAAACTAAAAAAAGTTTTTTTATTTAAACTAAACGTATAAATTTGCTCCTCTACAAGTTAAATATAACTAAAAATAAAAATTATTTAAAACTATTAAATTTAAAAAAATGGCAAACGTTAAAGTTAAAAAAGAAAGCACTTCAAATGGAGGAGGGATGGTTTCAGGAATCATTATTGTAGCATGTGTTTTTGTTGGTTGGTTAATTTGGCAATTCGTTATGGGAGCACCTTCTAACTTCGAAGGAGGAAATGTTGAAACAGGTCGTCCATTGAATACTTTAGGGATGGTTTACCATGGTGGATTTATCGTACCGATTTTGTTGGGTATGTTATTAATGGTTGTCGTTTTCTCTATTGAGAGATTTATTGTTATTTCTAAAGCTGCTGGTAAATCGAACCTTGATAACTTCATGAAAAATGTACAAGGTAATATCAAAGAGGGTAATATTGAGGCTGCTATTGCTGCTTGTGACAAACAACAAGGATCAGTTGCAAACGCAATTAAATCTGCTTTAATTAAATACCAAGATGTTAAGAAAGAAGGTTTCAATAGCGAAGAAGCTTCAGAAGTGATTCACAAAGAAATCGAAGAGGCAACTTCATTAGAAATGCCAATGTTAGAAAAAAACATGACTATTATCTCTTCTTTGGTATCATTAGGAACTTTAGGTGGGTTATTAGGAACGGTATCAGGTATGATTAAAGCATTTGGTGCATTAGCTTCTGCTGGAACTCCAGATCAGGCTGCACTTGCAAATGGTATTTCTGAGGCACTTATTAATACAGCTACAGGTATTGCAACGTCTATTTTTGCAATTATCGCTTACAATTTCTTTACATCTAAAATTGATGATTTAACTTACTCTATTGATGAGGCTGGTGTTACAATTGTAAACACTTACAGAAAATTCAGAGGAAGTTTGAAACAATAATAATTTTTGATACTAAATTATCAGAATAAAATAAAAGAGAATGGCTAAAATAAAAATGAAAAAAAAGTCAACATCGACAGATATGACTGCCATGTGTGATGTTGCGTTCCTTTTGCTTACGTTCTTTATTTTGACCGCTACTGCCAAGGTGCCAGAGGCACTTCCTGTTGATACGCCATCATCTACTGTACAAACCAAATTGCCAGATTCAGATTTGGCTATTATTACAGTAGGAAAAGGTAAAGACGGGAAAAGCAAAGTGTTTTTTGACATTAAAGGAAGAGAGATTCGTAAAAGAACTCTTGAGGGAATGGGTGCAAAGTTCGGTGTGAATTTTTCAGAAGATGATAAAGCTAAATTTGCCTTAATGGATGACTTTGGTGTTCCTGTTGCAAATTTGAAGCAGATTATTGATATGAAAGCTGCCGAGAGGAGCAAAGCAGATCAGCCTGGTATTCCAGTTGATTCTTTGGATAATCAATTAAAAGAATGGCTTTTGATTTCTAGAAGAGCAGCAATTGATATTGATGATAAAGAATTGCAGATTGCTATAAAAGGAGATGCTAAAGAAGATTATCCACAAATTAAGAAAATTATGGATATCCTGCAAGATCAAAAAATCAATACCTTTAACTTAGTTACAGGTATGAGAGGAAAAGACTTTTAATTAAAAAATATACACTAAATGGCTGAATTAAATACCGGCGACGGTGGTGGCGGAAAAGGTGGAAAAGTAAGAAGTAAAAAGCAGAACTCTAAGGTCGATTTAACGGCTATGGTGGATTTGGCTTTCTTATTGATCACATTCTTTATGTTGACCACTACGTTGTCAAAACCTCAATCAATGAGTTTAGGTTTGCCAGATAAAGATGAAGACCCTTCTAAAAATAAGGACATAAAAGTTGATGAAAGACGAACTATGACTATTATGATGGGGGAAGGGAATAAGCTTGTCTATTATATGGGATTGTTAGATACTCCTATTGCGGGGCCTAAAGATATTGCATATGGTAAAGATGGCATCCGTAGAGAATTATTGGCTCGTAAAAAATCAGTACTTGAATATACTGGAAATAAAAATAAAGGAATTATCGTTATTATCAAGCCAGGTAAAAAATCTAAGTACAAAAACTTAGTAGACATTTTAGATGAAATGGCTATTACAGGAGTTGAGACTTATGCTATTGTTAATGATTTCTTACCTAAAGAAACAGAATTGTTAGAGAAAAAATAAGACCAAATCTTGTTTTGTCAATGACTTAATAATCAAGAAATATGAAATTAGATATTATAAAAAATCAGTGGCTTGATATCGTATTCGAAGGACGTAATAAGATATATGGTGCATATGAGTTAAGAAAATCTAATACCAAGACTACGGTAAGAGCACTTATCATTGGTTCTGTTATTTTTAGCTTAGCTATTGCTGCTCCTCTTATTGCTAGTTTTTTGCCAGATTCTGGTGAAGAAATAGAGGATAACGATATTAAAATCACGACGGTAAAATTACCTCCAAAGCCAAAAGAGCCTGTGAAACCAAATTTACCGCCACCACCACCACCGCCACCAAAAGTAGATCAGGTTAAGTTTGTGAAACCTGTAGTGGCTAAAACCGAAGAGATTACGGAAGAGCCGCCAAAAATTGTAGAGCTTAAGGAAAAGAAAATTGGCTCTGAAACTATTAAAGGAGATCCGGATGCAGTATTAACTGTTGATGAACCTGTAGGGAAAGGCCCGGTTGCTGAAATAGTACAAGAAGACAACAATGTGTACAACACAGCTGGTATCGAAGTAAAACCAGATTTCCCTGGAGGGATGGAAAAATTCTACAAGTTTGTAGGAAACAATTATAGAACTCCTGAAGAAGAAGGTTTAAAAGGTAAAGTATATGTAACGTTTGTAGTTGAAAAAGACGGTTCATTAACAGATATTAAAGTTTTGAGAGATATCGGTTATGGAACTGGAGCTGAAGCTGTAAGGGTATTAAAAAAATGCCCAAAGTGGACTCCGGGTGAGCAAAATGGTAAAAAAGTAAGAGTACTTTACTCACTGCCTATTACAATCCAATCTGCAGAATAATGTTAAAGCATTTACTTGATAATATTAAGAAGAAATCGCTCAAAGAGCGATTTCTTCTTGTTTTAGGAATATTGTTTTTTTTGATTTATCTTGTACTTGGTTTAATGATTATGTTTTGGAAAAAGCTCCCATTAGACATGGAACCAGTATATAGATATGCATTTGGCATATTGTTGATAGTGTATTCTGCAATACGATTTTTAAGATTAATTAATTCTAATACATAACAAAAACATGTTAAAATATGTTAAAATTTTGGGTTTGATTATTTTTATTTTTTTGTTTGCTATGTGTAACCAAAAAAGTAAAAATGGTTTAAATCAGGACACGATTTTAAAAGGCTCTGTTACGATTACTGTTGATGAAACTGTCAAACCAATTGTAGATGATCAGATTGCTGTTTTTGAGGGGACTTACTATGATGCTAAAATTTCGGTTAAAGCTAAATCTGAGGCAGAGTTAATTAATGATTTGTTGAATCAAAAAACTAAAGTTGTAATTACAGCAAGAGATTTAACTCAGGAAGAAAAAAACAAATTTGTAAAGTTTAAAATTAATCCAAGAGTTACTCCATTCGCAACAGATGCTATTGCATTTATTTCCAACAAGAGCAATAACGATACTTTGATTGCGTTAAAAACAGTAATTGATTTTATGAAAGGGATCCAAAATCCAAAAATTAAAGGATTAGTATTTGATAATCCAAATTCAAGTACTGTACGTTTCATGAAAAATTTAGCCAATATTAAGGCTATTCCTGATGAAGGTGTTTTTTCATTTAAAACAAATGAAGAGGTAATTAAGTTTGTGTCTGAAAATGATGGTATGATTGGAGTAGTTGGTGTTAATTGGTTGTCTCAGCCTTCTCCTGATATGCAGCAAATAATCAGTAAAATAAATGTATTGAGTGTTAAAGCATTAAAAGGCAATGGATATTATAGTCCGACACAAAATGACATAGCAGAGCAAAAATATCCTTTGGCACGCGAATTGTATATCATTAATTGTCAGGGATATTCAGGTTTAGGGATGGGTTTTGCTTCATTTATTGCCGGCGACATTGGACAACGTGTAGTTTTAAAATCTGGGTTAATGCCAATTCGTACACCTGGCAGAAAATTACAAATTAGAAATGAAATTATAAATGATAAAGAATAAATTAATTATATTAAAGATGAATAAATTTAAAATTTTTAGTCTTGCCTTAGTTGCTTCTGCTTCTGTTGCAAAAGCGCAAGACATCAAAGAAGTTAAAAAAGCAATTGATGCAGAACAATTTCAAAAGGCAAAGTCTTTGCTGAAATCAATTATCAAAGCAGAACCTTCAAATGGAGAAGCAAATTTTGTTTTAGGAAATATATATTTGAATGAAAGTGTTGTTGATTCTGCTAAAATTTATTACTTAAATGGATTAGAAGCTTCCGATAACAAGAACTTAAATTATATTGGATTAGGACAAATAGATCTTAATGAAAAAAATACTGCGGCTGCCCAGGCTAATTTCGGCTTGGCGACAAAAGACATGAGACGTAAAGATGTAGAAGAATTTATATACATTGGTAAAGCATATATAAATTCTGAAAATCCTGATTATAATAATGCCATAGCTATTTTGAAACGTGCCTTGGCAATTGAGCCACAAAATGCAACTGCGCTTTTAACGATTGGAGATGCATATTATGGAGCAAATAATCAAAACGATGCTTATAAAGCATATCGTGATGCATTTACAGCTGATCCAACACTATTAAGAGCAAAAATGCAATTGGGCGTTTTGTTGAAAGGTGCGAAATCATATGATGAAGCAATTAAATCTTTTAATGAAGTTATTGCTTTGAACGCAAGTTATGGTCCTGTTTACAGAGAATTGGCTGAAACTTATTACAAATGGGCCAGAAATAAGCCTTCTACTGCTAAAGTTAACTTGCAAAATGCAATTACGAATTATGAGAAATATTTAAGTCTTACAGATTATTCTTTAAACTCTAAAATGCGTCATGCGGATTTCTTAATCTTAGTTAAAGATTATAAAAAACTTGAAGAAGTTGCAAACAAAATGATTGCTGAGGATAAAGTTAATCCTAGAATTTTCAGATACTTAGGATATGCGGCTTATGAAAACGGAAATGTTGATGTGGCCATAAAATCTATTGAGGATTTCATTAAAGTGCCTTCAAACAAAGTAATTGGCAGAGATTACCTGTATTTAGGTCTTGCTAAAATTAAAAAAGGAACTAATGCGGAAGGTGTAGTAGATCAGGCTGCATTTAATGCTGGCCTTGCTGATATAAAAAAGGCTATTGAGTTAGAACCTTTAGTAGTGGAAGAACTTGCTGATTTTGGAAAAGAGTTGTTCGGTAAAAAACAATATTTACAAGCTGCCTCTATTTTTGAACTTGGAGCAGCTAATGCAGAATCTAAAAATTATCTAGATGATGCTGTATATTATGGAATTTCTGTTTATTTTGGTAATGCAGGTAAAACAGCTGAAACTCGTGATACTGCTGCGTTACAGAATGCTGATGCAACTTTTGATAAGATTTTAGTAGCTTCTCCAACTTACGATGAAGCTTATATTTATAAAGCAAGAATCAACAGTTTGTTAGATAAAGATGATTTGATTATTAAGAACTACACGGAGTACGTTAATAAAATTACAGCGAAGGGTGCTGAGGAAATGGCTAAACAAGCTACTGTGAAAAAAATAGTTGAATCTTATAATGCAATTGGTGCTGCTTATGCAAATACCGATAAAGCAAAAGCAGTCGAATATTTCAATAAAACTTTAGTTTTGGATCCAACAAATAATTATGCTAAAGAATCTGTAAAAGCGTTAAAATAATTAAGATTACAAATTAAATATAAAAACCGACAGTTCGTCAATGAATTGTCGGTTTTTTTTGTTCCATATTTAATTGACTATCTTTGCACTTTAAAATAAAATAATGCTATCAAAAGAAATACAATTAGAGGTAAATAAGGGAGCAATGCTGCCTTTAATGGAGGAGTTTTATACCATTCAGGGAGAAGGTTTCCATACTGGAACGGCTGCCTATTTTATACGAATCGGAGGCTGTGATGTTGGCTGTCACTGGTGTGATGTGAAGGAAAGTTGGAACGCAGAATTGCATCCCCCAACAAGTGTAGATTTAATTGTAAAAAATGCTTCCACTTACGCTGATACTGTAGTTATAACAGGTGGTGAGCCGTTGACTTGGGACATGACTTTGCTGACTCAGGAGTTAAAAGACAGAAATTTAAAAGTTCATATTGAAACATCTGGGGCTTACGCACTATCTGGAACTTGGGATTGGATTTGTCTTTCTCCTAAAAAGAATAAATTACCCACTCAAACGGTCTATGATAATGCTGATGAGTTAAAAGTAATTATTCATAACAAGCACGATTTTATCTTTGCCGAAGAACAAGCTGAACTGGTAAATAATGAGGCCATTTTGTTTCTTCAGCCTGAGTGGAGCAAGAAAGAAGAAATGACTCCGTTGATTGTTGATTATGTAATGAACAACCCTAAATGGAGAGTTTCGCTTCAAACGCATAAGTATTTAAATATTCCCTAATTAAAAAACTCTTCGGCAGAAGAGTTTTTTGTTTAATAATAAGAATATACAATGTGTAAAAAAGAAACACTTTTTATTGCCAGTTCTTATATGTTTGTAAATTGGTAATATGTGCCAAATGATGATTTCCATGCCAGGCATAAGTTCCAATAATTTGTTTGATTCTATATTCGGAGTTGTTTTCAGGATGGATAAAAGCTTTTTCTAAATCATCCGGGGATAAGTTTCTCATTATAAAAGCTAATCTAGTGTGCAATCCTTCCAGTAAATTCAGACTAGGAGATATTGGCATTTTTAAATTATCAGAAAGTTCAGACCACAATACTTCATCGTATGCTTTTATCACAGGATTGTTTTCTGTCAAAGCCCATTTTATTCTAATGAAACAATTCATATGACTTTCCGCACAGTGATGAATTACTTGGCGAACCGTCCATCCATTTGGTCGATAAGGCGTGTCTAATTGTTGATCTGTCAAATGAGTAATTGCTTTTTTTAATCTTTCGGGAAACGATTCAATTTCTTGAATTTTATTCGAAATGTATTCAGGAGAATATTCAGTTGGTGTAATAAATTTTCCAATCGGGTATTTTAATTTTTCTAAATCTAATTTTTCCATGAATTTAAGTATGTTTTAAATTGAAAGTTTGGCCAGATAATCATAATGTTCGCCTTCTAAAACAAGTTCACATTTTAAACCATTTGCATTAGCGGCATTTTGAAGCGTGTTATAATCCAAATATAACCAATTAAAAGGGTCTTCTTTTTCTCCTTTGTATGAAATATTGAAGACCAATTCTCCATAATAATTATTATTTGATGGAATCCATTTTCCACCATCTTCATCTTCGTCAAACATATAAATAATATCTGAACTGTCTAATAGAATTTGTCCGCTTGGATTTAATAGTGATTTTAGTTTAGATAAGTATTTATTGCAGTCATCTAACTTTCCAAAAATACCAACGCCATTCATTAATAATATAATGGTGTCAAATTTTTCTCCTTCAAAATCTAATATGTTTTGAACTTTCGCATTTTTAATACCCCGAAGTTTACATGTTTCTATTGCTTTTTCAGAGATATCTATAGATATGACTTCTAAATTTCGATCATTTTGTAGTGATAAACTATGGCTTCCTGCTCCGCAACCTACATCCAAAGTTTTTCCAAAGGCCAATTGTAATGCTTTTTGTTCGAGTTTAGGCATTTCATCATAAGAGCGAAATAAATAATCAACACTCATTTCGTCTTCTTCAGAAATGGTAGTTTCGGTAATAATGTCTTCAGGCGAATTATTAGTCTGAAAATCAAACATCGCTTTTCCAAAAAGATCTTTCATTGTAATTTAATTCAAAGTTTAAGGTTTCAAGTTTAAAGTTGTTTAATTTTGCAGATTAACTTTAAAGATTAAGCTTGAAACAGATTTTAAATAACTTAAATAAGTTAGCCAAAGATAAGCATATCGAAAACAAAAAGTATTTTGATAAGCTGAAAAAGAAACAACCGAAGAATTTGGATTATATTATGCAGGATTTGCATAATACCGAATTTAAAAAGACGGATTGTCTACAATGTGCCAATTGTTGTAAAACGACCGGGCCTTTGTTTACTTTGGCGGACATTGAAAGGATTTCAAAATCTTTCAGGCAAAAACCACAACAATTCATTGATCAATATCTTCGAATAGACGAAGACAAAGATTATGTTTTAAAAAGTGTTCCCTGTACTTTTCTTGATAATGAAAATTATTGTATGATTTATGATGTTCGTCCAAAAGCATGCAGAGAATTTCCACATACAGATCGGAAAAAGTTCCATCAGATTTCAGATCTTACATTAAAAAACGTTGCTATTTGTCCGGCGGCCTTTAATATTGTCGAAGAGATGAAAAAGAAATTGCCTTTATAAGAAACTTAAATAATTGGTAATTGTTTTTAGTAGTAATATGTTTTTGCTTTTTAAAATGTATTTTTGACTAAATAAATATCATACATAAATCAATAATAAGACGTAAATTGAATTTAGAATATTTTATAGCTAAAAGGCTTATTACTGCTAAAGATTATAAAAGCAGTATTTCGGCACCCATTATTAAAATTGCCATTTCGGCTATAGCTATTGGTATTATTATGATGTTGGTTTCAGTTGCAACGGGAATCGGGTTACAGCAAAAAATCCGAGACAAAGTTTCAGCTTTTAATGGACAGATTATTATTTCAAATTATGACAACAATAATTCTGAAGTAACATTGATTCCAATTTCTAAAAACCAGGATTTTTATCCTAATTTCAAATCCGTTCCAGAGGTAAGGCATATTCAGGCAATCGCCAGTAAAGCCGGAATTATAAGAACAGAAAATGCTTTCGAAGGAATTATTTTCAAAGGTGTTGGTGCAGATTATGATTGGAATAATATAAAGGAATATTTAGTAGAGGGAAAATTGCCTGATTTCTCCAAAAGCTTAAATAAAGATGTAATAATTTCAAAATTTCTTGCGGATCGCCTAAATTTAAAAAAGGGTGATCAGTTCAATACATTCTTTATTAAAGAAGAACAAGGCAAGTTGCCAAATAGTCGCCGATTTAAAATTGTAGGTATTTTTAATTCAGGTTTCCAGAATTTTGATGCCACTTATATAATAGGAGATATTCGCCATATTCAAAAGATAAATAAATGGACTTTAGATCAGGTTGGGGCTTTTGAAGTTTTTGTAAAAGACTTTAATGATATTAAAAAAGCTGGCGATCAAATTTACGATCAAACTTCATCAAATCTTGACACGAAAACAATAATTGAAAAATACAGTTACATTTTTGACTGGTTGCAACTTTTTGATTTCAATATAATAATAATATTAGGTGTAATGGTATTAGTGGCGACAATTAATATGGTAGTTGCTTTGTTGGTTCTTATTCTTGAACGCACCCAAATGATTGGTATATTAAAAGCATTAGGAGCTAGTAACTGGAATGTACGTAAAATATTTTTGTACAATGCCTTTTATCTAATAATAAGAGGACTATTTTGGGGTAACTTAATAGGTATTTCAATATTATTAATTCAACAGCAATTTGGAGTAGTTCAATTAAATCCCGAAAACTACTATGTCAACCAGGCGCCAGTATATATAAATTGGGTTTATGTAGTCTTGTTGAATTTAATGACCATTATAATTTGTTTAGTAGTATTATTAATTCCGTCCTATATTATAACAAAAATTTCTCCAGTTAAAGCTATTCGTTTTGATTGATCTTTAATATTAATATTTCACTCCTTAATAACCCGACAGTTTTTTAAAAACTTGTCGGGTTTGTTTTATAAGGAGGAGAATTATATTATTACATATAATGAGTTTTTGTCAGCAAAGAAATCTAATATGTTGGAATTGGAATTTATTATTGAGATTTGGCATTAGAGTTTTCAGGAGCTATTTCCCGCTATGCACTGCAATATTTTGCTTTTAAAAGGAAAAAGCAAAAGGATTTCCGTTTCTATCCTACCGTCTGGACACAAATATTTATATTTGGGGGAAAAATAAATTTTGAGAG
>NZ_CAMLDD010000020.1 GCF_946478785.1 uncultured Flavobacterium sp.
AATTTTCTATGATATTAAAAGTCAATATCGGACAACAACAGTTTTAAATCATTAATAAAATGGTTCGAAAATTGTCCCGACAGGACGACAAAAATCCTTTCTGTATTTCACAGGAAGGATTTTTTATTTCTAGACTATTCGTAATTATCTATTTTGAAATAGCAAAAACTGATTAGTTGGGTTCTTTTTTCCAACAATAAAAACTTACTTTTGCACCATCAATTATTAATACAATCAATACTATGTCAGATACAATCGAAAAAATTAAATGCCTAATTATTGGTTCTGGGCCGGCGGGTTATACTGCTGCTATTTATGCTGCCAGAGCAAATATGAATCCAGTTTTATACCAGGGAATGCAGCCGGGAGGTCAGTTAACAACGACTAATGAAGTAGAAAATTTTCCAGGTTATGTTGATGGTGTTACAGGACCTGAAATGATGATTCAGTTACAAGAGCAAGCCAAACGTTTTGGTTCTGATATTCGTGATGGATGGGCTACAAAAGTTGATTTTTCAGGAGAGATTAAGAAAGTTTGGATTAACGATCAAATAGAATTGCACTGTGAAACGGTTATTATTTCTACAGGAGCTTCAGCTAAATATTTAGGATTGCCTTCAGAACAGCATTATTTACAAATGGGCGGAGGAGTTTCTGCTTGCGCTGTTTGCGACGGATTTTTCTACCGTAATCAGGAAGTTGTCATTGTTGGAGCAGGAGATTCTGCTTGTGAAGAAGCACATTACTTATCGAAATTGTGTAAAAAAGTAACGATGTTGGTACGAAGCGAAAAATTCAGAGCTTCGAAAATCATGGAAGAACGCGTTCGTAAAACAGAGAACATTGAAATTTTATTGAATCACGATACTGTTGAAGTTTTAGGTGACGGAAATGTAGTACATGCCATTAAAGCTTTAAACAAAACTACTGCAGAAGTTATTGAAATTCCAGCAACAGGATTTTTCGTAGCGATTGGTCACAAACCAAATACAGATATTTTTAAAGATTACATCACACTTGATGAAACAGGATATATAATTAATGTTCCGGGAACATCTAAAACAAATGTTGAAGGTGTTTTTGTAGCGGGAGATGCTGCTGATCACGTTTATCGTCAGGCAATTACGGCTGCGGGTACAGGATGTATGGCTGCATTGGATGCAGAACGTTATCTGGCTGCTAAAGAATAAGGAAATTTGTTTCAGGTTTTCTTTGTTTCAGATTTCAAGTTGCTGGAACGTATCAAATAAAAAAACAGAAAATCCATTCGAAAGAATGGATTTTCTGTTTTTTATGAAACCTGAAACCTGAAACCTGAAACCTGAAACCTGAAACCTGAAACCTGAAACCTGAACTTTTCTTATTTAATCTTCTTGAATAATTTTGCTTCTTCACTGAAGCGTGTAAGCTCTATTTTTGGTTTTCCTAAAAGCGACACTTCAGCTTTGTCTCCAATAGCAAGTGATATTGAGATTTCAGCCAATATAGCTCCAGTGGCATAATTCTCTGCAGTTAATTTTGCTTCTTTTATGTTGAACTTTATTCCGGTAAAATTTGAGTTATTATCTATACGGATACTCCCTTTTTCGGCAGCGCCTTCGATGGCAGCATTTGCTTTTTGGTACAAATCACATTTGAAATTAATTGCTGATACCAGAGATTTTATTGATGAGCTTTTGCTTAATTGTAAAACTGCTTCCTCTGATTTTAAATTTATTTCCGATTTTGATTTGTCATCTGCAACTAAACTGAATTTCTTTGCATTGACATTCAAAAGCAATTTAGAATAATCAAAACTGTTGAAGGTGATATCATCTAATTGCAGTTCCTGAATAGCATAAACTACAGCTTCATTTTTAGTTATAACTTTCGTTAATGACTTTGTGTAAGTAACGCGAACTGCCAGTTTTTTGAAAATAGAAGACTCTTTCGAAGTATATAAACGCAGCACTTTTTCTCTTAAATCCATTCCGATAATGTCGTGCAAATTATCATCGGCTTCAATTTTTATTTCGTTTTTTTCGCCTCGTTCCAAATAGACTTCGATATTATCATCAACTTCAAGAGCATCAAAATCGCCAACTTCTTTTATTGATGTTGTAACTATTTTAGAACCTTTTATTTTCTCTCTCTTTTGTGCAAAAGTTAATGTCGTAACTAATAGTAATAAGAATAGTGCTGTACTTTTTTTCATTAATTCTATATTTTGATTTTGACAAATATAAAAAAATCATCCACTTTTGATGAATGATTTCTTTTATATTTAACACATTAATAGTGTTATCCCTGGCTGATGCTTCCTCCTGAACTTTCAGATTTTTCAATTGTTTTAGGAGAGGAGTCATAATGAATGCTTGCTCCGCTTGATGCATCTGCTTTCAATCGTAAAATTGGATGGACATTTACACTTGCTCCGCTTGCAGCTTCTGCTTCAACTTCGTTTGCCAATAAGTTTTCTGCATTAATACTGGAGCCGCTTGCAGCTGATGTTTTAATCTTCAACGCCTTTCCTTCTATATTAATAGTGCTTCCGCTTCCTGAGTCACAAGTAATATTATCAGATTCAACATTCACATTTATTGTAGAAGCACTTGACGCTTCAATGTTTATATTTTCTCCCTGAATTACATTTTCACTATGTACAGATGAGGCGCTCGAAGCTTCAATTTTGTCAATAACAGGCATTTTTACAGTAACTTTTTTGGTAACATTGTTAAAAGAACTGAATTTGCAGGATATTACCAGAGTTCCGTTTTCCACTTTTGTTGTAATCTCTTTTTGGATATTATCGTCTGCTTCTACAATGATTTCTGTAGAATCAGATTGCTCAATAACCAAATCAATGGCGTTGCTAACAGATACATTTTTAAATTCACCCTGAACAATTCTTTTTTCGGTAGTAACATTTCCACTGCCTTCAATTGAATTCATGTTAAAATTACATGAAGCAAACAATAGTGCGGTGATTGTTGCAATAATAAATTTCGTAATATGAATGATTATTTTTATCATGGTTTTAGTTAATTTTGATTATAACTCCGTTTTTATCAGTGGTTAGCCTTCCGTTAGTTTTTTTTCCGTTTAATACTTCTTTTCCGTTAATTTTAATCGAAACTTCTTTTACAGTATCATTTGCAATAGTATCTTGTTCTACATCATTGTAATCATCTTCATCAGCAGGACAGTTTAGACATTTTATTTTAGAACCTTCTACCTTATAGTTATAGTTTCCGCTAAAATGTAAGTTGAAAAAATCATCATCTGAATCGTCGTAATCCTGAACAGAAGCATCTGGTTTAAATAATTGTCCTTCTGACAAGTACAAATACACATCAACTTCCTGATCTCTGAATTTGTTTTTTACATCTGTAAGAAAATAATTATCCAAAATTAAATAATTTCCTTTAATATCAATGTTATAATTAATTTTTTCTGCTCTTTTTTTGGCATTTGTAAATGAGTTTCCTCTGGCACTCTTTTCTATTTGTATATAAGGAGCAGCCTGATCAGTATGCAAAACATGTAAACGGACTTCATTTGAATAAATCAACTCATTATTAGCAGAGTCTTGGACAAACTCAAATTCTCTGTGATCATATAAATCTTTGGCATAGTAATCATTATATCTGAATTTTACATACAATGTATCTTTCGGAGTAATATTGATTGCTTTCTTTTCTACTGTTTTATTATCATAGGATATTTCAGTAGCTTGTTTGATTCCGATACTGATAGCAATTGCAATTGCAATAATCCAAATTGCTAATAAAGTATATTTGGCAATATTTCCTATTGTTTTAGTATTTGGCGCTAATAATTTGAAACCTAAAAGTGTCAAAAAGAAAAACGGAATACCAACAGCAAAGAACATCAATAAGCCAAATGACCAGATAGGATATTCTGTGAAATTTCCGGCTTCAACAAAATTCTGCCACGGAAAATCAACAAAAACATTCGTACCTAAAGTAAACACTCCAATTAACAACATAATCAAGGTCGAAATACCAGCCATAATCAGGATCACTCCTAAAAACTTAGCGAAGATTTTAAAAATCGTCATAATAAAATCACCAAATGAGCTACTTATTCTCCCAGCTCCCGACTTTACCTGGTTTCCCATTGCGTCATAATCAGCATTTTTGAATTTATCTGATAAAGACTCAATTTCTTCACGAACTTTTCTTTCGATGTTTGAAATCGTAACAGGCTCGCCCGTCATTTCCAGTTTTTCAGATGTTGTAATCGCTTCCGGAGTTACCACCCAAAGAACGAAATAAGCTAAAATTCCGGTTCCAAAACCTGCAAAAACGAATATTAAGAATACAATTTTTACCCAAACAGCATCAATTCCAAAATAATGTCCTAAACCGGTAGCAACTCCGCCAATCATACCTTTTTCTTTATCACGGTATAATTTTTTGGTTCTTCTGCCATTATCATGAAACGATTGATTTGTTTTTTCTTCGTCTTCAATAATGTAGTCTTCCGGCTGTCCCATTACTGTAATCACCTCGTCAACATCTTTCAGTCCCACAACATGTTTCTCGCTTTTTTGTTTTTCTGTTAATAATTCAGAAACACGCATTTCGATGTCTTTAATAATTTCATCTTGTCCTGATGAGTTGTTTAACGATCGTTTTATTGCGTCAAAATAGCGTGTTAATTTTAAGTATGCATCTTCATCGATGTGAAAAAACATCCCGCCTAAGTTAATATTTACTGTTTTGTTCATGATTATTGATTTTGATTGGTGATTAGTTTTACAGCGTCTGACAATTCTGTCCAGGTACCGTTTAATTCGTTTAAAAAGGTTTGTCCTATTTCGGTTAATCCATAATATTTACGCGGTGGCCCAGAGGTCGATTCTTCCCAGCGATAATTAAGCAAACCGTCATTTTTCAGTCTGGTTAAAAGAGGGTAAACTGTTCCCTCAACAACTAGTAATTTTGCATTTTTCAAAGTGTCTAATATTTCTGATGTGTATGCGTCTTTTTCTTTTAATACAGATAAGATGCAAAACTCAAGAACACCTTTGCGCATCTGTGCTTTTGTGTTTTCAATGTTCATAATTTCATTTTGTTTTTTTTAGATTGAACAATTCGTTTTTTGATTGATGATTTTGATTGATGATTGATTGTTTTCAGGAGCTGTTTCCTGCTATCCGCTGTATCTTTTGTGGCGAACCCCGCCACAAAAGGATGCGCTGCTATCAGGGCTAGGGCTCCGGTATTCATAATAACTTTTAATCTTTTATGACACACTGAGTGAAGTCGAAGTGCTACTTTATAAAAGGAATCGTTAACGGATATTTATATAATTCTCCGTTCGATGTTTTTATTGAAGCATAAATCACTAAAAAGAATTCAACTACTTTCAGTAATCCAAAAAGCACGACTGCTGTCCCACCTATAGTAAGCAATCCAATGTTACCCTGAAAATCAAAATTTGTGATTTCAAAATTGTGGTCGTTAAAAAAAGCTTCCATTGGAAGATTTTGAAGAAATACCGCTACAAAAACCGGAATAGCAATTAAGGCCAAAACCAAAGAATATAGCAATAAGCTCAATTGAAAATTCAATGTCTGTTTTCCGTGGTGATTTACAAATTCTGATTTGTCTTTGTAACTCGACCAGATTAATATTGGAAAAATATAATTCCCAAACGGAATAATGTATTGAGTCAAAGTACTTAAGTGTGTGAAAGTTGCAGTGTTCTTGTCTGATGTGTTTTCCATGATGAGTGGTGTTAATGTTTCCATGATTAAAAGTATATAGTAATTTCTTATGCAAATATATATCTAAAAAACAGTATCTTGTTTTACATAGTACCAAATGTTAACAAAATATTAACATTGTTAAAATTTGAAATTCATGCATAAATGTCTAAAAATGATTTGGAAGTATTGATTTTACTGCTGTTTCTGGAAAGTAACCTCAATTTATTGTGCGTGCATAGTTTTTTTGTATTTTTACATAAAAAAATAAATATCATGGCAGTTTCAGTTTCAAAACTTAACAAATTTGTATTATTCAAATTACCGTCAGCATTCATTTGTGGTGTGCGTGTTAAAGCTATCGATGAAAATAGCTGTACCGTCACTGTAAAACATCGTTGGATTAATCAGAATCCGTTTAACTCCATGTATTTTGCAGTTCAGGCAATGGCGGCCGAATTAACAACCGGAGCATTGGTAATTTCACAAATTCAGGAAAGTGGAAGAAAAATTTCTATGCTGGTTGCCAATAACAAAGGAAACTTTACCAAAAAAGCAACAGGCAGGATTACTTTTGTCTGCAATGACGGACATTTAATTGCCGAAGCTATCAAACAAACAATCGCAACCGGCGAGGGACAGACTTTCTGGATGAAATCTATTGGAACAAATGAAGAGGGTATTCAGGTTTCAGAAATGGATTTCGAATGGAGTGTCCGCTTGAAATAAATTTTCAATATAAAATATAAAAAAGACCTCAATTGAGGTCTTTTTTGTTGAAACAAAGATTCAGATTATTTTTTAACGCAACAAGATTTTTTCTCTGTTGCTGTTTTTTTGCAGCAAGATTCTTTTTTAGCTTTTTCTTTTTTAGCAGCAGGTTTTGTTTCCTGAGCCTGAAGACTAATCGTAAATAATGCGATTGCTAATACTGTAAATAATTTTTTCATTTTTTTTTATGGTTTAATTGTTGTTTGTTAATGATTTAATGATTTGTATTTTGTCAAATATAATAAGATTTGGTTTGATGATTCTCAAGATTTAGTTAAATTATAGTAGTGAAACTAACATTGCTAAACTCATTAAAATCATCAGCCCATCTTCTATAATCGTTACGGTACTCATTGGTAAATTAAAGAAGGCTCCCAAACAGGCACACTGAATTTTCTTCTTATTCAAAACCGATTGTAAAACACCAATGATACTAATGCTCATTAAAATAAAAGTAGCTGCATTTGTGAATATCGGATTAAAATTCAGCAGGTAAGAGATTCCTAATCCAAGTTCTAAAAAGGCGTAAACATATCCCCACACTGGAATTTTCCTTGCCATAACATCGTACATCGCATAACTCTCAGCAAAGCCTTTTAAATTGAGTAATTTAAAAAATGAAAAAACCAAAAAGAATCCTGCCATAAAATGCTGCATGGCCTGCATCCAGTCAAAATGATGATTCGTTAACTGAATCAGGACTGTAACTAAACTGATGTAAAAGAAAATTAATAAAATGGGTTTGTAAGTTTCAAACCAGGATCTTGTTTCTTCCGCAATTTCATGATGATGAATCTCTGAAATTTGATATTTATTTTCTAATGCATGCTGTAAATCTGTTAACGGAACATGCTTTGTCATCGTTACAGTTGCTAAATTATCATTTTTAGAAACAGCAGCATTAGTTATGTTTTGAACTTGTTCAAGTGCTTTTTTGACTTTTTCCTCACAGCTGGAACAAGTCATTCCAGTAATTTGATATGTATGTGTCATGATATTTGATTTAGATTAAAAAACAAATTTCCGAACTAAAGCACACTTATGATTGTAAAATTTTGGGAATGATTTGCAAGATTTACAAATTCTCAATCTGAATCCGCTTCTTGTTTTTTAACTGCTTAAAATAGGTAGGCGTAAAACCGGTCACTTTTTTAAACTGATTACTTAAATGTGCCACATTGCTGTAATTTAAAATATCGGCAATTTCGCTTAAGGAAAGTTCATTGTAAATAATCAGTTCTTTAACCTTTTCTATTTTTTGACTGATAAAATATTTTTCAATGGTTGTGTTTTCAACTTCCGAGAAAAGATTGCTCAATGAATTGTAATCCTGATTAAGATTTTCTGCCAAATAATCAGATAAATTAGTTTTGAGTTCATTGTTTTTATGGTGTACCAAATCAATAATCAGCGTTTTGATTTTTTCAATTGTTTTACTTTTTTTATCATCAATTAAGTCAAAACCTAAAGCATGAAGGCGGATTAAAAGGTTGTTTTTTTGATCTTTGGTGATAGCATTCTGAAGTTCAACCTCACCCAACTCAACTGAAATAGTCTGAATTCCAAGCTTTTCAAACTCATTTTTCACAACCATTTTACATCTGCCGCAAACCATATTTTTAATATATAATTTCATTTTTGCCTGATATAATTAAAATTTAAAGTAAACTTCTGGGTAATAAATTTACAGATAAATAATGTAAATGTACAGCTATTCTTTGAGCACACTAACCTAAATTTGTACCATAAAAATTTAGTATTTCAAGATTACAAATGAAAAAAAGTCTTATTGCACTCTCATTGGGAGGTCTCACGATTGGTATAACAGAATTTGTCGTGATGGGTTTATTGCCCGATATTGCTTCAGACATGAAAGTTTCGATTCCGGTTGCCGGATATTTAATTTCGTCTTATGCTTTAGGAGTTGTTATTGGTGCTCCTTTATTGGTTATTCTTGGAAGAAATTTTCCACCCAAGAAAATGCTTTTAATTTTAGCTTTGATGTTAACGGTTTTTAATGCGCTTTCAATTATTGCACCCAATTATAATTTTTTATTCGCTTCCAGATTTCTTTCCGGATTACCACACGGAGCCTTTTTTGGAGTAGGGGCGGTAGTCGCAAGCCGTTTGGCAGATAAGGGAAAAGAAGCTCAGGCGATTTCGATAATGTTTTCAGGCTTGACTTTAGCAAATTTGATTGGAGTGCCAATTGGTACTTATATAGGACATCATTTTATATGGCGTTATACTTTTGTGCTGATTGCAATTGTAGGATTGCTTACTTTTCTATTTATAACATTATGGATGCCGAATTTAGAAAAAAGCGGTGATGTAAACATGAAAACACAACTGCTCTTTTTTAAAAAAACAGAAGCTTGGCTTATTATTGGAATTACAGCAATTGGTTTTGGCGGATTGTTTGCCTGGATTAGCTACATTGCACCTTTATTAATTAATGTTTCCAAATTTTCACCAGAAGATGTTTCCTATATTTTAATTTTAGCTGGCTTCGGAATGGTAGTTGGAAATTTTGTGGGAGGAAAATTAGCTGATAAATATTCGCCTGCACCAACTGTACTTGCTTTACTTTTTGTGATGGTCATTGATTTGATTATGGTTTACTTCTTCTCTTTTAATCAATATATGTCCTTGTTTTTTACTTTTTTAACCGGTGCCATTTCTTTTTCTGTCATAGCACCAATTCAGATGTTGATGATTAAAACTGCTAAAAATGCCGAGATGATTGCTTCGGCTGCACTTCAGGGAAGTTTTAATATTGGAAATGCTTTAGGAGCATTTTTAGGAGGACTGCCTTTAGCAGCTGGTTATAGTTACGCATCGCCAAATCTCATAGGCGTTGTAATGGCAATTATAGGAATGATTATAACTTTTATTTTAATGCAAAAACATAAAACTGTTTAAGCTGAAGACAGATTAAATAATTTAGATTGTATTTATTTTGAATAGTATGTCATACTCCTGAAATTGCTTCTTTTTCTGTTTTTGTTAAGTACTTATTTCTTAAAACTTGTTTTGGCTTGGTTTTTCTCAATTTGTATAGTATTAATAGAACTTATAGATTTAACGTTGGGCACGTTGTCACAGAAAACAATGTGAAAAATTGTCAAAGTTGCTTAAATAATAAATTTCTTTGTTATGATTTTTTATAAAAATACATTCGGACTAAAAGAAGTTTTTGTCAAAAGCTAATTAACCAACACTTTTACTGAAGTATTTGTTAAGTCAAAATTGCATTACTTAAGCATTAGTTTTATTCTTGTATGATTACATCATAGCTAACTTGTGAGAAATTATTTTAAATTAAAATTTAAAGGTGGTTATTAAATTGTTTACTCCACATGTAATCGATTGAATTTTATGCAAAAATCTTATTGACATCAAAATAATAAAAGAGGATTTATTTGAATTTATGTATTTAAATTGCATAAATGATATTTTAAAACAGAATATTTTTTTATATGTAATTTTTTTTAAGATTTTTTTATGAAATATAATTTTTTATACAGAATTTTTTTTTATGTTTGTGTAATCGATTACACATTGCTTTTTTGTTTTTTGAAGAGTCAAATTTCTGTTTGTTTTCAGGAGTTGCGGAAAGAGTCAGAAGATTGAAATTAAATTTAAAAACATTCAGATTGTAGTTTTTCGATAATAAATATAATTTTTAAAACCATAAAATAAGCTTAATAAACATTACTAATAAACTAAACAGTGAACTATGAATTTTAAAGGGTTATTTAATAAAAGAACAAATTGTTGTCTGGCAATTGTTTTCTTATTGTGTTTGCTTACCAGTAACAAGGTGAGTGCACAGGACTTGACAGTTGAAGGTGTGGTAAAAGATGCATCGGGGCTAACCTTGCCAGGGGTAAACGTATTGGAAAAGGGTACGAAAAATGGTGTGTCAACAGATTTTGATGGAAAATATAAATTGAAACTTTCAAGTTCAAAAGCAACTGTAGAGTTTTCTTTTATAGGATTTACAACGCAGTCTGTTGCTGTTGCCGGTAAAAAAACAATTAATGTTGTTTTGGCTGAAGAAGCAAATGCTTTAAATGAAGTGGTTGTTGTGGGATACGGAACTGTAAAAAAGTCTGATTTGACTGGAGCTGTTTCTACTATTTCAGGAAGTACTTTGGCAAAGATACCTGTCTCTAATGTTTCTGAAGCTTTAACAGGTAGATTAGCTGGGGTAAATGTTACAAGTTCTGAAGGTTCACCAGATGCTGAGATTAAAATTAGAGTTCGTGGAGGTGGTTCTCTTACACAGGATGCTTCCCCTTTAATTATTGTAGATGGTTTTCCTGTAAATAGTATGAACGATATTGCAGCTTCTAATATTGAGTCTATGACAGTATTAAAAGATGCTTCATCTACCGCTATTTATGGATCGCGTGGTGCAAACGGTGTTATCATCATTACTACTAAGACAGGTAAAAATGGTAAGATGGATATAAGCTTCAATATGTTTTATGGTATGAAGACCTTAGCAGATGAAATTGATGTACTGTCAGCAGATGATTTTGTGAAATGGCAATATGAATATGCGATGCTTTCCAATACAGATAATACTGTTTTGAACAATCCTGACTCTTATACCAAATATTTTGGTAACTGGCAGGATCGTGATTTGTATAAGGGAGTAAAAGGGGATAATTGGCAAAAGCAGCTTTTTGGACGTACTGGAGAGGTGCAAAGCCGTGATTTAGGAATTCGTGGAGGAACAGAAAAATTAAGTTACAATTTTAATTATACTCTCTATGATGAAAAAGCTATAATGATAGGATCTGATTATAAAAGAAACAATCTTTCGTTAGCTTTGAAAAATAAAGCCAGTGATAAAATCGATCTTGGTTTTACCATACGTTATTCCGATACAAAAATATTAGGATCAGGAGTGAATGAACAAAACGAAAAGTCTTCAACAGATTCTCGTTTACGTAATGCTGTAGGTTATTCACCTGTTCCTATTCAGGAAGTTGGGTCTGTAAATGTAGATCCTGATGTAAATGATCTAATAAATCCATTCGTGTCTTTAGCGGATAATGATCGTGAACAGTATAGAAAAAACTTTAATATGCTGGGAAGTTTTGGTTGGGAAATTATAAAAAACCTTAAGTTTAAAAGCGATATAGGTCTGGATAATTATAATAATTTAGATTACCGTTTTTATGGTTCTTCAACTTATTTTTCATCAACAGCGAAAATTGGAGCAGGAAAACCTGGTATGGTGATGAGTGATCGTAAGGATGTTCGTTTTAGAAATGCTAATACTTTAAACTATGATTTTAAAGAGTTGATGGGAGAGAAGCATCATTTAACTGTGCTTTTAGGTGAAGAGTCGATAACTACAAGTTCTAATAATACGACTTCAACCTTTCTTAATTATCCTGATTTCTTCCATTTAGAACAAGCGAAAATATTAACGACACAAGGTACACCTTTATCTGTTGATAATTTCTATAGTGCTGATGATAAGTTACTGTCTTTCTTTGGGCGATTGAATTATGATTTTAAAGATCGTTATATTTTTACAGCTACATTTCGTGCGGATGGATCCAGTAAATTTGCAGGATCAAATCGTTGGGGTTATTTTCCGGCTGCAGCTGCAGCATGGAAGATTTCACAAGAGAACTTCCTAAAAGATGTTTCCTGGCTAGATCTTCTTAAAGTGAGGGTAAGTTATGGTGAAGCGGGTAATAACAACATACCTGTAGGTCAAACGGTTCAAACTTTTGATTCAAATGCTAATCAATGGATTAATAATGTTGATAATTACTGGGCTGCTCCAAAAATTATGTCAAATCCTGAATTGAAATGGGAAACTACAATTACTCAGAATATTGGTTTGGATTTTGGATTTTTTAAAAATCGTTTAAATGGTACTTTAGATATCTACAAAAATTTGACACAAGATTTGTTACTTAGTTTTCCAGTAGGTGGTAGTGGCTATGATACACAGTATAGAAATATGGGTGAAACTCAAAATACTGGTTTTGAAGGTACTTTAAATGTTGTTGCGATCGAGAAAAAAGATTTTGGATTAAATTTTTCTTTTAACATTGGGTTCAATAAAAATCGTATAAATTCATTAGGTGTTATGGACAACTTTTTAACCAGTAGTACATGGACATCGGATATAACAGCTGACTATGCTGTAAATGCAGGTTCTCCTTTAGGATTAATGTATGGTTATGTTAGTGACGGTCGTTATGAGGTTTCAGACTTTGAATATAATGGATCAAGTTATGCTTTAAAATCTGGAGTTGTGAATTCAGAAGTAGTGGGTACATTACGACCAGGTATGATGAAATTAAAAGATTTGGATGGAGATAACAAAGTTACTGCAGCAGACAGAAGAGTTATTGGTAACGCAAATCCTAAAAATACGGGAGGTTTTGTAATTAACGCAAATGCATATGGTTTTGATCTTTCGGCTGCCTTTAACTGGAGCTACGGAAATGATATCTATAATGCAAATAAAGCAGAATTTACTACAGCAAACAGAAATGGGAAATATAAAAATTTAAGTTCTGATATGGCAGACGGAGTAAGATGGACAAACATTAATCCTGCTACAGGGGAGATCGTTAACGATCAAACAGAATTAGCAGCTTTAAATGCTAATACAACTATGTGGTCTCCGTATATGAGTAGTTTTTTATTTACTGATTATGAGGTAGAAGATGGATCATTTATTAGGTTAAATAATTTGACTTTAGGTTATACTATGCCTGAGTTTTTTAGTTCAAAAATTCATGCAGCAAAATTAAGATTCTATTGTACTGCAACTAATGTTTTCTTATTGACAAACTATTCAGGTCCAGATCCGGAGGTTTCCACAAGAAGAAAATCACCTCTTACACCTGGTGTTGATTATTCAGCATATCCGAGAAGCAGACAGTTAGTGTTTGGTTTAAATCTTAATTTCTAATTTAAATTATCAGAAGATGAAACATAAAATAATAATAGCAGGTTTAATAATATCAGGGTTTTTTACTTCATGTCAGGAATTTGGTGATGAATATTTAGATGCACCTGCACAGTCAACTTTAGATGAAAAAGCTCTTTTTTCTACCCCAGGATTAGCTAAAGGCGCTATAGCGGGAATAAAAGAATCATTTGCAGAAACAGATTCCTATAGAGGAAGGCTTTTAGCTTATCAAGGATTAAATAGCGATGTCGAATGGCTTTTAAATTCATCAAGTTCAGGCGCAAAGAGTGATTTAGTCATATATGATGCAAAAGCGAATAATTCGGAAATGAATAAACCGGTAAATGTGTGGGCAAAAATGTATGAAGGAATCGAACGTGCAAATTTGTGTATTAGAGGGATTCGGGCTTATGGTAATCCACAACCAGGTAATGAAATGGGACAATTATTAGGAGAAGCACTAACATTGCGTGCTATTTATTATGCTGATTTGATTAGAAATTGGGGAGATGTTCCAGCCCGTTTTGAGCCTGTGACAAATTTGACGGTATATATCCCAAAAACCAACCGCGATGTAATTTATAAACAATTAATAGCAGATTTGGGAGAAGCATCTTCATTAGTTGCCTGGCCAAATGAAACAGCTGCAACTGCGACGGTAGAATATGTGAATAAAGCTTTTGTAAAAGGATTAAGAGCTCGTTTGGCTATGATGGCAAGTGGTTATCAGCAATATCCTGATGGTGTGCGTAGAAGTACAGATCCTGATCTTTCAGTAGATAAGATGTATAAGTTAGCTTTAGATGAATGCCGTTTAGTTATTCAAAGTGGTACAGCGCATTTAGAAAATTCTTTTGAGGGGTTATGGAAAAAATATAATCAAGATTACATAACTGCGGGTGGTGAATCGCTTTGGGAGATTCCTTTTATCCATTCGAGAGGTAGAATGTTATACACATTTGCTGTAAAACATGATACTAAGGATCAATTTCAATCTATGACTGACAGTAATGGCGGAAGTGCAGGGCCATTACCATTTGTTTATTATGATTACGATAATGCTGATACAAGAAGAGATGTGACTTGTGTACCTTACAAATGGGGTAAAGCTGTTGATAATATTGCTAAACAGGAGTTGACTGATTTACAAGTGTGGTATTTTGGAAAATATAGATACGAATGGATGAGTAGAATTCCTTCTGCTCCTTCAGACGATGGAGTTAATAAAATTTATATGCGATATGCGGAGGTTCTTCTAATTGCTGCTGAAGCTGCAAATGAAATAGAGGGTGCAGCAGCAGCAGCACCATATTTGAAAGAAATTCGTAAAAGGGCTTTTGTTCCATCTGATCATGCTGTTAAAGTAGAAGATTACGTAAACGCTCTAACTGAGAAGGGAGATATGATGAATGCCATTATTGATGAATATCAATATGAATTTACAGGAGAAATGGAACGTAAATTTTCTCTGATTCGTTGGAATAAGTTAAAGACTAAGTTAGATGAGGCTAAAGCCAAAATGACTGATTTAAAAACAAGAACCGGTAACTATAGTGATGTGCCTAAAACATTATATTACAAATATAAAGCAGATAATATTTCTCTTGATATATATGGACTGAATCGTGGTGAAACTACAGATCCGGGAGCAGGTTATTCATCTAAAGCTTGGGAAAAATTAGAGGATGTAAAAATTGCTTCGCTTTACAAAGAAGGAAATAATCCAGATAAAAGACAATTTTGGCCAATTTGGGAGGTATTTATTCAAGGAAGTAACGGCCAATTGAAAAATGATTGGGTTTTTGGTAACTAAATTAATAATAGATAAATTATATTTTATAATTATGAAAATAAATAACATATTTAAAGGGCTGTTAACTACGCTGTTGTTGTTGCTTGTACTTTGTTCAGGTTGTGAGAGTTACAACGAGGCATTGCTTACCGATATTGGCAACACAAGGTTGTTTTCACCAATTCTGGAGAAACCTCAAATTAGAAATCAGACTAATGTTGAGTTAAATTGGGAAACCCGTGCTGAAGATGATCATTATGTTATTGAATTTAGTGCAGACGATCCAAACTTTACTACAATTTTTAAAACCGTAGAAGTTAAAGGAGACGAATTACCGGTGCTTGTCGCTCTGGAAGGAGAAACACTTTATTCAATCAGGGTAAAGGCGGTTAGTGCAACCGGAAAAGAAGATTCTCAATGGTCAGTTACAACTGCTAGTACTTTGGGAGAACAAATTTTCTTGACTATTCAGGATACAGATATTGCTGCTAAAACTGCTATTTTAAGATGGACACCTAACAGTAGTGTAACAACTATTGTGCTTAGTCCGGGAGATATTACGCATAGTATTACAGCCGAAGAAAAAGTAAATGGTATAGCTACAGTAACAGGTTTGAGTCCTGAAACTGCTTATCAGGCAAATTTGTTCAACGGCACTAAGAAAAGAGGTGCTACTACATTTACAACTGGTATTGATATTGGCGATGGTATATTAGTAAAAGAAGGAGATGATTTGTTAGTGGCTATTGCTAATGCAGATTCAGGAGATAAATTATTTTTAGAGCCTGGTGTTTATAAGTCAGTAGGAGCAGACGGAGTAACTCCAAGTACTGATATTGTATTAAAGAAAACCATCACAATTAGTGGCGTTCCTGGCTTAGCGAAACCAGTTTTACATTATAAAATAACAGTTAATTCGGCAACTAGTAATGTTTCGCTTTTAAATTTAGTTTTAGATGGTACAGGTATTGATAATGCGAGTCTTATTACCGTTGCTTCTCCTACTGTTTATACGTTTGGCGATATTTTAATAAGTGGTTGTGAAGTGCATGATTATACTCGTGCATTATTAAATGGAAGTAACGCAGGAGGGTCAACAATTACTTCATTTGTTGTGGATAATTCCACAATTACTAGTGTAAATACCAACAATGGTGGAGAATTTATCAATGTTAGAACTGCATTTGTTAAAAATCTTACATTTAAAAATAGCACTTTTAATAACTGTTCTGCTAGTCGTGATTTTATTCGTTTGGATCCCGTTACAACTATCACAGGAGAGACTTCAACTGTTTTAGTTGAGTCATGTACTATTAATTGTCCCGGAATGACGGCTTCTAACAGATTTATGTATGTTCGTTTTGCCGACAATTTACCTACAGTTAAAAATACATTGTTTTCAAATACTGCAGCTATTTATGCTTCAAATCAAGGTGGCACTAAACTTCCTACTTTTAGTAATAATAATTATTTTAATTCACCAAACTTCCAAAGCACTACAATTGCTAGCAATAAGGCAGATACTGCAGGAACTGCATTAGATCCAGGATTTACTAATGCTGCTGAAGGAGATTTTACAATTTCAAATCAAACTTTGATTGATAATAAAGTAGGGGATCCACAATGGATTAAATAAAAGAACAAAACTATTTTGTTAATTATAAAAGGCATGCTGAATTTAAAACATTTACGCATGCCTTTTCTTTTTAGTTACAATTTAAAAACAATAAAAATGAAAACGATATTAAGATTAATAGTGCTTTTTGCATTATTTTCCTGTCAAAAAGATGAGGATACTCCTCAGGTTTCAGATGTTTTAGTTCAAAAAATTGAAATTCAGGGAACTGATATTGCAACTGGGCTTAATGGGCAGATGACAGCTAAGATCACACCTGAGGATGCAACTGATAAAACAGTTTCATGGAAAATTTCAGATGCTGCTGTTGCTGAAATATCTAAAACAGGTTTGATTACTGCCAAGAAAAATGGAACTGTAACAGTTACCGCTACTGCAAAAGATAAAAGTGCTGTTGCCGCTACCAAAGTAATTAATATTACGAGCTTTTCAGTTACTCCTGTGGCTGATTATGAGGTTTCAACTGTTACTGAATTAACTACGGCACTTGCAAAAGTCAAAGCAGGTGAAACTATTGTTTTGAACGGAGGAACTTATGCCATGACTTCAAAAATTAGCATTACAACATCGGGAACGTCAGATAAAGTGATTATGTTAAAAGCTAAAGATGGAGCAGCAAGACCGAAATTTGACTTTTCTGCAATGTCTGAAAGTTCAGCTAATCAGGGAATTGTTTTAAGTGGCAATTATTGGCATATTAAAGGGATTGATATTTATAAAGCCGGTGATAACGGAATGCAGGTTAAAGGAAGCAATAATACAATTGAATTTATGACTTTCTCAGAATGTTCTGATTCAGGTTTACAATTAGATAATGGTGCTGCAAATAACACGATTCTGAATTGCGATTCGTATTTCAATGCTGATGCAACTCTTGAAAATGCTGATGGGTTTGCCTGTAAATTAAATGCCGGAACCGGTAATAAATTTATTGGATGCCGTGCCTGGAAAAATCTGGATGATGGCTGGGATGGTTATTTAAGAGGAGCAGATGATATTACGACAATATATCAAAATTGTTGGGCAATCAAAAACGGGTATCTTAAAGATGGAAGTAAAGGAGCCGGAGACGGAAATGGATTTAAGACAGGAGGGAGCGATGATAAACTCTTAAAACACCATGCAAAATACACTAATTGCATCGCTGTAGGAAATGTTGCTGATGGTTTTGATCACAATAGCAACAGGGGAGAAGTAACTCTCTTCAATTGTTCTGCTTATGAGAATGGCAGGAACTATTCTTTTAGCAACTCAAATCCATTATCAAAACTGATTATTAAAAACAGTAATGTTTTAGGAGCTTACGGAACTGCTCTGGCAGCTGTTGTAGATATAACCAACAACAGCTGGCAAAACGGAATTACCGTTACGGCAGATGATTTTATCAATATTGATTATTCGCAATTAACAGCTGCCAGAAAACCAGATGGCAGTTTGCCGGATGTAACCTTCTTTCACTTAAAAGGGGATAGTGATATGATCAACAAGGGAATTGATGTAGGGTTACCCTTTAATGGAACTTTACCTGATTTAGGGGCTTTTGAATTTTAAACAGTTTAAAACAACTCCTCAATTAAATTATTTCCAAAGCAAGCCTGTAAATTTTCTCGATCTTGTTTTTTGTATATACATTATTTGGATTTCTTAAATATTTAATAATGAAACAATTATTTTATTAACTTCTATAAAGCTGTTTTCAGTATTTTCATTTATTAAAGCTCAGACTTTACTTTTTTAAATTACAGAAGAGGGTATTCAGATAATGGATATCCTCTTTTTTTTGTTTTAAAGTTTGCCTTTAGGGCCTTTTTTAATAGCACGGAATAAAGTAGTAAATGGTTATAATTGATAATTTTAAGAAGGATTTTAAACAAATTGAAAATATAGGTTGTATTTTTAAAATCTAATTTTTAGTTAAAAATAGGATGAACAACGAAAAAAAACTTAAAGCCGTGGCCTTCGGAGAAATTCTTTGGGATGTTTTTGATAACAAAAAAAAAATTGGAGGAGCACCATTAAATGTGGTCTTACGAATGAAAAGTTTTGGTTGTGATGCTACGGTAATTAGTAGTGTTGGCAATGATGAAGATGGTAGTGTAATTCTCAATGAAGTTAAGGCATTAGGAATTAAAACGGATGGCATTATACAATCTGATAGCTTTCCTACAGGTGTGGTGCAAGTAACTCTGGATAAAAGCGGCTCAGCCACTTACATTATTAATTATCCGGCAGCCTGGGATAAAATTGAGATAAATGATTTTGCCCTAAACTCAGTAAGTCATGCTGATGTTTTAATATACGGAAGTTTGGCATGCAGGGATGCAGTATCCCGAAAATCTTTAGAGCTATTATTGCGAAGTGATACTTATAAAGTATTTGATGTTAATTTAAGAAAACCGCATTATTCATATGAAATTTTGGAGAGGCTAATGTTAGCGGCTGATTTTATAAAATTCAATGAAGAAGAAATTCTTGAGATTGCGACAGCTTTACAGTCTCCTTTTATAACACTTGAAGAAAATATTCATTTTATAGCTTCCCGAACCAATACAGCTTCTATTTGCGTAACAAAAGGAAAAGATGGGGCTTTATTGTTATGGGAAGGGGAATTACATAAGAACGAAGGATATACTGTTCAGGTAGCCGATACAGTAGGGGCAGGAGATTCGTTTTTAGCATGCTTGATTACTTCTTTACTTACAGGAAAATCACCTCAGACTGCTATTGATTTTGCTTGCGCTGTTGGGGCATTGGTTGCTGCGTCATTTGGGGCGAATCCTGAAATTTCTCTGGTAGAAGTTGATAAATTGATTAATGATAGGTAAGTAAGCAAATTTCCTTTTGTATTAAAGATTAAGGAATTTTAGCTTTTGTGTATTATTTATCATGTTCTAAATTATCAACAGCAGAAATCTGGTCAAGAATATTAGTCTGATTTGGAGAAATATAATTTTTTACTTCTGGGATGCTTTCCTTCCTGAAAAGAATATCTAATGCATTATATAGTTTTAATAAAACATCTCTGTCTTCTTTTTCAATCTCTAAAGCAGTATTAAAATTAAAAACATAATTATTAGAATTGCGAACTTCTACTTTAATCGTTTTTGATGTGATTTTAAATTTGACTATATCCATATTGTTGCAAGTTGCTTAATTCTAAAATACTGTTTAGTAATCGTTTATCTGTGATATGTTTGTGCTCTTCAAGCATTCAGATAAAAGATAGTAGCTTAATTTAAGCGTAAAATTAGTTTTTAATAAAATTAATTCCAATAAAAAAAACTAATCAATTGATTCCTAATTACTTGTTTTGGAGATTTTTTTAAATTTGGTTATATTCATAATATAATTACTCCTTAAAAAGATTCTATATTATAGTCAAAAAAATTACTACATTTGACATAATAGATGATTATTTGATAATTTAATTATTTGTAAATCAGTAATTGTATTGTGCAGAGAGCTAATTCTTAAATGATAATAGCCGAATATTTAATTCTAATTGTTGTTTGAAATGCTAATTAAAATAATCAAAATTATATTTACAAATTTCACTGTTCTTTCATTATAATATTATTAGTAGAGAAATAGCCAAGTATCTGATATAACAATGTTTTTTTAGGATAGGCATAATTCATATTTCTATTGGATTATAGGTCTTTTAAAAAGGTTTGAAAAGGTTAAAAATTGGTTTTATTTTTTTTATTGTTTATAGATTGCAATTACTAAATTATGCTTGTAAAAAAAATAAAAATTCGATTATTGTTTGTCATTTGTGCTTTTTTTGTGCCGTTACTTGGTGTTTCACAAGGAGGACCTCCACCACCAGGTGATGATCCTCCGTTGCCACTTCCAATTGATGATAATTGTATTTTATTATTGGCAGCAGGTCTTTTTTTGGCTTTATATACCATAAGAGAATCCAGAAGAAAAGCTGTCAATTCCAAAAACAGGCCGGAGAAAATATTAGTTCATAATGGGTTATTAATAAAAAAAGGTCAGATTATGAAAAAAATAGTTAAAATGTTTTTCTTACTTGTTACTTTTAGTTCTTTCTCTCAAATTTATTTTAGTCCAAACAGTTATATATACGTAAAGAATCAATTACTGTATGTCAATCAGGATATAGATCTGCAACAAAACTCCACGTTGTATTTAAGAAACCAGTCTCAATTAGTTCAGGGAACAACTGGTATTTCTGCTAATAAAGGAATAGGTAGTTTATCAGTATATCAAGAAGGAACATCTGATAATTTTGATTATAATTATTGGTGCTCTCCTATTGGAAATGCTTCTGCAATTACCGGGAACGAAAATTTTGGAGTAACGATGCTTAACAGGCCCACTTCCTCCACTGCATCAACCCCGGCTACAATATTAGCCCAAGCGAGTAGAGATGGAACCGCAAATCCTTTGTCAATAGCGGCACGATGGATTTATAAATTGACAAATGCAAATAGTTATTCCCAATGGATTTATGTTGGAAACAATACTACAATAGCACCTGGGGAAGGTTTTACTATGAAAGGAACCAGCGGAACAGATAGTGTTGATGCAGAGAGTAATGGTGTCCAAAATAATTCCGGAGGAAATGGAGCCCAAAGATATGACTTTAGAGGTAAGCCCAATGATGGTAATATAACCGTAACGCTGGGAACCAATAATGCAACCTTAACCGGAAATCCCTATCCGTCGGCTTTACATCTTAATGCTTTTCTTTTAGATACTGATAATACTGTAGGGACAGGGATTGCATATTTTTGGGAGCAGGACAGATCCGTAAATTCTCATCTTACTCTCGACTATAGAGGAGGGTATGGAAGCTATTCACCCATCAGTCTGGGGTCAAGCGGGGTATATGTTCCCGCTACTTTTAATTCTTATAACAGTGATGGTTCCCTCAATACAACCGGTACATCCTCCGGACTTGTAATTGAACGTAAATATTCACCCATAGGCCAGGGATTTCTCTTGAATGGAGCAACAAACGGAATCGTTACATTAAAAAATTCACACAGAGCCTATTATAAAGAAGGAAACCCTCAAACTAAATTTGAGCGCCGTGCAAATAAAACCTCGGGAACAAAAGAATCAATTTCCCAAGTATCCTATTTAAAATTGAACGTAATACTTAACGATCAATTTACAAAACAAATGGCATTAGTGCTTTCGCCTGATGCAACAGACGGATTAGACAGAGGAATAGATGCCTTAAGTATGAATACTACCTTACCAAACGATGTGTACTTTTTTTTAAACGGTGCCAATTATGTAATTCAGGGGATTAATTTTGAAGCTGCAAAAAAAATATCTTTAGGAGTAAAAGCTAAAAATGCTAGTGTAATAAAATTCTATATTCCGGAAGTTGTAAATTTTAATCCATCTCAGGAAATTTATATTTACGATTCATTGGATGATTCTTATCATGATATAAAAAATAACATGTATGAGGCAACAGTTGCTCCAGGAGTGTACAATGATAGGTTCAAAATTGTTTTTAAGGATGAAAAAAAATTAAACACAGAAGAGAATTTAAAGAAAAAAGAACTTATTATAAGCCAAAATAACGCAACACAATTGTTGACAATTTTTAATGAAAATCAGGTAAAATTAAAGTCAGCCACAGTATATGATATGTCCGGTAAAACAGTTTTGTTGAAGAAAAAATTAGGAATGGACTATCAGTATTCTTTTTCAACCAGTGGTTTGAGAATGGGTATATATATTATCGAATTAGCTGCTGAGGATGGTACACAGACCATTCAGAAAATTTTTATTTCTAATTCAGGTAAATAAACAATTATCCATGCATCTGAATACAGTACTTAATTTTATAATGTGCCTGATAAAAAGCTTACTTAAAATATTTAATAATCTAAGATGACTAAAATGAAAAGTAAAATTCTACTTCTGTTTTTTATTCCTTATTTATCCTTTGCCCAAATTGGGATAAATACTACTGATCCCAGAACAACATTAGATGTCAATGGAGGAGTTACGCACAGGGAAGTAAGCTTTACTGTAGCCTCTAATGCAGCCAATATTAATACAGAAACCTCACTTGCCAACATTACGGGCACTGCTACCGGTACAGTTGCGGTAACAGCATATACTCCAACTATCAATGGTCATGTGTTAGTTATTTCTAATAATACCACAGGCGGTTTTGGTGCGACTTTTTCAGGAACAACAATTCCTAATGCTCAGGCCATAAGTTTTATTTATACCAATGGCGCATGGAAAACTACAATGGGGTCATCGACAGTATCAACATCCAATTTTTACAACAGTGATGGTTCCCTGACCAGCAATCGTACGGTAGCCCTGGGATCCAATAATCTTACTTTTACAGGTACTGGAAGGGCTGAATTCCAAGCCCCAGTTACGTTAGGATTTGCCAAAGATACACCTAGGGGGATAGCAACAATATATAATGCTACAAATGGTGATGTGTATGGTATCGAGCAGGTTTCAAGCAGCCAGTCAGGGACATCAGCTCCAGCTTTCCGTTTATTTACATCAAATTTTACAGGGATACCACCCTATCTTGGTTTTGGTAAATATACTACTGCAACCGCTTTTACTGAATATGCCAGGTTTCATACTAATGGTTTTTTTGGTATCTGGACTGGTACCGGAGTAAGTTCTACCTTGCATGTAAATGGCAGTATTGCCACTAGTATCACGGTTATTTCGGGAAATGTAACATTAGGTGTGAGTAATAAAACAGCAATCATTCCGCTCGGGTCTGCATTCACCGTTACGTTGCCGGCTGCTAACACAGCAAGTGGGAGAGTTTATACCATTGTCAATAATACAGTTGGGGCAAAAACCATAGGAAATTATATTGATTTAACCGGGACTACTGTAACCACTATCGGTGCAGCAAGCAGTGTAGAAATACAGAGTGATGGTACCAGCTGGCGTCAGATACAATAAAAAAAACTTGCTTTTAAAGTATATAATCTTAAAAGGATAACTAAAATGAAAAGTAAAATTCTGTTATTGTTTTTTATCACCTATTTCTCCTTTGCCCAAACAGGGATAAACACCACCGACCCCAGAACAACATTAGATGTCAACGGAGCGGTTACCCGCAGGCAGGTAAGTTTTACTGTAGCTTCTAATGCGGCCAATATTAATACACAAACTTCACTGGCCAGTATTACAGGTACCGCTACCAATACTGTTGCGGTAACGGCTTATACGCCGACTATCAATGGGCATATATTAACCATTTCAAATAATACTACAGGCGGTTTTAATGTAACCTTTGCAGGGACTACTATTCTCAACGGACAGGCCGTACTTTTTGTCTATACCAATGGGGCATGGAAGACGACATTAGGGTCATCAGCAACAGCAACCGAGATTTATAACAGTAACGGTACCCTGACAGGCAATCGTACGGTAACGATGGGAGCTAATAATCTTACTTTTTCAGGCTCCGGAAGGCTTGAATTCAACCCGGTTGGGATGGGATTTGCTAAAGACACACACAGGGGAATTGCAGCAGTGTATGATGCGTCCACGGGTGACGCTTATGGTATCGAGAAAGTTTCAGCTGCCCAGACTGGTATGACCGATGCGCTGCGTGTGTTTACATCAAATGCCGGAACAGCATATCTCGGTTTTGGTAAATATACTAATGCAACCGCTTTTACTGAATATGGAAGGTTTACTAATGGCGGACTCTTTGGAATTGCTACTACTTCGCCAACTTCTACTTTGCAGGTCACTGGCAGTGTTGCCAACAGCATCATAATTATTACCGGAAACCTGACATTAGATAACACCCATAAAACAGTAATTATTCCACTTGCGTCTACATTTACAGTTACGCTGCCCGTCGCACCAGCAGTACCGAGTCGAATTTATAGCATTGTCAATAATACAGTTGGTACTAAAACCATAGGTAGTTATATTAATTTAGCCGGGAGTTCAATAAGCACAATCAACGCCTCAAGCTGTGTTGAAGTGCAGAGTGATGGTATTAATTGGTATCAGATACGATAATTTAACATCAGGCTTTATCATTCAAGTTCATAAATAAAATAATGAGTGACACTGTTTTAATTATTTTATAGCTATTAAGACATTTGTCTTTCCATTTACAAAACCTTTCTTTTCATCTGAATAATCGTAAAGAATTCGACTAAAACCATGTGATAGATTTTCCATAAAAACCGGATGTCCTTTATTCTAATGGTATTTAAGTGTTTCTCAACTTGCTTTAATTTATTAGGCAGTGTTTTAACTCTAAGTATTTTAGAAAATCAGGATTTCAGAGCTTCAAATTCAGGTCTGATTTCAGGATTTTCAAAGTCGATTTTATTTTTGTCAATTATAAAATTATTTTTTGAAAGATTTTTTTCCTGAGGTTATGGAGGGGTTACCATAAGAGATAAAGCCGAAAGCGGTATTCTTTCTTTCAAAATTGCGAAATCATTTGCTCAGGAGAAAATAATCTTTCAAATGATAATAACTTTAGGTAAATTTGCGCTTTATTTTACGAAAGTGCAAAAAGAAATCATAGTTATCATTGGTGGTCCGGGAACGGGAAAATCTACTCTTTTAAACGAATTAGTCGCTCGCGGCTATTGTTGTTATCCTGAAATTTCAAGACAAGTAACCCTCGAAGCGCAGCAGCGTGGTATTGACCAATTATTTTTGGAACAGCCTTTATTGTTCAGCGAAATGTTGCTTCAAGGACGCATTAAACAGTTTGAAGACGCACTTAAAGAACCTGATGACTTAGTTTTCATCGATCGTGGAATTCCTGATGTTGTTGCTTATATGGATTATATTGGCGATGAATATCCGGTACATTTTACAAAAGCCTGTGAGGATTTCAAATATTCGAAAACCTTTATTTTGCCGCCCTGGGAAGAGATTTATGAAAGTGATACAGAGCGCTATGAGAATTTTGAACAGGCAGAAACGATTCAGACACATCTTATTGAAACCTATAAGAAATACGGTTACGACTTAATTGAAGTTCCTAAAGATACCGTTGAGAACAGAATTCTTTATATATTAGATAAAATTTAGAAGCGTTTTAAAGTTGCAAAAACTAGAAAACTGATTCTAAATTTTTAACTTTAAAACCATACCAATGGCCGAAGCACAGGAAATCCTTTTAAAATACTGGAAACACGACAGTTTCAGACCGTTGCAAAAAGAAATTATTGATTCGGTTTTAGAAGGCCGGGATACTTTTGCCCTGCTTCCCACTGGTGGCGGAAAATCAATTTGTTTTCAGGTTCCGGCGATGATGCAGGAAGGTGTTTGTTTAGTCATTTCGCCTTTGATTGCCCTGATGAAAGATCAGGTAGCGAATTTGCAAAAGAGGGAAATTAAAGCGATTGCACTTACCGGTGGAATCCATACTGAAGAAATCATTGATCTTCTAGATAATTGCCAATACGGAAATTATAAGTTTCTATATCTTTCTCCTGAGCGTTTACAGTCTGACTGGATTTTGGAACGCATCAAAAATCTTCCTATCAATTTAATTGCAATTGATGAAGCACATTGTGTTTCGCAATGGGGTCATGATTTTCGCCCGGCTTATTTGAAGATATCGGAACTTAAAAAATATTTCCCAAAGATTCCATTTTTGGCTTTGACTGCTACGGCGACTCCAAGGGTTATTGAAGATGTTAAAACAGAAGTTGGATTGAAAGATCCTAAGTTTTTTCAGCAGTCTTTTGAAAGGAAAAATATTGCCTACATGGTTTTTGAAGTTGAAGACAAATTATATCGTGTAGAACAAATCCTAAAGAAAAACCCTCAGCCTTCTATTATATATGTACGAAATAGAAAATCATGCCTGAATATATCAACGCAATTGCAATCGTTAGGATTCAAGGCAACGTATTATCATGGTGGACTTTCATCAAAGGAGAAAGACAAAAACATGCAATTGTGGATGTCGGAACAAGCACAGGTTATTGTGGCTACCAATGCCTTTGGAATGGGTATTGACAAAGACAACGTAAAGACGGTTATACATACACAGTTACCGGAAAATCTGGAAAATTATTATCAGGAATCCGGAAGAGCGGGACGAAATGGCGAAAAAGCATTTTCAGTTTTGCTTTATAACAACTCAGATGCGAACCAGACAGAACAGCAATTTTTGAGTGTTTTACCCGATAAGAAATTTTTGAAAACAATTTATGTGAAGCTTTGCAATTATTTTCAGATCGCTTATGGTGAAGGCTTAGATGATACCTTCTCTTTTAAATTAAATCATTTTTGTCATAAATACGACTTTCCTACCTTAAAAACATATAATGCTTTGCAGTTTTTGAATCAGCAGGGAATCATTACAATGTCTCAGGAATTCTCGGAGAAGATTACAATGCAGTTTTTAATTGAATCTAAAGAGGTTATTCGGTACATGAGTTTAAATCCGAATGACGAAGAAATTATTCTCGCAATCTTGAGAACTTATCCGGGCATTTACGAGATGAAAACACCTTTCAATCTTTCGCTGATTGCAAAAAAAGCACATCATAGTGAAGAACAAGTTTCTGCCGTTTTGGAAAAATTGAGAGAAAAGGAAATCATCGAATACAAATCTAAAAACAACGACGCTACTATATTATTTAATGAAGTTCGTGAAGATGACCTTACCATTAACAGAGTTTCAAAATATCTTGAAAGACAAAATCAGCTGAAAAAAGAGCAGCTAATATCTGTTCTATATTATATTAAGGAAAACAAAACTTGCAAAAACAGATTGGTTTTAGATTATTTTGGAGAAGAAACGACGAAAAATTGTGGTGTTTGTTCCTATTGCATTACACAAAAGGGAAAAATAACAGAAGCCGATTCGATTGCTGATAAAATTCTTCATTTATTAAAATCAGCTGCTTTAACTTCGCGGGAAATTCAGGGGCATATAAAATTGGATGCCAATGATATCGTTTCGGTACTTCAGGAATTATTAGAAAACAATCATATTACCATATTAGCGAACAATAAATACACTTTAAAATCATAATGGAAAAATTGAGAATTATATTCATGGGAACTCCGGAATTTGCTGTTGGCATTTTGGACACCATTATTAAAAACAATTACGATGTTGTTGGCGTAATTACGGCTGCAGACAAACCAGCGGGACGCGGACAAAAAATAAAATATTCGGCAGTTAAAGAATATGCACTGTCAAACAACCTTCCTTTATTACAGCCTGTGAATTTAAAAGATGAAAGTTTTTTAGCAGAATTAAAAGCTTTAAACGCCAATTTACAAATTGTTGTTGCTTTTAGAATGCTTCCAAAGGTAGTCTGGGAAATGCCAGCTTTAGGAACCTTTAATCTTCATGCATCCTTATTGCCAAATTATCGCGGAGCAGCCCCAATTAACTGGGCTATCATTAATGGCGAAGCCAAAACCGGCGTAACGACTTTTTTCATAGATGATAAAATTGATACCGGAGCAATGATTCTAAATTCGGAAATCACGATTGACCCAGAAGAGAGTGCAGGACAATTACATGACAGATTAATGTTATTAGGAAGCGAAACCGTTATTGACACATTGAAAGTAATTGAAAGCGGAAATGTAACCACCACAATTCAGGAAGATAATGAAGAAATTAAAACAGCTTACAAACTAAACAAAGAAAACTGCAAGATCGATTGGACAAAACCCGGAGGAGAAATAAATAATTTAATTCGCGGTTTGAGCCCGTATCCTGCTGCGTGGAGTTTTTTGAAAGATAAAAGCGAAGAACAGACTATCAAAATATACGAAGCAAAACTGTCTTTAGAGGCACATACATACGAAACAGGAAAACTGATTTGCAGCAAAAAAGAAATTAAAGTTGCTGTTCAGGATGGCTTTTTACAGCTTTTAAATTTGCAGTTACCCGGAAAAAAAAGAATGCAGGTAGCTGAATTGTTAAACGGAATTACTTTTTCTGAAGAAGCAAGAGTGTATTAAGGCCAACAAAACAGGGGTTTTTGCGTGTTTTTAATGACAGACTAGTTGTTTTATGAACAAAAAAAACAAGTTATTAACAATTTTTGCTAAATTTAAAGAAAACACTTGCAAGGAACGGATTTCCTACTAAATTTGTGTATTAACAATTTTTTTTTTAACCAACAATTAATAACTAATTATTATGAACAAATCAGAATTAATCGATGCTATCGCTGCTGATGCAGGAATTACAAAAGCTGCTGCAAAATTAGCTTTAGAATCATTTTTAGGAAATGTGGGCGCTACTTTGAAAAAAGGAGGAAGAGTATCATTGGTAGGTTTCGGATCATGGTCAGTATCTTCAAGAGCTGCCAGAGACGGTAGAAACCCTCAAACAGGAAAAACTATTCAGATTGCCGCTAAAAATGTTGTAAAATTCAAAGCTGGAGCTGAATTAGAAGGTGCAGTGAACTAAGTAAGAAAGTTCTCTAAACTTATAATATAATCAAAACCCTCCCCTTTGGAGGGTTTTTTTATATGGTTTAACTATTTTATTTGGGTTTTTAAAAATTTTATGATTAAATTTAATAAAAATTGTAGCCGTATGATTTCAGAAAAATTAAAAAAAGGACACCTGCTTATTGCCGAGCCTTCTATAATTGGAGATTTATCTTTTAATAGATCGGTAATTTTATTGGCAGACCATAACAAAGAAGGATCAATAGGTTTTATCATTAATAAGCCATTAAAATATACTATTAATGACTTGATTCCTGATATTGATGCAAATTTCAAGATATATAATGGGGGGCCTGTAGAACAGGATAATCTCTATTTTATTCACAATATCCCGGATTTAATCCCAAACAGCGTTGAGATTTCTAACGGGATTTATTGGGGAGGTGATTTCGAATCAACTAAAGACCTTATAAATGACGGATCTATTCATAAAAATAATATTCGTTTTTTCTTAGGTTATACTGGTTGGGACGAAAATCAGCTTGAGAGTGAAATGCAGGGAAACTCGTGGATCATTACAGATAATAGTTATAAAAATAAAATTATCGGAAAGTCCACCACTCATTTTTGGAAGGAGCAGATTATCGAACTTGGAGGTGATTACCTTATTTGGTCGAATGCACCAGAGAATCCATATCTGAATTAATTTTCAGAAATGGATTCATTTAGCTTCTCGATCAATAAATTGCCCAGCTTACTGGTAAACTCTTTTTTTCGATATTTTGTTATAGGTTGTATTCCTGTGATTACATTTGTTAGAAATAGTTCATCTGCTTTTTGAAGATCAAAAGGTGAAATTATTTCTTCAGATACTTCTATGCCCTCAACTTTTCTCGCTAAAGCTAAAATTTGCTTACGCATAACACCATTTAAACAACCTTCAGAAACAGGTGGGGTAATTAGCTTTTTGCCCGTAACCATAAATAAGTTCCCCTGTAATACCTCAACGACATTTTTAGCGTCGTTAAGCAAAATGCAGTTGTCTAAACCATTTTCGTTAGCAAAAATACTCCCGGTAACGTTTATCAATTTATTGGTTGTTTTAATCGAAGATAATAGCTGTTTGGCTACATAGAAGTCTTTATATAAATCAACTTCATATAAAGCAGTATTTAGGGCATAAGAGGTGTTTTCAAGAGGTGTTGCATGAATTAAATAAGAGACTTCATTCGTTTTTGGCAAATACAGTCCTCCATCATTTCTAAAAACGGTTATTCTTGCTCTGGCTGAAGTCGAAATTCCTTTTTGCTTTACCAGATTTAAAACCTGCTCTTCGAAATATTCCATTGTGAAGTTCATTGGAATTTCCATTCTAATCACACGCATCGAAGCCATTAATCTAAAATAATGATCTTCCAGAAACAAGATTTTGCTATTGACTATTTTTAGTGTTTCAAAAACACCATCACCATACAAAAAAGCACGGTTTTGAGTTAATACATTTTCCTCCTGTGCTACTATGTTTCCGTTAAAATTGACCATAAAAAAACCCTGATTTTTTGTTCAGGGCAAATATAAGGCATAAAAATAGACTTTTACTAAACAGAACCTATAAGATGTTTTAGGTCTGAGATCTGATTCTCCCACAACTGTTTAGCTTCTCCTACTTCTTCTTTTTCGGCAAAATCAATTACCATTAGTGACACATCTTTGGTTAATTCATCGACCAATATGTGTAGTTCAAAGAAATATTCGGTGTCTTTGCTGGCATCATCAACCCATTTAAATTTCACTTTCTCGCCTGTCTTTTTAGAGGCTAGTCTTGCTTTTTCCTGCGAATCATTCCAAATAAAAGTAAAAAATTCACCTCTTGAATTTACATTGTCTGCAAACCATTCTGACAAACCCGACGGCGTTGATATATATTGATACAATAATTGCGGAGAAGAATTGATCGGAAACTCTATTTCGTAACGTATTTTTGAATCCATGTCTACATTTAATTTTTTGGAAATATAAGAATATCTGTTCAAAAAAAAAGGTTTTTTAAAAATATTTTTTTTTCTTCGTTTTATGCTTGTTAGCTTTAATATAATTTTTATATTTGCACCCGCAATGAGGGATTCATTCCACTTGCAGTCCAGGCGAGGTAGCTCAGTTGGTTAGAGCGCAGGATTCATAACCCTGAGGTCACGGGTTCAACTCCCGTCCTCGCTACTTAAGGAAACACAACAATCGTTGTGTTTCCTTTTTTTATGCAGTCAATTTTTTGTAGAACAATTAGTTACAAATCACAAGATGGGTGTTCGATTTTGTCGAATAATTTTAAGGAATGGAGGGATTGATTTAGGAAAAGCATATTACTGTCCACTTAATGCGCTTTTTCAATGTACGAAGTTTACTTAAGGTAACAGATTAATTGTCACAATCAGTTTTATTATAATTCTTTGCAATAAGATAAAGTAATTCAAGAATTGTAGACGCTTCACTTGTATCCACTTGAATTTTATTTTTTGCCAATATAGTTATAGCGCTCTTTACCGATATTTTCTTTTCCTGAAATTTCATTAATATTTAGTTTAAATTATTTTTCAGCAATAAAATCTTAGATAATGCACTACTTAATTCGAAGCAGAGCTCACCTGTTTGAAAGTTGATTTTACTTGGTGGAATCAAGCTAATTATTTGCTTTTTATCAGCTATATTTAGCGATTGAAAATTTTCAAATATATTATTAAAAGGTTGATTGGTCCGTTCAGAATTCTGTAGAATAGCACTAATCTCCTGATTGACAAATTTAAGCTCTTTGTTAAGACTTTCAATCATAGTAGTGCATTCGCTTTTTATGGCGCTAAAATCATCAAATTTTAAGCTTCCTGTCACAAATAGCTTCCTGACTTTGGAAATCATTAATTCCTGCTCTTCAAGCTGCTTAGACAGACGATATCTTCTCTGTAATAATTCTTTTTTCTGAAAGCTAACATTTATATCTTTAAGGACAAGACTAAATAATTCATGTACATTATCCAAAAGTGCTATTTTTTGAAGCTTCTCATTATAATTGTTGTTAAGCAGATTAGCACTAATTCTGGTTTTACATCTACCGATACAATGATAATATGGATATTTTTTAGTCTTGCCTTGAGAAAAACTACCCCGAAGTTTCTTATTACACAAAGGACAAATCAAATATCCCTTTAAAAAGAATATTGCATTTAAATCTTCTTTTTCACAACTTCTCTTCCTTTTTGTAGTAATGATATTCTGAACTTCATAAAATAATGCTTCAGATATTAACGGAACATGAATCCCTTTAATTGTTTGATTTCCTTTAGTTTCTGATGATAAAACTATTAAACCACAATAGACTGGATTTCGTATAAACTTCCAAAAATTAGATTTTGAACATTTAAAGCCTCTGGCATCTGCCATTCGTCTTAATTCCTCAAGCATATAGCAGTTCTTTGCAAGTTGCTCAAAAATCCATTTTACAACTTCAGCTTCCGGTTCTTTCGGAGCCATATATTTCTTACCATCTACTCCCGTTAAGTTTGTAAAACCAATTGGCGCTTTGTTTGGGTATCTGCCTAACAATTTAGCTCTCCGAATTCCATTTGAAGTATTTAGTGCCCTTCGACTATTTTCAGCTTCGGGTATAGACAAATAAACAGCTAACATTACTATACTTTCCGGGACGGAAAAATCAATAGGTTGATCAATGGCCATCGCAACTGTAGAATGCTTTCTGAGTACACCAATCATCTCATAGGCGTATTCAATATTTCGACTAAACCTATCCCACTTTACAAATAAAATATTATTCTCCTCTCCTGGTGGTCTTTTCTTTATTACTGCAATCAATCTATTCCATTCCGGACGATTAAAATTTTTGGCCGAAAAGTCTTCACTGTAAACACCTTTGACATGTATGTTGTTATACTCACAATATTTCAATAGGCGATCTTCCTGTTCAGGCAGGGAATATCCTTTCCTCTTTTGCTCATCCGTGCTAACCCGGATATATAAATAGGCTGATTTAGTATGAACAGACATAAGTCAATTTTTAAATTTAACATTTTAAGTTCTCAAATAAAATATCTCTTAAAAAAGCTCCCTTTTCAATTTAATGAAAATTTTCAAATTATTAAATGCTTTTAACACAAACTACTTAACTTATTTTTTGCTTTCTTGAATAAATAATAAATTTCAATTTACGGAGAATCATATCTGTTTTTTTGTATAGTATTATAAACAGTGAAACTATCCTTTCTGTAAAGTCTTTTTGAAGTCATCATAGTTATTTTCTACATTATCGACATTTTTTAAAATGTTATTTGACAAACTCACCATTGAATTCTATAGACACCAAATCACCCAATAAGATATTTGGCACTTCCATGCCTATACCAAAATCCTTTCGATTAAGAGTTCCGGCAAGGCCAAATCCTGCTGTTGTTTTTTGAGACATCGGATTTTTAGCTTTACCATTATAAAATAGCTCAAATGAAGCAGTTTTGGTAATCCCTTTTATTGTGACAACAGCTTCCAAGCTATGATTCCCATGTCCGAGATTTATTAGTCTTTTCCCAATTATGGTAGCAATCGGAAATTGTGTTACATCGAAAAAATCAGCTGCTTTTAAATGATGATCCCTTTCTTCTATTCTGGTATCCAAAGAATTGATTTGTATCGTAGCTTTGATCTGTGCGTCACGGAAATCTTCTTTGTCTGATTGGATCGTTATATCGAAATCTTTAAAAAAACCACTCATTTGGGTGATTCCTAAATGCGAAATTGTAAATCCGGCTTGTGAATGTGCCGAATCGGCTCTCCACACGTGATTGTTCATATGCTGTAGTTTTTAAGATAAACTTTAATGAAGTGAAGCAATGCCTATGAAAATACACGTTGACTTTACTTATTTTTTTGTTCAATTCAATTATAGTAACCGCTGGAATATCAAAAGTTGTACCACCTAAACGCAAATACGATTCGTTGCCTACAAAAGCAGCTATGGATAGTTTATTGTTTTTCAAATTCATTATTATTTTTACTAAATTTTAGACAACAAAAGATCAATCAGCTGTTTTTGTAGTAGCTGTATATAGCTTCAGAAGAATCGTTTATCTGTGTTTAATTAAAAGAGGCCCTGAATTCTAATGGAGATAATTTTGTCTTTGTCTTGAAAAGCTTGTTGAAGGACTGCGGATGTTCAAAACCAAGTCCATATGCTATTTCCCCCACTGACAGATTAGTGGTGGAAAGTTTTTCTTTAGCCTTTTCGATGACTTTATTTTGGATGTGCTGCTGTGTACTCTCTCCTGTGAGCAATTTCAACAGGCCACTCAGATAACTGGCCGATACATTTAGATGATTGGCAACAAACTGTACAGTTGGTAAACCGGTACTCTCCACGTCGTCTCTCTCAAAATAATCCTCTAATAGATTCTCTATACGCTCCAGGATCTTATGATTGGTCATCTTGCGGGTAATAAATTGCCGCTGATAAAATCTTTCGGAAAAATTCAACAATGCCTCAAGTAGGGAAATAATAATATTCTGACTATAAGTATCAATATTGGAATGATATTCCTGTTGGATGCTTTTGATAATATTTACGGCGATTTCCTCTTCTTTTTCGGAAAGGAATAGGGCTTCGTGCATTGCATACTGAAAAAATTCATATTTTTTAATGGTTTTGGCCAAAGATGTGTTCCAGAGAAAATCCGGATGTATCATTAAAATCCATCCTGAGTGATCTGATGTGTTCTTAAACTCTTTCTCAATCCTAAAAACTTGGTTGGGAGCCATAAAAAACATTACGCCTTCATCAAAATCGAAAGATTGCTGTCCATAAATCATTTTAACGCCCAAATCCCGTTTGATAGTTATGGAATAACAATCCAATATCATAAGCTGCTCCGAATCTACAAGTGAATGGTTGATATGCTTATAATCCACAATGCTGATAAGTGGATGTTCCGGCTTGGGAAGTTTCCACAGATTGTGAAATTCTGATATTGTTTTTAACCGTATGGGACGTTTATTTTCCATATACTTTCTTCATTAACTTTCTATAGGACAAATGTATAAAATAAGCAAAACCCTGATTTATCTCAATCTACTTTTGCTGTAGCCCGATATGAGTTTCCATAAATAAATTTGAGTTCTGCCCTTGAATAAGCGGAACCCAAATTTTTATTTGCACAGCTTACGAAAGCTACTTAAGAGCACTTTCTATGAAATATTTTTTGTTGCAGCTGTAACAACTACAAATTTTTCAAATTTCTCGTGAACAATCCAGGTAGAATTGCGTCCACCTTTTATAGAAACAATATCACCTTCTTTCATCTCAACCTTCTCTCCGTCCTCCAGCGTTATTGTAACAGATCCCTTCAAAACATACCAGGACTCATCTCCTTCAAAGCGGTATTTAAAAGTGGAAGGCTCTATACTAAGGAGCATAGCTTTGTGTACAGGTGTCTTTGCCCCAACAGCCCGGATAAGGTTAATCTTTACCTGCGGTTCTCCGCTAATTTTATCTTCCGGGTTTTCTGTGTAATTATGCCAGTTTTCAGTAGCCGATATGCTTGTTTTAGTAATTGTTGCGTCTAAATCCATAATGGTCTCAATTAATTTAAAACTATATTTATTGCTCTCGTTTAATTTTTTTATTAAAACTTTCCGTTGCTGTTTTGCCAGAGGCTTTGCCCGGGAATGGTTTCGATTATATCCCAATGTTCTGCCAATTTTCCATTTTCAATTCTCCACATATCATATACCGCCAGGCTGCTTCCAAAACCTTCTACTGCCGACATCGCCAAAACGAAATTTCCGTGTGCCAAAATCTTTTTTGGTGTATATTCTAATTGAGCCAAAATAGGTGCTGCTGCCTCAACAGAGGCCAATCCATCTCCAACACCGGGATTATGTTGGATATAATTTACAGCAATATAAGTATCTAAATTAGTAAAAATATGTCCGACCAAAACCTCATTCATAAATTTGGTAACCAAAGTGCGATTGGCTTCAGTTTTATCCAAATCTGTGATCTTTTTGGAACCATCTATCAATGAATGCCCGCTTGGGTTATTCTCGGCAATGACTTGTAAATTATCCCAATGTTCTATCGCTTTTCCGCTGGCATCGTATAAAAAAACATCGAAACTTACCTGATTAGTACCAAACAGATTGTTCAATTGCGTATGCGTGAATACATAATTTCCATCAGTAAATGTACGTTGTATACTTGTTGTTAAACCGCCTGCACCCGCCTGGGCTTGAAAAGAAAGTACAGCAGCTTTTCCATCAGGACTATTCAAATTATGCTGTTTGTAAACAGGATTGTCTGAAATATAATCATTAATTGGTTGTGTATCTCCCGAAGCCAAACTATTGATGATTTTTTCAGTTTTCTCTGCGTTAGAAATCATAGCTGTCCCATCGTCGTCATTATTGCAGGATGAACATAAGGCTATTGCCAATAATAAACCGGTAATTTTCAATTTGTAATTCATTTTTTTTAGTTTAATGTTAATTTAATAGTGTAAGGTTGCACCAGCAAAAGAAAATACAGTGAGCTGTAAAGCTTAAGGAATATTTTGCCAGGCGGTATTTGAATTGTTGGACAGCACATTTTCAACTTTTACCAATTGAACAAACCATTTTCAGCAAGGTTCATTGCCGGCATATAGTCGCTTTGTGCTTTTTCTTTTGGAAGTATGTTTTCAATTCTTCCTAAGTCTTCTTTTGTCAATGAAATTTTCAATGCTTTCAACGTATTTTCTACTTGTTCTGGAGTTCTTGAACCAACCAGAGCAAGTATATCTTCTCCCTGAGATAATACCCAGGCAATTGCCAATTGTGATAAAGTAGCGTTTTTTTCTTTTGCTATTTGCTCTAAAGCATTGGAAAGTGCTATGTTTTGGCTAAAGTTTTCTAATGTAGAGGGAGATATCATATGGCTGATATGTTCCAGTTTTTGCTGTGGGTCGGTGCCTCCGATTATACCGGACAGTAATACGCCAAAACCGACTACTCCTATTCCTAATTCTCTCGCTGCAGGGATAAGTTCATCTTCAATCTTACGGCTCATCATCGAATAGGTTACTTCTACTAAACTGATTGGGTGGGTAGCATTCGCCCTGCGTAATGTGACGGCATCTACCTCTGAAATACCAATATTGCGGATAAAACCTTTATCTGCCAATCTTGAAATTGCGCCGATCGTTTCTTCTACAGGAATATGGGGATTGATGCGGCATGGCTGATACAGATCAATATAATCCAGACCAAGTCGTTTCAACGAATAGGTAAGGTAGCTTTCAATCAATTCAGGACGGGAGTCAATACCATACAATCCGCCTCCTGCTTTTAGCATGCCTCCAAATTTAACTGAAACAAAGGCCTTATCTCTGTCTTGTCCTCTTAATGCTTCGCCGACAAGTATTTCGCTTAATCCGGCATCATAAAAATCTCCCGTATTCAGGAAGTTGATACCGGCATCCAAAGCAGTATGGATGGCATTGATTCCTTCATTCTTGTTCGCTGGCATACGCATTGTACCTAGTCCCAATCGGGAAATTGCATTTTGCGAAATATTGTTGTCCGCTATATTTAAATATTTCATATTTGTGTGTTTTTTATAAGTTTTGATACGCTTTTGCAAAGTCATTGGCAAAATCTTCCATTTTTACTTTTCCTAAAATAACTTTATCCCTGTTTTTTGTCAGATCTTCATATAAGGTACCGCTATTTTTAGCTTCATTTAACTTTGCAAAACCATTGGCAGCCTGAGGGCTCATACCAAAGTTTTTATAGGATTCCTCTAATGCATTGTGCGGAATTTCAATCCATTTTATCTCTTTGCCGATGGCTTCGCCCAATACTTTAACCAATTGATCACTACTTACTTCATCACTTATGATGTAACGAACTTTTCTTTCTCTTGAGGGTGTGATTAGTTCTTCTGCCGCTGCCTCTGCAATATCTATTGGAGAGGCCCATGGTTCAGGTTCAGAAGCGTGATAACTGGTTATAATAGCATTCTGTTCCTTTATTGTTGGTGTAAATGCCAAAAGATTGGAATAAAAAGACATCGGACGCAAAGTAGTGATGGCTACATCCTCAGGTAATTTCTTTAAGGCTTGTTCAGCATAATAATGGAAAGCCAGCATTCCGTTCCCGGTATCAGAATGCCCTCCAATACTGCTTAGATGAACAATTCTTTTCAGTCCTGAATTAAGAATTGCCTGAACATATTTTTCGCATATTTTTTCGTAATGACTGAGCAAATCGATTGTCGGGTCAAACATGTTTACAGTCGGTTCCATTAAGTAAGCTGCATCTGCACCAATAAATGTCTCAGTTAAAAAATCAATATCCTCAATGCTTCCAATGGCTGCTTTAGCCCCTAATGCATCTATTTCCTTTTTTTTATCAGGATTGCTGCTGATGACAGTTACTTCGTGACCCTTTGCTGCCAATTGTATAGCCAGCGGTTTACTTATTGGTCCTAATGAACCGGTTACAATTATTTTCATTTGCCTAAATTTTATTTAGCAAAGTTCCGTAAGAGTTCTAAAGCCGCTGTAGCCCAATCAACTTTTGTTGTATCTAAATATGAAGCGAAGAGGATTTTATAGCAGTAATTTTATTTTTGAAGGCATACCGCATGCTTACTATGCGATATGCTCATTTAATCTGACAATGATGTCCTGCCAAAGTTTGTCTTTCATATTTTTTTTGAAGAAGCCGAAATGGTCAATCTTTTTTAAGCAAAAATCTTTTGGGTCAAGTTTTGTAAAAGAAATAGGCTTACTGCTTTTGACGTATTTCCAATATGCTTGGGTGTTTTTTTCGTTTGAAATAGTATCATCAACTGTCCAATAGGTGTGTATAGGAAATTTAAACTCTTTAAAATGACCTTCTGGAACCGTTTTACCGTAGAATTTATCATCAAAAAAATAGGCCTCCTTTTCCAGCCAGGCTCTCCATTCATAAACCACATTTTTAGGCAGGTTTTCCATTATACCGAATTGTTTTGCTTTTACAAAACCAGTCAGCCATACACTTATCGGTGCAAAAACATAAAAGTATAAATAGGCTTTCATTCTATATAAGAAAGGCATATTGGAATAGTAACCTGATGAAACTGCAAAATTAATTACCCCTCTGATGTTGTCAAGGTTTTCCATAAATCCGATTTGTTGTCCACCGGCACTGTGCGCTATAATTAAAAATGGCAAATTAGGAAATGCTTCATTCAAGTATTTCTTGATGGCAGACATATCTTTCGTTCCATAATCGGAAAAAGTAAAATCACAATTCTCTAAATTTTCAGAAGAGGAATTTCCGCTTCCTCTGTAATCCCACAGGCAGCACAAATAATCACTTTCTGCTAAATACATTAGAAATGAAAGATAAATTTCTTTTTTTGTGCCTGTGCCGCAATTGAATTGTATTACTGCTTTTGGTTCTTCAGGAATCAGCAAAACTCCTTTGAGCTTTATTCCATCCTTGCAGGTGGTTTCAAAATCTTTTTTATTTATCATTTGACAGAGTCTTTTAAAAATTTACAATTCGGCTAATCACTGATGGTTCTGTTAGAATCCTTTAATGGCCGGTGTTTTCAATAACTTCAAGATTTGAGGATGGCCAGTTTTTATGCACAATCCGGGCTTGTTGCAACGGAATTATTTTGTCGTCTCTGCCATGTAAAATAAGGGCATCCTTCACCTGCACGTTTTTTACAAACTTGCTGACAGAAACTTCATCAATGTTTGTTTTTAACTCACTTTCTAATTTTCGGATTAATTTTCTTCGGGCATTCTTAGCAATCCCAATCTGATCTGAAATATAATTTACCCGCTCCAAAAATGAGTCGGGGGTTGTAATCATTACATATTTATCAATTTCCAAATGTGGGCTTCTTTTTAAGGCATAGGTTGTTACAACGGCGCCAAATGAGTGGCTGATAATTTTTTTTGGATTATACTTTTTAAGGATTTGAATGATAAGGTCGCTGAACTCCAAGAGGTTTGTCTGACCTTTGGTACTAAAACCATGTGAGGGGCCATCAAAGGCCAAAATATAATAATCATGCTGCAGAAGCTGCCCAATTATACTGGCAAAATTGCCTGAGTGTCCTTCCCAGCCATGAACTAGTAAAACCATCTCATTTTTGGGATTGCCCCAGTTGTACAATTGGATGTCAAACTTTTTAAAACTGATTTGCTTCTTATTGGCTGTACTTAAAACATCCGTCTCGTGTTGTCTTATTTTTTTTTGCTGTGGGTTTGTCAGGGTTTTATAGGCGTAAAAAGCGGTTGCGCGTGGGAAAATATTCGATCTGAATTTTATTACTTTTTTTATCATTTTTTAAGCAGTTAAATCCATTGTTAATTCCTCTAAAATCAAAATGGACATTTCGTTATAAATCTTTTTATCTTTTTCGATTCTCGTTATTTGTATTAAACCCATTAGGTTTGTAATAATCATTTTTGCTTTTAATGATGTATTCTTTAATGGTTTGAAAGTTTTCTGTAATTGCCCTTCTTCCAAAATAGTTGTTGTCCAATCTGCCACAGCATTGGAAAATTCTAATAATTTCAACTGTAAAGATTCTTCCAATGTATTGATATCTGAGGTCAGGGCACTGACTATACAAACCTTGTTTTCCTGCGCTAATCTTTCGTAATATAGAAACAGTTTATGGAGTTTTTCTAATGCTGTTTTACTTTCATTTCTTTCAATGGTTCCCTGCAACGCCTTTGAGTGACTATTGATGATGGCAATCCCTAAATCTGTTTTAGTTGGAAAATAATAATGTATAGAGGAAGTCCTAATTCCGATTTCTTGCGCAATTGTTTTGTAGCTGAATGCATTATATCCACGTTCAATTAAAAGATTGTTTGCTGTGCTTATAATAATTTCTTTTGTATTCATATATCTATCTACTTATAGGTAGATAAAATTATAAAAAATATCTTCTTATTTTATATTTACAATGATTTTAACAGAAAATTTTTAATAATTCAATGCTTTAATTCACGAATATGAATCTGCTATATCACATCTTTTAAATTTACTTTCCTTATTAACAGCCCTAAGAAAATGAAACTCTACGATACATCCCTATTGATAGGAATGCTCAATAACCTTTGCAAATCCTGTGCAAAAAAGTTCGACATTTGTTCGGGCGTGGCTACAAGAACAAACCCTTAAACATCTGATTTAAGGGTTTTTTTATTTAAAGTTCTTTTTACTAAGTGTGGAATTTAGAAAACATTTAGTTACACCTTAATAAGGTAATCAATATAAAATTAGAACTGTTAAATAATTCTGCTTTTTTTCTCCGAAAAAAAATACTTCATTTATTTCCGGCTTTAGCCAAATATTCCACAATTTCTTTTTTGTCACGGGTGCAATAATTCTCGAATTATCTTCTATTAAATTTCCATTAAAGTCTAAAACATATTCATTAGAAACAAAATCAAACAATCTTATTGTGTTTGTTTCGATAGTCAGCTCCGGTTCTCCTTCCATATTAAACCAAATATCTCTTCCTGCAAAAGACCAAACAATTTCTCCTTCTTTTGATATTCTGAAGATTTGTGATTCTCCATGAATAATAAAGTCTTCTTCAAGTTTATAAATAGAAAAGTTAGAGTGAAGGTCAAATTCTTTATACCAAAGTAACTCTAAGAAAGGAATATCTAAACAATAAACTTTATTACCGCCAAGCATCAATATTTTGTCATGCTCAAGAATGAATGAATTAAGAAATATTCCACTAAAACTTCCTACCCCGTAAATTTTGGCATTTGAAATTTTGATTCCGGATTCTTTAATAATAATGACATGTTTAGTTGTGTCTTCCGAGTTTGAATTTGAAAGATATATTTTCTTATATTGTATTAAATCATTATTAGAATTTGATTCTTTACATATATTATAAGATAATTCAATTTCGAAATTTTTGTAATTAAGTTTCATCTTGTTGAAGTTCATCCTGTTTTTAATAGAATGTTTTTTCAAATATAAATTATAAATTGAATAGTGTGAAAGGAATGTTTGATTATTAAGTTTTAGCTAAATAACATTAAAAGCTATAGGATATTTGTTATTGAAAAAAATCTAAAACCTAAAATCTGAAATCAGAAATCAAAACCGTATCTTTGCGTTTATTTTTAAGTACGAATGGAGAACGATAAAGAAAAAAACACCGCCGAATTTTACGAAAGACTAAAGGTTGAGCTGGATAATTCAAACACCTGGCCAGCAGAATATTTGTATAAATTTATAGTGCCTTCGGTAGCCGATAATGTAGAGCAGGTTCAAAAAGCTTTTGACAGTATGGGAGCGGTTATCAAAACAACAAAATCTAAAACAGGTAAATTTACCAGTGTTTCTATAGATGTAACAATGAATAGTGCTGACGAAGTGATTAGCAAATACAAAGAAGTTTCTACAATAGAAGGTATAGTTTCATTATAATTATGGTCGAAAAATATAAAAAAGAAGTCGCGAATGACGTTGTTTTCAACTTAGAATATAATTCTGAAAGACAGCGTTTACTTATTCCTGAATATGGTCGTCATTTGCAGAAACTGATCGATCAGGCCACTATTATCGAAGATGATGAAACACGTAATAAGGCCGCAAAATACATTATTCAGGTTATGGGAAGCCTAAATCCGCATTTGCGTGATGTGCCGGATTTTCAGCATAAATTATGGGATCAGCTTTTTATTATGTCTGATTTTAAATTAAATGTAGATTCGCCATACCCAATTCCGTCACGTGATGTGCTGCAGTTAAAACCGGATGTTTTACAATATCCGCAAAACTTTCCTAAATACAGATTTTACGGTAATAACATCAAATACATGATTGATGTTGCAAATAAATGGGAAGATGGCGAAATGAAAAATGCATTGGTTTTAGTAATTGCTAACCATATGAAAAAGTCATACTTAAGCTGGAACAAAGACACAGTAAAAGACGATGTGATTTTCGAGCATTTATTTGAATTATCAGGAGGAAAAATCAACTTGCTGCAAAGCACAGAGGAACTTTTAAACACAACCGATTTATTGCGTACCAACAAACGCATGTCAAATAAAATTACGCCTCCTGGTCAGCCAAAAATTCAAGGCAACAAAAACAATAAGGGGCCAGGAAAGCCAAAACCTTTTCAAAAAAACAATAATCAGAAATAAAAAAAAGGTCCTAAGATACTAAGATGCTAAGCTACTAAGATTTTTTAGCTCAAAACCTTAGATCCTCAGAACCTCAGAACCTAAAAGAGAAATATGGGAGTATTTAAAATCGAAGGAGGAATTCCTTTAAAAGGAGAAATCACTCCGCAAGGAGCAAAAAATGAGGCGTTACAAATTTTATGTGCCGTGCTTCTGACGGGAGATAAAGTAATAATTAATAATATTCCCGATATTATTGACATTAATAAATTAATCACTCTCTTAGGTAATTTAGGAGTTAAAATTCAACGAAATGGAGCAGGTTCGATTACGTTTCAGGCCGATGAGGTTAATGTTGGATATTTAGAAACTGAAGCTTTCAAAAAAGAAGGCGGGGCGCTTCGTGGTTCGATTATGATTGTTGGGCCTCTTTTGGCACGTTTTGGAAAAGGATATATTCCAAAACCGGGTGGAGACAAAATCGGCCGTCGCAGATTAGATACACACTTTGAAGGTTTTATTAATCTTGGAGCAAAATTCAGATACAACAGAGAAGATCACTTTTACGGAGTAGAAACTCCTGCAGAAGGCCTTCAGGGAACGGATATGTTACTTGATGAAGCCTCTGTAACCGGAACAGCAAATATCGTGATGGCTGCTGTTTTGGCAAAAGGAAAAACTACAGTTTACAACGCTGCCTGTGAACCCTATTTACAGCAATTATGCAAAATGCTGAACTCAATGGGAGCTAAAATTACCGGCGTAGGTTCAAATTTATTGACTATCGAAGGGGTTGAAAGCCTTACAGGTTGTGAACACAGAATCCTTCCGGATATGATCGAAATTGGTTCATGGATTGGTCTTGCTGCTATGACAAAAAGTGAAATCACAATCAAAAATGTAAGTTGGGAAAACTTAGGTTTGATTCCGAATACATTTAGAAAACTAGGAATTACAATTGAAAAACGCGGAGATGATATTTATATTCCGGCTCACAAAGACGGATACGAAGTAAAAACCGATATTGATGGTTCTATTTTAACCATTGCAGATGCTCCATGGCCAGGATTTACACCTGACTTATTGAGTATTGTTTTGGTTGTAGCGACACAGGCAAAAGGCGATGTTTTGATTCACCAGAAAATGTTCGAAAGCCGTTTGTTTTTCGTAGACAAATTAATCGATATGGGAGCAAAAATCATGTTATGCGATCCGCACAGAGCGGTGGTTATGGGGCATAATTTTGAATCTCAGCTAAAAGCAACAACAATGTCTTCTCCGGATATCCGTGCCGGAATCTCATTATTGATCGCAGCACTTTCCGGAAAAGGGACAAGCACCATTCAAAATATAGAACAAATCGATCGTGGATACGAGCGTATCGACGAGCGTTTAAGAGCAATTGGAGCAAAAATTGTGAGAGAGTAAAAGTTAGCCACGAATTTCACAAATTTTAAATATTGCAATAAAACACAATCTTGGTATTAGTGTAATTAGTGAAATTCGTGGCAAAAAAATAGTTCAAAAATAGTCTAAATGACAAATGAACAAAAAGCTATAAAAGCTACTTATTTTAGCATAGCCGGAAACACCTGCTTAGCCCTCATAAAAGGCTTGGCAGGTTTTTTTGGCAATTCTTACGCCTTAATTGCAGATGCGATTGAATCGACTACGGATATATTTTCATCCTGTTTGGTGCTATTCGGAATCAAATATTCGAATAAACCTGCCGATGAAAATCATCCTTACGGTCACGGTCGTGCAGAACCTTTAATAACTTTTTTGATTGTAGGTTTTTTAATTACCTCCGCAACAATTATTGGTTACGAAAGTATTGCGAATATTAATACTTCACACGATTTACCTAAATCCTGGACATTATATGTTCTAGGTGCTATTATTATCTGGAAAGAGTATTCTTTTCGATTGGTAATGAAACGAAGTAAACAAATAAAAAGTTCGGCTCTGGCTGCAGATGCCTGGCATCATCGAAGCGATGCAATTACATCTGTTGCAGCCTTCATCGGAATTTCGATTGCCTTGTTCATGGGAAAAGGCTACGAATCAGCAGATGACTGGGCGGCACTTTTCGCTGCTTTTTTTATCTTATACAACAGCTACAAAATTTTCAGGCCTGCACTGGGTGAAATCATGGATGAACATTTAAATGATGATTTGGTTGAAGAAATTAGAGTAAAAGCACTATCAGTTCAAGGCATTCTGGGGACCGAGAAATGCTTTATCCGCAAAGCCGGAATGCGTTACCATGTCGATCTTCATGCCATTGTTTCTGCCAAAATTTCGGTAAAAGAAGGGCATGATTTATCGCACAAATTACAAGATACTTTAAAAGAAAAAATTCCACAGTTAGGAAATGTTTTGATTCATATAGAACCCGATGATTATCATTGAGAAAAAAGATTCTGAGATTCTAAGGGGCTAAGATTCTAAGTTCTCTTTATTGGTACTAATTGAATCCGTTATTCTTTAAATAGAAAAAGGATTTTTTGGGCGTTGCCTCCGGCCGGGCTATCCGCTATATCTTTTTATTTTTAAAGAAAAATAAAAAGGATATCGCTTCTATCCCTAACGCAATTTCATGTAAGTTAGGCCTAGTATTTTGTCACTTCGACGAAGGAGAAGTCACTGAGGGAGAGACATTCCGTATTCTTTTATTCAAAATGATAATTTAAAAACTCAAATTCAGAATTAAATCCTTGAATTAAAAACAGTTTCTTTTCTCTTCTCCATTTTTTTAATTCTTTTTCCCTGGCTATTGCTTCCTGTACCCAAACAAATTTTTCATAATAAATTAAGAATTCGATCCCATATTTTGAGGCAAAAGTTTTATTACCAGTTTCTAAATTATCTTTATGCTGTTGAAGTCTGATTTTTAAATTATTAGTGACTCCAATATAAAAAGTAGAACGATATTTATTGGTTAAAATGTAAACATAATAACTATGAAAGCCTTTTTTCGGATTAAGCATAATTTAGTTTTAGTTATTGGGTCTCATTTTTGTCACTTCGACGAAGGAGAAGTCACACAAGAAACTCACATTAGCAATGTAGAAAATCTCTCTACCTCAGTGATTTCTCCTTTCGTCGAAATGACAATATTGTGGATTTACTACCTGAATCTAATCCAATACATTCAAAATCTTCAGTCCGAACACAACACCATTTTGCTGGATGCCGCTTTGGTAAGAGTGTACATAATCTACCCGAAACAATTTAAACTTGCCAAAACCTAAATTGTCTAACCCAACTGTAAATTCTGTGAACGGATTTCTGTCAGGTAATGCCAAAGCATGAAAGCCAATATTCATTGTGGATTTTAAAAGATTCAAAACAGGGATTTTATTCATGATAAATCCGGTATCATTATATTCCAAATGCGTTTCAAAGTAACGGTCATTAGTGCTGTTTGAGTAATAAGGCATTAAATTAAATACATTCAGATACCTGCTGCTCGTTCCGATATGAGTTTGGTTTCCGTTAAAGTGTTTATAATCGATAAAAGAAATGTTTTCGGCATTAAAGAATTTACCGGCTTTTAAATTAATTCCTGTGATTCCCTTGTTTCCTAATGATAAATCGTAAAATAAGGAAGCGCTTAAACGTTCAAATTCATATTTTTTTTCATTAGCGGCAAATGCTTTTTCAATAGCTAAAAAGATGGTTGGATATTTGTCATTGTTAATATTAAACTTTCCATCAGGTCTTGAAATGTATTTGTTTCCAAAATTAATTCTGGCATTCAAAGCGGTTTTAAATAAGTGATGGCGGTCAAATGACAGAGTTGTATAATCATCCGGGGCCAAAGGATTGTTAGAAGAATACACATCATTCTTTTTAAAGACAGAATAATCGGTAGCATTAAAAAGAGGTTTTCGTTGTTCATACGCTACTCTGGCATTCAAATTAATTCCGTTTGCGACATTTTGTGAATAATTGATTTGAGCAAATTCCAAATTATATAACTTCATGTAATTGTCTTTAAAAAATAAAGAGCTAACAGAATTGACAAATTTAGTGATGGGTGAAGCTCCATTAAACTGAGCTGTTTTTGTTCCTCATGAAAGGTTTACTTGAGCGTAATTGATATTGTTGAATTGATGAGCAAAGTTTCCGGTAGCTCTAAAACGCTCATCTGAAAAACCATAATTAAAAGTGGTGCTTACAGAAGTATTTTTCCCTTTTTCGTCATTCCATTTTCTGAATGAAAAACCCGAATCAAAATTAAATCCCTGTACAGTATTAAAACTTAAAGAACCTAAATTCAATAAGCCTTCATATCCAAATGAATATTTCCTTGAACTGTTTTTATAATTATAACCCATTAAAATATCCCATACTTTAAACTTATTATGTTTTGCATCTACAGAATCCAGGTATTTTTGAGATTTTCTAATAGTCAGTAAACTATCTTTTTTGGTATAATCAGTACTTTCTTCAATAGTAAGAGGAATGGGGCGGATTTCATTCCAAAAAGCATCGTCTTTTTTATTAGCATTGGCTTCAAAAGCAACAATTTCATTTCCAAAAGTTTTCTTTGCAAAGGAATCCGGAAAATTATAATTGGAATAGACATAATTAAAATTTCCGGAGAATTTAATTCCGAAAGCACCAGCGTTAAACGAAAGTGTCTGCGCATTTTTAGACCAGATTTTATCCTTGGAATTATAACTGAAGCTCTGTTTTAAAGTCATGATTTCAGTAAATTCATTTTTCATACGATAACCTTTAATGTCTAGATCTATAGCGTAAATAGCAAAACTATCTTCTACAATATAAATGTAACCTTCAAAAACGGGTTCTTTGTCTCGTTTTGGCGTTACCTTAATTTTATTGATTTGTTGGTTGTTATCGTCAAAAAAAGTTCCCTCAAGTTTGTATTTGTAGTAGTTGAAAGCATTATCAGCAATAGGGGAAATGAGTTTTACATCAAAATCCAATGTATTTTCATAAAAATCATAAGTCGATAAGCTGGCTGTATTATAACTGAAACCATTATTGTTCCCGGAGATTTTCGATGCAATGATTTTCTCTTTTAGTTTATCGGGTTTTTCAAAGGTAATTTTCGAAATAGTTTCAGATAAATATAAAATTCCGGTTCCGGTTGAATCTAAATTGGATGCCATGTCTTCGCCAAGATCAACTTTTTGCCCAAGGATTTTCTTTGGTAGATCTTTGACTTTAAACATCCCTTTCGAATAAAAGTCAGCAGTAAAACGTGCTGTCTTTGCTGAATTTTCTTTTTTGTTTGCAATTGCGTTTTTTATAATTGCGTTAGCAGGATTGTTTTTTTTGTCAATGATAACTTCGTTCAAAGCAAAACTCTCTTCCAGCATTTTTACATCCAAAAGAACCGTTTTAGATTCTGATGAGACTGCGGCTTTTTGAGTTTTAAAACCTAAATACTGAAAGGTTATTTTGTTCTTGCCAACTTCTTTTACATTGAGCTGGTATTTTCCCTGTTCATTTGATGTTGTACTCGTATAAGTATTCTCCTCAATTACAGAAACAAACGGCAAAGGATTTCCTTTTTCATCAGTTATAGTTCCTTTGATTTGGGCAAAGTTTGAAATAGAAAAAAATAAAAAGGCAAATAAGGTATAGTTTTTCATGAAAGTTTTTTCTCTCACAAAAATAAAATAAGTTAAAAGCGGGGGTATTAATAATTTGTTAAATAACAGATTACAGAAATGACTGAATGGCTAATTCATAACTTTTTAATCCAAAACCTAAAATGACACCTTTCGCATTTCCTGATAGATATGATTGATGCCTGAAACTTTCACGCGCATAAGTATTAGAAATATGCACCTCGATAACAGGAGTGGTTACGGCTTTAATAGCATCTCCAAGACCAATTGAGGTATGTGTATAAGCACCAGCATTTAAAATAATTCCATCAAATGTAAAACCAACTTCCTGAATTTTTCCAATCAATTCGCCTTCAATATTGCTTTGGTAATAGGAAAGTTCAATATTAGGAAATTTATGCTCCAGTCTTTCAAAATAATCTTCAAAAGTCTGGCTTCCGTAAACTTCGGGTTCTCTTTTTCCTAAAAGATTTAAATTGGGTCCGTTAATGATAGCGATTTTCATATAAGGTATATTGTTTTCTATGTGCCTTTTTGTATTAATGTTTTTTTGGCATTGACATTGCAATTGATTTTTGATATTTGCCATTGAACTTGGTAAAAATAAAAAAACCGTTCTAATTAACAGAACGGTTTTTATAAAAGTATGTGATATTATTTTAGAATAAGAATCCGACTGATAACTGTACAGTAGAATTTTTAACATCCGCATCTTTTGAAGCTTCTGTCAATCCTAAACCATAACGACCCTGTACGAAAAAGTTTTCTGTAATCTTAAATCCTAAACCGGCATTCACACCAAATTCGAAAGTTTCACCATTTTCTACATCGAAATCATTTTTTTCACTTAGTAAAAACGAAGCCTGAGGACCAACTTCAAGACTAAAAGAGTCTGTTAAATAAAACTTAGCCATTACAGGAATGGACAAATAACCTAATTCATTTTTAAATTCAGTCACTGCATTTTTGTATGTTGCTCCTTGCGTTGAATACAAAAGTTCAGGCTGGATAGCGAATCTGTCTAATAATTTGATTTCTGCAACAAGTCCTGCATGGTAGCTTGTTATTCCTTCTTTATCCAGTTCAATGCCTTCAAAACTAGCATCTCCTGTCTGGTTGGCAAAGTTAACCCCTGCTTTAACTCCAAATTTTACTAATTGTGCCTCACTTGTTGTCGATGCTGCGATAAATAATAGGGCAGCTAAAATTATTTTTTTCATAATGTTAATTTTAAGATTTTATTAAAGCAAAATAATACAAATAAAAACTCTTAATTTTTATATTTATTGTATATGTTGTTTCATGATTCCCATCAAGTATAAATTTATAAGAAAAAGGCTTGAATTATAAATGTATGAAAGAATTTTACTAATAATCTAAAGTCTTTTCTTCTAACGGTTTTTAGTGATTTTAAAATATGTAATACTTTGATAATTAGATTTTTGATTATTTTAACAAGATTTTTGTAACTTAATAAACGAATTATTTGATATTATTATTTGGTTTATTGATGTTTATTAATATAGATTTGTCTTACTAATATAATATTAATTTATCAAAAAAAAAATGAAAAAAATTATCTTATCAATCGTTGCGATTTTAGCATTTGGATTTGCAAATGCACAAGAACAAACTGTTAAAGGGAAATGGTTAATTGAAGCAAACACTGGTTTTGGTGCTGGAACAGGAAATACTTCATTTGGATTATGGTCTGAGGATGGTAATACTGCTTATAACATTGGAGCTGAAGGTGGTTATTTTGTTGCTGATAATTTAGCTGTAAAATTAGGTTTAGGTTATGGAGATGATGGTGGTGATATTGAAAACACTACTCTTGCATACAAAGTTGGTGCAAAATATTATGTAGCAAATAAATTTCCAGTTGAGCTTTCTTACAACGGAGTAGATATTAAAGATAGGGATGAGAATCCTTCTTATGTTGGAATTCAAGGTGGTTATGCTATCTTTTTAGGATCAAATGTTTCTATTGAGCCAGGAGTTCGTTACAATCATTCATTAAATGATGATTTTTATGAAAGTGCTTTCCAATTCAATGTTGGATTTGCATTGCATTTCTAATATCTGAAAAAAATATTTTCTTAAAAACCTTCCCTAACCGGAGGGTTTTTTTTATGCTCACTTTCTTAATTATTTGGCTGTTAGTATCTTGAATACCATTTAACAATTCATCGTATTTTTTTTACAAATTTGTTTGGTTTATAAAAGGGAAATGACATAGATTTGCTGCCATTAATTTAATTATAATTTAAAAAAAAATGAAAAAAATTGTTTTATCAATGGTTGCTGTTTTAGCATTTGGATTTGCAAATGCACAAGATTCTGAATCAAGATCTTTTGGATTTTCTCAAGGAAATATTCTTTTAGAAGGTAACTTGGGATTCCAATCAACAAATGACAAAAATGATGACACTAAAACTAGTGGATTTCAATTTAATCCAAAAGCTGGATATTTTTTAACAGATAAATTTGCTGTTGGGGTAGAGTTAGGAGTTGGTTCTGCAAAAACAGAAGTGGATGGAACAGATGTTGAAAAGGAATCAAACTTCAATGCTGGTGTTTTCGGTCGTTATTATTTCTTAGATCTTGGACAAAGATTCAAAACTTATGCTGAAGCTGGAGTTGGATTTGGTAGTACTAAAGAAGGATTAGACGATGCTGAAATTAAGGCTACAGGTGTTAGATTTAATGCTGGTTTAGGAATTAATTATTTCATATCTGATAGCTTTGCAATCAATTTTGGATTGACAAATATCTTGGCATACAGAAGTGATAAAGTTGAAGATTTTGAAGCGACCTCTTCATTTGAAGCAAACTTTAATGTTTTCAATAACTTCTTTACTGAGCCTAATTTTGGTTTAACTTACAAATTCTAATTTGTAATTAAACTTCATATTCAAAACCTTCCCTAGCCGGAAGGTTTTTTTATGCCTAAAAAAGTTTTACTTTGCATTTATGAAATGGAATACGTTTATAAAAGATTACCAATCCTATTTGCGGATAGAAAGGGGCTTGTCTAAAAATACCATCGAAAATTATGGTTTAGATATTGAACGGTTATGTCTTTTTTTAGAAAATAATCAAATAGATATTTCTCCAATAAAAATTTCAGATGAAACTGTTCAGCAATTTATTTATTCGGTTTCAAAAGAAGTTAAACCACGTTCTCAGGCGAGAATTATTTCGGGTCTAAAAAGTTTTTTTAATTATCTGGTTTTTGAAGATTATCGAACTGATAATCCGCTGGAACTAATTGAAACCCCTAAAACAGGACGTAAATTGCCGGATACATTATCTGTTGAAGAGATTGATAATCTGATTGCAGCTATAGATTTAAGTTCAAACGAAGGCGAGAGAAACAGGGCTATGCTGGAAACTTTGTATGGCTGTGGACTTCGTGTTTCGGAATTGGTGTCCTTAAAAATTTCAGATTTGTTTTTTGAGGAAGGATTTATAAAAATCACCGGGAAAGGGAACAAGGAACGTTTTGTGCCTATTGGTAATTTAACTCAAAAATATATTGAAATTTATCAGAAAGAAGTTCGGGTTCATTTAAATATAAAAAAAGGATATGAAGATACTTTGTTCCTGAACCGCAGAGGCAATCAGCTTACACGAGCCATGATTTTTACTATTATTAAAGATCTCGCAGTAAAAATTGGCATGAACAAAAATATAAGTCCGCATACTTTAAGGCATTCTTTTGCGACGCATCTTTTAGAAAATGGTGCCGATTTACGCTCCATACAACTCATGCTCGGACATGAATCGATAACGACCACGGAAATCTATGTTCATTTAGACCGAAGTTTTTTAAAAGAGGTAATGCATAATTTTCATCCCCGAAGATAATTTTTTTGGAAAAAATAAGTTATTAACACTACCTTTCTTAAAAAAACAAATGCTTTGCAGAGAATAATTTAAGAAATAGGTCTGTGTTATTAGTGTTAACTTATCCGCATTAAAAATTATGGTTTTTGATTTATATGAAAATGAAGATTGTAATAATGTGAATGATTTTTATAAAAAATTGTTTGCCGAAATTCCCGATTTGATTTTTCAGATTATAATCGACACTGATAATAACTATTCATTTCCATTATTTAGTAAATCAATTGAAGAAATATTTGAATTAAGTTATGGCGACTTTCTAAATGACATTAAATCTGCTATTTCTGAAAGAATTCATCCTTCAGATCGTGAATTATTTTTTCAGACGTTTATAAGAGCTAAAAAGCAAGTTTCCAGATGGGAGGTTGAGTTTAGGGGAATATTGCCTGAAAAGGGGTTGAGGTGGTTTAGGATTTCATCTAAATCCGAATTGTCTTCTGAGGGCAAAGTGAGTTTTTTTGGGCATCTTTCTGATATTACCAATTTAAAAGATAAAGAATTGAAACTCCGTATTTCCGAAGAGCGGTTTCAGTTTGCCTTAGAAGCTTCTACAGCCGGTATTTGGGACTGGAATATGCTAACTAATAAAGTCTTTTATTCTTCTTTGTCCCTGAAAATTTTAGAACTTGAATCTGCAGATGTATTTGACGATCCTGAGCGTTGGGATCAAATTGTACATCCTGATGATCTGCCAAAATATTATTCAGATATACAGGATCATTTTGATAATAAAACTCCTTATTATGAAAATTATCATCGGGTAATGACCTCTAGCGGAAATTATAAATGGATTTTGGACAGGGGGAAGGTTATTGAACGCGACGAAAACGGGAAACCTTTGCGTGTTATCGGGACCCATACCGATATTTCTGCCCAGAAAGAAAAGGAGCTGGAACTTATAAAAACAATGAAATTGTATAGTGAGCAAAATAGCAGGCTGCTAAATTTTTCTCATATCGTTTCGCATAATTTAAGCACACAGGCCGGAAATATTAAAGCGATATTGGATTTTATTGATATTGATGAAAAAAAAGAAACGATTACAGAGATGTTGATGCATCTAAAGACTGTTTCTAATGATTTGAATGATACTATTTTAAATTTAAATCAAATTGTTCAGATTCAGAATAATATCAATATGATTGTCAAGCCTCTCAATTTGTGGGAGTACATCAATAAAACGATTTCAACAATCAAAGATTTTAATTCTGAATCCAAGGCAGAGATTATAAATAATGTTCCGGAGTATTTAATGATAAATTTTAATCCTGCTTATCTCGAAAGTGTTTTGTTGAATTTTACAACAAATGCAATCAGATATTCACACCCCGAAAGAAACGCTGTTATTGTTTTTGATTATAGTATAGAAGAAGATGGCAGTAAAGCATTAAAAATTATAGACAATGGTTTAGGGATAGATTTAGAAAAATATGGCGGCTTGTTATTTGGGATGTATAAAACTTTTCATAAACATAAAGATGCACGCGGAATCGGTTTGCATATCACTAAAAACCAAATAGAGGCTATGAAAGGAAAGGTATTTGTGGGAAGTGAAGTTGGGATAGGCACAACCTTTAAAATTGTCTTTAACGATGAATTGTAAATAATCAATACAAACAGTTGTGAAGAAATATTAAAGATTCTTTTTATTGGAATTCTAAGGACCATTACTTCCCTGAAATCATAGTGTAAATTTAAACTTATTTTTATCAAAAGGAGATGAGATGCTTCATTTTTATTAAAAAGAGATTCGATTCCTAAAAAATATCCGTATTCTAATTAATGTTAACATATAAGATTGGTTAATTGATTTACACCAAATCACTAAAAAAGTTTGTTTTTTTAATTGTTTGTAGTTTTTTTTCATTCTATTTGTTGCGATTAATTATATAAAACAAAACGCATGAAAAAATTACTTTATTTATTCAGCGCCTCATTGTTGGTGCTTACTTCTTGCTCTAACAATGACAATGATTCGTCAGGTATCACAAAATATATTTTGCCCAAAACAATAAAATATACGACTCCAACTAATCCCGTGGGTTATCTTTACACATTTGTTTATAATGGAAATAAGCTAGTAAGTGTTACACATGAAAATATTAAAACTGATTATACTTATGATGGAAATGTAATTGTAGGTGTTAAAAACGTACAATATGAAAAGACCTATACCTATGCCAATAATAAATTGGCAATGGCTACTTATACTTCTTTAGCCCCGACCAAAGAAAAGAAGGTATATACCTATAATTCTGATGGAACTATAACAGAAGATAAATACGATATTAACACCACAACTTTAGTAGAGAGTAAAATGGGGACAACTGTGCTTACTTTAGTAAACGGAAATTTGGTTAAATTATATAGAACATATTCGCCAACTGATCCTTATACATTTGAATACGTATACGATTCTAAAAACAGTCCTTTCAAAAATATTTTAGGATTGAATCTATTATTAGTTGATAGTAACGGGGGGTTTTGGCCAATTAGTGATTTGATCTCGTTGAATAATAATGCTACACAAAGTATTTATTATTCATCAACAGAAACAAGATTGTACATAAAAATAGATTATGTTTATAATAAAAATGGATATCCTACTAAAGCAACTATACATAAAAACGGAGATGTTCTAATAGTTGAATATACCTATTAGCAGCATTCTAATTTTTAGAAAAGGCCAGGCGCACATAGTGTTTGGCTTTTTTATGTAAAAAATTAAAAACTACTTTTACAAATCATTTATCCACTTATTTTGAATGCTTCTATTGAAGATCAGCTTCTTTTTTGGCTTTTTCTGCCGCTTTTGCCTTTTGAACATCATTTTTTTTCTTGTGCAACTGTAGTTACAGTAGTAAATAACAACATGCTGTGTGATAATCTGTTAATAGGTTTCTCTTTTTACGGTTTGGATGGGTTTTTAGATATTGTTAGAAACAAAAAAAACTTCTCAGCGATGAGAAGTTTTTTTTATGATATATATTTTCAGAATTATTTAGCAATATTTACTGCTCTGGTTTCACGAATAACTGTCACTTTAACCTGACCGGGATAAGTCATTTCTGTTTGGATTTTTTGTGAAATCTCGAAAGATAAATTCGCTGCATTGTCATCAGATACTTTTTCACTTTCTACAATTACACGAAGTTCTCTACCTGCCTGGATTGCATAAGCATTTTTAACTCCGCTGAATCCGTAAGCAACTTCTTCAAGATCTTTCAAACGCTGGATGTAAGAATCCAAAACCTGACGTCTTGCGCCCGGTCTCGCTCCAGAAATAGCATCACAAACCTGAATAATTGGAGATAATAATGATTTCATCTCAATCTCGTCGTGGTGAGCTCCAATTGCGTTGCAAACCTCTTCTTTTTCACCATACTTCTCAGCCCATTGCATACCTAACAATGCGTGAGGCAAATCACTCTCAGTATCCGGAACTTTACCAATATCATGAAGTAAACCTGCTCTTTTAGCTAGTTTTACGTTTAAGCCTAATTCGGCTGCCATGATACCACAAAGTTTAGAAACCTCTCTTGAGTGTTGCAATAAGTTTTGTCCGTACGATGAACGGTATTTCATTCTTCCTACTACTTTTATCAACTCTGGGTGTAATCCGTGGATTCCTAAATCGATAACGGTACGTTTACCAACTTCAATAATTTCATCATCGATTTGTTTCGCCGTTTTGGCAACAACTTCCTCAATTCTCGCTGGGTGAATACGTCCGTCAGTAACTAATTTGTGTAATGCCAGACGGGCAATTTCTCTGCGGACAGGATCAAAGCAGGAAAGAATGATGGCTTCAGGTGTGTCATCAACAATGATTTCAACTCCGGTTGCAGCTTCAAGAGCTCTAATATTACGTCCTTCACGACCAATAATTCTACCTTTTACATCATCAGACTCAATATTGAAAACAGAAACACAATTTTCAACTGCTTCTTCTGTTCCAACTCTCTGAATGGTGTTAATGATAATTTTCTTAGCTTCTTGTTGTGCTGTAAGTTTAGCCTCTTCAATAGTTTCCTGAATATGGGACATTGCTTTGCTTTTAGCTTCAGCTTTTAAACCTTCCACTAATTGTTCTTTTGCTTCTTCTGCAGAAAGTCCTGAAATTACTTCCAATTGCTGTAATTGGCTTTTGTGCAATTTTTCTACTTCAGCTTGTTTTTTATCTAAAACCTCTATTTTGTTTTCGTATTCAAGCGTTTTCGCTTCAAAATCATCATTTACTTTTTTGGCTTTTGAAAGTTCGTTTGAAACTTGAGACTCCTTGTCTCTAACTCTTTTTTCAACTTCGGCTACTTTTTTATCTCTAGCCAAAATCACCTGTTCATGCTCTGATTTTAATTCAATAAATTTTTCTTTTGCCTGAAGAATTTTATCTTTTTTAATGTTTTCGGCTTCTAAATTAGCATCTTTTAGAATAGAGGCTGCTTCTTTTTTTGCGTTTTTGATTAAGTTAGAAATATTGCTTTTTTCGATAATTTTAGCGATTGCAAAACCAGCTGCAATCCCTATAATACCTGAAATAATGATCGTTATAATGTCCATGTTTGTTAAAATTTATATATAAAAAAAGCCTACATTAATTGCTTGAATAAACTCGTAAAGACAAGTTTTGAGCTAACTCACTGTTCAAGTTTCCAAGCCGAAGCATGGCATACTATAGTAGCGACGATTTGCTCATTCTAATTTGTTAGTGTTGAGTTTACCAATTGTGAACTAATGTAGGCAGTATCTTAGTTTATGTAAAGAACGTTTAATTTTCGAGATATTGATCTAATAGCGTATTTAATCTTTTAATTCTTTCGATGGTTTCTTCGCCATCAATAGCGTTATCAATCTGTTTTTGTTCTACTTGTGACGCAAATTGCAGGGCACACATAGCCAGTACATCTTGTTTGTCGCGAACTGCATAATTTTCTTCGAATTGCTTAATCATGGCATCAATTTTTTTAGAAGCACTTCTAAGTCCTTCTTCCTGAGCGGGTTCTACCGTTAATGGGTAAACGCGGTCTGCAACTGATATTTTAATTTTAAGCTTTCCGTCCATGTTTTACTAATCTGATAGTTGTGCAATACAGTAATCAATTTCGCGAATTAATGAATTTATTTTAAGCTTTGTCTCTCTCTTGTTATTGTCGCTGCCGAGTAACGAATTGGCTATTTTAAGTGTTTCATATTGCTTTTTCAAAGCTTCAATTTCTTCAGATTGTTTCCGGATAATTTGCACAGCTTTGTTAAGTTCTAATCGTAAATCCTGATTGTTTTTTTCTAAAGCTTTTGATTTTGCAAATAGCTTTTCGACTTTATATTCAAGAGTATCAATTATTTCGGCAATTACACTCATTATAAATCCTATTCATTACTTAATCCTACAAAGTTAGTATTCCTTTTTATTAATGCAATTTTTTATCGATTTTTTTGCATTAAAAATAGGCAAATAAATGAAATTCAGTGAATTGTGTTTTTGAGGATTTTATACTCGGTTTTCGCCCCTTAATTTTTTATCTTAGCAAAAATGTTACTTATGAGATTTTCTTTGTTTTTTTTATTTGCCTGTAATTTTATCTTTGCCCAGTCCCAATACCCAAAGGATTATTTTCGGCCACCATTGGATATTCCGATGCAGCTTTCCGGTAATTTTGGGGAGCTGAGGCCTAATCATTTTCACGCCGGATTCGATTTAAAAACTAATCAAAGAGAAGGCCTGAATGTCTATGCTGTCGCTGATGGCTATGTTTCGAGAATAAAAATTTCGACTTTTGGAAACGGAAAATGTATTTATATTACGCATCCAAACGGCTACACATCGGTTTACGGGCATTTGCAAACAGCAGTCGGCCCAATTCAGGAATATATCCGGCAAACACATTACAAAGAGAAATCTTTTGAAATTGAAATGTTTCCAAAACCTCATGAACTTCCGGTTACTAAAGGACAAATAATAGCACTTTCGGGAAACAGCGGCTCTTCTCAGGGACCGCACCTGCATTTTGAATTTCGTGATACAGAAACAGAATTTGTTATCAATCCATTGTTTTTTGGTTTTGACCAAAATATTATAGACAACACTAAACCCACGATTTCAAGCTTATTTGTTTACCCGTTGAATAATACGACCGTAAATCAGTCCAAACAGCCATTATTGCTGAATCTGTCACTTCAAAAAGACGGAAATTATATAGCAGGAAAGGTAAAAGCGAATGGGAAAATAGGTTTCGGAATTAATACTGTTGATCTTGATGATGTTTCGCACAACAAAAATGGTGTTTTTAATGTTACAGGTTTTTTAAACGGAGATCCAAAATATAATTATCAGTTTAACACCTATTCTTTTGATGAAATGCGATATATAAATGCGCTGATCGATTATGAAAAATATAAAAGGACAGGGCAGCGTGTACAAAAATTGTTTATGAAAACACCTTATGCACTGAGTATTATTAAAACAGACTCTTTAAGAGGTATTGTTCCTGTAGAACCTAATTTGGCATCAACTTATCGAATTGAAGTTTCAGATTATTTTGGGAATCTGAGGTCTGTAACTGTTCCTTTAGAATTCGATTCTGCTACACCAATTATAGATGCTGAGCCGGAGACTTCAAAATATTTGGTTCGCCATGATAAGGATTCAAATTTTGAAAAAAATGATATGTCAGTCTTTTTTCCGGCAGGAACGTTTTACGAAGATTTCAATTTGAATTTCGATGTAAAAAACAATCGGATTTATATTCACGAAGATGTTGTTCCTGTGCATTCAAATTTTACAATAACCATTAAAGACAGTACTTATTCTGAAGCTTTACGTGATAAACTTTTTATTGCAAAAATTAGCGGAAACAGTAAAAGCTATATTTCGACTACAAGAAAAAATGATGTTTTTACTGCTAAATCAAAAACATTAGGGCAATACGGTCTGGTTTCAGATACTATTGCTCCAACTATAAAAATAACCAAACAAATTGAAGGCAAATGGATTAGTGGAGTTAAAGCTGTTCAGTTTACGATTAATGATAATTTATCCGGAATTAAATCTTATAATGGATATTTGAATGGAAATTGGGTTTTGTTTGAATATGACAATAAAACAAAAAAAATAACACATGTTTTTGATGATGTATTTGTCGCTGAAGGAGATAACGATTTAAAAATAGAGGTTGTTGATAATGTAGGTAATTCTGCTATCTTTGAAACTCATTTTTTTAGAAGTCAACAAAAATAAAATCTAAACGTTTGAATAAATTAAAATTAATAATTGTTTTCCTTTTTTTATGCATTGGTCATGTTTCATCTGCGCAGAGTGCTAAAGTTAAAGGTGTTGTTTTAGATCATGAAAATCGTCCGGTTGCTGACGTAAATGTTTCTGCGGGGGATAAAACCACCCAGTCTGATGCAAAAGGCTATTTTCAGATTTTCGTGCCGTCAAACAAAAAAACAGTTTTGATTTTTACACATATTTCATTGAAAATGATGACCCTGACAGTGAATCTGAAGCCTTACGAAACTTTCGTATTCAATCCTGTCATGAACAATTCTGAAGAACAGATGGGAGAAGTTTTTGTGACTTCAAAAAACAAAAAACGTGTTCAGGGCATTACAGTTATTAATCCTTCCACAATTAAGAAGATCCCCGGAGCAAATGCCGGCATTGAAAATATTCTGAAAACATTGCCTGGTGTAAATTCAAATAATGAATTGAGTACGCAATACGCAGTCCGTGGAGGTAATTATGATGAAAATCTGGTTTATGTAAATGAAATTGAAGTGTATCGTCCTTTTTTGATTCGTTCAGGACAGCAGGAAGGATTGAGTTTTACAAACACAGACTTAGTTCAGAATGTTGATTTTTCTGCCGGAGGATTCCAGTCAAAATTTGGTGATAAACTCTCTTCGGTTTTAGATATTACTTATAGGAAACCAACACAATTTGGGGCTGTACTCGAAGCCAGTTTTCTTGGCGGAAGCCTTGCGGTCGATGCTGTTTCTAAAAACAAAAAATGGTCTGCAGTAACGGGTGTCCGTTATCGCAATAATAGTTTGCTCGTAAAAAGTCAGGATACACAAACTAATTATACACCAACATTTGCAGATATTCAGACTAATATTAATTATGATATTTCCAGCAAATGGCAATTAAGTTTTTTAGGGAATATTTCGAGAAATAAATATTTATATCAGCCATTAACACGCGAAACAAAATTTGGAACAATTGATCAGCCTATGGCACTTGCTGTTTATTACGAAGGACAGGAAAAAGATCAGTATGATACTTATTTTGGAGCCATAAAAACAACTTATAAAGTATCACCAACTTTTACTTTAAAGTTTATCGGATCACTTTTTCATACCATTGAACAGGAACATTTTGATATTTTGGCACAATATCGTTTAGGAAATGTTGATGCTGACGGAACTACAAATCCTGAAGATGTTGATTTCACAAAAGGAATAGGAACTCAGCTAAATCATGCCCGAAATGATCTGGATGCCTTAATTGCAAATGCCGAGATAAAAGGTTTTAAAGAATGGAAAGACAATAACCAGTTAGAATTTGGCTTGAAGTTTACAAGAGAATCGATTCGTGACAGGATTGTGGAGTGGGAGGTAATTGATTCGGCTGGATTTTCTATAAATCCGCCAATTTTAGATCTTCCAAAAAACAATCAGCCTTATGAACCTTATACAGGACCGCTTTTACCGTATCAAAATATTCGTGCAACCAATTTTAATGATATAAACAGATTTTCAGGTTACGCACAATGGAATAATAAAACAGAACTGGGTTCTAACCAATTTTGGTATACCATTGGAGCACGTTTTCAAAGCTGGCAGGTTTCAGGTGCAGCTGTTGAAGGTAAAAATCAGACCGTTTTTAGCCCCCGTGCACAATTTGCCTTAAAACCAGATTGGGACATGGATATGATTTTCAGGGTTTCGGGCGGATTATATTATCAGCCTCCTTTTTACAGGGAACTTCGTGATAGTAATGGAGTGGTTAATCCGAATGTAAAAGCGCAGCAGTCGATACATTTTGTGGTGAGTAACGATTATAATTTCAAGATGTGGAATCGCCCTTTTAAATGGGTTACAGAAGTTTATTATAAGTCACTTTCAGATGTGAATGTTTATTCAATTGATAATGTACGTATTCGTTATATTGCCGATAATAATGCCAAAGCGTATGCACAAGGACTGGACTTTAGGTTAAACGGAGAGTTTGTTCCGGGAACAGAATCATGGATTAGTTTTGGCTATCTTAAAACGGAAGAAAATTATGAAAATAAAGGCTATATTTCCAGGCCTACTGATCAAAGATTAAAATTTGCGATGTTGTTTCAGGATTATATGCCAAATATTCCCAGCATAAAATTATATTTGAATTTAGTTTATAATACAGGTTTACCGGGAGGTTCTCCTTCGTATTCTGATCCTTATTTATATCAAAACAGATTAAACGATTACAGAAGGGCTGATGTTGGTTTTTCCAAAGTTTTTATTGACCAGAATAATGCATCAAAAGCCGTTTGGCTAAAAAACTTTAAAGAGTTGTCATTAGGAGTTGAAATATTCAATCTTTTTAATAATCAAAATGCAATAACCAACACATGGGTCAGGGATGCTTATTCTAAAAATCAGTATGCAATTCCTAATTACATGACTTCAAGGATTTTTAATCTAAAATTGAATGCTAGGTTATAAATTTTAAGACATTTGTAAAATCTGAATTTAAAAGTCAGTGACCTAACATTCTATTTTATTGATTATATTTGGATGAAATTAGAAAATTAAGCTATGAAAAAAGTCTTCTATATATCTTGTTCAGTATTAATTATTTTGCTTTCAGGCTGCCGTGAGGAAGTTAAGAAACCAAAAGTCACTTACGATGTATCAAACAAAGTAAGTATTTCAAAAACAGATTCTACTCAGATAGAAATTGCTGATTTGCCAATTCAGATGGAAGGAACAGACTATTTAATTCATCCGGTAGGGGATTTGAGGGTTTTTGAGAAAGGAACAAAATCACGTTACGGATCATCCAGTGTTAATGATGTTAGTTTTACGATTTCTAATTTAGGGGAATTTGAAATTACAGGGTACTTGCAAAATTTGAAATTTCAAAAAACAGATTCAGACTCTATTCGTCCATTATCTGAAAAACCGGTTTTAATTTTAACAGCTACTTATTTAAAAGTGATTGCTGATAAAACACAAAACAAAGTTATGGTGTATACCCTTGCAGATTCAGATACAAATAAAGACGGTAAAATTGATACAGGAGATATTAAAACGCTTTATTTAAGTGATATTAGCGGGGGAAATTTCACTAAAGTATCAACAGATCTGGAGGAATTAGTTGACTGGAGTTTAATCGAATCTAAAAACCGTTTGTATTTCAGAACAATTGAAGATACGAATCAAAATGGTCAGTTTGATAAAAACGATGTTTTACACTATAGTTATATTGATCTGGCTTCAAAAAAATGGGAAGTTGTAAATTATAAACCAATATAATTTTAAGTTTCTAAGATAGCTGAGATACTAAGATTTAAGCTTAAAATGTCGTAGGCTTGATCAAGTTGTAGAGCTGGCTTCAGTCCGGTTTGAATAATGTTTAAGAAGTGAAAAATTAAATCAAAATATCACTTTCCAAATCAGATTTTCCTATTTCAAATCCAAACCCCAGGCGTTCTACCAATTCAATTACCAATTTTTTATACCAGTTTTCTGATTTGGGATGAATGTACATTTTTTCAATTAACTGGTCAATATCAACATTAATCTTAAGACCATCGTTCAATTTTAGATTGCTTTGAGAGGTATCTGTAATAATGCGGACTTCGCGTTCATATTGAAAACTTTTTCGTTTAAACAAAAAAGGGAAGAAAGAATCATCAAACGGAATGTATTCTTTCTTATAATCAATGTAATTTACCTCGCCAATATATTGATAGAAATTTTTTTCAGGATTAACTGCTTTTTGTAATCTTCCAATTGTAGATTGAATAGCTAATCCTTCGCTGTTTTGGGTAAAAATCTGCCACATGGCAAACGATTCATACTCATTAATATGCCAGCTGCTGACTGCTACTTTTTCACGATGGGTTTTATAATAATTCAAAAATTCAGGATTGTCAATCGCAAGTTTTTTAATCTCTTCAAATGTGGGTTCGCTAAAAGTGCCTTCATACTGATCTTCAAACTTATCAGATCGGGACATAAATAATTTTCTGGAAAGCAATAAATCAAGAAATTTAGACAAGTCTAAGTATTTCCAGATGATTGTGTCGGGATCAGGCAGTTTTATATTGGGATTGTTAAGATACATTTCGAAGAGTTAAACGATTCTGCCGTTATTAGTATCTAAGTTAAAAAATAAACACAGATTAAAGAAATTAAAAAACAGTTTTAATAATTCTTTAATCTGTGAATAGCTATTTAATTACAGTGTGAAATTTTAAGATTCAAAAGATTGCATCGTTACAAGCTTATTATAAGTTCCATTGTGAGAAATCAATTCGTCGTGGGTTCCTTGTTCTACAATTTTTCCTTTTTGCATCACGACAATTATATCCGCTTTCTGAATTGTAGAAAGTCTGTGGGCTATAACAATCGAAGTTCTGTTCTGCATCATATTTTCAAGTGCTACCTGGACAAATTTTTCACTTTCTGTATCCAGTGCCGAAGTGGCTTCGTCCAGAATCATAATTGGAGGATTCTTTAATACGGCACGTGCAATAGATAAACGTTGTTTTTGACCACCGGATAATTTATTTCCGCTGTCACCAATGTTAGTGTAAATTCCTAAAGGCAATTCTTTTACAAACTCAAAAGCGTTGGCGATTTTTAAGGCTTCGATGATTTCGTCATCTGTTGCATTTAATTTTCCTAATGCAATATTAGCTTTAATAGTGTCATTAAATAAAATACTGTCCTGAGTAACCAATCCCATTAATCCGCGAAGAGATTGAAGGTTCATGTCTTTTATGTCTACTCCGTCAATAGAGATTGTTCCGTCATTAACATCATAAAAACGTGTCAATAAATTTGCAATTGTACTTTTTCCGCTTCCTGACTGTCCTACAAGTGCTACAGTTTGGCCTTTTTTAATTTGAAGGGAAAAGTCTTTTAAAACTGTTTCATCTTCATATTTAAAGTTGATATTTTGTACACTAATGTTGTTGTCAAAAGAGGTCTTTTCAAGAGCATCCGTTTTTGATGTAATCGTGTTTTCCTGATTTAAAATTTCCAGTACCCTGTCAGCAGCAGCATTTCCTCTTTTTACAGCGTATGATGCTTTAGATATTGACTTTGCAGGTGTAAGAATATTATAGGCCAGACCCATATAAGCAATAAATGATGCCCCGTCTAATGTTCTTTCAATTAAAACCATCTGACCGCCATACCATAATAGGATGGTAATAACAAGAATTCCCATAAATTCACTTGCAGGCGAAGCTAAGTTTTGACGGTTGCCAATACTGTTTGATAACTTAAAAAAACGTTCGGTTGAGTCCTTAAAAACAGTATAAAAATAGTTCTCAGAATTATAACCTTTAACTACTTTTAATCCTCCAATGGTTTCTTCGATAGTGGATAAAAAGGTACCTTGTTCCTGTTGTGCCTTACTCGATTTCTTTTTAAGCTGTTTGCCGATTAATGAAATAATATATCCTGAAACCGGAATAAAGACAAAAACAAACAGAGTGAGTTTTGCGCTAATAATTAGCATGGCAATTATTGTGAAAATAATCGTTAAAGGTTCTTTTACAATAAGCTCCAATATAGCCAAAAAAGAAGTTTGTACCTCATTTACATCTGCAGAAATTCTTGAAATAACATCTCCTTTTCTTTTCTCAGAAAAAAAAGCCAATGGCAGTTCAAGTGTTTTTTTATACATGGCATTTCGCATATCTCTTAAAACACCATTTCGTAAGAAAGTGATGAAAAACATAGCCAGATAATCAGCCAAGTTTTTTAATAAAAATATAGAAATAATAATAGCAACTATAACCGAAAGCACAAGGCCAGGATTATTTGCGTCTGTATGAGTTGTAATGTAATAACTTAAATAATTCTCCCCATATTCTTTTAAATGTGTAATTCCTTCATAAACAGGTATTACAGTGTTTTTTTTTGTTTTGTCAAATAAAACCTGAATCATAGGAATTAATGCCATAAACGAAAGTGTACTGAAAAGCGCATAAAGTATATTAAAAAAAATGTTTAAGTAAGCATATTTTTTATACGGATATATAAAAGGGACTATTTTTTTGAAATTACTCATTTATTTTGTGGATGTTATTTTCTGCTATAGCTATAGCTCTTTCGAGTTTTTCAAGCAATAATTTTTTTTCAGGTAATTGAGTTAAATAAGCCGAAACTTTGATTTGTTCATCATTGTCCAGCATCAAATAGTTAATCTGTTCAGGAGATTTTTCACTGCACAAAATTAATCCAATTGGTTTATTTTCCCCTTCTTTTTGTTCATTTTTCTCTAACCAGCGTAGATATAATTCCATTTGACCTTTGTAACCTGCTTTAAATTTCCCTAATTTTAAGTCAATGGCCACCAAACGCCGTAAACCCCGATGATAGAAAAGTAAGTCAATATAAAAGTCTTCATCATCAATTGTTATCCTTTTTTGACGGGCAAGAAAAGCAAATTCACTACCCATTTCAGTAATGAAATTTTGTAATTGAGCCAGAATCGAACTTTCTAGATTTTTTTCAGAATAGCTATCATGTAATCCTAAGAAATCTAAAAAATAAGGATCGCGAAATGTTAAATCAGGGCTAATTTGTTTTTCGTTTTTTAAAAGAGCTAAGTCATTAATGATGGTTGCTTCCGGTTTTTTGCTAATGGCAGTTCTTTCGAAAAGCATACTGTCGATCCGTTCCTGTAAAGTTCGTACACTCCATCGTTCATGAATACTCATCTGAATGTAGAATTCGCGTTTTATATTGTTTTCGATATAAATTAGAGTTCTAATATGAGACCAACTCAATTTTGCACACACTGTGTGCAAAATTGTAAAGTCTTCAATTGTAGTGTTTAGTTTGACAAAACTTTGTAGATTTCTTTTATTAAAACCTATCCCATATCTTTTTGTTAAAGCTTCGCTTAATGCGGGAATTATTTTCTTTCCATAATCAGCCCTGTCATTTTTTAGAATCTCCTCATTAATGGTTTTTCCGATTTTCCAATATAACAAAGTTAATTCCTGATTGACCGTTTTGGCAACAAAATGACGAGTCTGATCTATTAATCCAATAATAGAATTTAATACTTCAGGCTCCTCATTGCTGTCAATTTTGTCACTCATTTTACTATTTCAATTGCATATCTGCAATGATATTTTGAATTTTTTGATCTAAGAAGGCTTCTGCCGCATCAAAATCTTCAACCGATTCTAATTCAGCATTTACACTAATATAGAATTTTATTTTTGGTTCAGTTCCGCTTGGTCTTGCGCAAATCTTAGAACCATCTTCGGTATAATAAATCAAAACGTTTGATTTTGGCATATCCATCGTAGATTCTTCACCTGTCAATAAGTTCAAGGCTACGGATGACTGATAATCTTCCACCATAATTACACGCTGTCCGTTGATTTCTTTCAAAGGATTTTTACGCAAATCAATCATCATCTGATTAATTTCTTCTAAACCTTCAATTCCTTTTTTGGTCAGTGAAACCAGATATTCTTTATAAAAGCCATTTTCAACATAAAGCTGTAAAAGTTCTTTGTATACAGAACTTCCCGCTGCTTTTGCCTGCGCTGCAACTTCACATATTAATAGAGTGGCCGCTACAGCATCTTTATCACGAACGGCATCGCCAACCATAAAACCAAAACTTTCCTCGCCGCCGCCAATAAACTCAAGCTCAGGGAAATCCTTAATCATTTTGGCAATCCATTTAAATCCGGTTAAGCCAACTTTGCATTCTACACCATAGCTTGTTGCTAATTCCATTATCATCGGAGTCGAAACAATGGTAGATCCAACAAATTGTTTTCCGTTAATTTTGCCTGCTTTTTTCCATTGTTTTAAAAGGAAAGAAGTCATTAAAACCATCGTTTGGTTTCCGTTAAGCAAAATCATTTTGCCTTCGTTATTTCTAACAGCAACACCTAAACGGTCACAATCAGGATCAGTTCCAACTACGATATCCGAATTGGTTTTTTCTGCCAAAGCCAAGGCCATTGTCAAAGCTTCCGGCTCTTCAGGATTTGGAGATTTTACTGTTGGAAAATTTCCATCAGGAATGGCCTGTTCCGGAACAATATGTACGTTCGTATAGCCTGCCTGCGATAAAGTATCCGGAATTGATTTTATAGAAGTTCCATGCAAAGAAGTAAATACAATATGTAAATTATCTTTGGCTTCAGCCGGAGTATTAAAACTCGCATTTTCAATAGATGATTCTATAAATGCTTTGTCGATTTCGGTATCGATATACTCAATCAGGCTTTCGTCTGCGTTGAATTTGATTTTATCGTAATTTAAACTTTCGATTACTTTAATAATAGCACCATCTTCCGGCGGAACAATTTGTCCTCCATCTTCCCAGTATACTTTATATCCATTATATTCCGGTGGATTGTGAGATGCAGTAAGGACGATTCCGCACTGACAGCCTAAATATTTAAGTGCGAAAGACAATTCCGGAGTTGGGCGTAAATCTGAAAACAAATAAACCTGGATTCCATTTGCAGAAAAAACATCAGCAACAACCTTAGCCAAAGTATTGCTGTTATGACGACAATCATAAGCAATAACGACTTTTAAAGGTTGATTCGGAAAAACCTCATGTAAATAATCAGATAAACCCTGAGTGTTTTTTCCAAGCGTATATTTATTGATTCGGTTGTTTCCGATACCCATAACACCACGCATTCCTCCGGTTCCAAATTCCAGGTTTTTATAAAAACTTTCCTCAAGTTCCTTTGGCGAGGTAGTCATTAATTCTTTAACAGCAGCTTGCGTATCTTTATCAAATGTTGGTGTTAGCCATTCGTTTACAGCATTCAATATGTTAGGAGCTATATTCATCATTCGTATATTTTTTATAATTAAATTTAAAATAATAATTTTCAGGAGCTATTTCCTGCTGTCCTTCCAAATCTTTTGCGCCGAACCCCGGCACAAAAGGATTTTCCCTCCCATCAGGGCTAGGGGTTTACGTTAAAAATTGACCTCACGGGCAACCTTATAGCGTGATTCGTTGTTTTTAGTCCGCAAAATAATCTCACCCAGAAAACCTGCCAAAAACAATTGTGTTCCAATTATCATGGCTGTTATTGATAAGTAAAAATGAGGTCTTTCTGTAATCAGGCGGCTTGTTTTATGAATAAACAATTTGTCGATTCCTAAGTATAAAGCTAATAAAAATCCAATCATAAACATAATAGAACCTAATAAACCAAACAAGTGCATTGGTCTTTTTCCAAATCGTGACAAAAACCAAATCGTAATCAGGTCAAGGAATCCGTTAATGAAACGTTCCATTCCAAATTTGGTTTCCCCATATTTGCGGGCTTGGTGTATTACTACTTTTTCGCCAATTTTACCAAATCCGGCATTTTTTGCCAATACCGGAATGTAGCGGTGCATCTCGCCCGAAACTTCTATGTTTTTTACAACTGTATTTCTGTAGGCCTTTAGTCCACAGTTAAAATCATTCAGCTCAACTCCCGAAGTTTTTCTGGCAGCCCAGTTAAATAATTTCGAAGGCAGGTTTTTTGAAACAACAGAGTCGTATCGTTTCTTTTTCCAACCGGAGACCAAATCAAATTTCTGGGCTGTAATCATTTCGTACAATCCCGGAATCTCATCCGGACTGTCCTGCAAATCGGCATCCATGGTAATAATAACATCGCCTTTTGCTTTGGCAAAACCAGCATGCAAAGCCTGTGATTTCCCAAAGTTTTTCATAAAACGAATCCCTTTTACATTTGGATTTTCATTAGAAAAACTTTCAATAATATTCCAGGAATCATCTGTACTGCCATCATCTACAAAAATGATTTCATAAGAGTAATTGTTGGACTGCATCACCTTAATAATCCACGAATAGAGTTCTTTTAGTGATTCCTCTTCGTTTAGAAGCGGTATAAGTATAGATAAATTCATTTATATTTTTATTCTTGTGTAGTTTTGCTTTTAAAAAATGCGGCAAAAATTAATCCGAAAACAGCACTGATAACGATCGCAAAAATGGATCCTTTTAAAAGTTCAATAGTCGAATATGGATTACTTAGTTTCATTTTTTCAATTGTTTCATTAATAACTGAAGCCGGTGATCCAAATTTTTGCATCATGTTTACCGTATATTTAATCATTAATTCACTTAAAGTATCTTTCGCAGCAGGATCAATAACATTAAACAGCAGAATGTTAAAAGTAGTAGAAATCAAAATTCCAATTACAGCAGCTATAAAATAAGTCGTAAAGGCTTCTTTGAATGGGAAAATGCCATTTAGTTCTCTCTTAGTTTTGGAAAGTAAAATGATTGAAATAGTAAGGCTTATAACGATTCCTAACAATCCCATCCACCATGCGGTAAATAGATTTAAATCAATCGCATATATTGTTGCAGTAATTAATGTTGATGCAATTCCTATCATTACACCATAAGTAATCCCGTTCTTTTTTATAACTTCATTAATCATATTTCTATATGTTTTAAAATTAATCCACAAATATAGCAATTCCCAATATATTCGAAGATAAAAAACCTTTCTGAATTTAACTAAAAAAAAGTGGGTTAAACATTTGTATTTTAAAAAAGAATTGTAAATTTGCAAACTCAAAATAATAAAAGTTTTAAAAACAAAAAGAGTATATTTTGTTTACACCTTTTTCTAACCATGAAAAAGCTTCAAAATAAAAATACTCCAAACAATAAATAAAAAGAAAAGATGAAAAAAGGAGTCCACCCAGAGAATTACAGATTAGTTGCATTTAAAGACATGTCGAATGATGATGTTTTTATCACTAAATCTACTGCAGATACAAAAGAAACAATTGAAGTTGACGGAGTTGAGTATCCAGTTGTAAAAATGGAGATTTCCAGAACATCTCACCCTTTTTATACTGGTAAATCTAAACTTATCGATACTGCAGGACGTATTGACAAGTTCAAAACTAAATATGCAAAACACGCTAAAAAATAATAGCTGTTTTTATTCATATAAAAGCCTTCCAATCCGGAAGGCTTTTTTTATGCTTAAATTTTACTGCAAAAAGCGCAGATATCTGCATATGATGTACAAGATTGTTATAAGCTTGAGAATCTTTGCGGTAAAAATATTTGCTATATGTATTATAGTATAAATGACACAAATAAAATATTTGTAACTTTGATCCTGATAACCAAATCAAGATTTTAACAAGTACCAAATTTATTATTTTTATGAATTACATTCTTTTTGACGGTCCCGTTCGGAATGCTTTATTACCTTTTACTTTTACAAGACCCGTGGCTGATATCCTAATCGGAATTATGACAATTCGTCAAAAATGGGAAGCACGTTTAGGTTCGACTATAACAACTATTACCGAAGAATATCTGTCTGCCAAGTTTCCAATGGTGGAAATGGAGGAAAATATCATGATAAATGCCGCATATTTGCCAAATGATGCGCTTGCCGAAATGATTTCTGATTTAAAGGAAAATCAGGCGATTTTTAAAGGCGATGATGTAATTGCTTTTTTTGCAACCGAAAATCAGGAGGAAGTTGATTTTGATTCGTATGAAATTATTCAATATGAGGATGATTGTTTGACGGTAGAGCATACCTGGGATATTTTCTCTAAAAATGACGCTGCCATTCGTGCCGATTTTGATTTTTTGACAGAAGACAGAAAATCGCAGCCAATTCCGAAAAGTGTAAATGTTATTGCTCCGGAAAATATATTCATTGAAGAAGGTGCAAAATTAGAATTTGTGACGCTAAATGCTTCAACAGGTCCGATATATATAGGCAAGAATGCCGAAATAATGGAAGGAACAGTAATTAGGGGGCCTTTTGCTTTATGCGAGAATGCTCAGGTGAAACTGAATGCTAAAGTTTACGGAGCTACAACGGTTGGTCCGGGATCCAGGATAGGAGGAGAGGTTAAAAACTCCGTTCTGTTTCAAAATTCAAACAAAAGCCATGACGGATTTTTAGGGGATTCTGTCTTGGGCGAATGGTGCAATATTGGGGCGGACAGCAACAATTCAAACCTGAAAAATAATTACGAAGAGGTTAAATTATGGAGCTATGAAACAGAAGGTTTCGCTAAAACCGGTCTTCAATTTTGTGGATTAATGATGGGAGACCATAGCAAATGCGGTATCAATACAATGTTTAATACAGGAACTGTGGTAGGAGTGAGTACTAATATTTTTGGATCTGGTTTTCCGCGCAATTTTGTTCCGAGTTTTTCCTGGGGAGGTGCCGCCGGATTCACAACTTATCTGACTAAAAAAGCTTTTGAAACGGCAAAATTGGTTATGGGACGCCGAAATATAGATTTTGACGAAACCGAGGCCGCAATATTGGAGCACGTTTTTGAAGAAACCAAAAAATGGAGAAAAGACTAAAGGGAATGAGATAAACATTGAAATTTGATCTTAATATGATTTAAAAGCTTAATAAAGAGTCGAATCTTTATTAAGCTTTTTTATTTTTATCTTTTAACTGTAATTCTATTAGTTTTTTTTCTTAAGATGTTATAGTTTTATCCGTATTTTTCTCTTTTGGGGAATTTTATTGCATTTTTGATAATTATAAATAACAAATAATTTATGGAAGAAGTTGTTGGGTTTTTAAATAACATTGTATGGAGTAATGCCCTAATCATTTTATGTCTTGGAGCAGGTCTCTATTTTTCATTACGAACCCGGTTTTTGCAAGTACGCCATTTCAAAGAAATGTTTCGTTTGTTATTTGATGGGGAAAGTTCAGAGTCGGGCGTATCTTCTTTTCAGGCTCTGTCAATGTCATTGGCAGGCAGGGTAGGGACAGGAAATATTGCAGGTGTGGCTACTGCTATTGCTTTTGGAGGTCCAGGAGCATTGTTCTGGATGTGGATGGTGGCATTTTTAGGGGCAAGTACTGCTTTTATTGAGGCAACTTTAGCGCAAATTTATAAAGAAGAAAACAAGGGACTGCTTCGTGGAGGTCCTGCTTTTTATATTGAAAGAGGGTTAGGAATAAAATGGTTTGCTATTTTATTTGCAGTAGTTTCTGCTGTTGCTATGGGAGTCTTGCTGCCAGGTGTCCAGGCAAATTCTGTTGCAGAAAGTGCTCAGAATGCCTTTAACTTAGATCCTTGGGTTACAGGAATTGGTGTTGCCATAATTTTTGCGGCGATTGTTTTTGGCGGAGTAAGGAGGATTGCCAAATTTACAGAATTGATTGTGCCTTTTATGGCAATAGGCTACATCCTTGCTTCTATTGTTATTGTAGTGGTAGATATTGATAAATTGCCTGGTGTAATTTCATTGATTTTTAAAAGCGCTTTCAATCAGGAAGCTGGATTTGGAGCTGTATTTGGTCTTGCAGTGCAATGGGGTGTAAAACGTGGAATTTATTCTAATGAAGCTGGTCAGGGTTCTGCACCGCATATTGCAGCGGCAGCAAATGTTTCGCATCCAACTAAACAAGGCTTGGTTCAGGCTTTTTCAGTTTATATCGATACACTTTTAGTTTGCAGTGCAACAGGTTTTATGATTTTAATTACCGGAACGTATAATGTCCTGAATCCAGCATTTGGAACAGGAAATGCATCAAAGTTTTTGTACCAGGGAGTTGATGATGTGACTGCGGGAGCTGGATATACTCAAAGCGCGATGGATAGTGTTTTTCCGGGATTTGGCTCTTACTTTGTGGCTGTAGCATTATTTTTCTTTGCTTTTACAACAATTTTGGCATATTATTATATTGCAGAGACGAATGTTTCCTATTTGACTAAAAATTTAAAATCACCAATTGCAAACCATATTCTAAAAATAGTAATGGTTTTGATTATTGTTTATGGAAGTGTGAATACTGCCAAACTGGCCTGGGATATTGGTGATTTAGGGGTTGGACTCATGGCATGGTTTAATATTCTGGCTATTTTCTTATTACAGAAACCAGCTCTGGCAGCTTTAAAAGATTATGAGAAGCAGAAAAAAGAAGGTAAAAACCCTGTTTTTAATCCTAAAGATATTGGTGTGAATAATGCGCCGATTTGGGAAAAATTCAATCCCGATACATCAAAATAAATATTCAAAACGTACAAATATCCGATAAAACTATATTGTTTTATCGGATATTTTTTTTGACTTTTCCCAGATGTTTTTTTAGCTGTAATTATCTGGTTATCTAATTGCCAAATTATCTAATTAATCTATCTTTGCGCAATGAAAAAAGGTTGTCAGATAAACGATTAACCGATTAAACAAATTCACAATAAGTAATGATTACAGTTAACGATATTTCAGTTCATTTTGGTGGGACTACATTATTTAGCGATGTTTCTTTTGCTATCAATGAAAATGATAAAATTGCCCTAATGGGTAAAAATGGTGCGGGAAAATCGACACTTTTAAAAATAATTGCAGGTCAGAGCAAACCTTCTACGGGAAGTATTTCGACTCCAAAAGATGCTGTTGTTGCTTATTTGCCTCAGCATTTATTGACTAAAGACGGTTCGACTGTAATGGAAGAAGCTTCAAAAGCTTTTGGTGAAGTTTTTAAAATGAAAGCCGAAATTGATGAAATCAACGAACAATTAACCGTACGTACAGATTATGAAAGTGATGCTTACATGAAACTGATCGAAAGGGTTTCTGACTTAAGCGAGAAATATTATGCGATTGAAGAAGTAAATTACGAAGCTGAAGTTGAGAAAATTTTAGTTGGTTTAGGGTTTGAGCGTGAAGATTTTACGCGTCAGACATCTGAGTTTTCAGGAGGATGGAGAATGCGTATTGAATTGGCTAAGATTCTTTTGCAAAAACCAGATTTAATTTTGCTGGATGAGCCAACCAACCACATGGATATTGAAAGTATTCAGTGGTTAGAAGAGTTTTTGATTAATCAGGCAAAAGCAGTTGTGGTAATTTCCCATGACAGAGCTTTTGTAGATAATATTACAAACCGTACTATTGAAGTTACAATGGGAAGAATATACGATTATAAGGCTAAATATTCTCATTATTTAGAATTACGCAAAGATCGTCGTGTACACCAGCAAAAAGCATATGACGAGCAGCAAAAAATGATTGCTGACAATAGGGCTTTCATTGATCGTTTTAAAGGAACATTTTCTAAAACAGATGCCGTTCAGTCACGTGTTAAGATGCTTGAAAAACTGGTTATCGTTCAGGTTGATGAAGTGGATAACTCCGCATTAAAATTAAAATTTCCTCCGGCAGCGCGTTCAGGACAATATCCTGTGGTGGTGAAAGATCTTTCCAAATCTTATGGAGATCATGTAGTTTTTAAAGATGCTAATATTGTGATTGAGAGAGGTCAAAAAGTAGCTTTTGTTGGGAAGAATGGGGAAGGAAAATCGACAATGATTAAAGCAATCATGAAGGAGATTGGAATTGATGAAGGAAGTGTTGAGATCGGTCATAATTCACAAATTGGATATTTTGCCCAAAATCAGGCTTCTTTGTTAGATGAAAATGCTACTATTTTCGAAACAATTGATGCAATTGCGGTTGGGGACATTCGTACGCAGATTAAAAATATTCTGGGGGCATTTATGTTTCAGGGAGATGATATTACTAAAAAAGTAAAAGTGCTTTCTGGTGGGGAAAAAACACGTTTGGCAATGATCAAATTACTGTTGGAGCCTGTAAATTTATTGATTCTTGATGAGCCTTCGAATCACTTGGATATGAAAACCAAAGACATTATTAAAGATGCTTTGCGTGATTTTGATGGGACATTAATTCTGGTTTCTCACGACCGTGATTTCCTTGACGGATTAGCTACAAAGGTTTTTGAGTTTGGAAATAAACGTGTAAAAGAACACTTTGAAGATGTTGCTGGTTTCTTAGCACATAAAAAGATGGATTCTATGAGAGAAATCGAAAAGTAAAATTGCATTAACTTTTCTCTTTGCATAAAAAATGCCCCAAATAGTGTATCACTTTTGGGGCATTTTCATTAGTACATTTCTTTAGCCTTTTTTAAAACTCTTTAGAACTACTTTCTATATACATTTCTTTTCCAAAACGGCGCATTGATTTTGAATCAGTAAAATAAGGCAGAACTAATCCTTTCTCAATTTGCAGTTTTTTTGCCGTAGTTCCTGTAATTTTAGAAAGAGCAAGGTTAAGTAAAGGCTCAGATGCATCACCCAAAACACCATAAGTGCTTACATATTCGTCTTGTGCATAAGTTGGATTTAATCCATTTGTGTAATCCCCAAAATTTTGAGCATTTGCGATTTTGAAAGTCAGAGGCTGCATGGCATATTTATGAGTTGGATTAACTTGCGATTTTGAAAATAATGAAGGAGAATCATAAATCGTATTAGAGCCAACATTTTTGCCTAAAGTTGTTTCCCCAATTTGAATTACATTAATATATGGTTTTAAACCATTAATAACCAATTCACTAGCCGAAGCTGTGTTTTCAGTAGTTATAATATAGACTGTATTTAAATTCAAACTATTCAGTGCAGCTCCGCTATTTGTTTTGTTGGTAAATCTTTCATTTAATGATTCTAATTCATCGCTGGTTATACCTGTCATTTGTTTGGTATTATATTGTCTTTTAGAAAATACCTGACCATCGAATTGTCCTGTTATCATACTTGCCAATAGTGTTGAAGAACGAACTGAGCCTCCGCCATTGTATCTTAAATCTAATACTAAATCTGTAACGCCTTCTGATTTTAATTGAGCAAATGACTGATTCAGGGAATCATCATATTCATTGTAAAAACCATTATACATTAAATAGCCTATTTTATGATTTCCTGAAGTTATGGTTTTAGTAATTAAGATTGGATTTTCTTCTAAAATGGTTTTAGTTAGAGATACCGATTTACCATTTGCAACAAAAGTGTTGTCTTTAAAACTAGCCAAATTTAAAGTATAACTATCTGAATCCAGTAACAATTTTTGATAATTTGAAACTGTAAGCTGTGTACCATTAACTTTAGTAAACAAATCGCCACGTTTGATATCCTTCTTTGAAGCATCTGAATTAGGAATTATATAGCGAATGTAACCAACCAAATTGTCTGATCCTTCTTCTTGTCTGCTTAGCCTAAAATCAATACCGCTGTTTTTTGTAATACCATTTAATTCCTGTTCTAAAACAGTATAATCGTCTACAATCCAGCTAAAACGATCGATAGCGCCTCCATTTGGATACTTACTTGCCGGCTTGTTTAATAAATCCTCAAATAAATCTTCTGGTTTTGAATACCCTTCTAAAAAGGAATCTAAATCATTCGGACCTGCAAAACGGTTGTCATCTAAATTAGGAACATCGGATTGCCATAAGTAGACCTCATTTAATCCCTTCCAGATGAAATTTTTTATTTCTAAATCTTTTAAAGTGTTGTGCGTCTCCGTGTCAACATCATCATTGTCATTACAAGATTGCAGACTAAATGCAATTAAAAGAAAGTAAACTAGACTTCTAAATATATTTTTCATAGATAAACGTTTCAATATAGTATAAACGTAAAAGTAGTATCTTTAGTTTTAAGTATAATAAAAAAGCAGTTTTTTTTTACAATATTTTTTTCAATTTTCTTGTAACAAAAATAATACTGTCTCGTCTTGACTATATAACTAACCACCACCTTTGATTATAAAAAGAATGTAGCCCTAAATTGGTCACAAAATAGTAACAGGATATGTGAATTATGTATGGCTGATCAAATCAATAAATAACCAGATATGAACCAAGTTGTATTTATAGAATTAATAAATCCTTTTAAAGACAAAGTTTTTCGTCTGGCAAAAAGATTATTGACAAGTACTGAAGAGGCTGAAGATGCAACTCAGGAAGTAATGGTGAAGTTATGGAACAAAAAAGACAATTTAGATGGCTATAATAATATCGAAGCTGTGGCGATGACAATGACAAAAAATTATTGTCTGGACCAATTAAAATCTAAAAGGGCAGGTAATCTGAAAATTGTACATAATAATTTTACTGATCGGGAGCCTCAATTAGATAAAAAACTTGAAGATGCAGATAGTTTAGAATGGGTTGAAAAAATAATAAACGAGCTGCCTGAACAGCTTCAAATACTAATTCAGCTACGCGATGTTGAACAATATGAATTTGATGAAATTGCGAAAATTGTCAACATGAATGAAACGGCTATTAGAGTGGCACTTTCGAGAGCGAGAAAAAAAATAAGAGAATCAATGGTTAATACACACAGTTATGGAATTAAATAAAATAGAAAATATATTAGAAAAATACTTTCAGGGAGAAACTAATATTGCTGAGGAAAACGAATTAAAAGAATACTTTTCTTCACCAAATGTTGCGCAGCATATAAAGCAATATCAGCCAATCTTTGGTTATTTCTCTCAGGTAAAAGAACAAAAAACGACGCATGAAATACCACTACAAACTAAGAAACGAAATGTAGCGTGGTTATCAATTGCTGCTTCTGTTGTTGTTTTACTGGGAATTGGGACCTATTTATATACGAGCGAAAACACAACTTCGGTTGTATCGCAATCAGAATTAGGGACCTATGATGATCCTGAAGAAGCTTTGGCTGCAACGCAAAAAGCTTTGGCTTTATTATCAAACAAAGTTAATGTAGGTATCGAAAGTGTACAATACATTAAAGAATACGAGCAATCAAAAAATAAAATTTTTAAACAATAATTAAATAACATACATATGAAATCAACGATTCACGAATACAAAAAAAATAATAAAAAAAGTATGAGTAAAAATTTCATCATAACAATGGTTTTAGCCTTTTTTACTCATGCTTTTTATGCCCAAAATGCATTTGACAAATTTGATGGTCAGGATGACGTAACATCAGTAATTGTAAACAAAAAAATGTTTGACATAATGAGTAAAGTTAAAGTTGATGCTTCTGATAAAGAAACGCAGCAATACATGCATCTTATTAAAAAATTGGACAACTTAAAAGTGTTTACCACTAAAAACACAAAAATTGAAGCTGATATGAAACTTACTGCAGATAAATACATTAAAACTGCAAATCTTGAAGAGCTGATGCGTATCAATGACAGCGGAAGAAATGTGAAAATATACGTTAAGTCTGGTACCACCGATACTAAAATAAAAGAATTATTTATGTTTATTGATGGGGCAAAAAATGAAGATACTGTTTTGTTGTCTTTAACTGGGAACTTTGATTTAAACGAAATTGCTGTCCTTACAGATAAAATGAAATTACCGGGTGGTACAGATTTAAAAAAAGCCTCTAAAGGCAATAAGTAAGATGAAAGCTAATGTTTTTACCTCAGCCCTTTTAGTATTGCTAACTTTAATAAGTTGTAATTCTGAGCCTTCACTGCAAAAGTATTTTGTAGAAAATACAGAAAATAAGGATTTTATTGCACTTGATGTTTCGGCCAATATTTTAAATGTTGACAAGGCAAAATTATCTACAGAACAAGCAGAAGCTTTAAATTCGTTTGATAAAATGAATATTCTGGCCTTCAAAGCAAATGATAAAAATCAGGCACAATTTGAAACAGAGAGGGCTAAAGTAAAAGCGATCTTAAAAAATCCTAAATATCAGGAATTAATGAAGGTTGGTTCCGGAAAAGATGGCGCCTCTGTAAGTTTTGTTGGTACTGATGAGAACATCGAAGAATTTGTGATTTTTGCCAATAGAAAAGAAAATGGTTTTGCCGTAGTTCGTGTTTTAGGAAAAAATATGAATCCAAATAACATTATAACTTTAATGTCGGTTTTGAAAGAATCAAAAATCGATATGGAGCAATTAAAGCCTTTGCAGGAATTGATTAAATAATATTCACCTTAATTTTTAAGTAACTAAAAAGGCTCTTTTATGGAGCTTTTTTAGTTTAACTATTTGAAGGATTATACTGTATAAGATTCGTTTCGTTTTTATTTTAATGTAAACTGAATTTAATTATATTTGTTGTCTAACCAAAAAAAGATTACAAAATAACATGGTACAAAAAACATCAAATGCCTTTATAGCGGCATCATGGGTAGCTCTTGGAGCAGGGACAATCGGATTTATAGTAGGACTTACAAGAGCTGAAATGCTTTTAAATGAAAAAGGGTATTATTTTACCGTTCTGATGTTTGGGTTATTTGCAGTGGTTTCGCTTCAAAAAAGCGTTAGGGACCGACTTGAAAATCTTCCTGTAACAGACATGTATTACGGTATTTGCTGGTTTGGAACGCTTTTATCAATTGTTTTACTGGTTGTTGGATTATGGAATGCTACTATTTTGCCAAGCGAAAAAGGTTTCTATGCTTTTGCCTTTTTATTAGCGTTGTTTGGTGCTATTTCTGTGCAAAAAAACACAAGGGATAATATGTCATTTAATCAAAATTAAGAAAAATGCCTGAAACAAAAAAAGCTCCAATTTGGAGCTTTTTTTTATATCTGAACTTGAGATTATTTACTCAAATACATTTTTCTTCGTGAGTACAATTCGTAGAACTGATCATCTTTCAAATCATCAATAAACAAGATGCTTTCCCCTGTCGATTTCATTTCTGGTCCTAATGCTTTATTTACATTTTGGAATTTGCTGAAAGAGAAAACCGGCTGTTTGATAGCGTATCCTTTCAATTGTGGATTAAAATCGAAATCAGTTACTTTATTGTGACCTAACATTACTTTTGTAGCGTAGTTTACATAAGGTTCTCCGTAAGCTTTTGCAATAAACGGTACCGTTCTGGAAGCTCTTGGATTTGCTTCGATAATATAAACCGTATCATCTTTTATCGCAAACTGAATATTGATTAAACCTACCGTTTTTAAAGCTTTAGCGATTTTTACCGTATGGTCTTTGATTTGCTGCATTACGAATTCACCTAAGTTAAAAGGGGGTAAAGTAGCATTACTGTCTCCGGAGTGGACTCCGCAAGGTTCGATATGTTCCATAATTCCGATGATGTAAACATTTCCATCAGCATCACAAATCGCATCCGCTTCCGCTTCGATTGCCCCGGCCAAATAATGGTCTAGCAATAATTTATTTCCTGGAATCGATTTCAGTAAATTGATAACATGCTCTTCTAATTCTTTTTTGTTGATTACAATTTTCATTCCCTGACCTCCTAATACATAAGAAGGACGAATCAATAACGGAAAATCAAGAGTGTCTGCAAGGGCAGAAGCTTCGTCAGCAGTTTCTGCAATTCCAAATTGTGGGAAAGGAATGTTCAATTCTCTCAATAAGTCAGAAAAACGCCCTCTGTCTTCGGCTAAATCAAGTGCATCAAAACTAGTTCCAATGATTTTTACGCCGTATTTAGATAATTTCTCAGCCAATTTTAAAGCTGTTTGTCCGCCTAACTGGACAATAACACCTTCTGGTTTTTCATGCTGAATAATGTCATAAATATGTTCCCAGAAAACAGGCTCGAAGTATAATTTATCCGCTGTATCAAAATCAGTAGAAACTGTTTCCGGATTACAGTTGATCATAATCGTTTCGTAACCACATTCTTTTGCAGCCAAAACTCCGTGTACACAAGAATAATCAAACTCAATTCCCTGTCCAATTCTGTTTGGTCCTGAACCAAGAACTATGATTTTCTTTTTATCTGTTACAATGCTTTCGTTATCTACATAACGCTCGCCGTTTGCTTTTTCGATTTCAGCTTCGAAAGTGGAGTAATAATAAGGAGTTTGCGCTTTAAACTCAGCCGCACAAGTATCAACCAATTTAAATACACGGTTGATGTTTTGATCCATACGCAAAGTGTGAACTTCGCTTTCCAGACAATTCATCATGTGAGCGATTTGTCTGTCTGCAAAACCTTTTTGTTTCGCTTCAAGTAAAAGCTCTTTCGGAAGATTTGAAATTTTATAGTTCGAAATTTCTTTTTCTAAAGTATAAAGTTCTTCATATTGTTTTAAGAACCACATATCGATTTTTGTAATTTCATGAATACGGCTCAACGGAATTCCCATTGCAATCGCATCATAAATTACAAACACACGATCCCAGCTTGCAAAAGTCAGTTTCTCGATAATTTGTTCGTAATTCGTATATCCTTTTCCGTCAGCACCTAAACCGTTTCTTTTGATTTCTAATGATTGAGTCGCTTTGTGTAATGCTTCCTGGAAAGATCTTCCAATTCCCATCACTTCACCAACAGATTTCATCTGAAGCCCTAAAGTTCTGTCAGCACCTTCGAATTTATCGAAGTTCCAACGTGGTATTTTCACAATTACATAATCCAAAGTCGGTTCAAAAAGCGCCGAAGTTGATTTTGTAATTTGGTTTTGCAATTCATCTAAGTTGTATCCTAAAGCCAGTTTAGAAGCAATTTTAGCAATTGGATATCCAGTTGCTTTTGATGCCAAAGCAGAAGAACGGGATACACGAGGATTAATCTCTATCGCTACGATATCTTCTTTATCGTCTGGGGAAACTGCAAATTGTACATTACATCCTCCCGCAAAATTTCCGATACTGCGCATCATCAAGATTGCATAGTCACGTAATTTTTGAAAAGTAGTGTCAGATAAAGTCATTGCAGGTGCAACTGTAATCGAATCTCCGGTATGAATTCCCATTGGGTCCATATTTTCGATCGAACAGATAATCACAACGTTATCGTTTTTATCCCTCAAAAGCTCCAATTCATATTCTTTCCATCCTAATAAGGCTTTGTCAATCAATACTTCATGAATTGGTGACATTTCTAATCCATAGGTTAGTTTTTCGTCAAATTCTTCTTTACTGTGAACAAAAGCTGCTCCGGTTCCTCCTAATGTAAAAGAAGGACGGATTACTAACGGGAACCCAAATTCCTGCGCAATTTCTTTTCCTTCAAGGAAAGAAGTAGCGGTTTTTGCAGGTGCAGTAGGCACATTTATTCTCGCCAAAAGCTGTTTAAATTGCTCTCTGTCTTCAGTAATATTGATAGCATTAACATCAACACCAATCATTCGAACTCCAAAATCCTGCCAGATTCCCTTTTCATCTGCTTCCAGACACAAGTTTAAGGCTGTTTGCCCACCCATTGTAGGTAAAACAGCATCAATTTGTGGATGCTCCTTCAGAATTTCAATAATCGATTTTGTAGTTAATGGTTTCAAATAAATATGATCGGCCATAGTTGGGTCGGTCATGATTGTTGCTGGATTGGAGTTGATTAGGATAACTTCAATTCCTTCTTCACGGATAGAACGTGCAGATTGAGATCCTGCATAATCAAATTCACAAGCTTGACCAATAACGATAGGTCCAGAACCTATTATTAAAACTGATTTTATTGATGTGTCTTTAGGCATTTTATTTTTATTGTGTAGTTATATTTAATTTAAATTGGCAGTAGTTTGTTAAAAACCAGAATTTTAACTGCTTTTTTTACCGACAAGGTATAAAAAAAGGCGATACTAAAAAAGTAATCGCCTTATGTATGTTTATACAAACATTATTTTTTGTGTCTAGGTTCGCTAGAAACAGTCAATTTATGTCTTCCTTTAGCTCTTCTACGCGCTAGAACTTTTCTTCCATTCGCAGAAGCCATTCTGTCCATAAATCCGTGCTTATTTCTTCTTTTTCTTTTCGATGGTTGAAATGTTCTTTTGCTCATTGCTTTGTATCTTTAAAATGGTGTCTATTTTCTTCTTTTAGTTTTTGAATATCGTTATTCCAAAACCGAGTGCAAATATACAAAGACTTTTTTTTCTGGCAAGTACTTTAATAAAAATATTTTTAATTCATTTTACTATATTTGCAGTTACAAATATATACCTATTATGTTTCATAAAAATATTAAACTTATTTTAGCCGGACTTCTTGTAGTCGCTGGCGTTTGGCAATTTACAGAGAGCAATATCGGGAACGGAATTTTTCTTATTTTGCTTACTGCAATCCCAATTTTCCTTTACTTCAAAAATGAATTTATTCTTTTGGCTTTCCTTAAATTAAGAAAACAAGATTTTGAGGGTGCTAAAAAATGGTTGGCATACATTAAAAATCCTGAAACTGCATTGGTAAGAAAGCAGCAGGGATACTTTAATTACCTTCACGGGATCATGTTATCGCAGACAAATATTAACCAGGCAGAAAAACATTTCAAAAAAGCAATCGAACTTGGATTGTCTATGGATATGGATTTAGCAGTAGCAAAACTAAACCTTGCCGGAGTTGCCATGTCACGCAGAAGAAAACTGGAAGCAACTAATTTATTGAACGAAGCCAAGAAATTAGACAAACAAGGAATGCTGAAGGAGCAAATCACGATGATGAAAGAACAGATGAAGAAAATTTAAACTTCTTCAAATTACAATACTTAAAATCCCAAATTCCAAAAGAGTTTGGGATTTTGGTTTTCTATACATAGTTTGCATTTCGACCGGAGGGAGAAATCTCCGCGAGAAGCTTGACAAAGATTGGATTCTTTGCGGAGTTACTTACGGGGATCCCTCGTTCCTCGGGATGACAAGATTGCGCGAAATAACTTGCCTTACACATTACGCGCAAACCTTTGGAATTTGGGATTTAAAAAATTGGAATTTTTAAACTTTTAATCTTCCAAAATAATAGAAGGCAAATTCTCATTCAGCCATTTGTATTTATTCAGAATCATAATATGAGTTCCGCCTTTTACAACAATACAGCTGTTGATATATTTTATAGGAAAAACATCATCCTGATCACCGTGAATATGGATTACTTTTTCGTCGATTTCATTTCTATCCCAACAAATCACAGATTCTACAGCCCATTGCAGATAATTTAAATCTCTGACAGCAAGAAACTTTTCATATAATTTAATACGCTTATTGATTTTTTCGCCAAAAGAAAACTTAGCGAGATTCTCGATATTTAAAATCAACTTCATCGGAATCAGCTTATAGGCTTTTGTAGTTTTTCCAATTTTCATCCTTCTGGGAAAATCTGAATTACTTCTAACACTCGAAATAATAATAACTTTTCGGGCTTCTATATGCTTAGCCACTTCCTGAACCAAGATTCCTCCAAATGAAACTCCAATCAAAACCGGATGCTCATGTTTGATTTTTTTTGTGATTCGAAGTGCATAATCAGATAATGATTCTCTTGGCTGCGGGATTTCCCATTCAAGCAGACAAACTTCAAAAACAGCTTCATCTAATTGGATTCTTTCAAAAATGGCCGGACTAGCTGCCAAACCAGGCATAAAATAAACAGGGATTTTACTCATTGCTGGAAAAGGAATTTAATTACAAGTAAAATTACTTTTTTTACTCATATGCAAAGCAATCTTACTCTTAAATTAGCTATTAAAATAAATAATAGGCAAAATCATTTCTATGTTAATTTAGACTGGTCATTAAAAAATAATTTTATATTGAAAATCAAATGATTAACTTTGCAGTCCCAGGTCTTCGTGTTTATTATTTTTCTAAAATTTTAAATCGAACCAATCGCTCTAAAATCTATATTGTTTTAAACCTGTTAAATATGACAAATTATGGAACCTATTGAAACTAGTATGGCAATCAAAGACAACACTTTTGCAAGACAATTTGAAACCATAGTTCCGGAAGGAATGCTTTCAGTTGAATATTCATTTCAGGAAAAGAAGATTTTTCTAACTAAAATCAATACGCCAGAAGGTTTTGAAAATCAGGATTTAATTAATGCGTTGCTTAAAAATATCATGGAGATTGTCATTGAAAAGAAATTTAAATTGATGCCCATTCATCCAAAAATTGTATTGTTTATTAAAAAAAATCCGGAATACAAAGAATTACTTCCGCCCGGAATCAGGATTTAAATAAAAAAGGCTTTCATATATGAAAGCCTTTTTTGTCCAAAACAAAATTCTAAAAAAAAATTAACTAATTATATTATTTTTTAGTCGTTAAAGTAAAATCCGTTTGGTGCTATACCAACGACAAAATCTTTTTGCAGTATTCCGTTTAAGCCATAAATATAAGCCTTACTGTCTTCTTTATAATTACCACTGTCACCAATATAAATACGATCATTATTAACCGCAAATCCATATAAATTGGCTACAGGTTCTGCAGTTAAGATTGGAGTGTCAGAAGCAGTTGTTTCATTAATATTAATGCTGTAGACAGAGTTTGCTACTGTGTAATAAATTTTATCATTTTCAATATCTAAATAACCTGCACCATCTAAAGACTCTGGAAATGTAACTTTTGAAATTGATTTATCAGACAATTTTACTTTCACAATTTCACTTCTGCCTCCAAATGGACTTCTTAAAATATATAGAAAACCGTCTTCTTCTTCAATTGAATCAGCTCCAGAACCGATCTCTACAGGTTCTTCCAGTTTTTTACTAGCAATGTCTACTACTAGTAATTTATTACTGCCGTAAGGCTCAGTTATGTATAGTTTTTCATTTTCTAAAACCAAACGATTGGCAGTTGCATTCAAATCAATTTTAGACTCATAAGTATTGCTTTTTAAATCTATTATAGCAACATAATCATCTGTATTTCCATTTGGATTATCCTTAGAAAAGTATGTGTTAGCATTTGTTACATATGCTTTTCCGTCTTTAACGACTCCATATCTTGGATTCATAAGTCCAGTATCAATTTTGGCAACTAGCTTAAAAGTATATCTATTCACTACATTAATTACCTTTGAACCACCAGCGATGATATAAGCGTTGTCACCATTAAAAAAGATACTTTGTGCATACTTTCCAAGTAAATCATCTCCATTAGCGGCTGTATAAACATCTTTGATAAAAGCACTATAGTCATCACTTAGATAAGAAACGGTTCCCTGGCCCGCACTTCCTTCATTTAAAATAAAAATACCGTTGTCATACACTCCTTTAGGTTCATTAGAATTGTCATCGTCATTTGAACATGAAACGAATAAAGAAACACTAAGTGCTATTAAAAATAATTTATTAAACTTCATTATATTAAAATTTTAAGGTTATATACATATTATAATTACGGCCCGGCATAGGTCTGTCTTCCAAACTTTCATAAGCTTCGTTAAATAAATTCAGTACCTGAAAGCCTAGTTTGAAAGATTCCAGAAATTTAAAATCATAATCGATTCCGATATTAGAAACCATATAATCATTTATAATTTCATCTGGATTATTGTCTGCTCTGGTGTAAACAAAACCATTATATAAAAACTGATAATTAGCAGAAACTCCATTTCTTAAATATGCAAGGGCGGCTGTAGCTTTATTAAATGGAACAAAAAAGAGCTGTTTTTTGGTGTCACTATCTTCAGAAATGGTATGAGCGTAGGTAGCATTGACTGCAAAATTGTTTTTACCAAATTGCTTTTTCCAGCTTAATAAAGTTTCTGCTCCATAACTATTTACCTTATCTGTATTTTGTGGAGTCCAGATACCAGTGTTTCCGGGAACCCATTGTAATAAATGTTTTATTTTGATGTAATAAAAAGTCTGGGTAAGTGTAATATTGCTAAAAGTAAAAACATTTCCAACTTCAGCCTGATAAGAGCTTTCAGGTTTTAAATCCCGATTTCCGCCTTCTTCCCAATACAAATCATTAAAGGTTGGAATTCTGAAATTTCGTGAAAGATTCAACTTTAGTTTATATAATTCACCAAATTGATAAGAAGAACCGATAGAGAACAGAACAGGCGATTTATAGTTGTCTGTAAATTCTTTGCGAATACCAAATTCGTTTTTCCAGTCTGTAGAAATATCTTGTTTTATTAGTAAGGAAGCCGAACTTATTTCTCGTGTATTAGTACCAAAACCACTTCCGGTACCTGTAGTTTTATTATAATCTATAATACCATTTATGTGTATTGATTTAAAAAGGATATATCCTACATCTGCTTTGGCGATTAAACTTTCTGTTTTTCCGTAGGTATAATTATTTGTTGCATTATCAGCATAATATTGATAGTTTTCGAATATATACGCTGTTTTGAAATTAGTAGTCAATTTGCCAAAATTACCCTCGTATTCCAATAAGTTCCGATTGAAACCATTGATGTATTTACTTGGTGTTTCAGTTTCAGTAACTAAAGAAGTGTTTCGGTCTGTATTTGATGTTTGACTGTATAATTTAAAGATGTTCTTCGTATTCAGTTTGTAGCCAACATTGGCACTCATCGTAATCACATCATATTGACCATTTTGGTTCCAGCGCTGTTCGCCTTTCCATGTATATTTATTGATGTATTCATAATCGTTTGTTGAGCTGTTTTTAGAAAAACCAATTTGCGCACTCCACTTTTCGTTAGAAATATTGGTTTTATAATTGACCCCAATAGTATTGAAACTTCCATAATCCAATTTTAGATTGTTTTCAAAACGATTATAAAACGACATATCATTATTTAGATGGACAGTTCCACCAACAGCGCCACTGCCATAAATTACGCTTCCACCACCGGCTTTTACACTTATCGAATTATAATCAGAACCAGAAATTGTATTGAAATCTGTACTTCCGTTCATTTGTGAATTAATGTTGATTCCATTCCAAATCACAGCTGTTTGCGAAGAAGTTGTTCCTCTAAATGAAACTGTAGAAAGCATCCCGCGCCCGTATTCCTTGAAATAAAGTGTCGAATTGAAGTTTAATAAGTCAGTCAGTAAAGCTTCATTTTTTTTATTGATTATGGAATCGTTGAGTTTTAAAACCGACTGTGAATCTGAGAATTTCTTAAGATTCGCATCAGAAACCAAAACCTCTTTTAGTTTTGTAATAGAGTCATGCTGCGCCAAAATTATCTGGCACATAAGCAGCAAGCAAAAAGCAAAACGTTTTTTTAAAGTCATAATTTCTACACTCTTTTTCCCGAGAGTTCGATATTTGTTATTAAAGGCAGGTCTCCTGGCTTGCGTCTTGTTGTTTACCTTCCCATCACACGAGTGACAGTGGTTTTGTAGATAACAACAAGCATTCTTAAAAAGAACTAAGCTTACAGTTGCGGGTACAGCTCAAGATTTATGAATTTAAAATATTTAAAATCAGTGACTTGATTCCCTTTTAATGTGTTTTTGAATTTAAAACACAACCTTAATTGCGTGCAAAGATAAAGTTAAAAATATGTAAAAATCAAATTTGTTTTACTTTTTAAAACAAATTCTAAACAAAAGGAACTTTAAAAATCTATTTTGATGACTTCTCCAAAAGCCACTTTGTTTTGAAAAGCATCTTTTAATGGCAGCGCCGAATGATGACATAAAAAGCTTCTGATAATGCCGGCATGAGTTACCATAATAACCGGAGAATTTATTTTTTTTGATTTTTTTTCGGATAAAAAGGCATTGGTTCTTTCATGCAATTCAACAAAAGATTCCCCGTTTGAAACTTTAATATTCACAAAATCTTCCATCCACGGATTGAGTTGTTCCTGCGGAATATTATTCCAGTTTTTCATTTCCCAATCGCCAAAATTCATTTCCATCAGGCGTTTGTCTTCCTCATAAGAAATGGTTTTAATATTATTCTGAATGTATTTTGCCAAAGTAACGCATCGTTGCAACGGACTTGAAAAAATGATTGCTTCAGAAGGTAATTGCAAAAGGATATTTTCGAAAACAGACTCAAAAGGTTCCGCTAAATTAACATCAGATTGTCCGTAGCAGATGCCTTTTTCGCAGATCGTTTCCGTATGACGAACTAAATAAATTTCCATATAAAAAGTATACTTAAATAATAAACCACTTCGCAAACTTGTTGCGTAGCGCCCAAACAATCTCCGGTATAGCCATCAATCCATTTTTGGAAATAACGTGCTAAAAAATACCGTGTCAGGAAAACAGGAATTAAAACTAAAAGTATTTTATAGTTAAAATAGGAGAGTGCCAATAGCGGAAGTAACCCGAAGAAAAATGAACCCAAAACTTCTTTCCAGCTATGGTTTTTTGCAATGGGTTTGCTTTTGCTTGAAGCATCATCTCGTGAATATTCATGTGTGAAAATAATGGATATTGCTGCCAGACGGCTCAAGGCATGGACCGAAACAAACAAAAGGAAAATTTGAAAATAGGAGCTGTCGCTTTTTAAAAATAAAATGGATTCAGAAAGCAATTTGAATTTCAATAAAAAAAGGAGTACCAATCCAATTGCACCATAAGCACCAATTGCGCTGTCTTTCATAATCATCAGGATTTTTTCTTTGGTCCAGCCTCCTCCAAAACCATCGCAGACATCGGCAAAACCATCTTCATGAAAAGCCCCGGTTGTCAGGATAGAAGTTATAATGGCAAAAATTACCGCTATTTCAATTGAAAGGAAAAGAGAAAAAATATAGAAAGAAATAAAAGAAATGCTTCCCACAATCCAGCCAATCAAAGGAAAATATCGTGTGGCTTTATTTAAATAATCAGGATGATGATCGATGTTTTTCGGGCAGGGAATTCGGGTGTAAAACATTAAGGAAGTGAAGAAAATATGTAGTTCTTTTTTCATTTAAAAGATATTTTATATTAATTAAAATTAAAATTGGTGGAGCTGTTCTTTGAATAGGAGGAAAACAAATTCACGAGAAGAAAGGCTTTAGCCGAATATTGATTATTTATGAAATCCAAAATTGCTGAATTATTTCTTAGATTTTTTTAAATTGAAATTTGCAATTGATATTGATATTGGCTTTTTTCTACTTCCTGCTAATCCCAGCACTCTCAAAACTCGCCATTTCATTCAAAAAAGCCTCAGCTGATTTCAAAATAGGAAAAGCAATTGCGCAGCCGGTTCCTTCACCAAGACGCAAATCTAAATTTAAAATGGGTTTTGCCAGTAAATAATCCAGTAATTTTTGATGCGCTTTTTCGGCAGAGCAATGGCAAAAAACTGCATTTTTATGAATGTTGGGATTTATTTTAGAAGCAATTAAAAAGGCGACGCTGCAAATAAAGCCATCAATCAAAATAATCATTTTGTTATCGAAAGCCGTTAGCATTCCGCTTGCCATTTGTATGATTTCAAAACCTCCAAAATAGGCGAGGTGGTTCATTAATTCTGCTGAACCGGAATAATTTCCGATGGCTTTTTTAAGCAGGATTTGTTTCTGAAGCAATTTTTCATCATCAACACCAGTTCCTTTTCCGACACATTCTTCAATTGGGAAACCGGTTAAAAGACTCATCAAAACTGATGCTGTTGCCGTATTTCCAATTCCCATTTCACCAAAACCAATGCAGTTGGAGCCTATTTTGGCGATAGCTGTAACAATCGACTTTCCTTTTTCAAAACACAATTGTAATTCGGTTTCGCTCATTGCGGGAGCATACAAAAAGGATTGTGTGCCTTTGGCAATTTTAGCGTTTATAAGATTAGCATTTGGTGGGAAATCATAATTTATACCCGAATCTACAATCGATAACTGAATATCATTTTGTTTGCAAAAAACGTTGATCGCAGCACCGCCTTCCAAAAAATTGCCCACCATTTGGCGCGTCACATCTTGCGGATAAGCGCTGACTCCATGATTTGCAATTCCATGATCAGCTGCGAAAACAACGATATTAGGATTAGTTATCTTGGGATTTAAAGTTTGAAAAACGGTTCCCAACTGAAAAGCAAGAGCTTCCAAAGTTCCCAAAGAGCCAAGAGGCTTGGTTTTAGAATCTATTTTTTCCTGCAAAATTCTATTAAAATCTGTTTTTTCGTTGATTTCAGACTGAGGCTTTAAAACGAAATTTGGAATATCATTTTCGTTTACATTTTTAATTTCTGTACAATCCGGTGCTTCCGATTTTTGTTTCCAGAGCAATTGCTGCAGCATCGGCTGGTTATCGTAATTGGTTGCCGGTTTTCCAATGCAGAAATAACCCAAAGGTTCAATGTTTTCAGGCAAAGCGAGTATCTTTTTAAACTGATAATAATTCAGAATCGAAACCCAGCCCATTCCGTAACCTTGTTCAGTTAGCGAAAGCCAGATATTTTGAGCCGCACAAACGGAACTAAATTTCACCGCCTCATTACTGCCAACAGTCCCAATCGTAAATTGATTCAAAACCGATCGGTCGTAGGCAATTATTAGTCCAATAGGTGCTTCTTCAATGGCTTCCAGTTTCAGGGATTTATAATGTTCTTTCTGCTCAGGATTATCAGTCAGTTCCTCGGCTTTTTTATTATAATCTAAAAACAAATCCTTGATAGCTTTTTTTACTTCAGCCGATTTGATGATATAATATCGTGTAGCATCAGTTAATCCAACCGAAGGCGCCCAATGTCCGGCCTGCAAAGCTTTTTCAAATACCTCATCAGGAACATTATCAGCTGTGAAATGGCGGGTATCACGTCGAGATTTTAAAATATCATCTAAATAAGTCATAAGCTTTCAATGTCAATGGCAAAAAATCAATATCAATTTCAATGTTTAAACTTTAGTAAAGATACTCACCAATATTGAAATTAGAAATTTAATGATTTACATTTTTTATTGATTTTTTGCCATTGCCATTGATTTTTGCCATTGAATTTTACTAGCCTTTTATCTTTACCGGAATTCCGGAAACCATCAAAACCACTTCGTCAGCTTTCGAAGCCAGAAACTGATTCATCCAGCCCTGCAGTTCCGTAAATTTTCTGCCAATGTGAGTGTCTGCATGAACGCCCATTCCAATTTCGTTGGTCACAATTATAAGAGTTGCATTTTGCTGATTTGCTATCGAAAGAAATTCTTTCTTTACTTCTTCCAGACTTAAAGTTACATCATTTTTGGTATCCACAAAAAAGTTCGTCAGCCAAAGTGTAACACAGTCAATCAGAGCTGTTTTTCCTGAAAAATCAATTTCACTTAAATGTTTTTCTTTCTCAATATTCGTCCAGCGTTCGTCGCGTTCCTGTTGGTGTCGGTCGATTCGGTTTTGAAAATCATCATCCCATTTTCTGGCTGTGGCGACATAAATTGGCGTTTCTGAAAGTTGCAAAGCTAAATTTTGGGCATAGCTGCTTTTTCCTGATCGTTCGCCTCCGGTAATTAAGTAAATCATTTGGGTTTTTAAGTTATTAGTTAAAGGTTAAAGGTTAAAGGTTAAAAGTTAAACGTCGATTATGACAAAATTAGTCTTTAATTGCATTTAATTTATGGCAGCAACACGTAACTTATAAACTCCTAACACATAACTTTATATTTCTAATAAGGACAATGTCTGCATTCATTTCCGCAACAGCTTCCTCTTTTTAGATGAAACCAGGTTTTAAAAACATAATTGCCATCTTCAATATAGTAATCAATGTCTTCGATCAGTTTATCGGTTTTTGGTAAAGAAACAGCTTTATTTTTAAGGGCTGTCGTGGGAGTAATAGTTTCGACATAAGCATCAATTTTGTCAATACATGCTTCTTTAAAACATTCCGGACAAAGGCAATCCCCTCCTTCTGAAAGATTGAAAATAGGAGGGAAATCATTACACCAACAAGTGTTTTCTGGAGAAATATTTCCGCAGCTAAAAGCGGATTCACAGCTCGAACAAACTTTTGTTTTTATATTATTCATAATATTTAAAAAATGGGTTTGTCTAAAATTTGTAAGAATAAAGGTAAGTAAAAAAAATATAAATTACGTTATCTTTGTACTTATTGATAAAGACATCAATGAGAGCAGACAATAATAATGCCATATTCCTGACACAATAACACGCATATGAAACATTTACTTTCCAAGTTTATATTTATTATATCTTTTTTTCTTCTGACAGGATGTAAGAAAAATGAAAATGCAGAAATTGCCACTTCTAAGATTCCTCAAAACAGTATCGAATATGCTTCAGGGCTATCTATCTTAAAACATGAAGGATATTCAGTAGTAACGGTTTCAAATCCCTGGCCCAATGCTAATAAAAACTTCGTTTATGTTTTAAAAGAAAAAGAGGCAAAAGTTCCCGATAGTTTACAATCCTATACGACGATTAAAGTTCCTTTAGAATCTGTGGTAGTAACTTCTACTACCAATATTCCTTTTCTTGAAATGCTGGATGTCGAAAATAAACTAACTGGTTTTCCGCATACTGATTATATTTCATCAGAAAAAACAAGGGCGTTAATTGATAAGGGTTCAGTTAAAAATGTGGGCCAGAACGAAAAATTAAATATAGAACAGTTAATAGAGTTGTCACCTGATTTAATTGTGACTTTTGGAGTAGACAATAATAATCCAATGCTGGATAACTTGAAAAAAAGCGGTTTGAATGTCCTGATTCAGGCTGATTGGATGGAGCAGTCCCCACTAGGAAAAGCAGAATGGGTTAAACTTTACGGTGCTTTATTTGGTAAAGAAGACAAAGCGAAGGAATTATTCGATAAAATTGTGACAAGTTATAATCAGGCAAAGAAATTAGTAGCAGAAAAACCGGCTAATGCTACCGTTTTATATGGTTCGATGTACGAAGATGTCTGGTATGTAGCCAAAGGAAACAGCTGGGTAGCACAATTTATGAAAGATGCGCAGGCTAATTATTTATGGTCAGATTTAGAAGGTACAGGAAGCCAGGGGCTATCATTTGAAAAAGTTTTGGATAAAGCAAAAAATGCTAATTTCTGGATTGCAACAGGATCGGTAAAATCATTGGACGAATTTGCAAAAATGAATCCGCATTATAGCGAGTTTGAGGCTTTTAAAAATAAAACGGTTTATACATTTGAAGGCAAATTTGGGGCTACAGGCGGGACGATATATTATGAAACATCACCTAGCAGACCGGATTTGGTGCTGAAAGATTATATCAAAATTTTCCATCCTGATTTACTGCCAAGTTACGAGTTCACTTTTGCAACTAAACTGAATTAAATTGGCGAATAAAAAAAGAAATACAATTTTATTTATTCTCCTTGGTTTCGGACTCATTCTGATGTTTTTTACAAGCATTAGCATGGGTTCCGTGAATATTCCGTTTAAGGATGTTTATGCAGGTTTAACCGGTGGTGAGGCCAGCAAATCAACCTGGGAATATATTATTATCAACTACCGTTTACCCAAAGCCATTACCGCAGTTTTGGTGGGAACAGGACTTTCAATCAGCGGTTTGCTAATGCAGACATTATTCCGGAATCCGCTTGCGGGACCTTATGTTTTAGGGTTAAGTTCAGGTGCAAGTTTAGGAGTGGCGTTTGTGATTTTAGGAGCTGGATTTTTACCTTCTTTTTTACAAATTATTGCCTTGTCATCGTACGGAATTGTTCTGGCCTCTACTTTAGGCAGTACACTTGTTTTGCTATTGGTTTTGGTAGTTTCCCAAAAATTAAGGGATACAATGGCAATCCTGATTGTAGGACTGATGTTTGGAAGTTTTACCACCGCAATTGTAAGCGTTCTAACCTATTTTAGCACCGCTGAGCAGCTTCAGAAATTTACTTTTTGGTCGTTAGGAAATCTTGGCAATCTTTCCTGGAAATCAATTACTGTTCTGGCAGTCAGTGTGTGTTTTGGATTAATTTTAAGCGCGAGCAGCATTAAGCCTCTGAATGCTTTGCTTCTGGGCGAGAATTATGCAAAAAGCATGGGTTTGAATTTTAATAAAGCCCGTTTGATGATTATTTTGGCAACCAGTATTTTGGCCGGAAGTATCACTGCTTTTGCAGGCCCCATTGCTTTTATTGGGCTGGCGGTTCCGCATATTGCAAAACTGACTTTTCAAACCAGCAATCATATGATTTTGTTTTGGAGTACTTTGCTTTTGGGAGCTATTATTGTGCTCTTTTGCGATATAGTTTCTCAAATGCCGGGCTTTGATGTTACGCTTCCAATAAATGCTATTACGTCTATAATTGGTGCGCCGGTAGTAATCTGGTTATTGGTAAGGAAAAGAAATTTCAAATAAAACTTATAATATATCTTTAGTTTTTAAACACAGGAAACAAAAAACCATTTTATTTTATATTTCTAAAGTGTAAATTACGTAGTATACAAAAAACATCAAAAAAGGAATTTCATACAATGACTAAACAAAAAGTTACCCTTTTCTGGTTCCGACGCGATTTGCGTTTAGAAGACAATACAGGTTTGTTTCATGCCTTACAATCTGGTTTTCCTGTAATACCGCTGTTTATCTTTGATGATGAAATTCTGGACAATCTTCCTGAAGAGGATGCCAGAGTCAATTTCATTTATGATTCACTTGAAAAAATAAACCAGGAACTTAAAACAATTGATTCCTCCCTTTTAGTCAAAAAAGGAAAAACATTTGAAGTATGGAATTCGCTTATTGCCGAATTTGACATTCAAAATGTTTTTTTTAATAAAGATTACGAACCGTATGCCATCAAACGTGATCTGGGAATTGGCGAATTATTAAAACAAAATGATATTGAAGCCTTTTCATTCAAAGATCATGTGATTTTTGAAGAAAAAGAAATCACAAAAGCGGACGGGCTTCCGTACACGATTTACACACCGTACAAAAACAAATGGCTGGAGAAATATCATCTTTCCGGACAAGCACCTGAATATGACACAAAACCATTATTGAGCAGCTTTGCAAAAACACAATTTCCATTTCCTGAATTGTCCAAAATTGGTTTTGAGAGAAGTGCAATAAAAGTGCTTCCCCATAATTTAACGCAGATTGGGAATTATAAGGAAATCCGTGATTTTCCTGCTTTGGACGGAACTTCTTATTTGTCTCCGCATTTACGTTTTGGAACGGTCAGTATCCGAAAATTAGTAAACTGGGCGAATCGTAAAAACCAGACTTTTTTAAGCGAACTGATCTGGAGAGAATTTTTTATTCAGATTCTGTTTAGCTTTCCGAAATGTGTCAATCACAATTTCAAGCCGGCTTATGATGGAATCCAATGGCGCAATAACGAAGATGATTTTAAACGCTGGTGTTCCGGAACTACAGGATATCCAATGGTTGATGCCGGAATGAGACAACTCAATGAAACCGGTTACATGCACAACCGCGTTCGTATGGTAGTAGCGAGTTTTTTATGCAAACACTTATTGATTAATTGGCAATGGGGAGAAGCGTATTTTGCAGAGAAATTATTAGATTTTGAATTAGCCTCCAACGTAGGCAACTGGCAGTGGGCTGCCGGAACAGGCTGTGATGCTGCGCCGTATTTCAGGGTTTTTAATCCGGAAATTCAACTGAAGAAATTCGACGAAAAAGGAATCTACATCCGCAAATGGATTCCTGAATTTGATTTGGGTTATAATGAACCAATGGTTGATCATGCCTTTGCAAGGGATCGTGCGATTGCTACTTATAAGGCAGGGATTATTAAGTAACGTTTCGTGGCTTGCAGTGGGTTAGGAACTAAATTAAGTCCAGTCTTCGGATTTGGCACCCAAGTGGTAGCTACCAAGAGAAGCAAATCTTCCAACACTAAAACCATTTTTACATTAAGCCTTTTTTCCAAATCAATTGTAGTGGTGGTTATGTTTAGGTTCCTTATAGTCTGCCTTTTAAATCCATCATTCCATGAAGAATTCTTGCGATTTCTATTTCGTTCTTTGATATAATTGAGTAGAAGATAATATGTTCACCTGATTTAAAACCTAATATTCCTTTCGTTACTATATCGTAATTTCTACCAAGTTCTGGATTATTTGCTAAATCATCACATGATGCCATCAGTAAATCATAATACTTTTCAGCTTGCATTTCAGACCAAGTTTCGATTGTATAATTCCAAATTTCAGTTAAGTCATCAACAGCTTTATTTGTTAAATAATATTTAGCCATTTGATTTTTTTCTTGCTTTTAACACGTCAAGGTGTTTTTTAGCATCAAAATCTAGAGCACGTCCGCTTTCAATTCCATCGTTGATCGCTTTTCTTAAAGCTACAATTTTATTTTCCTCTTCTTCTAAAAGACGAAGACCGGCTCTGACAACTTCACTTGCGTTATTGAATCTTCCATCATTTATACTGTGTTCGATAAAACTTTCGAAATGATTACCAAGCGATATAGAAGTATTTCGTCCCATAATTTTTTTTAGCTAAGTTACCAAAAAATGGTAACTTTTTAAATTGTTATATATTTTTTTTGGAATCTCACATAACGTCAGTCACTCTGGTGCTCGTTTGCAACGAGTACCTACTTAAATTATGAAAACAAATCTTAGCGTTTGCAACGCGGATCACTAAACAGAAGCATTCTTAAAACAAATCCTTCTGCTTTTTTATTTCGTAATTTTCTTATAAATTATATATTTGGAGAAAAAGAATGTCTGAGAAATATAAAGTTATTGATAGTACTGTTCCAACTTTTATTACCATTACAATTGTAGATTGGGTAGATTTGTTTGTGCGACCCATCTATTGTAATATCTTAGACGAGTCGCTAAATTATTGTATTAAAGAAAAAGCATTGACTGTACACGCTTATGTATATATGAACAGCCATATCCATTTAATTGTTACCGCTTGATGGGGAACTGCAAAATGTTGTTCGTGATTTTAAAAAATATACTTCCAAAAAATTAATAGAAGCCATAAAAGAGCATCCTGAAAGCAGACGCGAAACCCAACGAAGTGGTTCGGCGAAGCCAATGGCTATTACGGAAATTTAGTTTTGAAGCTCAGAAAACAGGAAGAGCCAAGAATTACAAATTATGGCAAGATGGTTTTCATCCTGTTATATTAGACAATTTAGAGAAATTGGAACAACGTGTAAACTACATACATTATAATCCTGTTGAGGCCGAAATCGTTTTTCATGAAAGAGATTATGTAAATAGCAGCTATAGAAATTACGAGCAGGATAATACAATGTTTTGCAACGTAGAGGTTGAGCCGTTATGGTAGTCTGTCTTAATAAGCCGCGTTGCAAACGCTTTATTTTCGTTAATAAGGAAGTAGGTACTCGTTGCAAACGAGCACCAGAGGGTGGGTTCTCTCTATCAAGATAAAACTTTATTCGTGAAAACGAAATTTCAACTCACCGAAATCCTAGCAATATCTTGAAACGGCGGTTATAGGCAGTTTCTATTTGAATATGATTTCAATGATTTTTATGAGGCAGTTTTTTAATGAATTTTCTTTGATAGGCTCTTCATAATTTACTTGAATTTCCTCATTGTCATTTTCATTAAATCTTCCAAAAATTTCTATGTCAAACTTCGAGACAATTAAAATTTCACTTACAGGCAAAATTATTCCCAACTTATCAATTTCACTTGCACGATCTTCAAGAACATATCGTTCAATCACGTCGGTGTAGTTAGTGGTTATTTCTAACTTTAAATTTTCTTTATTTCTATATCCACTAAAATTCGGGATTATAGTTATGTAAGTCTCGCCAATTGGTTCAGAGATTTTGCTCACATAACCAATGTAAACCTTGTTGCTTTTTGTAGTTAGCATTAAAAGTTTGTTTTCATCTTGCTTTTGATTTAATGAAAACCAAAATAACCGTTCAATTTGATTTCCCCATTTTTCGACGGTATAAGCAAATGAAAATTTCCTCCAAAAAATCAAATTTAAAACAAAACCTAATGGATAGGAAATGAGAAAAAACAGTATCGAATGTTTTAATCCTGGAACTTTGAGATTTGTTATTTCTGTTATTAAATTACTTGCGGCATTTCTATATGAAATAACATAAACCGACTTTAACACGATATAATCAAAAAGATAACCGATTACTGCTATAAGAAATGCCGCAACTAAAGAATTGAATATTAATCTTTGTTTCTCAATTCTTTGATGATAAAACTTTGTAATATTAAAAGTTATCAGAAATAGATAACCAGCAAGTAGAGGCAGAATTATTAAATCAAGCCTTGGCATTTATTTTACACTAACAATAGAATCTTTGACCTTACTATAATTGTCAAGAGACTTATTTAGTTTTTTCATTAATGCAACAGTTTCAACCTTGTCATTAAAGATATCCTCGCTTTTCATATAAAAAGCACCACCAGAAGTAACTCTAATTCTTTTATAATCAGAATTATCTTGTCGGTTTTTCCAGTTAGAAAGTATTTTAAAGAAACTCATGAGTAAAAAATTTGACGTAAAGTTAAAACATAAAATTTCAAAATCCAAATTTTCGTTGTACGTTGACAATGTTCCGGAGAAATTGCCTATAACGTTAGGCAAGTTCCGGCTAAGAAAAACCCCCGCAATTGCTTGAAGCGGCGGTTGGGTGCAGTTACTGTACTGTTTCTATCATTAAAGATTTGTCAATATCTATTGCAGGGCCGTAAACTAAAGCTTCTCCACGTGATAAAGTTGGTAATAAATCTTTACTTCCACATCCCAAAATACCTTCTAAATAATCTAGTCCGGTTTGATCAACGCTTTTAAAAGCTATTAGATTTTCACACTGAGACAACGCACTTTTTGAGACAACGGCTGTTCTTTGAGATATAAATATAATAGAAATTCCATATTTTCTCACTTGCATCATATTCAACCCGAATCTAATTGATTCTTCGCGTCCAGGCGAACCAAAACCTAAACCCGCAGGCTCAGGAATGAACTGGTGAGCTTCATCAATAACTAGTACGCGAGATTTAGGAATTCCATTTTTATATTCTTCTTTAGCAATTTCCATCAAGTGATTCAAATACTTTAGAGCTGATTCGGCTGGATTTCCCGTTGGTTCGCAAACAGACACTCCTGTGTCCAAAAGGTCATCATCTTTTTCAAATTTTGTGTAGCCTAACTTTGAAACAAATTCTCCTGTTTGATCCATAATTATTACTCTTCTAGTTTTAGCTAGCTCTTGAATAAGTTTATGACACAATGTGGTTTTTCCCATTCCTGTCATACCCAAAATGGCCATGTGTGATTCTTTAATTTTGATTAGATCAAGATTTATGGGAAGTTTCGAATTTTTAATATATCCTAAAGTAAATTTATTTTCTAAAGGTTGCAAATTATCATTCGCCCAATTCTCATGACTTGCAATATATATTGGTGTGCTTAAAGCGGGTAAATATTTATTGATTTTCAATGATTGATCCTGTAGCGAGTAACTGCCGATTTGTATTGCTTTTACTTTTCTATCTAATTGAGCTCCGCCTTTAATTATAACCTTAAAAATTTCTGCTTGAATAATCTGGTAAAAAACTACTTCGTCTAAATTCCTAAGATATATTGTTTCGCCGATTTTAATTCTTTGATTTGTGTCAAATACAATAATATTTGTACTTGTTCCTTCATCAACATTACCAATGTATTTTGAATCGACTTCTCTTCCTTGCGACAAAATATTAAGCGATTGTTTTGAAACCAAAGTATCGACATTTAAGGAATCATCGAGTTGAATCTGTCCGTAAATGTCATCCGTTCGATTTATTCTTTTTACTATTGTTCCTTGAGATTCACAACTTGCAGTAGATACTGTAACTCTTGTTCCGACAGCGTTAAGTTTTCTGGTTGTAACCAATAATGTTGATGGGCCAATTATTCCTAGAGGATATATAGGCAAAGGTTTGTCTGTCAGTTCCAGAAAGTAAAGCTCCCAATTTATAAATCTTGTAAACGTCAAAACTGACCAACAAATTGCCAATATCCAGAAGTTGGAATTAGTTGGTAAATATAATTCTAAGACCGAAAGCCAAAATACTAACGAGTAAATAACAACTGCTGTCCCAATTTTAAAAAGAGGGAAGAAAGCATACAATTTTTTACTTGTTTCATTATTTTCATTTTGATAAGCCAGTTTTAAGATGGACACAATGATTAAACAAATCAAAAATACTTTTAAAACAATCCAGCCAACTTTTGCAATATTTGCAGTTACAACAAAGCAAAGTAATAAAGCGATTATACTATTAGATAAGGTGTCATACGATTTTGGATACCAAGGTTCTAACAAAATTGGATTTATTACTATTGCTAGTAAACCTGAAAAAAACCAGATTTCATTTACGGCAACTTGTCCTGTAACAAAATATGTGCAGGCTAGAAGAACTAGCAGCTGAAAAATAAGTAATATGATTCGTGCTTTTAATGTCATAGTTTGTTTAGTAATTGCGCCAACGTTCTCGCGCTACAAGCAGTTTGGGATTAAATCAGCATTATCTTCCGGATTTGCCAAATCTTTCAAATACAAACCAATTTTTCAATTAAGTCAAATGCCCAAATTGCTTGTAGCGTGTGTTGAACTAAACCTTCGGTAGCACTTACCGGGATTTTGTACCTTACGAATATAA
>NZ_CAMLDD010000021.1 GCF_946478785.1 uncultured Flavobacterium sp.
TATACAAATATAGAAAAAACAGTAAAATAAATTAGGAATTAAAGATAGTACCTAGAAAACAACATTTTGCTTTTTTGTAATCATTCAAAAACAAGAAAACAAGTACGAATCGAATAGCAAACATCATAAACAAATCAGATTGAAAAACAATTATTTCCTGTTGTATTTGAATTCGTATATTCGCCCATTATTTTGAAAAAAGAAAATGATTGCAAAATTGAATGAAAAAAAATCCTATCCATGGATTGTTGTTGGCTTGTTGTGGTTCGTCGCTTTATTGAATTATTTAGACCGACAAATGCTTTCCACCATGAAATCAGCGATGATGGATGACATTCCTGAATTGGCCAAAGCAGAAAATTTCGGTCTCTTAATGGCGATTTTCCTTTGGATATATGCGCTTATGAGCCCTGTTTCCGGAATTATAGCGGATCGCTTTAACCGAAAAAGAATCATCATAGCAAGTCTTTTTATCTGGTCCGGGGTTACTATGGCGATGGGTTATGCCACAACTTTCAATCAGATTTATATTTTGCGCGGCATTATGGGTTTTAGTGAAGCATTTTATATTCCGGCCGCATTATCCTTAATTGCAGATTACCATCAGGAAAAAACACGCTCTTTTGCTATTGCCATTCATACTACCGGAATTTATTTAGGACAGGCGCTGGGTGGTTTTGGAGCAACTGTTTCTAAGCATTTTTCCTGGCATTTCAGCTTTCACTCCGTTGGTTTACTCGGTGTACTTTACAGTTTAGTACTTATATTTTTTCTACAGGAAAAGAAAACGTATCTTTTTGATCCTGCAAAAAAATCATCTGTCACCTATGAATTCAGGCAAATGTTCAAAGGATTGGGAATGTTATTTGGTAATATCTCCTTTTGGGTGATACTATTTTATTTCTCTGCACCGAGTTTACCGGGTTGGGCGGCCAAAAACTGGTTACCCACCTTATTTACTGAAACGTTACATTTAGATATGTCTCTTGCGGGACCAATTGCAACGGTAACCATTTCGATGTCTTCCTTTTTTGGCGTTCTAATTGGCGGTGCCATTTCAGACAGATGGGTGATGAAACATCTTAAAGGAAGAATTTACACCAGCGCTATTGGATTGTCTCTGACCATTCCGGCATTGTTTTTATTCGGCTATTGCTGTGACACAGCAGCTATTATTTTTGGCGCTATCCTTTTTGGACTTGGATTTGGAATATACGATACCAACAATATGCCTATTCTTTGTCAGTTTGTCGCGCCTCGCTATCGTGCTACCGGATACGGAATTATGAATTTTGTAGGCATTTCGGCCGGGGCTGTTATCACCGAGTTTTTAGGAAAAGCCGCTGATAATGGCGGAATGAGACATGTTTTTGTATTGCTGTTGTTTGTAGTTGTGAGTGCCATTGTTTTACAACTGGTTAGCCTGCATCCAAAAACTATTGATATGACTGAGGGGGAATGAGTTTTAAGGGTAGAAACGCAAAAAATTCTGAAAAATTCTTGGCTTTAAAAAATTTGACTTTGAATGGGGTGAATGCAAAATACAACCATTTGATACGATATGATACGATAATATTCGATAGTGAGCCGATAATTATTTTATAGAATAATTAGTTCCTGGTCCAATTCCGTGTTTCTCGATTATATTTTTCTCAACTAATTCTGTTAAGACTCTTTTTACTGTAGGATTTGGAATTCCGAGTTTACTCGCAATATCTCCAGATTTGCTACCTGGTCGACTTTCAATAAAGGTAATAATTGCTTTTTCACGTGGTGACAATTGCATTTCAATTCCACTTGTTTCAAGTTTTTTCATTAATTGCACTTGAATATTTTTTAAAGCATCAAAAAAGAAATTTCCCCAATCACTCACATTTTCATTTGGGCGCTGTGACTGACAACTTCTTAAAATTCTATAATATTCTGGTTTTCGATTTTCAATTTCGTGTTCGAAACTTACATATTGAATCCAATTGTAACCACCTTTTAATAATAACAAAGATGAAATTAATCTACTTAATCGTCCGTTACCGTCTTGAAATGGATGAATACTTAAAAACTCATAAGTAAACAATGCGCATTTTACCAAAGGATGAGTTGTTTTGTCGTTTGCGTACCAATCTATAAGATTTCGCATTGCATCTTCAGTCGGGAATCCAGCTTCTGTAGTTTGAAATACTATTTGTTTTGTGCCATCTGGAAGATTAGCTTCTACTGAATTACTTAGCTGTTTATAATTACCCTTATGCCATTGATCCTTTTCACTATATTTCATAAGGATGTTATGGAGGTTTTTTATGTTATTTTCAGTTATTTCAATATCAGCATAGGATTCAGAAATTATATCTAATGTTTCAAAATAACCTACTACCTCTTGCTGATCCCGATCTTCAAGTTTAGATATATCAATTGTTTTAAGTAACTGATCGACTTCTTCATCACTCATTCTTGATCCTTCAATTCTAGTAGACGCTCCAACACTTCTGACAGTAGCTATTGATTTAAGCTCTTTTAAACTCTGACCTTCTTTTCGTTCTATAGCAGACCAAGAAGCATCAAATCTATCGATTTGGCTTATTACATTAATTAAATTCCAATCTAAATCTATTTTAAAATTGTAGACGTTATTTTCCATATAACAAATGTATTATATTTTTTAAAATGATACGATATGGAACGATAATATTCGATAATGATTCGATAGAATTTGAAAATATATCAAACCTCTTTTAGTACTTAAATAATGAAGTGATTTAAACTTTTTAAACAAAAATTTTGCAAAATATATAAATTTCATACAACATCTTAACGTTATGTCCAGAATTATGATAAAAGTTTAAAATCGAAAAAGACTTTATTTTCTAGTAATGTAAAAACTGTGTATTTCATATTACTTTCATACTTAATAAAATGGCAAAATAAGTTTAAATCACTTCGATAACCCAATTAATGTATGTTGATAAATACCATTTTATTTTTGCCAATTACAATACTTATCAGGATTTTCATTAAAATGTTTTTGAATTTTACTTATGGTTTCAATTTTTTATAAGGATTAAAGTAACCTGATTGAAAATGAGCATAATTATAGGAACAAGTCGTTAAAAGGTATTTATTATTTTGGGTAAGGCTTAAACCATAAGCAGCAATTCCAGCAAATTTTGGAATATCTTGAGAAATTAATCTTTTCATTTGTAAATCTGCTCCAAACCAAGGAAAAGTATCCATCGATACATCAATGAGATTATCTTCAAACTTGTTGTTTTTTAAAGGAATTCCACTATTGGCAGGAATTGTACAGAATTTTGTTTTAAATCTTTCTTCCTCTAATAAAGGTTCCGGCATACAAATATGAAGAAGTGATACTAAAGGAAAACCATCTTGTATTAGTCCTTTGAGTTGAGTAACACCCAGAGAATTAGATGCCTTTTTTGGATTTTTCCTCGTTGGTCTTACTAGCTTAACTTCGTATGCAGCAGTTCTTTCGAAAAAAACTTTTTTATCGGTGTATGGAATAATTAGCACATCAAAATCTCCTGGTTTATCTTTTGCATCAAATCCTAAATCTTTTCTTAGAACATTTTTTGCAATATAGAATCCTGAATATTCGTGAAACTCTTCAAAATCAACAGGTTCACTCAATATATTTAAGAATGGCGTTAAGTCACGCTTGTCCATTATTAAAATATCAATAATTTTTTCTTCAGAACACCAAACTTCCTTATAAGGCAAAAATTCCTCCATTTTAAAAATTAGTTAATATTTTAGTAATTATAAATGTGGCACGAGTCTGATGCTTTCACTCGCAGGGGTATAAATACAACTTAATTTGAGTTGATTTTCTAACTATTCTTTTTTGCCCAAATCTTTTTCATTACTATTTTGTTTTAATATCATTTTAAAACAATTCAATACGTTTTAAATCTTTGAACTTATCTCATTTACTTGATTTAAATATCTTTTGAATATATAAAACAAACTAAAGAAATAATTATTTATATATATTCTCCAAAAATTTCAACCATCTTGCTTTTCCAACTTTCAGGTAAATCATCCCAGTTTTCTCCCCATTCTAGTGATTTGACATAAGCTTTATAAGGCTTTTCATAAGTTGCGTTATAATTTAATTCCTCTTCAACATTATTTACCATAAGAACAATCCTGCCGTTGCCATTAAGAGCATCAATTATAGGCTGATTAAATTTTTCGGCATTTGGCACTTCTGAGTCTTTATCATGAACAACTATTGGATTTATTCCCATCGAAGTTAGATATTTGACTAATCCAATAATGGCTGCTTTTCCGCGAGCCTTAATAATTTCAAAATCAGAAAGTATCTTTAAATATTTTAATTTATTAAGTCTTTTTAATGTTTCCTTTATTAAAATATCTTCTGTATCACCTTCAATTATCACGACATGTTTAGTAAAAAATATTCTAGAAATATAATTGTCAATTTTTAAAAGCATTTTTACATAATCCTTTTGATTTGCCTGCAATTCTAAAAATTTTTCAGTTACACTGAAAGTATGACAATTAACATGATTACCACAATCGTGCATTCTGTTTAAAACTTGTTTAGGCTTTCTGGATATATCAATTAAGTAAGGAGAATGAGTTGATGATATTATTTGAGCAGATTGGGAACTTAACTCATAAATAGCATCTCTCATTTGATTAGCAGCACTTGGATGAAGATATGTTTCTGGTTCCTCAAAACATATTATTATTGACCTTGCATGTTCATCTTCTTTTTTTGAAAGCCAAAGTTGTCTATATCTGAGCATGCCAAAAACAGCTGCTCTTACCATTCCCGTGCCTTGATTATCAACCGAAGTTTTTATATTGCTTGACATTTCAACATTAAAACTTGGTTTTAAACTTGATGGATCACTAAGACTAGTTGTAGCATGAAGTTTTGAGTCTGGAAAAATAGATGAAAGAACACTATTTAGCTCATCCATCATTTTTCCAAACTCCGAATTATCATCTTTTGGATCAAGCTCCTTAGCTAGATTATCTAGATGAATTTGTGCATTTTTAAAATGCTCTGAATTTTCTCGAACTGTCTGAAAAAGTTCCCCCAAAGTTGTGCTTAAAACACCACTTCCAGTGCCTTGAATTTCATGAACTCCAACATCAATAGGAATTAATAAAAATCTAGGAAGCATTTTTAAAACATTTCCAGGTATTCCTCCAGGATTTTGAAACCAAGTTTCCTCTTCAGAAATTTCCCAGATTTCATCGATTAGTTCTAGCTTCTCTGTAGCTCCCTTACTTTTCCCAATATTAGTTTCTAATTCAGGGAAAAATTCCTCAATTATTTCTTGAGATAATCCATTATTAATATAATCTTGTGGCTTTTTACAATCATTAAATTGCTCTTTAATACTTCTTACTTTAGACTTAAATTCAATAACCACATCTTTTCCCAATTCGTAGGTTTTTCGATACATTACTGAAAGTCCTGTTTCATCAGTGTTTACGGGAACTTCATAAGTAAAAATTCGTCCTTTAAACCCTCTCCAAGTTTTTGCTTCAACTGGTAAATTCCTAAATTCAGCTTCTAAAACAATAGTATTAGTATCTACTTTTACCTCATTAGTTTCTTCATCAAGTATTGAATGATAATCACTTGAACTAAGTTGTTTTTTACCAGATAAAAGTGTCTCGATTGCTTTAATTGCAGAACTTTTACCACAATTATTTTGACCAATCAAAAAAGTTGCATCACCAAATAAAACTTTTACATTCTTGAGTCTTTTAAATCCTGAAATATTTAAGGAGTATATTTTCATTTACATTAAGATTTGTTATTATTTTATCTTGATCAAGCATTTTATATTCGCTAATATAACATTATTTTTATTACAAATTATAAGCGTGAATCAACACAAAATATACTATAAAAACCACTCCCCGCATAAGGGATGGAAATGGCATCCTTTTGTTTTCCTTCTTTAGGAAAAGAAAAGATATAATGGACAGCCCGACCCGTAGGGATATGCACAAATATTAAGAATTTGGTGTAAATTATTTTAAATAAAAAAGGCTGCCCTTTCGGACAACCTTTTAGAATTATATTGAATATTTATTTTGTTCTTTTAATTTTTGACGGATTCTGTCTGGTATCAAAAACATCGGCAATCATTATACGTTTTTGCTTGGAATCTATAGAGTAAACTATTTTATAATTATCGCAAATTAAATATCGATATTGATTTTCTCTGTCGAGCAACAATTCTTCGATTTGCGTAATTTCTGGATGCGAAAGTATTTTATTAGGTTCTAGAATGATTTTCGTAATTACATTTTTTGCAACCCGTAAACTTACATTTTCAATGTAGTATTCAAAAATTTTGTCTAATTCCGTTTCTGCAAAATTCGACCAGATTATTTTAAAAGCCATTATTTATACTTTGATAAAAGCTCTTCACTGGTCTTGAATTTACCATTTTTAAAGTCATTTTCTGACTGATCTATTCGTGAATTTAATTCCGCAACAGACATCGGTTTTGTATTTTTTTGCATTTTACTTTTCAGCAAATTTTCAAACTGAGAAACTAATTCTTCGCTTTGAAGCTTTAGAAACTCCTGTACAAATTCTATTTTTCTGGTTTGCAAATCCATAACATCATATTTTATTCAAAAATACAAATTATTTACCTCAAAACCTTATTCTACTTTAATTTCAATCACTTTACCTGAAATTCCATTCCCTGTCGAAGCCTTCAACTTAATGTTTTCCTTCTTACCATTAGATTGAATAATGGCGATGCATTTACCATTAAATACTTTGTAGGATGAAGCTTTAAAAGAATCAAGATTGGCCTGATAACCATTGTCGAGTCCAACGAGTTTTCCGCCTCCGGTTACTTCAAAATCGATTTTATGATCGGCATTCGGAACCAGATTTCCGTCTTTATCTGTAATAGAAATGGTTACGTAAACCAAATCGTAAGTATCGTTTTTTAGGGTTGTTTTATCCGCTTTCAAATCTATTTTGGAAGCTTCTCCGGCGGTGTGAATTTCCTTTTCCAAAACTACTTTTCCATCTTTTCTGGAAATGGCTTTTATGGTTCCGGGTTCGAATTTTACGCGCCACGAAATGTGCAGATCATCATTTTGTTTGGCTTTTTTGCCTAATGATTTTCCGTTTAAGAACAATTCAACTTCATCAGCATTGTTGTAATACGCCCAAACATCGACTTCCTGATCTTTTTTCCAGTTCCAGTGCGGGAAAAGATGCAAAACGGGTTTGGTCGTCCATTCGCTTTGGTACATATAATAAACATCCTTAGGAAAGCCCGCCAAATCAACGATTCCGAAATATGAACTTCTTGCGGGATAAGGATACGGATCGGGTTCACCCAGATAATCGAAGCCTGTCCAGATGAAAGTTCCTGCCATAAAATCCTGTTTTTTAATGGTTTTCCAATTGGCTTCGTGCGTAGTTCCCCAATAAGATTGCACCTGATCGAAAGCCGTAACGGTCCAGTCTGGATTTCCGTCAAAAGGTGCGCCGTGTTTGGGTGGCCAGGCCTTAATTCCATCCGAAGGAAAATCATAATGTCCGCGGGTTTCGAGTGCCGAAACACTTTCGGAAGCCAATATTTTTTGTCCTTTGAAACGAACCGGAAAATCTTTGTAATCTTCGTGTTTGTAATTGAATCCCAACAAATCCAAAGCTCCCGACTGATAAATGAAATTTTTCTCGATTACATTTTCGGTCAAAGCACTCGTAACAGGACGAGTCGTGTCTAGCGATTTTACGATTAGAGCCAGTTCTCTGGTAATCGCAATTCCGGTGCTGTCAAATTGTTCACGGATTTCGTTTCCGATGCTCCACATCATCACCGACGGATGGTTTCGGTCTCTTTTGATGAAATCTACCAAATCCTGTTTGTGCCACGCATCCCAGTCTTTATGGTAATCGTTGGTTACTTTTTTCTTTTTCCAGACATCGGTAAACTCATCCTGAACAATAAATCCCATTTCATCACACAACTGCATCATCTCCAAAGAATGCGGATTGTGTGCCATTCGGATTGCGTTGGCTCCCATTTCTTTCATGATTTTCAGCTTTCTTCTGACCGCGTGAATGTTCTCCACAGCTCCTAAAGCGCCGTTGTCGTGATGCAGGCAAACGCCTAATATTTTGGTTGGTTTTCCATTTAATGAAAATCCTTTTTCGGCATCGAAATTAAAGAATCTAAATCCTAATGGTGTTTCGTAATTATCGACTGCTTTTGAATTTTCATAAATCGTAGTGACAATTTTGTATAGATTCGGATTCTCTGTATCCCACAATTTTGGTTGATTTACGTTTAAATTGTGAATCTTTTTTGCGTTGGTATTGGCACCGATTTTTTCTGTTGTTTTGGCATTCGCGACTTCTTTATTATTCGCATCCAAAATAGAAGTGACCAATTGGAATTCTTTTTCGGAATTGGTTTTATTTTCGATGGTTACCTCCAAATGGACTGTTGCTTTTTCTGCCGAAACTTCCGAGGTCGTTACATAAGTTCCCCATTTAGCAACGTGCAGTTTTTCGCTCGCCACCAATCGTACGTTTCTATAAATTCCCGAACCTGTGTACCATCTTGAATTGGGCTGTGCATCGTTATCGACTTTTACGGCGATTACGTTTTCCTTTCCAAAATTTAAATACTGTGACAATTCATAAGTAAATGAAATGTATCCGTTCGGGCGCATTCCCAAGGAATGTCCGTTGATGAAGACTTCGCTGTTTTTGAAAACGCCGTCAAATTCTATTGAAACGTTTTTGTTCTTCCAATCTTCCGGAAGTGTAAATATTTTGCGGTACCAGCCTTTTCCAGCCGGCAAAAATGCCTGTGCTTGTTTGGTTTTACTGTCTTTATCGAAAGTGCCTTCAATACTCCAGTCGTGTGGCAATTGTAAAGTTCTCCAGTCCGAAGTATTGAAATTGGATTCGATTGCCGTTGGATGATCTCCTAATTTGAAGTTCCAGTTTTGATTGAAGTCTTCAACGATTCTGGCATTTTTGCTTGATGCACAAGCAACTAAAAGCGATAATGCCAATACAATTGTTATTTTTTGTAAAACGGTTTTATTTTTTTTTACCATTGTAATTGTTTTTTAATTCTATTTGTCATTGCGAGGAACGAAGCAATCACATCACGAGAGCAACAACTGTGATTGCTTCGTTCCTCGCAATGACGTTATTGAAACTCAAAAGAATCCAAAAGCAAACCTTTCATATCTTCTGATTCTATTGTGATTTTATAGGTTCCGGCATTGATGTAACCGCCCGAAGTCGTGTTTAATATCTTCCATTTTTCTGTTGCTGAAGGAAATTCAATCGTGTCGTTTCGCATCAGGATTCCGTAGGCATCTTCCATTTTGAATTTGACTTTCAAAGGCGTTTCGTTTCTATTCATAAATCGGAAACGCATTAGGTAAATTCCCGCAACTCCTGGTTTTACTTCGAACTGGATGCTGTTTTTTGTTTTTTGTGTAAATTCGATGTAATCCGCTTTTTTGAAATTGCCTTTTTCGATTCCGGTTCCGGTGGTTTTGGCGGTTTCTGCTTCCAAAAGCACAACGGGTCTTGAGTCGTCTTTTTCGCCCATATCATAGGTTGGAACGACTGCAATGGTGCTATTTTCAAAACTAACTATTTCTCCTTTTTTTACTTTTTTATGGAAAACTGAAAATTCAACTTTATCTGAATTTTTAGCCATTTCCGTCATTCTTTTGTAACCCGAAATAGAATCTTTTAATTGGTTAAACAGATAAATTTCCGAATCTTCTTTGGTTATAAATGATCCTGAAGATTTAGCTTTAGATGATGGTTGCAAATAATCGGCTCCATAAACTTCTGCAGGTAATTGCGTAAAAACAACTTCGGAATCTGAGTATTGTTTGGAATTAATATCTAACCACGAACCAATTTTAGTTTCTGAATTACCTGTAATATTCTGAATATTTCTTAGTGAAGCCAAAGCTCCTTTTACCGTTTTATCTTTGGTCGCTATGGCAATTGCTGAAATAATCGCCTGGCTTGCTTTTACATTCGGGAACGAGATAACTATTTTCCCGTTTTTGCTTTTTACAACGAAAGTTTTCTTCAATGCCGAATCGTGTCCGACTTCACTCCAGATATCCAAATCTTTCAAAACTACATTATCATTGATGGCTACGTCAAACAAACGCCAGCCTTTGCAATCCAGTCCTCCACCAGTTCCGTACCAGGGTTCTGTGAAATACAATTCCACCAGATATTCTCCGTCGGGAGCTGGGAATTCGTAACGTAATTTGTCGATTCCGTATCTTAAACTCTGAAACAATTTCCAATCTTTTGTTCCCGAAATTGGATCGAAAGTGCTTCGTTGGCTGGCATAAAAATCAGGCAATTGCTCGAAATTATCTGTCCACGATAATGAACCCCAGTTGTTTTCTCCACTTTTATGAACGTCCGCCTGCCACAAATTTCCGAGAGAATCCGTGATTTCGCTACCGCCACTATTGACTCTGTAAATGTAATTGTAATTTTTTTGAGGCTGTAAAAGTGTTTCTTTTTTAGTTTCTAATTTGTTGAAAGTAGGCGCTTTTGGCAAACTGTTTAATACTATGTAATCTTTGGCAACGGCTTTTCCGTTTACATAACCCACGGCATACAAAACATTGTATTGAACATTGACATTATTCCATTGAAAATGCTGTCCCAATCCAGGATTTTTTAGTTTTCCAAGGGATGTTTTATTAATATCATTGAACAATTCTACCTCATCGCAATTCGAATACACATCGATTCCGTTTTTGATTCCCGGAGCATCCCAACGGTTCGGCCAGGTGTGCGAAACGATGTACACCATTGGATTGGTTTTGTTCGAAACGTAATTGGCGCGGTACATATAATACGCATCCAAAGGTTCGCCCCAAATACTGAAAAGCCCTTTGTAATTTACGGGTCCAACTTTGTCAATATCCCTGAATCCTTCGCCGTTTTGAACTCGTCCCGGATTTTCGTGCGAGGCAAAAAGCCAATTGAATTGTCCTGCAATTTTATCTTTTACTGATTCGGCTTCACGGACTTTGATTTCCATTAATTGAGAGAAACGATTTTCGCTCAAAGTTCCTTTTTGGTCGAAATCGCCTTCTGTGTGCAGATCGTGTGAACGCCAGGCTCCGTATTCCCCATTTAGCAATTGCGTGCTCATTTCGACATCGTAATTAAACGGATCACCACCATAGGTTCCGGACCAGTTTTGCACGACATTCCAGTCGGTTCCTTCGCCTCCGTTGCAAGTCGTAACGATGCGTTGCGAAGCCGACATTGGATCCATTTCGCGAATGATTTGGGTGCATTCTTCGGCAAATTCTTTTGGAATCGTGCTTTCGTTTTGCAAGCCCCACATTACGACTGATGCATTATTTCGGCGTTCTTTGATCCATTCGCGTAATAAGGTTTTGAAATTCTCTTTGAATTCGGGTGTGTCGTACCAAATATGTGCCGAAAACTGACTCCAAAACAGGATTCCGTTTTCGTCCAGTTCTTCCTGATATTTTAAATTGTGAGGCTGATGCGCTTCGCGAAAAGCATTGAATCCTCCTGCTTTAATTTGTTCAATTCTCGAATGAATTTGCTCGTCTGAAAATGAATGACTGTTTCCGATTAAGTGTTCGTATTCACAGGTTCCGTTAATGAACAAAGGTTCATCGTTGATGTAAAAACGATTGTCTTTTCCGTCACGACTTACCGGCCAGCTTACCCAACGGATTCCGTAAGGTGTTTTTAGTTCGTCAATCTTCTTTCCGTTTTCCCAAATTGTGGTGACTAATTCATATAAATACGGATTGGCTGGCGACCATAATTTTGGATTTGAAAACTCTGGAAGCGTTTGTGCTATTTGTTTTGTTTCTCCTGAAGTGTTTTTGATATCACTTTTTACGCTAACGACTTTCTTTCCGTTTTTATCAAAAATCGTGTTTTCAATCGTTACGTTTCGGTTGGAAGTCCCGTAGTTTTTGACTTCGGTAGTGATATTAAGGATTGCCTTTTCTTTGGTAGTTGTTTTGTCATTCCAAATGTGAACACCGAAAGGTTCTATTCGAACTTCATCGGTTACAACTAAGGTTACGGGTCTGAAAATACCCATGGGTTGTGACCCCTCAGAGAATCCCCACTCTCCGGAACAGCCGCCACAAACCCAAGGCAAATCGGCAATCAAGGATGGATGCGAAGCTTTGACCATCACATTATTTTCTTTTTCGAAAGAAACGGCTTTTGTAATATCAACTGTAAAAGTGGTTCTACCTCCTTTGTGTTCACCTACTTTTTTACCGTTTACCCAAACCGTGGCATAAGAACTTACGCCTTCAAAAAAGAGAAAAAGTCTTTTTGAAGTGTCTTTTTTGTCCAGTTTTAATGTTTTGTGATACCAGGCAGTTCCGTGTAAATTACCGTGTTTGGTTCTTCGGAATCCGTAATACTGATCCCAGTTGTGGGGTACGTTTACTTTTTGCCATTGGGAATCTACTTTTGGATTTTGCACAAATATTTCTTCCTGTTCCGGAAGTTTATCCAATACAATGGTTTCCCAAGAGGAATTCAGCGAAACTTCTTTACGAAACTTCGCCGGTTCCTTTTTGCTTTGACTCCATATGAAGCAAGCACCTACAAAAAAACAAAAAATAAAAAAAACTATTTTCTTCATATCTTTTTTTTAACCATATAAGTCATATAAGGTTATTTAAGTATTGTTGCGTTTATTTTAATTAGACCTGACAGGTTTTGAAAACCTGTCAGGTCTGACTTATCCTTACACTGTTGCGTGAGGGATGGCAGTGGAGCTCTTTTTTGAGAGGCGTTTTTCAGCCTCTCAAAAAAAGCGGGAACGTACAGCCCGACCCGTAGTTTTTACGGAGGGTCACGCCCACATTATCTTAATAGAACAACCAGTCTACCGCACCTTTTTCGCCTTCGTCGATGTAGCCAACATCACGGGTCGTAATGGTTTGACTGGCGTCGATGAAGCCCAAAATCAAGACTCTTCCTTTACCCAAATCGAGTTTGTTTTCACCCGGTTGGAAGGTGTAGGTGTGAATGTTGATTCGTGGCAATTCTTTCAAATTCATTGCACTTGCCAGGATTACTTCGGCCTGACCGTGGGCATTTCCGGCTGCATCTGTCTCCAGACTTGGCGGGAATAAAAATCTTTTCTGGTCGGAATTGAAATAACCCACCACCAGTTTTACGGCTTTGGTGTTTTTGAATTTCAGGTGTGTTCCGTTTTCGTTTTGTGACGTTTCATCGAAAGTGATTCCTTTTAGATTTTGCAGTTCAGGAGCTACTTTTGTCAGTTCTGAAATTGGCGTTCCGTATACTTTTGTTCCGTTTTTTACTGCGTAAATTCCTTTACTATCGCTCAATAAAGTTACTTCTGCAGTTTTCCAAGGCTTGGCTTCTTTGGTTACAATTTTACCGTCTTTTGACGATTTCAAAAGTTCTAAGTTTCGTTTGAAGTTTGCCAATTCACGTTCGTAATGTGGCAATAATTCGGCCCAGGTTTTGTTGTTTCCGTCGTCTCCGCCAATTGGAATTCGGCGTTGTGCGGTCTGCATACTGTTGGCGTACAAATAATGGTCTTTGGTTAGATTTACCAATAATTCGTAGTGTTTGATGCTCTCTTCAAGATGCGGAAGTGCTTTATCTAAATCAGCAATTTCATTAGAATAGCTGTAACGCAAAACCAAAATCGCAGCTTTCACTTTCTCCGAAAAGAAATCGGCAAAGGCTTTGTAAGCGTGCACATCGTTTTTAAGACGCAGGAATTCCTCCTTGTCTTTGGTTACTTTTGACTCGGCTTTGTCGATGGCTTCAACGGCTAATTTTCCGTGTTGCGTGATTTCCACGATGATTTGCGTTGGCAATTCGCCAACGTGCGGTTCTTTATTCCACTCTTTTTTAGCATACTCCAAAAGCAACTCACCCACTGGTCCGCAAGATTCGTGGAAGCCAGGATAAACGCGCCATTTGGCTGGATTTACTAATTGACTTTCAAACATTCCTAACAATAAGGTTTGGCGATTTCCTTCGGTGATTCCGAAACGTCTTAAAGTTTTTGGGGCGATTTCTCCCGACTCATCGTAGGCTTTTTGGATATTATTTGCTGCTTCTACATCAGTTCCGTATTTAGCTGCTAAATCTTCACTCCAATATTTAATTTCTTCGTTTCTGTCTCTTTTACTATTCCATGCATACCTCGCCCAGGCTTTGTACCAAATCCAGTCGCGATCCATTTCGAGTAATCTTTCGCCAGTTTTTGTTTTATCAGCCGTATAAGGCCAGTCCCAGTAGGAAGCCTGCGGATACAAATGAAGTGCATTAGCTCCGTGTACGGTGTGCATTGCCTGAACGGTTTTTTGGATAAAATCAGGAGATCCGTAACGGAAAGGCTCCAGATTTGCCAAAATATGTACGTTTGAAATGTGAACGGAATTCAGTGAACTCAACTTTTTGTGGATTTCTCCCCATGGTCCGCGTGGCGTGTAGGTTGTCAGTGATTCGCCATTGTATTTGTGCATCGTGTATAAATTTTTATACAATGGGAGCGATTTTTCCATTACCAAAGGTGCATCGGTATCGTGCGCACGCAGAATAATCGGCGGTTCATCCGTTTTTCCTAAAGCTTTCAGTCCGTCCTGAACTCCCGGAATAATCGTTTTAGTAAACCATTTTACGTCGTCATCGATGGTGTTGATAGCTTCTCCCAAACAAACCAACAATCCTACGTTTGGATATTTTTCGATAAAAGCGGTGATTGATTTTTTGGTATAATCAGCGATTTCAGGTGTAATCGGGCGTGAACGATCTTGTGTTTTGATGTTGTAATGCTCCGCAAAAGGTTTGGAAACAATGATATTATAGAACATCTGAATTACCCAGATTCCTCTTTTGTTCGCTTCTACGGTCAGGTAGTTATAAATTTCTTCGTTCTTTTTGAAATCTTCTTCGCTTACTTCCAAAGCAAACGGATAATCTTTTAGTTTTACCAACGAAGCAAACGGATGTCCGTTCCATAAATACAGGGAATTTAGTCGGTTTTCGACCATCATATCCAGGTATTTTGTCCACAATTTTTTATCGTAAAACCAAGGGAAAGATTCGGGCGTGTATGGATATTCGTAAACATCACGACCCGGAAGATATACCGGTTTTTGTACTCCGATACAAGTTCCTCTCAAGACCATTTCGGGGCTGTCCTCGATATTGATTTCAGATGGAATTTCACCTAAAGTTTTGATTCGGTCTGCCAGTTCCAAAGCGCCGTACAATGCTCCGGTGGCATCGGTTCCTTCAACGAAAATGGTGTTTTTTTGCGTACGGATTTGAAAACCTTCTTTCTTTGTTAATTTACTGTCTTCGATTTTAGCGTTTTTGGCATTTTGTTTCCAAAAATCCGTTCCTTTTTCACCAATAACGATTACCTTATCTTTTGATTTTTTAGGTGTTTTGTCTGCAAAAGTTACTTTCATTCCTTTGGCAGTTGCGGTTTCTGATAGTTTTTCGGCTCCATATTGCGCTCTTGGTGCTTTGGCATCACGAACGATGGTGATGTTTTGCGCTGATGCAAAAGTGGTATATAATCCTAAAAAAAGTAAGCTTAAGTATTTCATTTTGAATGGCATTGGGCTGTCGGCGATGGGCTTTCAGCTAAATTACACAGATATATTTTTATTCGATTTCGATGGCTTTTCGGCTTTGCAATAATTAACTGGATTTATTCAATTTTTGCTCAAAGCCCAAAGCTCATGGCTCATTGCCCTTGAAAAATTTTCTTCAGGTAAGCAACGTTTGCTCCGTAATTGGCAACTACATTATGCACTTGCGTTACATCTCTGGAACGTTCTACAATCAACCAGCCTTTCCAGTTCAGATCGTCCAGCGTTTTTTTGATTTTTGGCATATCGACATTTTTATCGTTTTCCAACCAGACGCGGTCTGTTGTGGAAGCATGAATTTGTGCTAAATGTTTTTTGCCTAAAATTTTTAATTCGTTGGCGATGTCTCTTCCGTTATCTACGGCATTCGCAAAATTGAAAGAACTTTTAACGTGCTTGCAGCCAATTTCTTCTAATAATTTTTTCTCTTCGGTAGCATTTAATGAAGTTTCGATGGCTATTACTCCGCCAATTTTACCGACTTGTTTGCCTGCCCATTTTAGCCTTTCGATAATAATCGGACGTAATTCAGGATTTTTATTCAAATCGCTTTCCGTTCCCAATGGAAGATAAGCCACTTTTACTTTCATGTTTTTCATTGTTGCCACACAATCGTTAATCATCAGGGTGATTGAATCTCTTTTGGCAAATGATTGTGCGTAAAATCCGGACATCGCGATCGAGCTGATTCCAACACCTGTTTCTTTGGACTTATCCAAAAACTTTTGTCTTTCAACCGGATCGCCTAATTTACTGTCGAATGTTGGTCTTTTTCCTAAACCACCCATATCGAGTTCGATTCCGTCTGCTTTTATTTCTGCAGCACGTCCAAAAGCCCCTAGTTTTTGTCTTTTTAAAATCATCCAGTCGCAAACGGCTATTTTGTATTTTTGTTTTTTGTTTGATTGTGCCGAAACTGTATTGAATGTTCCTGATAAGATAACAACCAATGCAATAAACAGGCTTTTTTTAAAATTAGTTAACTTCATAATTATTATTTTTATTAATCGAGTAAAAAATATTCTGCTAAACCTGCCCAATCTGCGAGAATGACTTTTCCCACAGATTTAGCAGATTATGTAGATTATAATTCTTTAATGATCTGTTTCAGATATCTTACTCCTCTTCTGCTTTAACAGCTTTCACTTCAACACCTTCCTGCCCTGGCCAGATTCCGTTTTTAATTGGAAGTGCTACCAGTTTGCTTGGGTCAACTTTTACATATTTCAGTTTTTGTCTTCTCCATGTGTAAACGATATGCACCATTCCGTCTGAACTTTGAATAATTGAAGGATACGAATACTGGCTGATTTTTGAATCTTCCAAAACTAATGTCGCTTTCCAATTGATTCCATCATCTGAAATAGAAAGATTTAAAGGCGTTCTTGGTCCTTTGGCTTCTTTTCCGGGAGGCAAAACGTGGTTGTAGACTAATAAGTGTTTTCCGTTTTTAAGCGTTACCGCATCTGTTCCGGAGTTGTTATTTGGCAAACCGATTAACTCAATATCTGACCAGGTTTTTCCGTTATCTTTTGAGAATGTACTGAAAATGGCTCTGTTTTTCGTTCTTCCAATCGCCTGAATGCTTCCGTCTTTATGAAAAAGAATACTTGGCTGAATGGCGTTTATCTTTTCTTTTCCTCTTGAAATGGTATCGCCCATCACCCATGTTTTTCCGAAGTTCGGAGTGGATTCCATACGCAAATGCCAGCCATTTCCTTCGGTACTTGAAGGAAGCAATAATGTACCATTGCTCAATAAAACCGGTTTGTTTTTGATTGGTCCCAAGAAATCTTTACTCGGCATATCAATCTTATCAGACCAGGTTTTTCCTCCGTCAGAAGAAGTTCTGTAAACGCCCCACCACTCCGATGGTTTTGGTCCTATTTTATAAAACAGCATCAAATCGCCTCCCGGAATTTGGTACAAAACAGGATTCCAAGTCGGAAATCTTGTTCCATCCTTCATCACACCATCGGCTACCTTAATGGGTTCACCCCATTTATCGCTTCCTTTTGGTTTTATTGCTGAATAAATACAAACATCGGGATGTCTTTCGTGTGATCCTCCAAACCAGGCCGAAACCAAATCGCCATTGGTTGCTTCCACAATCGTTACAGAATGGCAGGATGGATAAGGTGCTTTTTCATAAATGAATTCATCTACCAAAATTCCTTCTTTCCATGTCTTTTTTTCCAAAGCAGATTTACAGCTTCCCAAAAGCAGCAATCCAAAAAATGCGATAGTTATCTGTGTGAGTTTCATTATTTATTTTTTAAGAAATAGTGTTAATTTTCAATATATTATGCTACTATCAGAATGCAAAAACTTATTAAGTGTAAAAATGACACTAAATAATCAGACAAGTATCCTGTACTGTCCCGAATTATGCTATTAAAGCTTTAGATTTACAGTATAAGAACCCGATTCTAAAGTCAGGACAATGTTGTTGTTTTCTGTTTTATAAGAAGATAGTTTTTGCTTGTTCACCGTTACCGAAGAAGCTTTCGCTGTTGGCAAATACACCACAGCCGATGAATTGGCCGGAATGGTAATTTTCCATTCTAAAGTATTTTTGCTTTTCTTCCAGTCGCTTTTAATCAGTCCGTAAATAGATTCGTAAGAAGCGTTTACAAAAGTAAGTCCTGCATTGAAATCAGGTTTCATAATGATTTGTTTGAAACCCGGAGTTTCAGGATTGCTTTTGATTCCTGCCATATTTTCGTAGTACCAAATCAGTAAATCGCCCAAAAGCATTACGTGATTTTGTGAATTCATTGATGGGTCTGCCGTATTTCCGTTCCATAATTCCCAAATGGTGGTCGCTCCGTTTTCGACCATAAAACCCCAGCTTGGATAGGTTTTGTTGGAAGCCAGTTTAAAAGCCAAATCTCCTCTTCCGAACTTTGTTAAAGTACGCATCAAAAATTGTGTTCCAATTACGCCTGTGCTGATATGACCGTTTTTTGTCACCTCAACTTCGTGAACCATATTTTGGAACACCTTATCAATCATATTTTCAGGAACCATCCCGAAAGCCAAAGGCAGAACATTTGCAGTTACTGTATTATTGGCGTAGTAGTTCTTTTCGGTATTTAAAAATTTGGCGTTAAATGCCTTTTTGATTCTTGTTGTCAAATCATCATAATGTGCAATATCGGCTTCGGCATTTGCAATTTTGGCAAACTTTATCATGATGCCCAAAAGCTGATAATAAAACGCGCTTGATAATAATTGTCCATCCGTCAAACGGGCAGGATCTTTGGAACGAATTAATTCTAACGATTCTGGCGGAACACACCAATCACCGTATTTGTCCTTATCCATTAAATCATCTTTCAGATAGTTTTCTTCCATATATACCATCCATTTTTTCATAGACGGATATTGTTTTTTGATGACTTCGGTATCACCAAATTGTTGGTACAGCATATCGCCCACCGTGATATACGTTCCCGGCCAGGTCACATTATCGCCGTAATAACGCCAAAATGCCGGCGCCACATCAGGCAATCCTCCATCCTGGGTTTGCGAATATTTAATATCATCGAGCCATTTGGCATATAAAGTCTGGTTGTCGAATAAAAAACTTTCGCCATAAGCACCCGTCGTTCTGTCGCCCAACCAAGGCTGACGCTCATTTCGCTGTGGACAGTCGATTGGCATTCCTTTATAATTTCCGCTGATTCCCCACCACGCATTTTTAAAAATCTGATTCATCGTCGCATCCGAAGATTCGAAAGTTCCGGTAGTTTTTATATCATCATAAACCACTTTTCCAACGAAATTATCCAAAGTTGGTTTGGTCGGAAAACCCGAAATTTCCACAAATCTAAAACCGTGAAATATAAAACGGGGTTCCCAAATTTCTTCGCCTTCGCCTTTCAAAGTATAAATATCAGTTGTTTTCGCATCACGCAAATTGGCAATGTACAACGAACCATCAGCCTGCAAAGATTCGGCGAATTTCATCGTGATTTGGTCACCGCTTTTTCCTTTTACTTTCAGTTGCAGCCAGCCCACCATATTTTGACCCATATCTAAAATGTAAGTTCCTTTAGGAGTCGCTTTGATAGAAATTGGTTTTATCTCGCCCATTATTTTCATATTCGGCGTCATCTGTGCTTCATAAAAACCGCCCGGTTCCTGAACGTATCTGGCATTTAACCAGTTTTTATCATCAAAATTGGTTGTAGCCCAGCCCTTCATTTCCTTGCGGGCGTCGTATTCTTCGCCGTCGTATTCGTTGTTGGACAAAATCGGTCCGTCCGTGGTTAATTTCCAGGTATCGTCAGTTCGGATGATGTCTTTGGTTCCATCGGTATATTCGACAAACAACTGCAAAGCCATTTTCGGGAAACCAAATGATTTTATTTTATACGGTTTGTAATCCTGGCGCATCGCAAAAAAACGTCCGTTTCCTAAAATCGTTCCGAGCATATTTTTCCCTTCTTTCAATTGCGAAGTCACATCAAAAACATTGTATTTTACGTTTTTGGTATAATCCGTCGGAACGGGTGCCAAAACCTGATCGCCAATTTTATTTCCGTTAATGTAAAGCTCATACAAGCCCATTCCCATAATGTACACTTTGGCACTTTTGACTTGTTTTTTCAGATTGATTTCTTTTCGCAAATAACGCGCAGATAATCTTGAATACTGGGAAACACTGTCATCTTTAGACAATTTTTCATACCCAATCCAGCGTGTCGATTTCCAGTCGGCATAGGTTAAAATCCCGATGCTAAAATGGGCATTTTCAGTAGATTTAATTTCACCTTTATTCGTAAAAACCGTTACTTTCCAAAACGCATTTTGTCGGTCTCCCAACTTTTTTCCGTTGTAAATTATATTAACTGATTCGTTGCTTGTTACTCTTCCGCTATCCCATAAATTGGCTTTGTCCGCATTCAGATTTTCTAAAGTCGAAGCGACCATAATTTGATACGCCGTTTGTTTTACATCATTCACATCCGACTTTATCTGCCAGCTCAAACGAGGCTGAACCACATCAATTCCTTCCGGATTGTTCAGCATTTCACATTGCAGATTCGTGACGCTGATTTTGTTTTGGGCTTGCGCCAAAGAAAAACAGAGCGATGCAATGAGAATGAAGATAGGTAGAAATGATTTTTTCATAAGTTGTAATTTTAAGCTAATTGCTATAATTTTCTCTCGCAGATTTGGCAGATCCTGCAGATTTTTTTTTATTCCATCAAGCGTGTCATTTCGACGAAGGAGAAATCACATAACGGATTTACGTTTCTGCTCTCTGGATGTGATTTCTCCTTCGTCGAAATGACAAAAAAAAGAAAAATCCGTTTTAATTCGCGTCATCCGTGTTCCAATTTTACTCCGATACTAATTTCTCCAATTTCTCAGAAACAGCAATCTCTTTTCCATTTTTAAAAATCCTGAATCCTTTTCCTTTACCATATTTATCGCCAGTTTTATCCCAAAGAATCGTGATGATATTCCCGTGATACAATACATTATCCAGACAAAACCAATCCCATTTTTCCTGTGGAATCAACGGATTTACCTCAATCTTTTCATCTGCTCTTGGGCGTAAACCCACCAATCCCGTAATCATCAAATCGTTAAAGGTCGAATGATTATAGTAACGGCTTCGTTCTCGGTCACCCATTAGCCAATACCCTGTTGTTTCGTCTAAATACTCCCCAATATAAGGTCTTCCTCTGTAATATTGCGATTCAACATATAAATTCATTTGTTTGAAATAATCAGGTTTTGCGACGAAATTCTGATTATAATTATTCAGAACATTCGCCAAAGCCGTCAATGTTTGTGAACTCGCAAAAGGCCAAATCGCTCCGTCCCACTCGCAGGTTCCGGTTCCATGGGTTCTAAAACGCGGACTTCTTCTCTCCGCAGTCGTCAATCCAAAAGGCGCCGAAAACCCTTTTTCATCCTTAATCTGTTCCCAGGCTTTTTCAAAACCTTTGTCTTTTTGTGGCAGATTAAAATACCACGGAATAAATCCAATTGCTTCTCTAACCTTTGCAAGCGTATCTTTCTCTGTAAAGGTTTCAAAGAATTCACTTTTCTTATTCCATAATTTCGTTTCCACCAATTGTTGCAAAGCATCGGCTTTGGCTTTAAATTTAGCCTCCGTTGCTTTGTCGCCTTTCATCGAAGCCATTTTCGAAATCGCCACCGCATTTCCATACATATAACTATTTATCGTTGGTCTTGCATTTTGTACTTTTCGCCCTCCGCTTAAAGATTCTTCCATTCCATCTTTTACATCATGCTGCCAAAACAAACCATCCTTGCGTTTTCTGTCACCTTCCCAAGCCAGATATTCAGCAAACAAATCCGGATACATATCCAGCAAAAATTTATCATCTTTATTGACCAAATAGCGGTTGTACAAAGCATCTGCCGTCCAACTGCTGAATGTTCTAAGCTTTTTCATAGGCTTTCCGTCATTTCCTCTATACCACAAATGAACGTCCTGCTCAATATACTGTGGATCATGAACCCATCTAAATTCATTAATGTGATGCCCCAAAGCACAACTGATCATATTGTATTTGTCGGCATAAGACCGATCTACCAAAAATTCTGTAATCGCATATCCCTGTGGTGTTTTCTTGATGTGTTTTCGAGCCGTCCACCAACGATAATAATAAATCTCCTCAAAATTCTGCTGTGGACATTCAAACAACGGAACATTCTTTTCCATCCACGCCCACGCACTGTCATTCGGAATAGCAAATTTCAGATTCTCGTCCTCCATCGTGTTGAAATAATCAACATAATGCTTAAAATTATCTGCTTTCAAAACAACAGAAGTTCCTTTTTTAGACTGCCCCGCACCCGATTTACATCCGCTGTTCAAAGCCGAAATCAGGATCACAGTCGCTATTATTTTGTATTTAAAATGGTGTAACATATTCACAATTTTTAGTTCACCATATAAGTAATATAAGTTCATTAAGCTACACTTACATTTTCTTATATGACTTATATGGTTTAATAATTTTAATTATTTTTTGGGCGTGACCCTTCGTGAAAAACTTCGGGTCGTGCTGTACGTTCCCGCTTCCCGATGAAAAATCGGGAGAGCTCCACTGCCATCACTCACGCGGACTAACAATTACGTTTATTTAATTCCTACTTCTTTAAGGTTTTCAAACCTTGTTTTTTGATTCTAATCTTCAATTCTTTCCCACACTTTTGTCATTCCGAGGAACAAGGACACGAGCAAAAGCGAATTGGCGAAGCAATCTCCGCAAGTAATTCTACAATCAAAATCGCCAATCAAAGTCTTTGCGAGGAACGAAGCAATCTCACTATCCTAAGCAAATCCATTGAATCATTGGAACGGATATAGCAAGTGTGATTGCTTCGTTCCTCGCAATGACTCACGAGACCTTTTAATTCGCAGAAAAACTATAAGTCTGCCCCGCTTTCATTTCCACATCATATTCATTGTACTTCGGCAATTGTACTTTCGGCAATTTAGCTTCTTTTGAAATAATCGGTTTCTTAACCTCCACGTCATAAAACAACGGATTCGGGTTTTTCCCTTTTGCTTTTTTAAGCGTAATTCCTTTGTCTGCTTTCAACGTGTTTTGTAATTTCAATCGGCAGTTTCCTCCTAATTTTGAGTACACTTTCAAAGTCGAAACTTTATTGTTTTTCCAGGTCATATCAATTACGAATCCACCTCGGGTAACCAAACCTTTGATGCTTCCGTCTTTCCAGACCGTTGGCAAAGCGGGCAATAAATGAATCGCATCTTCCTGACTCTGCATCAGCATTTCGGCGATTCCGGCGGTACAGCCAAAGTTACCATCAATCTGAAATGGTTGGTGTGCATCTAACATATTTGGATAGGTTCCACCACCTTTTCTTTGGTCAGCAGTTACCAAATGCAATTGATCCTGGATCAGTTTGTAAGCGTGATTTCCGTCTAATAATCTTGCCCATAAATTCACTTTCCAGCCCATTGACCAGCCTGTCGATTCGTCGGTCCTGTAAATTAATGATTGTTTCGCTCCTTCAAATAATTCCGGCGTTTTGATTGGCGAAATCTGATTACTCGGAAACAAGCCGTACAAATGCGAAACATGTCTGTGATTGTCTTTTGGATCATCCCAATCGTCCTGCCATTCCTGCAACTGACTGTGTTTTCCAATTTTCATCGGAGGCATTTTTGCCAAAGCATCACTTAATTTTTTAGTATAATTTTCATCCGGAGCAATCAGTTTTGACGCTTCAATTACATGTGTAAACAAATCAAAAACCAATTGATTGTCCATCGTAGTTCCCGAAGCAATAGTCGATTTCCCGGTTCCGCCCGCATGTGTGTTTTCAGGAGAACTTGATGGCACCACCACCAAATAACCAGTGTTTGGATCCATAACCATAAAATCCAAAAAGAAATCGGATGCACCTTTCATTATCGGATAAATTTCAGCTAAATATTTTTTATCTCCTGTGTACAAATAACGTTCCCACAAATCCTGACAAACCCATGCTCCGCCCGTTGGCCACATTCCTGAAGCAGCCTGGTCAACTGGTGCAGTAACACGCCAGATATCGGTATTGTGATGCAAGACCCAACCGTTGGCATTGTACATGGTCTTTGCTGTTACCGCTCCCGTAACACTCAATTCTTTTGCCATTTGGATAAAAGGCTCGTGCATTTCGGTAAGATTCGTTAACTCAGCCGGCCAGTAGTTCATCTCGGCATTGATGTTTGTCGTGTATTTACTATCCCACGGAGGTGTTACCATATCGTTCCAAATTCCTTGTAAGTTGGCAGGCTGACCACCTGGCTGTGAGCTCGAAATCAATAAATAACGCCCAAACTGGAAATACAGACTCGCTAATTGTGGATCGAACTGATTTTTAAAATCACGGATTCTTTCGTTCGTCGGTTTTTTGATGGCATCGTTTGAACCTAAATGCAATGAAACTCTGTTGAAGAATTTTTGATAATAGGCAACGTGTGCTTTTTTGATAGTTTCAAAATCTTTTGAAATGGCTTTCTCCAAAAATGATTTGCTTTTTGCAATTTCGTCTTCCGTAATGTCCTGATAGTTTTTGAAATTGGTTGCTATCGAAATGTAAAGCGTCACCTCATCAGCCTTATTTATGCTCAGGATTCCGTTGCTTGCGGAAACTTCTCCTCCTTTATTTTTGGCTTCGATTCGTCCCTGAAATTTTACTTTCCCTTTTACGTTTTCAAAATTAGTTCCAATTCCTGAAAGCAGAATTTGATTTCCTTCTGTTGACGGAACGGTTTTGTCAATCGGGCTATTCATAAAAACATTCGCCGTAATCTGTCCCGGCTGACTTGCCGATAATTTTACGACAATCACCTGATCTGAAAACGATGTCAGTATTTCTCTCGTAAATTCTACCCCGTTTACCGTGTATTTTACTTTTGCCGTAGCGTTTTCAATATCCAGATCGCGGTAATAATTGGTATATTTTTGATGTCCGGGAAACGAAATATAAGCGCTTCCAAAAGTCTGGTACGGCATTCCGTCGTTGGTTTGCGACATAATATCCTGTGTTGCCAAAGTTTGTGCTTCGTCAAATTTTCCTTCGAAAACCAGCTGTCTTACTTTTGGCAATGCCTCGATTGATTTGGCATGTGCGTTGCTGTTGGGCGAACCTGCCCAAATGGTTTCTTCGTTCAATTGCAAACGCTCCACTGCGGGATCTCCAAAAACCATTGCCCCCAAACGTCCGTTACCCAAAGGCAAAGCTTCGTTCCAGATGGTAGCGGGTTTGTCGTACCACAATTTGAGTTCGTTTCTGGTTTGCGCATTTGTAGCGAAGGAAACAATTCCGAAACAGAGGGCTGTAATTTTATTTTTCAATTTCATATTTTATAAATTTTGGCAAATGCCGCATTTTTTTTTACTATTTGTCTTCAATATAATTTCATCAAATGTTGTTAAGAGCCATCGGCTCGGTGTATATTGTAGCAACGGATTTTAATCCGTTGGAGATAAATGCATACACCCCTAAAATCCCCTAGGGATGATCCATTTTCTTCAACCCAATTGATTAATTATATGTACCGATCCTACGGATCTTTTTTACGCTTTCCTTTATGGACGGGTTGAAACCCGTCCCTACAAAATTTTTCGAGCCTATGGCTCTTTATCTCCCCCTAACTTCATAATCAGAAGACAAATATTCTTGAGTTACCAGAGCGCGTGAGGGATTACTTCACTTAATTTTTATTTTCATCGGAGTTCAGTGAACTTCGTTTGAAGCTGGCTACCGAAGTAGCGCGGATAGCCCGACCCGATTTGGGAAAGGGGGCGACTATGCGGTTTCGAGAGTTGCCCCCTTTTTCAAATTGGGTCACGCCCAACTATTACTTCTTAACTTCATACACTTTTAGATTTTTTTCTCCGAACATTTCATATAATTTGTTGATGTCTTTCAGGGCATTTTTAGGTAAATTTTCGGCTTTGTTACCAAAAACATATAGCTTATCATAAGGTTCAATCACACAAGTCGATTCATCGATTTCGTCTTTTTCGTTTTTTACTTTGTTCAGATCCAGACCTAAATATTTCGCCATAAACGGGTACAGCGCCATACGTTTTGACACGCCAAAATCGTGCCCTTCCTTAGCAAAATGGGCGTTTTCTACGAGATTTTTTTTGCCGTACAATTCGTAAGTTCTTTGGATAAAAGGGAATTCCAATTCGGGAACGGCCAGTGTCCAGTCCTTTCCGTCTGATACAATCAACTGTGGTTTTGGCGCCATCATTGCTGAGATTTCGGCGTTGTTTGTTCCGTTGCCACAAAGGTGGATTCCGCGACCGCTCTCGCACGGACAACCGCCCGAAAAGTGCGAAGAAACCATCACCACGGGAGCTGAAACGGTGATCCGATCGTCTAAAGCGGCCAGAAACATCGTGTGCGAACCTCCGCCGGAACCGCCGGTAACGCCCACACGAGCAACATCCGCATTTTTTATGGTCGCCAGATAATCCAATAATCGGATTCCGCTCAAGACCTGAACGGTTGAAGCGATGCTGTTTCTATGAGTTTCTGTGGGAAACTGAAGCAAAGATTCTCCCCAGGCAAATAGGTCGTAACTCACTACGATTGCTCCCATTTTTGCCATTATGGCGCAACGGTATTGTTCGTCTTTTCGGTATCTTCCGTCGCCGAAATGCCCGTCTGGCGTTAAGATTATTGCGGCTTTTTTGTTTAACGGGTACGGTTTGTAAATCGATCCTGTTGTGTATACGCCCGGCAAAATTTCCAGCGCGATGTTCTCGACGCTGTAATCTTTATAAATTCTTTTTGGGGTTAAAAGTGGTTTAGACTTTGGTGTTGGGGGCGCCTTGTCTAAACCAAATGACGTAGTCATACAAGCTTTTAACTCCTTTTTTCGCTTTTCCCAGTCGGCAACATTAGAATATAAAGTGGTCAAATAATCCAGACGCTCTTTTCCTTTATCGACTGAAACTTTATGGTTTTCATATTTTCGGATTTGGTATTTTCCGTCTGGCTGTTTGAAATACGTCAGTTCAAAAGGCACTAAAACATTCGCCAGGGAAACTTCTAAATTTCCTTGCTCAATGCGCCAATCAGCGTAATCAAGTTCTTTTCCTTTTAGTAAACCTCTGTCGTCAATTACGGTGATTTTGAAAATGGTTTCAATGTTTTTGATGGTTTCTGTAACGGGTTTTCTAAAATTCGTGTCCGATGTGCATTGCGCCTTTGCAAGCGTCAATGTGAAGATTGAGACCAGTAAAGTAAAAGTTATGTTTTTTAAATTTTTCATCTTAGTATTGTTGATTGGCACGCGGATGACACGGATTCGCTAAAGCGAAATCGCGGATTTAAACGGATTTATTTATTATAAAATTAAAAAATCCGCTTTTATCAGCGTTTTTACGAAGTAAATCCGTGTCATCTGCGTTCTATATTTTGCATTCAATTGTATATTTACCTGAACCTAATTTCAAATCTTTAGTCGGTTTTCCGTTGACTTTTATTTCTGAATTCTTTGCGATTGGCAATTTTATGGTCGCCGATGTATTCGCTGGAATCTCCACTTTCAGAATTAATTTTCCGTCTTTTTTCTCCCAGGCCGAAGCGATATTTCCATAAATGGACTTATAGGTTGCTTTTACAAAAGTCATATCGCCCACGATTTCCGGCTGAATAAAGAAATGTTTGAAACCCGGATTTTGATCGTCAGGAACGATTCCGGCAAGGCTTTGGTAAAACCATTCTTCGATTTGCCCCATCATAAAATGATTCCACGAATTGCCTTTGCGCGGATCCCATTGCTCGGTCAGAGTGGTCAGGCCAAATTTAATCTGAAATCCATAACCCGGTGCATCGTAATGATTGTTCATTTTGTACATCGTTTCGTTTTCGCCGTTTCGTGCCAACGCCTGAAATAAGTAGCGGTTTCCAACATCGCCGGTTGTCAGTCGGTCGCCTTTTGCTTTGATGTCGTTTAGCAAATTCTGCATTACCGCCTGTTTGTATTGCGGTTCTACGATGTCCATAAAAATGGGAACGGCATTGCTGAACTGACTGCTGGTTCCGTATTGTTTGGTTTCGGGATTAAAAAATTCCTTGTTGAAAGCGTTTTTGATATCCGAAGTCAGCTTTTCGTACTTCGCAATATCTTCTGTTTTGTTCAGTAATTTTGCCGCTTTTGCTACCAGACTTGCTCCATAAAAATAATGAGAAGTTGCCGAAAGTGCAATAGGGCTGTTTTTGGAATATCCCGCAGCGTGTGTTCCGTAATCGTACCAATCACCCAATCCGTGGGAGACGATATGATTGGTGGCTTTGGTACCTAAATAATCGACATATTTTTTCATTACGGGATAATATTTTTCGATTAACGAAGCGTCGCCGTAATATTCGTAATACATCCAAGGCAGAATTACGCCCGTCACTCCCCATTCCGGCGAATCGGTAAAATCGCCTCCGAAAACTACATATTCGGGAACGATGGTTGGAATCAGACCATTATCTCTTTGCGAATCCGAAATGTTTTGCATTGTTGCCGGAATAAAACTTTCGAGATTATAATTGAACAATAATCCGGGTCCGTTTAAGTGAATTTCTTCCAACCAGCCCAATTTTTCACGTTGTGGACAATCGGTAAAAACGCTTTGGAAATTACTTTTTATAGCGTTGTTAATCAGCAAATGTGTCTTGTTAAAAATGTCATTGGACGATTCAAAAGTACCTGCTTCTCCTGCCGAATTGTAAATAAAATTTGATTTTAAATCTACTAATGTTGGCAGATTTTCGTTCTTGGTTTCTTTATAATTGATGTTCTCAACCTGCACATATTGAAAACCGTAATAGCTGAATTTCGGTTGCCATTCTTCAACGCCTTCACCTTTCAGCGTATAGTCGTAATAATAGGGTTTTCCGGTTTTTCCCTGCCCGACAGTTCCGTCTTCATTTAAACTTTCGCCTACCCAAACCCGAACGGTTTGTCCTTTTTTTCCTTTGACTTTTATGGTGGTAAATCCCGAAAGATTTTGTCCCATATTGAATACATAGAAATTAGGTTTCAGTTCTTTTGCTGTTGCAACTTCATATTGTTTTTGGATTGTAATTGGTGTTGTCATCTGTGGTCTCAAAACGCCTTTTGGTGCTTCCTGAACGACTACGTTTTTCCAATTGTTATCATTAAATCCAGTTTGGTTCCAACCTTTTTGTTCTAAATTGGCGTTATAATCTTCTCCTCCAAAAATACTGTTGTAGGTAATTGGACTTTTGCTGTATTTCCAGGTTTCATCTGATTTTATAAGCTCTTCTGAACCGTCTTTATAAATGACTTTCATTTTGAAAAATAAAGTCGGCGGACCAAAACTTACATAAAATTTCGAATAGCGTTCGGCAAGCGTGTTGTACATTCCGTTTCCTAATAAAACGCCAATTACGTTTTCACCTTTTTGAAGTTGTTCAGCTGTTAATTCATAAGTGTTGAAATTAACGGTTTTGTCGTAGTCTGTCCATAAAGGCGCAAACTCACTATTGCCTATTTTCTTTCCGTTAATGCTTAATTCATAATGCCCTAAACCTGAAATGTAAACGACAGCTTCTTTTATTTCTTTGTTAACCGAAAAAGGTTTACGAAGCATAATACTTCTGCGGGACAACGAATCGGAAGCGTTGATTAAGGACGCTTTTTTCTCTTTGTTAAAAGTGGCGGTATGATAATTTCTGCCTTCCGGCAAATGACTGTCAGCTTTGGTAATCGCTCCAATCCAGATTGGATTTAATGCTGAAGGTGCAATTCTAAAAGAAGCTGTTTTGCTCCAACTGGAAGATTTGTCTTTTTGATTCCAGACTTTTACTTTCCAGAAATATTTGGATTCATTTTTTAATGGAGTTCCGCTGTAATTGATTTGAAGGTTTTTATTGGAAACTACTTTTCCGCTGTTCCAGATATCTCCTTCATTTTTCTTCAGCTTTTCTTCTGATGAAGCTACCAAAATCTGATACGCTGTTTGCGATACATTTGATTTTTTGGAAATCAATTGCCAGCTTAATCTTGGTTGAGTTGTGTTTACAGCCAATGGATTTTCTGTCATTTCGCATCTTAAATACTCAGCAGAAATTTGTCCATTAGTAATGAAAGTTACTAATAGGAAAAAGAGAAAAAATATGTTTTTTAAATTCTTCATTTCTTATTGTTGAGATTAGCACGCGGATGAAACGGATTTACTTCGTAAAAGCACGGATAAAAAACGGATTTTTTATTTACAAATTCTAAAAAAATCCGTGTCAATCTGCGTCTTCGCAATAGCGAATCCGTTTGATCAGCGTTCTATTTTATAACTTTTTCGTTGTTAAAGATTTAATATTAAAAACCGCTTCGGGAATTAATTTTCCTGCATCCGGTAAGTCGGTGAAATCTGGTGTGTCCGGTTCTGTGTCGGCATTTGGTGTATAACGCTGATCGCCTGTACGGAACATTATTCTTGAAATTCCATCAACCGGAGCATAGAATATTTTGTTAGTTTCTTTACCGCCATTCACTTTTACAGTGTACGAACGGGAAGTTACATCCAGTTTAACTGTAATCGTGTATTCTTTTCCTGCTTCGTATTTGCCAACTCCACCGGAACGTGCCCCATGTTTTGCTTTTATTTCTCCATCCGAATCAAATACCAGTCGAATAGCAGGCAATCCTTGCTTGTTTTGGAATTCAACCTGCAACAATCCATGATTATTTTGCTCTGGCTTAACTGTAAAAGTTGCTTCCATTTTTTGTGCAAACGGAATGACACGCTCAGCACGGGAATAGTCAAAAAAGTCCTGATCTCTTAAGGTCAGCCATTTTTTGCCGTCTGTTTTCTTTTCGATTTTGGTGGATGCCCAGGATAAATCGTAGGTATTCCATAATTTTAACTCTTCGCCATTTGGCAAATCATTAAAAACATCATTGGCGTTTTCTTTTACTTCGCTTGTCACAGGAACAGGTACCGAAGCTACCCAAATATCTTCTTTATTTACGCTGTAACTAACCCACAATTTTCCATCGGGCGGTGTACCATTATTCTCAGTTATTCCGCGAACATATTGCGGTCCGGCCGATTTGTAGTTTCCACCGTAACGCATTGGACTAATTTCTCCATGTACCAACAATAAATCGGTATAATTTAAACCATCATCAGAAGTAGAAATTGCAAGAGGCCAACGGTATTCAGAAGGATTGTAAAGCGTTGCATATCGGTTATCTGAAGTTTTCTGTCCCCAGATTTTGGCATTGCTATTGACAAATCCGGGCGCTCTCAAGGGCATATATTCCCAGGATTTTCCATTGTCTTTACTTAATGAGGTCAAAGCATGCTTCCACAAACCCACTACATTTCCGTTTGGCAAATGATAATAACTAAAGGCCTTGTACGGTTTTTGCAGCGGAATCAACTCATCATCACGATCAGCTTCTTCAACCCATTGCTGCATTATCAGCGGATCAGACAAGATTTCCTCACAAGCCTTTTTTAAGCCTTTGTCTTTTGATTTGGTATAAAAAGGAAAAGCTGATTTAGATTTATCCCATGTTTTATTGTATCGAATAAAATAAATTTCTCCAAAGCTGCCGTCTTTTTTTATTTCACGAATCACACGCCCAATTCCTTTACCGTCATTGGGATCGTCCTTTTTATCCATCGCAATTCCGTAATAGGCTAAAGCAAAAAGCCGCTTGTCTTTAGACGTATAAAAACCCATTCGCTGGTGCATAATGGCATCTAAATTTTTAGCTTCACCCTCAACTCCTTCTTTTTTCCAGCCATCCGGAATTCTGTAAATCGGAAAAATGACTTTTGGTTTTGTCCAGTTCATTCCGTCTTTCGAACTCATCATAAAAGTCTGGCTTGGTGGAATATGTTCTCCTGACGGGTCACTCAAATAATGCAGGTAAAATGTATTATTCCAATATGCCATCATTGGCTGATGGTTGTAGGTCCAGCCAAATCCGTCTGATTTTTCAGGATGTTCACGGCTGGCACGCATAATTTGTGTTGCGTGAACACCAACTGCCGGACTTAATTGCCCGTGGTGGTAATCGATATTGGAAAGGGTTTTGCCTGTATATCGAATCGTGTCTTTTTGGGCTTGCGCCGAATTGACAGCGATACAGCTTAACAAGACAGTTGTTGCCGTTACGATATTGGTTTTTATGTTTTGAAATGCAATCATTATTCTTTTATTTTGATAACTCCTGAGACCTAACAGGTTTTGAAAACCTGTTAGGTCTGCTGAAGATAAATTATTTCTTTTCAATTAATCCTTTTAGAACGGCTGACGAAATTGTTGTAATGGTTCCGTGTTTGTGTCCTTCGGGAAGGCTGATTTTGGAAGATACATCTTCGAAATGGACAAAATCGGAGGTGCTTAAGGCTTTGTAATTTTTCGATCCGTAATTGTCATAATACAGCAACCAGTTTTTACCGACTTTAACAACTGTTGGTCCTTCTGATAAATATTCGGTCAAGGGTTTTGATCTTTTTTCGAATGGCCCTAAAGGTGATTTTCCGAAAGCAACTTCTATGTTTCGCATTGGTCTGGTGTTGTCTTTTAGCACCAATACATAATCTTTTTTGCCTTTTTTTACAATCACACAATCGATGACACTGAAACCTGGATCGTAGTATAATTTGGTATCCGAAAAGGTTTTGAAATCCTTTGTGGTTACGTAATACATTCGGTGATTGTTTTTCTCGTCTTCTACTCCTTTTTCGAATCGGAATGGGATTGTGGATGCCCAAATAATAATGTATTCTTTTTTGACATCATCATAAAAAATTTCGGGTGCCCACACGTTTACAACTTCGGGTTCGTGTTTCATTACGGGTATGTATTCCTGTTTTGACCAATGAATCAAATCTTTAGAACTGGCGTATCCAAAACCGTTTCCGCCTTTCCAGTCGGTTGTCCAGACCATATGATAGGTTCCGTCTGCGCCTTTTGTGATGGAGGGATCACGCATAATTTTACTGGCTCCGATTTCTGGTTTTAGGAATGAGCCTTCCAAACCTTTCCAGTTGTATCCGTCTTCACTGTAGGCTAGGTACAAACCTTCCGTAGCGGGTTCCCTGAAAGAGGTGAAAAGGAAAATTTCTTTCTTTTTCTGGGAATAGCTTACTGCGAAAAGTGAAAGCGTTAATATGATGAATATTTTTTTCATTGTTATGTTTTTATCCTTACCAAAGATTTCATTGTTAAGTTATCTGCAAATCTCGGAGTGAAAAACTAGCGCGCAGATTCGGCAGATTTTCACAGATTTTTTTATTGTTTGTTAAAAATCCTAATGTTTCTCCTTTAGCCCCGATTGCAGTGGAAATCCTTATAAGCCGGGGTTCGGCTTATAAGATTGTAACGGAAAGCGGGACGATGTTTCCTAAAAATGCCCAATGTTTCTGCTCCTGAATAAAAATTGCTTTATTCTGAAATGGCTTTTTTATCCAGGTCTTTTCCTTTTTTCAAAACTGTGGTCACATTGTTGAACACATTGTTTTTAAGGAAGATATTTTTCGTGTCTTTTCCGTTTGCTTCGATGAAAATATCGGTGGCGTTGAACGGAAAATTGTTGTTGATCATAATGTTCGAGGCGTTATCGATTTTGATAACCGGTACTCCTTTGATTGGTGTTGATGAACCTACATTGTCCAGAATCAGGTTTTTAGCATCGGTGATTTTGAAAGAAGAACCGACTGTTGCGTTGACTTTTACGTCGTGAAATTCTACATCGGTCGCCGTATTTATGGTAAAACCTTCTTTGCCATCCATATTGATATTGGAGAAGGTGATGTTCTGGATTGGCATTTCAACAATTCCGCGAACGAATCCGGCTTTGTTAACGTTTCCGCCCGTAACATTGCTGATGTGGATGTTTCTGAAAATCGGCGTGCGCTCGGTGACTGGCTCAACCGGATTGTCTTTGTCGTAGAAAAGATCCAGAATAATGGCTTCTTCTTTGATGTTTTTCATTACGATGTTGTCGACACGAATGTCTTCTACAACTCCACCTCGACCACGAGCGGCCTTAATACGGATTCCACGATCAGTTCCGTCGAAAACACAGTTGGAAATGGTGATTTTTTTGATTCCGCCTGACATTTCGCTTCCGATAACGACACCTCCGTGACCGCTTAACATGGTGCAGTTGGTGATGGTTACGTTTTCGGTCGCTTTTCCGTATTTACGGCCGTCTGCGTCGCGACCTGATTTGATGGTAATACAGTCGTCACCAACGCTGATGTGGCAGTTTGAAATGTGAACGTTGGTACAGGACGAAGGGTTGATTCCGTCTGTGTTTGGCGAATGCGGGTTGAAAATCGAGATTCCGGTTACAGTTACATTGTCGCAGAATTCCGGATTTATGGTCCAGAAAGGCGAGTTTTTAAAAGTTACACCTTCGATCAAAATATTCTTGCAGTTGTAGGCCTGGAAAAAAGAAGGTCTGAAAAAGTGTTTGTCAATCGTTCTTTTATAATAAGGTTCGTAAACGATTCCTTTGTTTTGCTCGGTCCACATTTTTTGGTATTTTGTTTCGGGAATCGGACCTTTAGCGGTTTCTATTCGGTACACTTCATTCCACCACGCTTTTCCCTGTCCGTCAATTACGCCTCTTCCTTTGATGGTGATGTTTTCGACATCTTTGGCATAAAATAATGGAGAGAACGACTGCATTACGATGCCTTCATAACGCATTTCTACGTACGGAAGATAGTCGTCGAAGTTATCTGAAAATTTCAAAAGTGCTCCTGAATCCAAATGGATAGTGATGTTGCTTTTTAGTTTTAAAGCGCCTGTTAAATATTCTCCGGCTGGGAAAAATATGGTTCCACCTCCGTTTTTAGATGCTTTTTCGATAGCGCCTTGAATGGCTTCGGTGCATTTTATGCCTTTGTTGTTTCCGCCTTCGTTTAGGATGTTTAGCCAGCCGTCATTTGCGAAAGCGGTGTTTAGTCCGGTTATGAAGAAGAGTACTATTATGATGTTTTTGATTTTCATTGTGTTGTTATTTTGTTCTCGCAGATTGTGCAGATTGTGCGGGATTTTTTTATCTGCCTGATCTGCTAAATCTGCGAGAGATATTTATTCTTTTTTGTTATTGAGAAACGAAACAACCTTTAACTTTTGGCTTATTGTAGTGAGGTTGCTTCGTTCCTCGGGATGACAATATTGTGGTTACTTTGAACTTAAAATTAAAACCCAGTCGTTTCCGTCTTCTTTTTTGCCGGAAGGCTGGAATTCTTTAGTCCCTTTATTATCAAAAATTCCAATCTTTGTTTTTTCACCATTTCTTGGGTTGTACCAGCTTGCGGTTACTTTGTCTCCTGAAATTTTGCCCATATTTACGGTAATTTTTCTTCCGGTATACGTGTAAATCAAAGCATAATCATTTCCTCTTGTTGCCACCTGATAATCGTATTTTTTGCCTTGATTGGCTACTAAGGACTGATCCGGAACTCTTTCTAAATACGGAAATTCCAACATCAGACTTTTAATATGTACCATTTGTCCGGCTCCGGGTGCATTGATGGCGTCACTCCATAATTCTTTGTTTCCGTATGCCGGATTGTCGGCTTTTCTGAACATTTGCATTACGGCATTGTGTCCGTAAGTGTAACCTGCTCCGCCTGCAAAAACCGACCAATATCCGTAGCGTCTTACATCGCTGGCTGTCCATTTTGGCTGTAAGGTATCGTGCAGACCGTGTGGAATTCCTTCGTATGATGGTTCTCCGTCCAAAGTTGGTTTAGTTGGTTTTAAATCCCAGTCTCTATGAACAAATTTGTAATTATCTTCTTTGAAATTCGTTTTTATCGAATCCTGATCGTATCTTCTGTGACCGGACTGGAACATATTGAAATCCAGCCAGCTTGCGTTATGATAATTCTCTGAAGAATCGGTTCTCCCGAAAGGGTGAAATGTCACTAATTGATCAGGGTTACTGGTTTTTAATATACTTCCGAGTGCGTTCCAGATGTCCTGAAATTTATCTCCGTAAGTATCGCCACCGTTCAGCCAGATTATATTGGTTCTGTTTTCATATCGGTTGGCTAAAAATTTTGCATATTTTTCAACATCAGCTTTCGTTACTTTACTTTTAGCACTACTAATATTAGTTCCCCAAACCGGAACCATTGCAAGGTAGATTCCGTTTTTTTGAGCCACATCAAGAGTGTAATCTACGTGGTCCCAGTAATCGTATTCGGGAGCATCCTTTGGATCGTTGCCCGGTGAAGTAATTTGCTGGGACAGATTATCATTCATTAATGCCTGATCACCATACGCATTTACAGCATTCACATTATGCAAAACCATTACCTGAACAACATTGAATCCTTTTGCTTTTCGATCTTCCAAATATTTAACAACACCTTCTCTGTCCAGTTTACCAAATGTCAGCCAGCCTGTATCGCCTAACCAGAAAAATGGTTTCCCGTCTTCGGTAACAAAATAATGCTGGTTTGGGGAGACTTTAAGTTTTGGTAAGTTTTTGGATTGTGAAAATCCGCTTTGTGCTATCAACATAAAGGGTATACAGAGGGCGTATAAATATTTAATTTTCGGATTCATTTTAATTTTATTTTGAATTTATGATTTTATTAGTCATTGCGAGGAACGAAGCAATCTCATTAGTTGCTCTCGTTATGTGATTGCTTCGTTCCTCGCAATGACAAACCTTGATTAATTTTTCTTCACTACAAAAAGTACTTTTTCTTTTATTTCAGCTTGTGGAATTACGACTTGTTTTCCTCCGCTGATATTTGATTTTTTCGTAAAACTTCCATTTGAAGCATTAATTGCGTATACTTCGAAAGTTCCTTTGTGATTTGATAAATCGATTGAAACGTCCTGCTCGTTTTTCAGATAAAAAAGATAAGAATTGCCTTTATTTTCAAGCTTCCAGAGCTTGTCTGAAAAAGTAGTTCCTTCTGCAAACTTCATACCAGTTAAGGCAGAATGAAACGCAGAAAGTTCAATTTTTGGAACATTTGCCAAAGAAGCCCCTCCCATTAATGCTGGCCATCCAAATCGAGGTGCTCCCATTGTGGAATATAATACTGCTTTTTCCGGATATTTTTCACGGTATTCGCGAACAGCTCTATAAACCTGATCATCGGTTTCTTTTCCGGTTTTGATTTTACGAGCGTGCTGGCGTGGTGATAAGTTTTTTCCGCCTTCCGGGGCATACAATGTTCCGTCTTCTTTGTAATACCAATATCTGATGTCAATTACATCCACTGTTTTGGCTCTTGCTTCATCATTTAAAATAGCATCCTGAACATCTTTTGTCGCACTTAAAGCAATTTTGGATTGGTTTTGGTGTGACTTCTCGTAGTTAGCTATCACGTCAATCCAAAATTGCATAAAGCTCAACGGGCCTGTATATTCGGCACTTGTGAGTTGCAGAACGTTAGCATTATCTTTGAAATTTTCCAGATTTTTTTCGATGAAGGCTACGTGTAACTTTCTTATATCTGCATTTTTTACATCATAAAACTGTTCGGCAAGGAAAATCCTTTTGTCGCCTGCATATGGCGGAGGTTCTGGCAATCCTGTTGTATTGATATTATTTGCCGGACGCCATGGTGAACTTGACCAATGTGCGCCTGCTTCTAAAATATTATGTTGGAAATACGCTTCGTTTAATAAAATTTTATTTTTTTGACCGGCTAATTCTGCAAAGGTTTTCAATCGGTTCCAGTACCAGGCATTGTATCGGGTCAAATCGTATTTGCTCAGATGATCCCAGGCGATTCCCTGACCGCTTCTGTCGAAAGGCTGTTCGTAAAAAGGTGCCCAAACATCGGCATCCATTCTTCTGATGCGTTCGTGATCGGCCATTCTTTGTTCGTACCACAATCCGTAATTATGATCGATTGCCGATTTATTGTTTTCGACCAAATAGTTGACGGTTTCTTCCAGATTATCAGTGTAACCCATTCCATAATGTCCGGGAACAAATCGGGTGATATGTGGTCTTGATTTTGCGATTTCAGATTCGCGCAGACTGCCTCTCCACCAGGGAACATCAATAATTTCTCCGGTAATTACTCCTTTTAAAGATGTTAATAATCCGTTGGTTATGGTGATTTTATCAGTATTCGAATTCGCAACTATATCTGATTTTACTTCATCAATTCGTTTTGCTTTTGCATAAGCAATTGCAATAGGATTTCTAGTTGATGCTTTACTAATAAACTGTTTTAAAGTTTCGTTTAATTTATAAGCTTCGGCTGTTAAAGCTGTCGCTTGTTCTATCGTTGGGCTTGAAGAAGGTTCTGAACCTAAATCCATAATTTGAGCATCCATCGGTAATTTCCCCAGACGCTGTTCCAGCAAAGCATAAAATAAACTTCTTGGGCTGATGTGATTGTTCACGTCTTTCCAATGTCCGTTTCCTGCCCATTGCGCCCAAACTCCAAATGCCCAGTTGTTGGCAGTTGGCGGATTATAATTTTCTATTTTGGACGCCGAAGTTTCCCAGATAACGCTATTGGCAACATTCCATCCTAATCCTCTTGCGTCTTGTTCTTTATTTTTGAAACTGATGGCATTTCCATCAATTAAGGAAACATCAAAAAGGATTCCGGTTGCCCAGCTTCCTACAGAACCGCTGAAACTATAGGACTGATGTGATTCACATTGCAAAAAGACATTCGGTCCAGCCGTAGCGTAACCTCCAACTACAAAATCATTATATCCGAATTCCGAATAACATCTTTGAAATAAAGTCTGTTGGCCTTCAGTATAAAAAGTATTTCTTCTATGTGCTGCGATTTCCGAAATCGGATTTAAAGCCAGACAATCTTCGACAGTGATTCTTTTGGCCGTTTTTAAAATAGAAACCGCGCCGCCTGCAAACTGTTCAAAATTGACTTGTCGTACCCAGATATCTTCCGCATTTTCGATAGAAATTCCGTACCATCTGTGCTGTTCGTCTTTTGGATTTATGCTATCATAATCTGATTTCAAAGTAAGATTTTCAACACCCGAATTATTAATTCGCCCTGACCAAGTATAATTTACTACAGTTGATTTTGATAATTCTTCATCCAATTCATTGGTTAAAGGTGCATCAATAGTAATTTTATTTCCCTGAACGTTTGTAATTTCCCTGTCTGCTCGAATAACAAAATCATCGGCTTTCCAGCCAATCCAACCGCTTTCTCCACCAAAATCATTCATTGACAAAAGATCAATCCATTTTTTAGTAATAGGAGTATTGATGACAATATGATCTCCTTTTTTGAGATTAGTGACATTTTTTACAACTAAAACAGTCGCTCCTAATCCTGTATAATTAGTCGCAATTTCTGTTGTTTCCTTAAGAATACGATTATTGATTCCGCTGATATTGACAATGGCTTTTCTGTTGGTTGTGGTTCCTAAAAGTGTCGTTCCGTTAATTCCTGAACCGCTTCCTCTTAGTACAACTCCGCTTTCCTTAATATTGATTTCTCCTGAAACTTTGAAGATTCCTTTGTCTAAAAGTACAGTTCCTTTAAACCCGTTTTTATCGGCTTTCAATTTGGCAACATAATCTACAGCTGCCTGAATTGTTTTTGTTGCATCTACTTCAATATGTGGTACAAAAGCTTTGATAGCTACATCCGGAATGGCAACCGAAGAAGCTTTATAACCGGCAAAAGAAAAATCCGGGATCTGGTTTCCTTTTGTATCGGCTGTCCGCTCCAATTTTCCTTCTTTGGTTTTTGTAATATCGGGAAAACTATTCTGAGCAGTTCCTATTTGGATACTTAAAAGCACCGAGAAAACCGACAAAACTATTTTATCTTTTTGTAGAGAAATTGTATTTTTTAACTGGATAAAATTCACTTTAAATTTTTTCACAAGCTTTATATATTAACGTTTTTTGAAAACTATTAATTTAATGCGTTAATTATTTTAAATTGATATTATTAAAAACAAAATGTACCGAGCCTATGGCTCTTATTACTGTTCTGCATTTTTAAACTGGACTAAAGTCCAGCCCTACAAAATGCTCCGAGCCTATGGCTCTTTTTTACTGTAATAATCCTTTGGAATTTGCCAAAGTATCGTTATTATTTACTGTTTTTGTCCAATCTGTTTTGCTTTTTGGATCTATTCCGTTAAAATACTTTTCGATATTAGTGTAGCCATCACCATTTAAATCCTTGTTTGCATCTGAAGCATCCTTTGGATTTAAGCCATATTTCTTTTCCCAGACATCCGGAATTCCGTCATTATCAGAATCTTTATAGGCTTTTCCTTTGTATTCCGGATAACCGCCTACCTGATCGGGATGTGTTATAATACCTTTTTTATAAGAGTCGGCAGGTAATCTTCTTTTGATATATTCTTTTCCGATTGTATTTTCCAGGCCGTCTTTTACCTCAATTTTACCAGTACGAACCTGTTTTATGATTCTCTCATCAACAGCATCCCTTTTGGGCAAAGTTGCTCCCACATTATTCAAAACGAATTCGTAGGCTTCTTCTGCTTTCATAATGGTGATATGAGGCATTGAAAAAGGTTTTGGCTGTTTAATACTTTCTAAATATCCTTTCGTTTCTTCTGCCGATTGGTCTTCTAATTGTACACCGCCATTCCAGTTATCTGCTGTAACCTCGGGAGAACCCATTATAAAATTTCCCGAAACATAAGCTCTGCCATACGTTTTTGGTTTCATGTAACCCGATTCTGGTTTCAAAATTCTGTAACGAATTGGCTGATCTGTTGGTGTGATTGGTCCCGGCTTGAAATAATTATTGATGATATTGAACATCGAACGATAATCACCTCCATCCAAAGAACGGTTCCACCAGTTGAAAATCACATTATTTACAAAATTAAAATCCCCGTACATTCCGACAGAAGCATTTCGGGAAATATTATCGGCCCATAAGTTACGCATAAATGTGCTGTTTAATCCGCCAATCGTACTTCCGAAAGCATGATTATAAGTATCTAAACCTTCGGACGAAATAGTATTTTGAATGGTAATATTACAAGCAGGCAATTTTTCCAGTTTTGATTTCTCATTGGCCTGAAATTGATGTCTGTATAAAGATATATTTTCATCAAGCCCCCAGCTTACAGAGCAGTGATCAATGATTATATTGCCCATTGGATTACCACCAAGGGCATCGTCTCTTCGGGTAACATCGGTTGCTCCCCTGCGGAAACGGACATGTCTGATGATGACATCATGCGTATCAATCACCAAACTTTCTCCTGCAATACAAATTCCGTCGCCAGGAGCCGTTTGTCCGGCAATTGTTACGTAAGGTGCACGCATGCTGATTCTCTTCTTTAACTGTATAATTCCGGAAACGTTGAACACGATAGTTCGCGCTCCAACTGCTTCACAAGCTTCTCTGAAAGTTCCTTTTCCGCTGTCTTCCAAACTCGTTACAACGAATATTTTACCGCCTCTTCCTCCCGGTGTAAATGCCCCGCCACCTTCAGCTCCCGGAAAAGCAGGAATATCAGCATGAACAAAATCTTTAGGATAAGAAGCCCAAGGCAAATACGGACGGCCTAATTTTGCTTCAGCCTGAATGGTGCTATAATTGGCATTCCAGATTTCGGCCAGTCTTTTTTCTTCATCTGCTAAAATCGCATCAGCTTTGTCCTGAAGTGGCTTTGGAATTTCGGGATATTGTGCATACGCAGCCGAAAAGAAAGAACAAAATGCAATGATTATTATTGTTCGCTTAATGGTGGTATTTGGAAAAATATTTTGCATGAGAATCTTTGTTTTAGTTCTTAGTACCTAGTAATTAGTCCTTAGTCATAGTAAATAGTTTTAAAGCTAATCACTAAGGGCTATAAATTATTTACCTGATTTGGCTTTTTCTCTCTCTTCAACTCGTTTGTGCCAGTCTTTACTTTCTTTGTTTAAATCATAACCTTGTTTTGATAAATAGTTATTGATTCTTCCTTTGTATTTACCAAACCATCCGTGCTTTTCTTTAGATGAACCGCCGTCCATAGCGTGTTCTCTTGCTTCAACCAAAGCGTTGTAGATGTATTCTTTTTGTTCTTTGGTTAAATTTGGCAGCATGTCGTTATAACCAGCTACAGTTATTGGAAGCACTCCGTAGGTCATTCCGTCTTTAACTTCAGTAATGTTAGCATCGTTTAACTGCGTTCCTAATTTTTTCAAATAGGTTTTATGCAATTTATCGATTGACTTGTCTGCTTTTGATTTCAGTTTTTCAATAGCAGCATTTTGTTTTTCTTTAGCTAAACTGCTGTCCTCTTTTACCTTTTTGATTGCAGCATCTCTTCCGTCATGAATTTTACTCAAATCACGAAATTGCTGCGCAATAATATGGGTTACAGCAGTTTCTTTTTCCTTGTTTCCCAAAGTCAGCTTTTCGACAATTTTTGTCGCTCTTTCATTGGTTACTTTTACATATTCCGGATCCAGATGTTGCTGTGCGCTTATTTCGCAAAAAGCAAACACAAGAAACAATAGAGCAAGACTTATTTTTTTTGATAACATAATAATTGTATTTTATTTTTTAAACACTCTTGCTCCAATAATGAATCATGAAGCAAGAATGTTATAAAATGAGCTCAATAATTAATTAAGCAGAGATTTTGTTAAAGTTTCACGATTGTTTTTTAAATCTTTCCAATCGGTTTTCTTTTTAGGGTTGGTTCCGTTAATGTATTCTTCGATGTTGGTATAACCATCATTATCTGAATCAATTGTTGCATCAGAAGCATCATTTGGGTTTAATTTGTTTTTCTTCTCGTAAGCATCAGGAAGTCCGTCTTTATCAGAATCGATATAAGATGTTCCTTTGTATTCAGGATAACCTCCTACTTGCGAAATATCAGTAATGATTCCAAGCTTGTATGAATCCTTACCTAAACGTCTGTGCTCAAACTGATAAAACGAATCCGGATTAAGTCCTTCAATATACTCAGGCTTTCCGGTTTTGACAACACGCACAATTCTGGTATCAACTTTATCGCGTAAAGGCAAAGTTGCCCCGGCATTTTCAAGCACATAATCAAATGATTGTTCTGCACTCATCATTTTAGTAAACCAAGGCATTGGCATTGGTTCGTTTACTCTCATTTTAGGAAAGTAAGTTGAAGCTTCTTCAAAAGACATTGCTTCTCCTTTTTTATTTTCCATTTGTACTCCACCATTCCAGTTGTCTTTAGAAACTTTTTCATTTCCTTCTACAAAGTTGCCATTTACATAAGCTCTTCCAAAAACCAAATATGGTAATTTACTGCGTCCTGATTCTGGTTTTAAAATTCGGTAGCTAATCGGTTCCTCTTTGTTGGTAGCAGGTCCTGGCTTAAAATAATTGTTTATAATGTTGTATTTAGCAGTATAATCTCCCCCATCGATAGAACGATTTACCCAATTGAAAACAACATTATTCCAGAAATTAAAAATTCCGTTCCAGCCAATAGAAGGGTTTCTCCCTGTATTACTAGACCACAAATTGCGCATAAAAGAACAATTTTCTCCTCCTAAAGTACTACCAAAAGCATGATTATAAGTATCTAACCCTTCGGCAAATAAACTATTTTGAATAGTTACATTTACAGTAGGTAATTTTAGGTCTTTAGAATTTGGTGTACCATCATTGTACATGTGTCTGTAAAAAGACATATTTTCATCTAATCCCCAGGTACCAGAAACGTGATCCATAATGATATTCCCTACAGGATTACCGCCGATAGCGTCGTCACGACGTCCTACGAAAGTTTCTCCTCTGCGAAAACGCATGTGACGGATTATCACATCATGAGTATCTATCCAAATAGTTTCGCCGGCAACGCAAATCCCGTCACCAGGAGCCGTTTGTCCGGCAATGGTCACATAAGGAGCACGCACAATTAACGGACTATTTAATTTAATGATTCCCGCAACATTAAATACAATGATTCTTGCACCACCTGTTTCTAAAGCTTCACGCAAGGTTCCCGGTCCGCGGTCATTAAGACTTGTTACAGTAATTACTTTACCGCCACGACCGCCAAAGCTATACATTCCTCCTCCTTCGGCTCCCGGAAAAGCAGGAATGGATGCCTGAGGCAAATCGGTAGGTCTTGATGCCCATGGAATAAAAGGCTTTCCTTGTGCTGCTTCTTTTTCAACAATAATTTTAGCTTTTTCCCAAGCTTCATTTGAACGCTTTTCAGCATCTGCTTTAATTGAATCTTCACGTGCTTTTACTTCTGAAGAAATTTTGGGGTACTGCGCAAAACATTTTACGCTTCCAAAAAGCAGGAAAGGCAATAAAAATAATACAGAATTTTTCATGTTAATTTTAATTTTGTAATTCGATTTAAACAAATCACCTGTATCTTTTTTAGGGAATACAGGTGAGAAGTTGTTGTTGTTTTTATAATTATTTGAGAGGATCAAATGAACCTCCCCAACCTTGGGTTTGTTCTAAATATGGAGATGAATCCAATAATGATTGGTAAAATCCGAAATAGTAATATTCCTTGTACCATGTAAACTTCCAATCGTTAGTAGTAGGATCTAAATTATCTCTTTCCACTATATCAAAATAATTGGTATATAAATAGTCAATGTAAGCTTCATAGTTTGGAATTACTGTTCCAGGATTCACTCCTGTAGCAGGAATTGTATATGGAAAACTCGGATCTCTATTAACTATTGGAGCTACTCCTGCTGTATTTGCTAAGAAAGGGTCTGGAGCTGCAATATATTTTGTTCCATCTGTTTTTTTGGCAACAATAAAATAACCTGTTCTTCTAGTTCCGTTTAAAGGAGCTATTCCTAACCTTGCAGTAGTTGGTCCGTCTTCAAAAAGCTTCCAACGTCTTAAATCGTAAAAACGCTTATTTTCGTATGCAAATTCAATTTTTCTTTCATTAAGTACTGCTGCAAAATGCTGGTCTCTTGAAGTAACATCTGCCAATCCATAATGTCCGTCACCATTAGTAATTCCAGCACGAATTCTAATCGATTCTATTAATGTCTTACCTTCTGCTAAATTATTTATACCTATTGCGCATTCAGCTAAATTCAAAACTACTTCGGCAAAACGCATTTCCATATAATCAGTTCCGCTATTTAGGTATCCTGTCAAATTGCTGGAAGTTTCATTAGTTGCCTTTCTAACATATATTCCACTTGAATTTGGTCCTGACTCAGTACTTTTATCAGGATTTGGTGCAGCAGTTGTAGGTGCTTTAGAATACCATGAATATGTCCATTGCTTAAAGGCTGTATTTTCAGCAAATTTCCATGTTGCTCCATTATATGCAAAAGTTTTGGCAAATCTCGGATCTCTGTTTTTATAGAACAATACCGGATTATAGGCAGGGTTTCCTACAATACTTTTACCATCTGCCATTGGAAATGCATCGACAATTTGTTTAGTTGGAGATACTGAACCATTTCCACCGGCTGCTCTGGAACGTACTGCTCTTTCCCATCCATTATTTTTTTGGAGGTTTTGAGTCGCAGAATTATTAAATCCATAAACAATTACCGCCTCTGGATTGTTAACCTCTGTAAACCACATATTACCCCACGCTGTACCATTTGCAGTTCCTCCTGCATTGAAAAGACCTTTTCCTTTACCTTCTAAAAGTGTTTTCGCAGCAAGATTAGCATCATAAGCACGTTTCCATCTTTGTATATCATCGGTTGGATTAAAAATTGGACTTGCCCAAGTCAATAATACACGTCCTTTGAAAGCTGCTGCAGCTTCACTTGTAATTCTTCCCCAATTCGCATTAGACCATGTAACATCTTTTAATAGTTCTTGGGCTTTATCTAAATCAGAAATGATTTGCTCAATAGATTCAGAAGTAGAACTTCTTTGAACTTCATTTTCAGTTGACCCTTCTTGAACGATAGGATTTTGTGGTGTCAAAATGAGTGGTACACCACCATATAATTTTACTAAGTCAAAATATTGATAAGCTCTCCAAAAATACATTTGACCTTTTAATGGATTTTTATCAGCATCTGCCATACCAAATTTATCAATCCCGTCTAGAAATACATTAATTTGTTTAATACGGGTATAGGGATTATTAGTAATACTTTCAGGCATTCTAATTCCAATATAAGTTAAAGCATGAGCATTTAAAGGAGAAATTGAAGCCCAAGGTTTGTTCCAGTTTGACTCTCCAGACAGTTCTTCAGTTGTCTTAGAAAATTCATTATTACCTCCAGTAGCCAAATCCCAAGTATTAACAGTAGCATTATTAGCTGGTAAAAAATTGAAATAAACGTAATCTACATATTGTGAAGCCAATACGGGAGACTTGAACACATCTACATCATTTATACCTGCATAATCTTTCTTTTCTTCCAGAAAATCATCACTACAACTTGTTAAAGAAAAGGTTGTTAAAAGAGTAAACAAACCGATAGCTTTTATATATTTTATTTTCATAATCTTAATTTTTAATAATCATTAAATTAGAATCCTACATTTAATCCCAGAGATAATGTACGCAAAGTAGGATAGTCTAAATAGCTACCGTTTGGCTCTTGGAAACTGTATGGATTATAAAGGTTAAAAGGATTAAGTGCAACAAAATTCAGTTTACAGCTACTTAGATTCATTGCCTTTAAAGCCCCTTGTGGCAATGCATAACTAAGTGTAATATTTCTACAGGCTATTCTAAATGAATTAACTTCCCAGAAATCAGAATCAACTGAGTTAATTTCAACGTACGCAGGATTTGGCATATTACCATTAGGATTTAGGGTTGGATCATAAATATTATTCCAAATAGATACTGTATTATCTACAATTTGAGGGATCTTAGATTTAAAAGCTTTTCTTGCATCACCACCAATACTGGAATATCCTCCAAAAGATGCATTAATTACGGTATTAAAACTAAATGATTTGTATGCAAAGCGTAAAGTACTTCCTAAACCATAGTGACTATCAGATTTTCTAGACAATCTTACTTGGTCATTTACGTCAATGATTCCATCAGGGGCAGCAAATTGCCCATCGCCTAAGTAAGCTCCTCTTACATCTCTGTAATACAACATACCAGGTCTAAGCTGTGATGGTGTATATGATTTGTCTCCATTTATGTTTTTAACTGCCGTAATGTTGTATTGGGCAACATACTTATCTATATCTTCCTGATTTTTAAACATTCCTATGTAGTCATAACCCCAAATACCATTATCGCTCGATTCTCCAGGTTTTTTGTTCCATGGTTTTAATATATCTTCATTGTTGTAATTTCCTTTGATAGCTTTATTGTCAGACCAACCAAAGCGCATATCAATTCCATAGCTGATATCCTGTCCAATCTTATCATTCCAGCCTACTGCTAATTCAACACCAAAAGTGTCCATTTTCCCATAATTTTGTGCTGCTACTGTACCACCAATGGTAAATGGCAAATTACCTGTTACATTCATTAGTAAATCTGATCCGAAATTATAATATGACTCAGCTGTAACAGCTAATTTATTATTTAAAAATCTCATGTCTACACCGAAATTGGTTTTCACTTCATCACTCCAAGTTGCGTCAGGATTTGGAGATGCTTCCATTTTCCATCCATGAGTCATATCAGTATTTCCTCCAAAAACTGCTCCTTTGCTACCTTGATAACTATATCTTTGTTTCCACAACCAGGCCTTAGTATCATCTTTACCTAACAAACCAACAGAGTATCTAAATTTAAGAAAGTCAATTGTAGAGGATTCAAAAAAGTCTTCCTTAGAAACAACCCAACCGATCGATCCTGAATAAAAATTACCCCAATAGTATTCTGGAGCAAATTTGGTTGATGCATCACTCCTAAATAAAAACTCCGCTAAGTATTTATCACCATAAGCATAATTTAACCTTCCAACATATCCTAATGAACCGCTTTCACTTTTATTAGTTTGACCATCAATAGCACCATTAGCAGTAGTAAATTGACCATTAGTACCATCTAAAACATTTGTTTTTGAAACGCGTTCTTTATTTAAAGTAGCTTCTGATTTTTCAATCCCAAATACTCCACTAATACTGTGTTTACCAAAAGTACGATCATATGAAACGGTTAGATTTAACTGCTCAGATAATGTGGTAGTGTTATCAAATAGTAAAATATCTCCATTATTATATTTAGTACCAGTAGGTTTAATTGGAGCATCCGTAATATTATCATTAAAAATATGTTCATTCTCTCCCAGACCTTTAAATTGGTACAAAGTATAACTTGTACCAACTTGTGTGCCTCTCGTATGCCCCATGTTACGAGCATAGGATCCTCTTGCCATTAAACCTTTTACAAAAGGAACTTTGTATTCTGTGTACATATTTACAGTCATAGTACTTGCAGCAGTTCCTGCAAGATTATTCAATCGTTGGATTTCGGGATAATGGTAACGTTGATTTCCATCATTATTATTTGGCAATTCAATTGGCAAACCATTAACATAATTTGGAATGTATGGAATATGAGTTAATAGCTCGTTATAATCATTTTCCTCCTTCTCCCCTCCAATTTTATTGAATGTTTTTTGCTGATCTGAATAATAGCCTGATAATTGTAATCCAGCCTTTAAGTTTGATGATAATTTCACATCTGTACCAGCTCTAAAATTCCATTTACTATAATCTAATGTACTTAAATTTCCATTTTGTTGGAAATAAGAAGCTCCTGCAAAATATGTAGCTTTCTCTGAACCTCCACTCACGTTCAAATTATGACGCATATTAAAAGAAGGTTTCCACTCATCATCTAAGTATGTATTATTCAAAGTCTTAAAATATTCCAATTCATCATTAGAAAATATATATTCTTTACCCGTTTGATTATACCCATTAGGCCCATTCATAATATTAACATATTGTGCAAATTCATATGCGTTCAACATTTTTGATTGGTAGGTTTTATCATTCGAACCATAAGAACCACTATAAGAAAATTTTGGATCTCCCTTTGTACCTCTTTTAGTAGTTACCAAAACTACCCCCTGAGCTGAACGAGCTCCATAAATAGCTGCGGCGGCATCTTTAAGAAAAGAAATACTCTCAACTTCTGAAGAATCTAAATTATCAAAAAGAGTACTATCATTTAAACCATCTGCCCCAATTTGCAAAACACCATCAATTACATATAAAGGGCTTAAATTTCCTCCATCTTTAGCCAAAGAATAAGGCTGACGTATCGTTAAATTAGATTTAACTCCTGGTCTTGTAGAACCTCCAGAAACTCCAACTCCTAAAACTCTTCCTTGTATAGCAGTACCTAAGTCCCCAACAGGCAGATCTGCTATTTCACTCATCTTAATAGTTTCTACTGCACCTGTAAGATGGCTTTTCTTTTGGCTTGTGTAACCAACAACTACAATGTTATCTAATTGATTAGAATCTTCTTGCAATCGGGCATCAAGAGTTGTACGTCCATTTAAGGGGATTTCAATTTTCTTCATTCCAATGAAAGAAAAAACCAATGTTGCACCCGGCTTTACATTAATTTCATACTTACCGTTGTAATCTGTAGTAACGGTATTTTTCGATGACTTTTCAGTTACGTTAACTCCCGGCATAAGACCTCCTGAATTTTCCGTAACAGTTCCCGTGATCTTAATTTTGCTGCTTGCAGTTTGAGCATAAGTAACAATGCTCATTAATGCAAACAAAATAAAACTACATCTTTTTATAAGTGCTTGTTTCATAAATCTTTGATTTAGTTAGATTAAATAGTTAGGTTAGTTTAGTTAAAAAAACGTATTCTAATTTTAAAGAAAAAGCTACATTTTGAGAGCTATTAAATGCCAGCTGAATTTTTTAAACGTTAAAAACACATTTATTACTTGATTTCAAAAATATAAGGATTGAAAATCACAACTGTCCTGTGGCATCCTGCTCTTATATTGTCTTCAAAAAAAATTCAATAAAAAAACTATATCAACAAAAAAATGTAAGACAAAATAGGGTTACATCAAAAAAAGGAAGATTTTTTTGAATATATCAAGATACAAATAAAATAAGTAAGAAAAAATACCTGAAAATAAGAGGTTTTTAAAATTGCGATGAAAAAAAAAGCAATTATACCTTATCTAATTACATAAAAACCATGTAGGAAATCGATTTCTTTTAGTTAAAAATCTTACAAAAAAGTAAAATTCAGAAGGATGAAAAAAAAATAAAAAAATTTATAAAAAAATAAAAATTTACGCTACAAGAAGTAAATTCTTATAGCAACATACATAACAAGCCTGATTTGGAGTTTATAAGAGATATTTTTTATACACCAATTGGCAAAAAATCGGTTTTACAATTCTTTCATGGCATTAAAAACCAATCTTGCTACTTCCTTTCCTCCTGCAGTTTGAAAATGAGTATTATCTTTTTGTCCGTTAGGGAAAGCCTGATATAAACCTGCCTCAAAATTCATAAAGTAATTTTGCGTTACATATTCCTGACCTTTACTAGTGAAGAGATTCATAGAGAGGTCATTCAAATCAATCAATTTGACATCTAATTCTTTTGCTACGTCTTTTGCTGCCTGCGGGTATCCTCCGTGAACATTGGTTAACTTACCGTCTTTCCATGGGTAGTTTCTGGCTACCGGAGTCAATACAATTGGTACAGCACCCTTTTCTCTGGTTTGATTAATAAACAGACGCAAAAATTCTTTGTATCCTTCAATATTCACATAACGTTCGGTTTTTTCTTCAGATGCATCGTTATGACCAAACTGCATCATTACAATATCTCCTTTTTGTAACGATTTATAAACCGAAGCCCACCGCCCTTCCTGAAAAAAAGTTCGGGTACTTCTTCCTCCTTTTGCCCTGTCATCTACTTTTACTTCTTTGGCATTTCCTAAAATATTTTTTAGCTGTTGAAAGCTGTCTTTTTGGAAAAAAGACTGAAAAACCTGTCCCCAGCCTACCTGTGGAAACTTTTTGGTTTGGTAATTATCTTCCAAAGAATAATCGGCTACTGTTGAATCTCCTATCAAATAAATCGTTGTAACTTTAGATTTAGAACTAAAAGCACTTAAAACTAATATTGAAAAGAAAGCTACTGCTGTAATTTTATAATTTTTCATCATCTTTATTTTTTTGGATTCCAACCCATTAATACTTTTTCCAAATCATATTTTTTAAGATCGGATTTCTTTAATTGATGAGACCACGAAGCCCTTTTCGACAAATCTTTTCCTCCTTCACCTTTGCTTCCATATTCAGCATAAAAAACAGTTTTTTCCTTATTCGGGAAATTTTTATCACCTTTCCACGGATTCCAGCCTTCTGCAACAATATGCGAACCTAATTCTGTATTGATAAAAACCGTTTGTGCATAAGGTCGCCACGGACGTCCAAGAAAAACCTGATTTACCGTATTGTCTTTTGCAGTAAGTTTGCAATCCACAAATACAAACCCGTATTTATCCTGCTGGGTTGTTGATGCCGCAGTTACATATGAATTGCTCAGACTTTCGATAGTGCAATTAAAAAAATAAGCCGTTGCCGCACCAAAAATAAAATCGGTTGTTCCGTTAATGTAACAGTTTTCAAAATAATTTCTGGTACCACCTTTTGCTAAATATAAAGTATCCTGATTTCCTAAAATGGAACAATTTTTCACAGCAACCCTATCTCCTTCAGTATGCAAAGCGACTGCCTGTCCAATTCTTCCGGCTGTATTTTCTACAGTTAGATTTTCTAAAGAGCAATCATTTCCCTGAATTAGTAAAGTATACGAAGTATAGGTGCTGAATTTTGTATCTCCCGTAACATCTATCCCTCTGAAAAGTTTACCGGAATAATCATTATAGGAAATAACTGTTTTTTCTCTATCAGAACCTTTTAGAGTAATATTTCTTTTAAAAGAAGGAATCACAACCTTTTCATTATAAACACCTGCTTTAATTGTAATCACAACACGTTTTTCGGCATGGTCTCTCACTTTATTGATAGCCTCCTGAATCGTTTTAAAATCTCCGGAACCATCGTGAGCTACTGTCAATTCAAAACGATTGTCTGTTGTTTGAGCTGATGAAAAAGCAGAACTTAATGTTAAAAATAGGATGACAATGTATTTCATAATTGTATTGTTTTTTTTTAAAGCATATAAGTCATATAAGGTCATTTAAAGTTGGGAGATTATTTTCCTTTGCTTATAAAACCTTATATGACTTATTTGGTAAAATTTATTTTTTTAATGGGAAAGCCAAACAGACATTTCGCCCTTGCCATTATTTCCCCACGCAAAATAAGGAATTAATTTTATAGTGTGCTGCTTGTTTTCTTTTACAGAAATAGGTTTGTACAATTTTTTATCCCAGGAATTATCCGGAGTAATTGATGAACTGGCAGTTATACTTAACAATTCCCTGTTATCAATTTTTATAAAATCAGTTGTAAATTTAGAATTCAAATCTAAAACAACATCGTTTACTTTTGTATTTGCCGGAAGCTCGTTCGATTCTAAACAATATACAATTGGCCCTCTTTTTACGGCAACCTGATTTTTTACTTCTTCAACTAATGGATTGGCCTGCATCAATTGAACCGGCATTGGAATATTAAGTTCGATGACATCTCCTTTTTTCCATTTTTGTGCTATTTTTTGGTAAGAACCTGAAGCAATTGCATCATTGATTTTTTTACCATTTACAGAAATCGCAGTTCCGTTGCTCCAGCCCGGAATTCTAAGCAATAAAGCATAAACCTCTTTTGGTGCTTTTACGATTTTTAAAGTGATTTTTCCATCCCAGGGATAATTGGTCTGCTGTTCGATTTCAATTTTTTCTCCGCTAAGTGTATTAGAAATAAGCTTGTTACTTCCATATAAATTGACATACAATCCTTCTTTCGAAAAATTATAAGCGTAATTGCTAACCTCGGCAATGGTTCTGGTTACATTAGGTGCACAACAGTTTGACAAAGCAATATAACCTTCGCGTTCATTGCCCCATCGCTGTTGAAATGGCAAATCGTTCGAAACATTCAGCGGGTTATTATAACAAAACTTATCCCCCTCCAGATTGATTCCAGACAAAACACTATTGTATAAAGCCAGCTCTACTATGTCTGCATATTTGGCATCGCCAGTAATTTGAAGCATTCTCCAGTTCCACAAAACGTTTCCAATGTTGGCACAAGTTTCGGTATGCGCTGTAGCATTTGGCAATTGAAAAGGTCTTCCGTAAGCCTGATGAATTTTTTGAACATCCGTTGGATTATAAGAAGTTCCATCTGGCGAAACACCATCGTACAAAGAACCACAAGCACCTGTAATATACATTTTGCGATACGTAACATCATCCCAGATAGATTCTAAATTATCCAGTAATTTTTTCTCTCCGGTTTCTGCATATAAATCGGCTACACCTGCATATAGATAATTTGCTCTTACGGCGTGACCCATTGCAGTAGTCTGCTGTCTAAACGGAATTCTGTCCTGATTGTCGTCAGTTCCATCATTTGTAGTTCCTCTAATATCGATTAGATTATTGGCCAGTTCCAAATATTTAGGGTTTTTCGTCGTGCGATACATTTCGACAATTCCCATATAATGTGAAGGACAGATAGCATTTCTTGCTAACTCTGGCGAGGCTTTTTTGTAGAAATCATATAGAAAATCTGCTACGCCTTTTGCAATATCCAGAAAGTTTGTTTTTCCCGTGGCACGATAATGAATACAGGCTGCCGTCATCAGATGTCCCATATTGTATTTCTCAAAACCCAATTGTTTTTTTACTTCTTCCAGACCTAGAGTTCCCCAGCGTTCGTCAATTAAAACTGGAGTATGTAAGTATCCGTCTTTGCGCTGTGCTTTCGCAAAAAGTGCAATAGCTTTATCCATTTGGGCATCCAGTTTTTTGTCTTTTGTTATGGCATACGTAGCTGCCATTCCTTCAAAAATCTTGTAAAAATCCCCATCATGAAAAGAAGGCCCTTTAAAAGTTCCTTTACTTTCACCAGCAGCAATTTCAAAATTTTTATAAGCGTGTGAAACTTCATCGTTATGATACAAATCCCACATATACGGCAGTGTATTTTTGGTTTGTACATCAAATTGTTCTTTCCAAAAACCGTTTGTCCATTTTACATCTTGTAAATTGACACTTTGCAATTTAGAATAAGGACTTTCTGAATTGGCAACCAGACCTTTATTCTGAGCCAAAAATGCACTCGAAAATAATATTGCTGATAATAGAATGATGTTCTTTTTCATTTTGAATATTTTTTTATCTGCCTAATCTGCAAAATCTGCGTGAAAAATAATCTCTCGCAGATTTGGCAGATTGAGCAGATTTGTTTGTTCTATTTTACGAAAAAATTAATCGTACGACTCATTAAATCTCCATCTTCATCTTTGACTGTGATAACAACAGAAGCAAATCCACTTTCTATAGCTGTAAACTGAATATCTTTCCCTTTCAAAACCATTTTCCCATTTTTAAGGTCTGAGAAAGTATAAACCGGTTTCTTCTCATATCCTTTAAACAAATCTGCTGCTGAAAGTTCTTTCTTTTCACCTGAACTGATGAAAAAATGTGGCTTTGCCATCCAGTCTAAATATTCATCCAGTTGAGTAAAACCATCTTTGTCGGCATCCAAATTTGCATCAGCAAAATCTCCCGTTTTAGAATTTTCATTTAGTTCTTTTGCTTTTTCCCACCAATTTGGTAATCCATCATGATCTGTATCCCAGTCTGAAGGACGGGTTTCACTTGCAAAATTTGGCCATCCACCTGCATCTGCTTCATTATCGATCATTCCGCCTATACCGCTTTTGCTTCCTTTATAAGTAAATGTTCCCTTTAAGGTTTCATCAACAATTCGGTTGTCTTGTTTGTCAAAAAATGGCTGATTGGCACCAACATCCGACAGTACATTTTTATAAGCCGCACTCGCCGATTGTGTATTGACAAAAGATTCAAAAAAAGGTTTTGGCAAAAACACATCATAATCTGCAGTAGCGTTATTGGATAATGTAAATTTTCTTCCTTTATCCTGATTTTTTTCATCAAAATAACCTGGCATTACATTTCCATCAAAATAATATTGTTGTTTTCCTTTTCCAACTCCTTCAATTTGTGCATTCAGGGCCACAAAAATATCTGTAGCTACTCCAGGCTTATAATAATTATTTACAAAATTTACTTCACTTGCACCACCATCAGTAGTCCTTTTCCCCCAGTTATAAACGACATTATTTCTAATATCCAACCTTCCCCCATAATAACCATCTCCGTTTAAACCTCCGCCAATACTCCAGTTACGACCGTAATTGTGCGCCAGCAAATTGTGATGAAAACTTCCGATATCGCCACCAATTGTCGCTGCATAACCGTGCATTTTTCCGGCAGGATATTTATCGTGACCCGCTATATTTAAGGCTTCTGAAATTAAAGTTCGCTGTAACGTTATATGATGTGCACCGCGGGAACTAAACGATTCATCAATCGTCCAGCTGATGGAACAATGGTCGATAATACTGTAATCAGCGCCCGTAAGTCCCATACCATCAAAAGTCGTTCCGCCCCCAATTCTAACTTTCAAAAACCTCACCACACCATCATTTCCTGTCAATCCAAGAGGTGCTTTGCTAATCGTAATTCCTTCTCCCGGAGCGGTTTGACCCGCAATAGTAATGTAAGGCTGGTTCACCACTAATCGTGAAGCCAGTTTGATATTTCCCGAAACATTAAAAACAATCGTTCTCGGTCCGATTTCCTGATTGATGGCATCGCGTAAACTTCCCGGTCCGTCATCGTTTAAGTTGGTAACTTCCACTACTTTTCCTCCTCTTCCTCCAACAGCAAATCTTCCATAGCCTTCTGCTCCAGGAAAAGCAAGTTGTGCCGGCTTAAATGACCACACGTTTCCTAATGTGACATTTCCTTTAGCATCTACTTCGTCAACACGCCAGTAGTAGGTTGTCATGCTGTATAAGTCGGCAACTGCAAATTTAGTGTCTGCCTGTTTTCCTTTAAATTCTGCTGATTTTTCTGTGGCGTCTGTAACTGCTTTTTTATCTGTTCCAAAGTACACTTTGTGGGCAACTGCATCTTTCGAAGCTTCCCACTTCATCATAAAATTATCTCCTGAAACCACATGTTCATCACCATTTTTAGGATTTGGCGTATTCGCTTGTTTTTTAAGGTTTGGTGTATCAATTTCAAATCCGTTAATGACCATTTGCTGAATCGCATTGGAATCTTTCGAATCTAATTCAAAACGAATAACTGCATTTTTTCCCTTTTGAGCATTAAATTCAATATAAGCCGTTGCGGCATCAATAGTCGATGTTGCTCTGTTGCTGGATGTTACCGTCTCAACTAGTTTATTGTTTACAAATATTTTTATCGGGGCGAAAGATTTTCCTTCCACCTTGTCAAAAGTATTATGAAAGGTAAGCAATGAATGTTGTCCGGGTTTCAATCCGCTAATTGTAAGTTCAAGGCTTTTATCGGTTACTAAACCATCGCTCGCCACACGACTGTAAAATGGCGAACTCATTCCGACTTTATACCATTTTGAAGAGAAATTTCCTTTTAATTTGAAGGTTACATTATTAAAAGTTTTTTCAGCCTCGGTTTGTTCATTTATTGGCCATGAAGTATAATAAGGGTCACTTACTTCTTCCATTCTTCGTCCTGAAAAATCGAAATCGACTTTAACAATTTGTTTTTCAGCTGTTTTTCCACCTGATTGTGACTGTGCGTTTGTAGATAAAAGCATTGCCAAAACAGCAGCACTCAAAAATTTTTTAATCATTTTTATTGGTAATATAGTTAGTATAATTTTTTCTTTTCTTCTAATGAAATCCCTAACAGATTTATAATGTCTTTTTCTCTTTCTTTGGGAGTTACATTTATAATTTTCGTTACTCCGTTTTGAAGTTCGGCTTCTATAATTGTGTTTTGAGAGGCATGTAATTTAAAATGAACATTCCAGTCTTTTGGCCATGCCGGAAAAAGATAGATTTTCCCGTCTGATTCCTGCAAAAGCATTTCCTGCATCCCAATCATACCTGATCCACCCCAGTTATGATCCGGAACCCAGTCGAAACCCGGTCCCCAAAATGCAGAGAATCGTCTTCCGGAATCACTCATTTTTAATAAATTGTATTTTGCCGCTTCTTCAGTTAAGCCTAACCTTGCGGCAAAAATATTGTCTTGTTTCCAGCCAACATGGCTTCTGAATTTTATCGCATCCGTATCGTATTTCCAGGTATTCAAAGCAGTTTGCAAATCAGGCTTTCCAATGCCGTAAATCCCCCATGGATAAACGGGATACAATTGTGGAACTTCTGAATTATTGACGCGCTCCCAGGATTTTGCCGGAACTAATACTTTATGATTTTCGATTTGGCCAAAATTCAAAGGCGGAATCCTGTTTTGAAAACCTCTTAAATATTCGGTCTCCTCTTTTGACAGTTCTTTTGCCGAAAGGTTTAAAAGCTGTTCTGTAATTATTTTCAATGCCGAAATAGTACTATTGGCATTATTTGCCATTTTATAAGTTTCAGCACCTGAACCTGGATAAAGAACCAAATGTCCGTTTCCATCCAAACCTTTTCTGCCTCTTTGTTTGGCTAAATATTGATAATGTTCATCAAAAAACCGAAGACAGCTGATGATAAACGAATTGTATTTTTGAATGTCTTCTCCTGCATATTCTTTCTGCTGCAGCATCATTTTGCAAAACTCAAAAACGGTATCCCATTCATATTCCAGCCACGCATTGTATTCCATTCCCGGATCATAATCGGCTGGACGTTTCCATTCGTATTCGGCTGGATTAGGCAAGCCAAAATTTTCCAGTTGTTCTGTAAAGGATGCTCCGCCATGTTTCCAATAAACGTGTGAACGCAATTCGGCATTCTTCTGTAAACTCAGATAATAATCCAATTGCGATTTCATCATATCAAAATCCCCGCTTTTCACCATCGGAAAATAAACCAATCGCTGGTTTTGAGCCGTCATTGTTCCTCCTCCCCAATTTCTGAAATCAGGTGTAAAGTTTAAATCGGGATTGGTAAAAACAGGATCAACTGTAAACAATCCGCCGTTGAATTTTGTTGGATATTTTCCGTAGGCATTACAGCCGAGCATATAACGGAACAACTGATAATTTTGCCCAATCTGATACACTGAATCTTTGGCTGTGGAATTGTCTTTTTGAGTATAAATAAAACTCCGGTTCCAGAAATTGTTCCACCACTTGATCGTATTTTTTTCTGCTTTTTTAGAAATGGTTTTATAAGCTGAAATTTGCTTCTTCAATCCATTTTCCCAGGAAGATTGTTCGGTGGATTGATTCGTATATAAATGAATTTCTAATGAATGCTTTTTAGAAGATTTTACACTCGACAAACTGAATCCTTTGAAATCTGTATTTTGATATGTCCCTGTATACGTTCCGCCAGGTTTTAAATTGTCACCATTCATAAACCCGCCAAAAGTGAGATTCGATAACGGATTCAGCATTTGATCTTTCACTGATTCCATTTTTTGTTGTTTGACTGCAACATCAAAAACAGTCTGTTGTCTGTTTCTATGATAAAACCGAACGCCGTTATTTTCAAATGCAATTGAATCTTTGAACGTTATAATTTCGCCCTGTGGAGCCCATTTATAAGAATTGGCATTATTTGCTTTTCCTTTGGATGGACGATTGATATGACGCCAGCTTTCATAAGAAGCAGTCATTTTCAATGGATTTTTACTTTCTAAATCCAAATGAATTACGGGTTTAAAAACATCAACCCAAAGTTTGATTTTAGTATCCTTCTGAGCAATCAAAATGTAGCCATCTTTCAAAACCAATTCCTGCTTAAAACCTTCATTATCCTTGAACGGATTTGGAGTCAAACTTACTTTTATACGACCTAACTTCAACAAAGTATTATGCTCATCGAAAGTCCCGCTACGCGAAAAATAAAAATACAAATCGCCTTTTTCTACCCAGACATTTGCTCCAATATCGCCACCACCTAAAGGCATTGATTCGGCTGAATTGTTGCTTTGTGTTGTCCAGATTTGGTTGTAATTATTGAGCACAGGGATTTGCGCTTTTACTAAAAGCGTGAAAAGGAAAAATATGTAAATTGTATATTTCAACTTATTATTTTATTTTTTAATTCTTCTAACTGTACCATTTCGACGAAGGAAAAAGCATATTAGTTGCTCCCATTATGTGATTGCTTCGTTCCTCGCAATGACAAAAACTACCACTCATCTGTCCTAAAAGACGAAATCGGCAAACCGCCCCCACTAAACAATTCTGCTTTTACAAAATCTTTAAACAAATAACGAATTGCTACTGGTTTGGCAACTTTATCAGAAGTCAAAACCACCGATTTTCTGCGAACAACCGTTTTTGCCGGATAGAAAATTTTATCTTCTCCCGCTAATTCAAAACCGGTAACTTCTTTGTCATAAGCTGTAATTCCGTTTTCAACATTATCAAAAGAAACCGTTACAGAACCGTCTTTTATTTCCATCGATTTGTATTTCGGGCTTTCGAATTCGAAACCTTCGATTCCGTAGGTTTTGGCCAAAGCCTGAAACGCCAGTCTGTTCCCTCCTTTTTCCTTATCCATTGGGTGGATGTTATTTTCTTCGCCAACGTCCATCAAAACTGCCATACCTGAATTCGGAATTTCCTTTGAAGCCTTCAATTGCGCTTCTCTCAAATAAGCCGAATTGTATTTTTCCAAATTGTCCTTTGGATGAAATTGTGCATAATTAAACGGAGCAATTTGTGCATAATAAAAAGGAAAATCCCCTTGTTTCCACAAACCTCTCCAACTGCTAACCATTTTTTTCATCAAAGCCGAATATTCTGAAGCTCGTTCGTAGTTTGATTCGCCCTGATACCAGATACAGCCTTTGATTCCGTAACCAATCACAGGTGAAAGCATTCCGTTAAACAAAGTCGTTGGCACACGATTTGGGTCTTTTGCCAGTTCTTCTTTTTTAGTTGGAATTTTAGCACTTGTAAAATCTTTCAACATTTCCTGATTCATCCAGGCTTCCATACTCGAACCGCCGTATGAAACATGAATCAATCCCACAGGAACATCTAAAACTTCCTGTAAAAGCGATCCAAAATACCATGCTGTGGCACTGAAATTCGCAGTTGATTTTGGCGAAGCTTCTTCCCATTTTCCTTCAAAATCATCTTTTGGTTCTAAAACCGTAGCCCTTGGAACTGTAATTAATCGAATGTTTTTATTGGCTGATCTGACAATAATTTCATTTCCGTTTTTTACAGGCTGACCCTGAAAACCTTTCAAAGGCATTTCCATATTCGATTGTCCTGAACACAGCCAGACTTCGCCAATTAGCACATTTTTTACAGTGATTTTTTCCTTTCCTTCCGTAACTTCAATCGTAAAAGGACCACCAGCAGAAGGTGTTTGAATTAACACATTCCATTTTCCGGATTTATCAGCTTTTGCTTTATAGATTTTAGCATCCCAAGAAGTTTTTATCGTAAGATTTCCGTTCTTTTCAGCCCAGCCCCACATCGGTGCATTCGACTTTTGCTGTAACATCATATTGTCCGAAAACAGTGCCGGTAATTTGATTTTGGCATTAATTTGAAAGCTAGCTAAAAGCAAAAAAATCGCAATAATACATTCTTTTAAATTTCTCATTTTTTTATTTAATCTATATTTTAACTGACTAATCCGTTGTTTACCTTTAATTATTCTAATTATCATTTATCGGGTTAAAATCCGACATCCAATATGAATCCGTTCGTACCAACCATCAGGTTAAAACCCGACGCTACAACATGAATCGCTCCTCCGTCCATCGGGTTAAAACCCGACGCTACAACATGAAACGTTCCTCCGGAACTTTTACGTTACGCACAAGAGCCATCGGCTCGAACCATATTGTAGGGCTGGACTTTAGTTTTTAATGCAAAAACATAACAAAGAGCCGTAGGCTCGGTATATTTATTTTTCTTTTACAATGGTAACAGGCCCCAACAATCCTGCTTTTAACAATATTCCTTCCTGCAATCTAAAACGGGCTGTCGTCCAGGTTAATCTTTGTTCTTTTGGCAACTTTTCATCACCAATTAATCGGTTGGCCCAGGTATTGGTAACTTTTATTTCTATGCTGTTTTTTCCTTTTTTCAAAGCTTTCGAAATATCTGTTTTGTATGGAAACGTCCAGATAGTTCCGCAGTCGATTCCGTTTATAGTTACTTCAGCGATATTGGCAATTGTACCTAAATCCAACCAGAATTTATCATTGGTTTTTCCTTTCCAGACAAACTCCTTTTTATAAACTGCTGTTCCTGAATAATATTTAATTTGATCATTTGTTGAAGTGCTCCAGTCAAACAATTTATTAATTTTTACAGCTTCTTTCGGACCTTTATATTCGGAATCAAATTGCAATTGCCAGTTTTCATCTAAAGTCTGAACGTTCTCAAATTCTATACCTTTTTGATTTCCTTTCGCCAAAAATTCTTTAGTTTTATTTTTAAAAATCACAAAACCGGATTCATTTTCTGCTAATGAAATTGCAACAATTGTTCTTCCGTTATCGATTTTCCAATTGGCTAAAGGTGTAGTTTTATCGGTTACAGGATTATACCATTCAGGAATTTTTCCGCTTATGCGAAAAGAAGCTTCAAAAGATCGTTTTTGTTCTTTTTGATTCGAAAGAAAATAGATTTCTTCTTCATTAGATTTTCTGTGTGTCCACGCAATTGTCTCTGAATCGGCTCTGTTTAATTTCGGGAAATAAACATCCTGCGTAATTCCAATTTCTGCAAAATCATTTCCTAGATACGGAAGTTTAATTACAGTTCCTTTTCCGATTTTCCAAGTTGATGCATTTGAATTATTCCAAACTTCATCAATTACTTTCTGCCATTTCTTTTGATCTGCTTCAGATTGCATTCCTGGTTGAATACTTGGTTTTTCATCCACAAAAACAGTTCCGCCCTGTTTTATTAATTCCAGTATTTTTTCGGCGGAAGCCAAAGAAATCATTTTATTCGGTGCCATTTTATGACTTCCGGGAAATAATAAAGCACCATATTCAATTCCACTTCCAAAATTGATTTTTCCGTTTTCGACTTTTGCACGGTTAATTAAAACATCGGCATTGAAAGAATCGTATTGATAACCGTTTAACGAATTTACCCATTGTGACAAATCGGTAATATTTTTAGAATAAGTAACTTCTTTCGGCATTTTTGCAGTCGGCTGACCTTCATTTTCCAAACGTAATTTCTCGCTTTCCAGTCTTTCCTTTCCAAACACATTCGGAATTAACGGCACTAAACGATCCGGCACAAAAGAGCGTGAAGGAAAATCTTCTCCAATGAAAACGGCTAAATCAATCACCGGTTTTCCCTTTTGCAACTGCAACTGTACTCTTTGGCAATACTCAAACCAAGCTTTTCCGGGTTTCCACCAGGTTTGGTCTCTTTGGAAAAAAGTTCCTATATCGTCTAAAGTCATTCCCGGTTTTCTGTCTGTCCACGGATTATGAACAAAAACGTGGTAAAATAATCGGTTAATTCCTAAAGCGTAATTTCTGTCTGCCAATGTTTTTAAATTCCCCGGATGCTCATCCCAATCCATTCGCAAAGCCGTGAAAGATTCCGCCTGAATAATATCTTTTCCGTAAATATGTCCGCCAGAAATGGCGTCAATCATATCAAACGGTTTATCGTGTGTCGGACTTTTTAACCAAAATTCGCCACCCGGATAATCAACATATTTATAATGCAACAAAGCATCACTCATCATTGTTGGCGCCACGTTTTCTGAACTTAATTTGACGTTGTTTTCTTTGGCAATTTGAGCCACTGTTCCGTAAAAATTATCAGCTACCAAATCGGCAATCGTTTTTCGGACATCGTATAAAACTTTCTCTGAAACCTCAGCACTTTCAATTGGAATTCCCGCCATTACAGGCAAATAATCCACCAAATTATAACCACGTCTTTTTTGGAATTCAGCCTGAAAAACAGCCGACCAGTTTTGACTTCCGCACTCCCAACTATCAAAATGCAGGATTTCTAAAGTTTTAGCTGCCAAATCAGGTCCGATAGTGCGAACCATTTCGCCAAACCAATGATCTAGTTGAAAACGAATTAACTCCGGATTAAATTTATCTACTTCCAAACCTTTTCCTGCTCCGCCCGTGGCATTTTCATGTCCGGTAGAAGTATGTCCCATTCGGATAATTTTCCATTTTCCTTTGGGAGCTTTCCAGTTTAAATTTCCGTTGGCATCAACCAAATTTGAAATATTAATGATTTCTGATTTCTTGAAAGATTCTGTATTCGGAATTTGTTTTGAAGAAGTTTCCGAACTTAAACGCCAAACGGCTCCCGATTTTCCTTCGTAATTATCAAGCAACGCCTGATTCGAAAGCGTAATTTTACTGACTTTTAAATTTTGTTTCCATTTCGCGAAATCCAAATCTTCTGCACCCGGTTCTGTTCCAACAGGATCATAAACAAATCGAAAATATTTGGCTGTAACGGGTGTAATGGTATGTGTGTGGTCAAAATCCATATCCTGCCAGCCGTGACGTGGAGCAACCATTCTTTCGTGGAATTTAAAATTTACTCCGTCATCACTCACCTCAACAATTAAACGCTGCGCCTGAAAATCTCTTCCTTTGGTTTCAATTACAATGGATTTGCAGCTAAATGGTTTTTCAAATTCATATTGAATCCAGCCTTTTTCGGCAAACTTAAAGTTCTCGTCTTTTTTGGGATCAGCCAAAAAAGAAGCATCTGTATTATTGGATGTTGTAACTTTTGGTATTTGAATTTGCGAATTCGTTTGAAATTCTTTTATCGGAATTGCAAAAGTCGCGATATCTTTATAGTAGTCTTTGTAATGTTCAGGAACTGGCAATTTTGAAGTAATTGTTTTTCCACCAGCAACCTCAGTTGTTGACCAGACTATTTTTTGCATGGACTTTTCTGGTGTAATCCAAGGGCCTCCGGCAACGGCGAAACCATCAGCTCCGTGAAAAGCCATTTTTAATCCTAATCGGTTGGCTTCTTGAAAAGCCCAATGAACCATATCCCAAAATTCCGGCGTCAATTGTAAAACCGGCGGATTTATTAAGGGCGGATTTGCAGGACCTTTGATGGTCATTAAATACGCGCCTGCAATTCCGGCTTGTTTCATCGCTTCTAAGTCGGCTGTAATTCCTGCTTTGGAATACGCTGATTTCATCCAATACCAATACACCCAAGGTTTTGAGGATTCGATGGTGGGCTGAAATTCTGTTATTTCTTTTTTATGAAGTTCCTGTGCGGAAACGAATCCCACAAAAAGTAACATTAAAAAGAGGTGTATTTTGTTAAGCATTATTATTCATTTTCTTGTCATTGCGAGGAACGAAGCAATCACAGTAGTTGCTCTCGTTATGTGATTGCTTCGTTCCTCGCAATGACTTAACAATTAATATTTAACCTTTTTCAAGCTTTCTTCCAATCCGTTTTTCGTTGCTGAAAACGGAACCAGATAAAAACTGTATTCATAATCTCCTGGCTTGATTTGATATTGTTCTAAAGGTGCCGCTACTGGCGACCAGCTGTCATTACCGCCCACGCCCATTTGCATCAAATCAATATTTAAAGTTAGGAAACCTGGGTCTTTTAAGTCAAAAGTATGTTTCGCTTCACTTAAATTTGCCTGTGTATAAGGCCACGCACTCATTTGTAAATCTTTATCAGCTTTGACAACCAGCAAACCTTTATTTTTTGGAGCATTTGATAATGCCATCCATCTCACCTCAGTTCGGTTTCCATTTTCCTGTGGTTTGATATAAGGCTCAATAAACTTTTGTATTGGCAATGAATATTTACCAACTGTAAATCCAAAACTACGATCGCAATAACTTTCCAGTTCTCCTTTTCCATACCACGAAATTTGGTCGAATTGTCTTGGAACACCCATTTGCATTCCGACTTTTGGAACGTTAGGTAATTTTTTATTGGCTTGTAATTTGTAATTAACCTGCACAACTCCGTTTGCCTTTATCACGTAATCGACATGAACCTGCGCACTGTCTTTTATTATTTCATAATTACTGCTAATTTTAATTTCGTCATCTGATTTCTCCATAGCAATGTCAATCAATTTCGGGACAGCATTGTACCACTGTTTCAACAGTTTGTGAGGCTTCCATCCTTTGCGGTCATTATCCGTAAGCGGTCTTGTGAAATTAGGTAATAATGGAGCAAACACCTGCTCGTCATTATTAAATTTATAGGAAGTCAAAGCGCCATTTGCTTTGCTAATGCTGATTTGATAGGCTTTCCCTTCAATTTTATATGCTGTATTGGTTTCTGAAACCGTTGCTTTTTCTTTTGAATTTGTTTCTGCTGTATTTTGTGAATCTTTCTTTTTCAACAGAAATTGATCGGTTGCAACAGCAAACCCTTTTTCAGCCCAAAATTCATCTTTTGAAAGCTGAAATTCAATATTCAAAAAGTACTCAGAATCCTTTTTCATTTTCGGAAGGTATTTGTTCACATCCAAAACAAAATCACTTCCGGCTGGAACATCAATCGGTTTTAGAACTGCTTCTTTGATTACATTTCCGTTTTCTAAAATTTTTATAACCGGAGTAAAAGCACTCAAATTTTGAACCACCTGACGGTTGTGGATTTTTAAAGTCGAATTATTTTCTAAAGTCGAAACGGCAGGCTGATAAATCCATTTATTCTCGTACATCGCCGCTTTTGGTCGGCCATCTGCAGCAACCAGTCCATTGATATTGAAATTACCATCGTGTTTTTTCTCTCCAAAATCGCCTCCATAACCCAAATATTCCTGTCCGGTTTTTGGATCTTTTCGGAGCAGACCCTGATCTTTTAAATCCCAGATACAGCCTCCAATTACTCTTGGTGTTGAACGGAATTCATCCCATAATTCTTTTAAATTTCCGGTTGAATTCCCCATAGAATGCGAATACTCCACAAAAAGAATTGGTCGAGTATCTTTATTTTGTTCCACTAAAAATTTAGGCGTAAAAACACCCGGATAGAAACGGCTTACAATATCGACATAAGGTTCGTCCTGCGGATTTTCAAAACGATGCGAGTGATCAACCGTTTTTGGATAACGAGGATCCAATGGATCGATGTATCCGTCTAATCTCGGATTTCCCTGCGCCGGTTCGTAATGCACCGGACGTGTAATATCATAATCGTGTGTCCAGCCCGCCATCGCCGAGTGGTTGGGACCTTTTCCGGCTTCGTTCCCCAAACTCCACATTACTATGCTTGGATGATTTTTGTCGCGTTCCACCATTCGGGTCATGCGCTCTAAATAGGCGTGTGTCCATTGCTGGTCGTTACTTAAAAAACCGCCCAATCCGTGAGTTTCAAGATTCGCTTCGTCCATTACCATTAATCCATATTTATCGCACAATTCGTAGAAATAAGGATCGTCTGGAAAATGGGCTGTACGCACAAAGTTGAAGTTGAATTTCTTCATCAGCTTTACATCTTCTTCCAAATCCTGGTGATTGACTGCTTCACCTCGAACGGGATGATGGCCGTGATGATTCACTCCATACACATAAGTCTCTTTTCCGTTAATGAGCATTTTGCCGTTTTCTTTCGAAAATTCGATGGAACGGAAACCAACTTTAGACGATTTTATTTCACTAATGCTTCCGTCTGGATTTTTTAGCGTCATAACCAAAGTATATAAATTGGGTTCTTCGGCACTCCATTTTAACGGATTTTTGATGGTTTCCTGAAAAAAACCAAAACGAACTTTATCTAATCGCGGCGAAACTTCACTGATAATGTCAATTGCTTTCCTGCTTAACGGTTTTTCGAATAAAGGCTTATTCTGAGAATCATATAACTGCACTTCGAAAGTGTGATTTTTGATGGTATCTCCGGTAAAATTCTCTAATCTTGGACGCAATTGAAAAACGGCGTCTTTGTATTGTTTGTCTAATTTCGTTTGCACAAAAAAGTCCTGAATGCGTAACTTTGGCTCTGCCATAATAAAAACTTCACGCTGAATTCCGCTCAAACGCCAGTGATCCTGATCTTCTAAGTAAGAACCGTCACTGTAACGGAAAACACGAACGGATAAAATATTTTCTCCCTTTTTAAGGTAAGGCGTAATATTGAACTCAGACGAATTAAAACTGTCCTGACCATACCCCAGAAATTCACCATTGATCCATACCTGAAAAGCCGAACTCACGCCACCAAAATGAAGCGTAACATTCATGCCATTCCAATTTTCGGGAACGGTAAATTTTCGTTGATACGATCCAATTGGATTATCTTCTTTGGGAACAAAAGGCGGATTTACAGGGCGAAACGAATACACGGCACTTTTGTAAATTGCCATTCCGTATCCTTTCAATTCCCAGTTGGATGGCACTTCGATTTTATCCCAGTTTTTTACCTCATTCTTATAAAAATCCTGAGGTGCTTCCTGAAGGTTTTTGGCAAATTTAAAATCCCAATCGCCATTCAATATTTTGATTCTGCTTTTATTTCTGTTTCCCTCTAAAGCATCCGCAACCGAACTATACGAATAGGCCGTTGCCCTTGCAGCTTGTCTGTTGATACTGGTTACCAAAGGATTTTCCCAAGGCACATCGCTATATTTTTGAGGAACACGCGGAACTCCTGCCGGTTCGCCTGTAACCAATTGGGCCTGCATTGTTGAAGTTGTAAGAAGTAAAATGTAAAATGTGGATACCAATTTAGGAATCGAAAACCGAAATTTAAGAAAGTGAATATGATTTGAATTAAACATTTATATTATATTTTTTTATTAGCTTTTTTTGTCATTTCGACTGATAAGGAGAAATCACAAACTGTGTCTTTTTATCTTTATGATTATCAGACCTAACAGGTTTTTGAAACCTGTTAGGTCTTTCTTAATTCTTAATACCTCCGTACTTAATTCTTTTTAACCTTCACCGGAGGAGCCACGAAATTCATTTCACTTTTCCCTAAATCTTTCGAAGTTGCGACTGCAATTCCGCGTTGTTCTGCCTTATTTACGGCGCAATAAAAATGATACACAATTCCATCGTGTTTTACTACAAATGATTTGTGAGCAAACATATTATCATACGATTCCGATGATTCAATTAAATTATCGCCTTTCCAATCGTTCCAATGGATTAAATCGTTCGATACAGCAAAGCGGTTAAATGCACCCTGATCCCAACCCGTCCAGAAAGCGCCAAAATAAAACATCACCCAGGTATCGTTGATTCTTTGGATAAAAGCGTCGCCTGTAATTCCTTTATGGTTATTTAGCACTGGATTTTTACCGAAACGCTTCCATGTTTTCATGTCGTTAGAAACGGCCATTCCAATTCGTTCTGCACCTTTAGCAGGGTTTATACTATCGCCCCGTGCATTGTAATACATGATAAAATTGTGTCCGGTCAATTTCTCTTTGTCACGGATAATGCTGTTTTTATACATCGTACTATTGTCCCACCAGCTTACATCTTTGTCTTTTGGAGTCAAAACCGGATTTTCTAATCTTTGAAATTCGTGTGGTTTTGTCGGTGATTCCTTGGTGTATGCCATTCCGATTGACAATACTCCGGCTTCATAGCCTTTACTGTCTCCGCCAAAATAACTCATCCAGTATTTGTCATCGTATTTTTCCCATTCGTAGCTTCCGCCCCAGGTTGGATCTTGCAGTGAAATATATCCCGCTTTTTGGTTCACATCCCAGTGTTTTTCGTTTTCGGAAAACGACATTACTTTTCCTAAATGTTTCCAATGCAATAAATCATCGCTTTCCGCCAGCCAGGTTTCGTACCCTCTTCCGTCATAAATCAAATAGGTCATAAACCATTTTCCGCCTTTTCTGAAAACACTCGGGCAGTCCATTTTATAGGAGTTGTCCGTTGGCACCATTACCAAACCGTATTTGTAAGGCGTTTTGATTTCGTTGTAAATCTCCTGCATTACGGTTTCGTTGATTTCTCTTTTTTTATATTTGGTCGCGCAACTCGCTATTAGCAAAACTGTGATTCCAATTATGAGGTATTTAATTTTCATTTATTATGTTATTATAGCACACGGAGGACACGGATTTAAACCGACTTCTCGCAGATTTTATTTTTTGTTTCACGCAGATTTAAAAAGATTTTGGCAGATTGACGCAGATTTTAAATAAAATTAATCTGTGTCAATCTGTGTAAATTCGCCTCATCCGCGTTCCATTTTTCTTACTTCAACTCCTTCAATCGGGATTCCATTACCTCTTTGTTCAATTTTACTTTTACCATTCCTGTTGGGTGGAATCTTCTTTTTAAATCGATGGCGTTGTACACAATCGTGTAAACGTCATTTCCTTCTGGGATTAAACACAAAGGCGTTCGCATAATATCCCACCATTTATCGACTTTGGTTTCTATAGGCAGATAGCGTGCTTCTCCCCAATTGATTCCGTCTTTCGAAAGTGAATATCCAATCATATTGGGTAAATGATGTCCCCAGCCTTCCGGACCTCCGTCAAAAATGGCGATATACAAGCCGTTTGGCAACTGACTCACAATCGGATTTTCGACAAATTGCGGATGTATCGTTTTGATCGGTTCCAAACCTTTGTTTAATCGTTTCCACGGACCTTCCAGACTATTCGATTCTGCCAAAGCTACAAACCAGCCTTTTCCTGATTTCTTCGGATAATCTGCCCAGGAAGCAAATGGATAAGCGCCACTGTAAAAACCGAAATATTTATCGCCGACTTTATACGGAAAAAACGAAGCCACTCCCTGACGACCTTCCCAAGGTTGTGAATCCAGGCCTGGTTCCATAATGATGCCTATATCTTTGTATGGACCACCAATTCCGTTGATTCCTTCTACGGTTGATTCGCAACGCCAGATTCTTCCGAAAGAGTGATTCGGTTCTATTTCTTTATGAACGGTGTACGCCAAATAATAGCCGTACCATTTATTTGCTTTTTCATTAAAAACCGGCATATACGACCAAATTGCCGAACGTCGGTCGTTCATCGGATTATCATCTTCGGTAACGGCGTAAACTCCGCTAGCCTGATAAATCGTTGATTCTCTTTTCCAGTGAATGGCATCTTTACTGGTCCAATGCCCGATTTTAGTTTTGACACGATCATAATAATAATCCACTCCTTTTTCGCCCGCTCTTTCTGTTGGAAACATATGATAGGTATCGCCTATTTTTACTACTCTTCCGCCTTCAAAACCGCCCTGAATACCTTCGGTTCCAGACATTCCTTCATCAATCACGGCTTTGTTTTCTCCACCAATAATTTCGAAAAGTGGTTTTTCATCTGAGAATCCTTCAATGATATAGGTTGGATTCCATAGTTTACCGTCTAATAATTCGGCATTTCTGAATTCGATTTTTTGAGAAGCTTTTACCACTCCTAAAACGGCAAATAATCCTTTTCCCGGATTGATGTTTTGTGTTCCTTTTGAGTATGAAACTGCATAAACATTTACCGGAGGCAATCCTGTAATAGTCAATCCGTTTTCTAAAACCAATTTTGCATTTTGAAGTTTATCTGCTTGAAGATATTCTAAATTGTTTTCGTTAAAAACACCAATCAAAACCTGAACGGGTTCTTTGAATTTTAATTTTAAAGGCGCATTTGTTCCGTTTTTATATGTTGACAAAGGAAGTTCAACTCCTGTCAATCCTTGTAATTCCGACGCCAACTTAACAATATTGTGTTTGCTTCCTGAAAAAACGTGTGCGTATTGTGTTGTTTTGAAGGTTTTATAATTGGATTTTACCACTTCGAAAGAAGCGGGTTGCCAAGCTGATTTTTGTGCTTTTGCTGAAAATTGAAAGCATATCAAAAACAACAATATTGAAGTTATTGTTAAAGGATTAAAGTGGTATTTTTTTATTTTTGAAAACATGATTTATATTTTTAAAAAAGACTTTGAATTATTCCGATTACACGCAATCTTGTCATTTCGACGTTAGGAGAAATCACATGTGCTGAATCCGTGCAGTTCGTCGCTCTCTGGATGTGATTGCTTCGTTCCTCGCAATGACAAAAACTACAGCGCTTTATAACTTACTTTATACTCCACATTCGGTTTTACGATCAATTGGTATTTATTTTTGGCCAATTCCTTAATCGTTCCCGAATTGGTTTTCGGTTTGGTTTTACTTTCGAAAACCAATTTTCCTTCGCCTTCTGAGGCTTTTACTTTGATTTCTTTGGTACTACAATATACGGCAACTTCACCTTTTGGAGTTGGCACTTTTCCTTCCATCCATTGCTGTCCGCCTAAATTCGGTTTGATTTCATATTCGGCATAACCCGCAACGGTTGGTTTTACGCCTAAATAATATTTCCCAAGTAAATAAATCGGACTTGCTCCCCAGGCGTGGCAAAGGCTTTTCCCGTAAGGACGACCATACATCGTTAAATGCTCTGTTCCTTTTTTGTTTGGATTGTATTCTTCCCAGAAAGATGTTGCGCCCTCATTCAGCATTCCGCCCCAATAATCTTTCATTTCTTTTAAAACATAATCCTGTTCTCCCATAGCACACAAAGCTTCCAGCTCATAAAAACGCATATAGGGCGTTGTGATTTGAAGAACATCTTTATTCAGCAGCACCTTATTTTTTACACTTTGTTTTTGTTCTTCAGTAAAATAATTGAAAAAAATACCGAACATATTAGCATATCTGGTTACAATATCCTGCATTTTACCGTCGATACGCTGGTGCTTCATGACGTTTTCTTTCTTATCCCAAAAGACATCGAATAATTTGGTTTTTAAATCAGATGCTAATTTTTGATATTCTTTTTGGTCATCCTTTTGATCTGCTATTTCGGCACTAACTGCCATGGCTTCCAAACTTCTTGCCAAAAGCATCTGCTCAAAACTAACCTCGCCGGTTTTTGGCAATCCGTTTGCCCAGTCAATAAAAACCCAATCTCCTTCTAATGGTTCCAGGAATCCGTTTTTGTTTCTTCTTTCTAAACAGAAATCCATCAATGATTTCATTCGGGGATAATACGTTTTGATAAATTTCGTATCGCCAGTATGTAAATAGTAATCGTAAACACCCACAAACCAATACAGCGAATAATCCATAATGATATTGACATGAGCCGTCACAGGATCTTTTCCGCGAAGCGCTGCCATAGTTCGTTCTACAGAAGCCGAGTCAAAGAATAAATAATAATTCATTAAATAACTTTGATAAGCGTCACCTGACCAAACCCAACGGTCGCGCTTGATTCCGTCTATAAAAAATTCGCGGGACGTTAAATGCATCGTGTAAGCCGACACATCCCAAATTTTATTCAATAATTGATCTGAAGATTTGAATGCACCACGATAATCTAATGGTAAATATTCATAAAGCATCGAAATAGAATCATATTTTACCCCTGCATCTGCCTGCACCTGAACATAACGGAAGGCTTTCGATCCATCGTGTGTGTAGGTTTCAGGCTGTTTTCCATCAAAAGATAAATGATCTAAAGTTTCACATCTCGCAGAATCCAGCGCTTCCTCACGAGATTCTCCATAATAAAGTGCTAGTTTGCCTTTTCCTTTTAAACCGTGAATTTTAATATATCCAAAAGTTTCTTTACCAAAATCTACCAGCTGACCCGCTCCAATTTTCTCTATTTTTTTGGCGTTCCAGGGTGTGGTTGTCAGTTTAAATTCGGAAGGTTTACTCTCTGGCGAATTAAAATTCCAGGACCCAACAGGTACCCAAGGTGTACCGGATTGTTGTGCTTTTCCATTTTCATCAATCCAGAGTTTATCTTCATTGGTCACCTTCCAGGAGGCATCAGATTTGACATAGTTACCAGCAATATAAATAGCCGGCAGCACTTCCTGATTATACACTTTAAAAGAAATTTTGTGTTTCCCGGCAGGAATTTTTATCGATTTTGGCTGTCCATAAACCTGAACACCATCTAAAAGTAATTGAAAAGGCCCTTCTGAGTAGATTTTCACCTCATCTGGTTTTGGAATGTCTACTTCTGTTTGAAAAGTTACCAAAGCATAAGGACTGTAATATTGCCAAAGCGGTGGAAATACAGCTTCGCGTTCCGTGCGTCGTACCTGCATTTTATTGCTTAACCAAATTTCGAAATCGCCTGGATACCAAATCCATGTGGCAGGCTTATTTTCCTGAGCAAACAAAGCACACGAAGAAAATAAAACAATGAAAACAAATAGTTTTTTGAAATTTGGAAATCGATTTCTCATAAAAAGATATTTTGGGTCTAAAAATAAGTGTTCTTTTTACATTTGATAACCTGTACTGTCCTGTACCATCCTGAAATTAACAAAATTTTTAACTTTAAAAAAATTAAATGTTATTAAAACAGTAAATACTCCTTAAAAGGAAACTTAAAAACAATAACCAAATGTAATTGTCTCAGTTTTGTTTACAATTCACTCAACCTTCAAGTAGCCGACATTAGAGACCTTTTTTATTAGCGACGTTTCAAAAAGGTATAAAATGAAAAAATAAATTTTCCCCTGTTTACGGATTATATAATTAAGGATTATAGAAAAGAGTAGCAATTAATATTCTACTTGTGACATATTTTTCTTGATTAATTTTAAGTAAAATACTAAAATAAGTATCTAACCTTCGATGATACTTTTACATTTTTCTTACAGCAGTTAGTAAATGAATACATCACTCCAGATAAGCGATTTCTAAATTTAAGAAGTGAATGAGGCCTTCTAATTCAGATTTATCGTTCTGTCATAACAAAAAAACAAGCTTCTATAACAAATTAAAAGTTTTGAATTATTTTCTAAAATACCTTCGTTGTATCAATTTAAACCACAAGATCATGGAAGCAACTAAATTCATTAAAACCAAACAATTATTAGGAGGCTGGTTACCCCAAAACCCAGAAATTATTGAAAATTGGATACTAAAAATCAAAGAATTTACCCAAAAGAATCCAACGCCACTAATTCCTGAAATTGCCGAATTTCAAAATATGGTGTATTCAGATCCTGTTTTGTATGCCAATGTACAGGGAATGTTTGCCGAGGCTCATTTTTTAAAACAAAATACACCTTTGCAGTGGGAACCAGAACCTATGAATTTTGAGGATTTCCTTGTTTTACTGAACGGAATCATGCAAACTGCTCCCGAAGCGTATCAAACAGGTCTCCCCGGAAATCAAACACCTGCAGGTATGATTGGCTTTCCTATTAATGCACTTTTGGCGTGGCCAATGGCAACCAGTTTCGGGTATGATGTTTTTTCAAACATATTGGTCAATCAGCAGTTAAAAAAAATATTGAATTACTGGTCTAAATTTTTGACTACAGAGGATTCACGTTATGTCTTGATAGAAAATGACCCTTCAGAAAATGTAATTGCATGGCTGAGCGAATTGGCACAATCGGAAATGATGAAAGTTGCCCAAGGGGCTTTAGGATTAGAACCGAATCCGATTCCTGTTGGTGCTACATTTTCTGATGTATTTCAGTCTGATCCTTCAGATCCTTATTATGGGTACAAAAGCTGGGACGATTTTTTCACGAGATTGTTTTGCCCGGATGTACGTCCTGTTACAGCACCCAATGATGATTCTATTATTGTAAACGCCTGCGAGTCGGCACCTTTGCAAGTGGCGACCAATGTAGCTTTGTCGGATCAGTTTTGGTTAAAAGGACAACCATATTCACTAGAAAACATGATGAATTTTGATGCATTAGCACCTCAATTTGAGGGAGGAACAGTTTATCAGGCTTTTTTGAGTGCCTTGAGTTACCACCGCTGGCACAGTCCTGTAAATGGTACAATTGTAAAAACGGCTATTGTAAACGGTTCTTATTATTTAGAAAATCTATACCAGGGTTTCTATAATCCGGAGGGAGCAGATTCGAGTGCTCCTAACAATTCGCAACCCTTTTTAACTGCAGTTGCCACCAGAGTGGTTATATTTATTGAGGCAGATAATCCCGCCATAGGACTTATGTGTGTAATGCCTGTGGGTATGGCTGAGGTTTCCAGCTGCGAAATAAAAGTGAAAGCCGGTGACATTGTGAAAAAAGGCGATGAACTGGGTATGTTTCATTTTGGGGGTTCAACACACTGCCTGATTTTTAGACCAGGTGTTAATTTAGAGTTCAGCAATTATGAAACACCAGGCTTAGACGCTCCTAATAATATTCGAGTAAATACACAAATAGCAAAAGTGGCTTAGACAGTAGGCTGTGAATTTTGATTTGAATGAAGTTATACCACTTAGAAATATAAAACAGTCTTTACCAAACCCCAACACTCTCCAAAGGGGAGGGAGTTGATAGTGGATTAAGAATAAAAAAACGCTTCCTCGCAAAGAAAGCGTTTTTGAAATTTAATTTCCAACAGACCTTTAATGTCCATTAAAAATAACATAAAGTGCAATCATAACTACTGTTAGGAGCGCCCATAATATCTTGACTTGCTTATCAGGTTTTGCTGCAGGATTAATTCGCAATAAGGTCTGATGGTCTTTTTGGCCTGCTTTATCCGTAATGGTAAGGATATATGCCATTATGGAAAGTCCCACAAAAATGTAGAATGACAAAAGCAGGAAATGGGGCCAATTGTAAATTTTATTTGGAAGAACCCACAGATATAAAACCCCTGTTCCTAAACTGATAAATGTTCCTAAAGTCAAAGTTAAATTTGCAGCCCGTGCCGTTGTTTTATTCCAAAGTACACCAAACAAAAACACGACAGACATTGGCGGCGCAATGAATCCTAAAACCGATTGAAAAACATCAAAAAGGTTCAGCCCTTTGATACTGTCAATCGCCAGCGTAATGAAAACAGACAATACAGAACCGAATAAAACCACTAGTCTTCCTGTTTTAACAATTGTCTTTTGGGAAGCCTCAGGATGGTATTTTTTAACATAGATGTCCATCGTAAAAACGGTACTCAATGAATTTAATGCCGAACCAATGGTACTAATCAAAGCTGCAATCAGCACTACAATAATCAAACCTCTTAATCCCGCAGGAAAAAGCTGGGTTACCATTGTCATATAAGCCTCGTCGGGATTTTTTAACTCCGGGAAAAGTACAAAACAAACAATACCCGGCAAGATGAACAAAGGCACATCCAGAATTTTGAGCCATCCGATGAAATTAGCACCGAGCTGTCCTTCTTTTAAATTTTTAGCACCCAAAACTGACTGCACCATCGATTGATCGGTGCACCAGAACCAAACTCCCATAACAGGATATCCCAAAAGAATAGCGAGCCATGGGTAATTTTTATCATCAGCGGGAAGCAATAAATTCCAATAAGAACCCGGAGTATTGGCATATATTGCTTCCAGTCCTCCTGCTTTATTAACTCCAATAACCACTAACAGTAACGAAACAGCTATCAACAAAAGCATCTGAAAAACATTGGTGTACGCAATCGCTTTTAGTCCGCCTGCTGCCGCAAAAAATCCTGACATAATTACCATTGCTATTACCGAAATATACATTGGCAAATCTAAAAGCTGCATGACCAAAACACCTCCTGCAAATAATGTCAGGGACAGCCAGGATATCAAAATGGTAATTAGAGTGTACCAAGCCAGAATATTTCGGGTTGAATCGCCAAAACGTTTCCCCATAAATTCTGGCAACGTAAGGACTTTGGCGCCTAAGTATCTTGGCGAAAAAACTACTGCCAGTAACAAAATAAAGATGAAGGCATACCAGGCAAAATTACCCGCAACAATACCTGTCGTAAACCCCACACTTGCCGAGGCAATCAACATAGAAGGCCCAACATTTGTTCCCCACATATTTAAACCGATACTCGTCCAACCCAGTGAGTTACCTGCCAAAAACAAATTCTCATCTGATTTTTTGTTTTTGATAAATGAAATATAATAACCGAAAGCCAGTAATACCAAAAGGTAGCCTACAATAATAAGGTAATCGACCGGTTCTAAAAAACTGCTAATTTGTCCCATAATTATTGAATTATTTCCGGAACATTAAATTCATTTAAAACATCAGCAATTTTTACTGGCAGACCGGTTTGTAAAGATTTGTCCATTGCCTGTAATAATGCCACGGTTCCGATGCCTTCTTTCATGTCCGGAAAGGCTGTGAAATTTTGTTCTATGCTGTCTGCGAAATAGTCCAGATAGTTTTGGTATTCTCCTGCGTGATGGCTTTGTCCTTCAAAACGGAAATAATGTTTCAGAGTGCTGTCGCCCCAGGTAATTACTTTTTCTTCGCCGGTTTTATCGGTAATCGCGTAACGCAATTCGTGATAATCAGACTGGCTTGCTCCTTCGGTTGCTCTTAGAATTGTGCTCATTCCGCTATCGCGTTGGGTTGGCTGTGTTGGCGAAGTATAAACTCCGCTTACTCTCGCAATTCTTCCATCGGTTGCTTTGAAGATAAAGTGCATCGTGTCTTCGTTTTTCAAACCAGCGACACTTCCGTTACTGCTGATCATTCCGTAACCCATCACTTCCTGAATGTTCGGCAAATACCATCTGATGAAATCGACCGGATGACTCAATCCCCCATATAGCCATTTGAAAGACTGCAACAACGACCATTCTTTCTTTAAAAACCATCTATGATCGGCGTGATAATGGGCTTCAATCGTAATTAAATCGCCTATTAATCCGGCTTCAAAATCGGCTCTTTGTCTTTTGGCTGGTTCGAAAAACCGTGAACTCTGACCAATAAAAACTTTCTTTCCTGTCTTTTCACTCAGTTCCAATAATGCAGCCGCATCCGAAAGATCATCGATAAAAGGCTTGGTACACACCACATGTTTTCCGTGCAATAAAGCCTGCTTCACATGATCAGCATGTAAATGATCGGGTGTATAAATAGCGATGATGTCAATGGAATCATCTTTTAATAAATCATCGTAATTGGTGGTGTACGAATGGAAATCAAATTCCTTTGCTCTTTGCTGACACAATTCTTCGTTTCTGTCGCATACTTTTACAAGCTGTAATTTTGAGCTCGATAAAGCTGCTGACATCGTGCTTCGTCCTTCTCCAAGTCCTAAAATGGCTATTTTTAACATCTTTATTTATTTTTGTTTTCAAAACAGACCCGACAGGTTTTGAAAACCTGTCGGGTCTAAATGTGAATAATTATTTTATATTTACTTTATTCAAAAATATCCAGGTCTCATTCGGTTTTGCGCCTTCGATTCCGGTTTGGTATTTTTTCATTAAGTTGTTCCAATCGTTTACACGCGGATTATTTTCGGTAGTTTTTGGATTTAGTTTATCCAGATTTTCTCCTTTTGGAATACTGATGACTAACATCAATTGTCTTCCGTTTTTGAAAACCTGCAATTGCTGAAAATCGGCATTACAGAAACCTTTTGCGATTTCCGGCCATTTGTCGAATTGGGTGGTGTGGTAATCAACGTATTCCTTCTGCAATTTTTCGTCTTCTACTAAATTGGCAGTCAAAACAATATTCTCCCATTCAGATGCGACTTTTACGTCTTTGCATCTTTCAAAATTTTGGAAATCATATACCGGATTTTCGTAGATTTTAATTTCCAATGCCGGGAAAGCCAAAGCCAGTTTTCTCTTCGTTCTTTCCGGCTGATTCATTAATCCGTAAATTACCAGATGGTTTTCCCATTGGTACAATTCTTCGCCTACGATTCGGAAACCTTTTATAGTCGATTTGATTTTTTCGATATCCAAATCCTTTCCGATTAGTTCGATAGCAACCGATTTTGGCATTTCCTGTAATCCCCATGCTTCGTCAACGGCTACTTCTTTAGCTAATACGTTATTGTATGGCGCTCGGATTCCTGCATTTTCCTTAATTTTTGGATTAACAAAAGCATAATTGTCCTGCCAGATATTGCCTTTTGGACCATTGTTGTTTTTCAATATTTTCTGAATCGGAATCCAGTTGTTTTTAACCGTAAAGCCCTGACTTCCTTCATCGGTATACAAGTACAGCCATAAAAAAGGATCGTGTGCGTACGGACTGTTGTACACTTTATCAATGTAATTCTCTTCTATTCTGCTGTCCGGCTGAGAGGAAAGCGTATAAATTCCGGCTACATCGTGTAAATGTTTGGCATAATGATGGATTTTATTTCGCTGAATTTTATTGTTTCGCATCACGTTGTCTGTATGTGTCCATCCCCAGCCCATTGAAATTCCGCTGTAAGCCACATCAGAGATTTCGTTGTGTTCGATAGTCAGGTTCTTAATAAAACCAGCTGCAATTCCCAAACATCCCCAGTCTTCGTTGGCTACATTGGTAATTAGATTATCTGAAATCAATTCATCTGAACAAACAACTCTTTCATCTTTGACTGTATAAGGCAAATGTGCCTCATAAGCTTCTTCGGAGAAAACACCCAGATTGATTCCGTTTCCGCCAATGTCTTTGAATAGATTTCCTTTGACAATATTATGATTCGTTCCTTTGTGCAAATCCAGTCCTGTAGAAGACAAATGCTCAAAAGTACAGCCTTCAAAAAGAGTATTGTTGGCATAATTGACCTCAACAGCTGCTCTTGGTCTTCCCACCCAGCCCTGATTTTCCAGACTCGCCTGATTTGGTGTTCCGGGAATTTTTAATTTATAGGCATCCAATAAATACATTCCCGCCTGCAACGGAACATGTCCTTGCTGCGAAGGACGAAGCCAATTGCTGTATTGAAATGAAATTCCTTTGAAATTAAAATGATGTACAGGCGTATCCAGAGTTCCTTCCACTTTTACTAAATTTTCCAAAACCGGAACTGTAACTTTTGCTGAAGTTAAATCCTCTCCCGCTCTTGGAATATAATAAATTTTGCTTTTCTTTTTGTCCAAAAACCATTCTCCGGGTTCGTTCAGCAAGGAGATTGCATTGTTTAAATAGAAAGCTGAATTCCCGTTGTTTTTAGAAATCCAAGGTGCTGGCCACGGATGTTCGCTTTGAATTTTACTTTCCGGCTGTTCGAACGAAAGTCGGGCACTGTCTTTTTTTACTTCAATATCTTTGATACGCAAATTGGCAATTGCCCACCATTGAATGATGAACATTTCCATTCCGGGCTCGAATTTAACCGACTTGTCCTTAAATGGAATCCAGCATGTCTCTGTTTCCTTATCCCAAGAAAGAATTCTTTCCATTTGATTGCCGGCTGTGCTTTTCGCTCTAACAGCCTTTTTTCCGTTTACCCATAATTGTCGGTAATTGATAATCTCGCCCGCTTTCGAAGGAGCGTCAGCTTCCCAAACGATTCCTTTTTTTAATCCGTTGGCAATTGTAGATTTTTTCCAGTTTTTGATTTCGAACCCACCACTTAAAATAGGTTTAGCATTAGCCTCGGCTTCAATTGTCGTTGGACTTTCCGCCGTTCCGGAATCTTCGGGTCTTATAAATAATGGTTCGTTTAAATAATAGGTTCCGTTCATTACGATGATACGGATTCCATCTTTTATAGAGGCATCTTTCAATCGGCGTAATTCTCTGGCTTTTCTTACCGCCATTTGTACCGTTGCTAAAGGATTAGATTTTGTTCCAGGGTTGGTATCTTTACCCTGAGGTGATACCCAGATTTCTGCAGCATTCAATGAGAATGTACTAACGGTAATCAAAAAGATAATTATAACTTTGGTAACAATATTTAAACGCATTTTTTCTTCTTTTTAGGCAGACTCGTAAGTTCTTTTATTTTTAACAATAATTCGATTGCAAATAAATGTATTTTTTACACTTTTTAAAATAATGGGTACAATTTAAAGTAACATAAAAATAGATGTGTCCTGTACTCTCCTGCATTCTTTCAAAAAGCTGATACTTCTTTCGATTAATTTCATAAAAAAGTTACGACTAAACTTACTATAAATTCGCAAATCTAATTTCTGGCATTAAATATGTGCAAATATTTTTACTAAATTTGTGCAATCGATTACATTATTGTATTTTCGTTTTTTTATGGAACTTATTTTTATATCAATAAAAAAAGAATTACCAATATAAACATATGACACAATTTTGGTAATTAAAATTAAACTTTAACTAATTCAATAAGAATGAAAACTAATCCAACTCAATTATTCCGTATACTATTGGCGGTTTTAGCCATGGGATTTTCAGGAAATGTGGCAGCTCAAAAGTCAAAATCCAGTGATACTTACCAGAACATTGAATTTAAAATGGCTAAAGTCAAAGAGCCTAAAATTCCAAAAAACACTGTCAATTTAAAAGATTTTGGTGCTGTTAACGGAGGATATGTTTTAAACACCAAAGCATTTGAAGATGCGATTAATGCGCTTTCGAAAAAAGGAGGGGGAAAAGTAATTATTCCTCCGGGAATATGGCTTACAGGTCCAATTATATTAAAAAGCAGAATCGAATTGCATGCTGAAACAGGAGCTTTAATCAAATTTTCTCCGGATAAAAGCTTGTACCCAATTATTGAAACTAGTTTTGAAGGTTTAAATACCTGGCGTTGTATTTCTCCTCTTTACGGTAAGAATTTAGAAGATGTTGCTTTTACAGGAAAAGGGGTTTGGGATGGTTCAGGCGAAGTTTGGAGACAGGTCAAAAGAAGCAAACTTACGGAAAGCCAGTGGAAGAAATTTGTTGCGTCAGGCGGAGTTGTTAATGAAAGCAAAACGAGCTGGTATCCATCAGAAACATTTATGAAAGCTTCTGTAGGAGCAGATCAGAATGTACGCCTAGATTTAAAAACCAAAGAAGAATTTGAAGCTATTCATGATTTTCTTCGTCCGGTATTGGTGAGTATCCAAAACAGTAAAAGAGTTATGTTTGACGGACCTGTGTTTCAAAATTCTCCGGCATGGAACATCCATCCGTTGATGATCGAAGATTTAATCGTTCGAAATGTGAGTGTTCGTAATCCCTGGTTTTCACAAAATGGAGATGGCCTTGATGTGGAATCATGCAAAAATGTAATTGTTGAAAACTCAAGTTTTGATGTGGGTGATGATGCTATCTGTATCAAATCAGGAAAAGATAAAGATGGACGTGACAGAGGCGTTCCTTGCGAAAATATTATTATAAGAAACAATATTGTGTATCATGGTCACGGAGGCGTTACTGTAGGAAGTGAAATGTCGGGAGGCGTAAAAAACATGCATGTTTCGAACTGTACTTTTATGGGAACTGATGTTGGATTGCGTTTTAAAAGTAACCGTGGACGCGGAGGTGTCGTAGAAAACATCTTTATTTCTGATATTTTTATGACCGATATTCCGTCTCAGGCGATTTCTTTCAACCTTTATTATGGAGGAAAATCCATAGCAGAAACTTTAGAAGAAGGTGGTGATAAAATTGTAAATGCAAAGATGCCTGTAGATGAAAAAACGCCTCAGTTCAAAAACATTTCCATAAAAAATGTAACGATCAAAGGAGCTCAGCAAGCTGTATTTTTACAAGGATTACCTGAAATGAACCTTGAAAATATAGAAATATCTAATTTGATTGCTAAAGCAGAAAAAGGTTTTACTATTGTTGATGCCAACGGAATCAAAATTCACAATGCTAAACTTGATATTGACAAACCAAATGTAATTGACATTTATAACGGTAAAAACATGTCGTTTAAGGATATCGAATTCAACTCGACATCAGCTAAAGCAATTACTATTAATGGAGAAGCTACAGAGAATGTAGAATTTGTTGCTTCACCAAATTCAGATTTTTCTAAAAAAACGACCATTGGAGGAACCGTTCCTAAATCGGCAGTAAAATTATAGTTGATTAAACTATTTGGCTTCTGTTGTGTCTAAGTTGCAATACAATAACCACAACAGAAGCTTTTCAAAAAACAAACATGAAAACATTACAAGGATTGTCCAAAAATAAGAGTTTGCTATTCGCTGTTATTTTAATTAGTTTTTCATTTCTTAATTCAGTTGCCCAATCGGATAAAGAAAATAAAGCAGCAATCAGTACCAAACCATTTAGTGACAGTATGAATCATTGGTATGGTATCGCCGATAAAAACAACATTATAAATCCAACAGAAAATCAGCCCAGATACGAGGAAACCGACTATACCAAAATAGCGGATAACATCATTTATTTTCAGCGCGATAACGGAGGATGGCCAAAAAATTACGATATGCGTGCTATTTTGACGCCTGGACAAATAAAAGAAGTAGTAGGAACTAAATCAGTTTTGCATACTACTTTTGATAATGGTACTACCTACAACCATATTTATTATCTGGCACAAGTGTACACCTTAACTAAAATTGAAAAATATAAAACGGCTTGCCTCAAAGGAATTGATTTCATTATCGAGGCTCAATATCCTAACGGAGGATGGCCACAGTACTATCCTTTAGTTAAGGGATATAGCCGACATATCACCTTCAATGATGGTATGTACATGGGAATCATGAACTTGTTGGATAAAATTATCGATAACAATCCTAATTTTACTTTTGTCGATGCGGCAACAAAAAGCAAAGTCACTACAGCGTATCAAAAGGGAATTGACTGCATCCTAAAAACACAAATTTCAGATCATGGAAAATTGTATGCCTGGTGCCAACAGCATGATGAAGTTACCTTATTACCTGCATGGGCAAGAAAGTTTGAACCGCCAAGTGTAAGTAATGCCGAAAGTGTTGATGTTGTTTTGTTTTTAATGAAAATAGACAATCCAAGTGAGCAGGTAATCCGAGCGGTACAAAGTGCGGTTAAATGGTTTCAGGATTCTAGAATCTACAATACTAGAATTGAAACTTTTAAAGCTCCGGAATTTGATTCGAAATTTAAAAAAGTAACTGATGACCGTCGTGTTGTAACAGATTCGACAGCACCTCCAATCTGGACACGCTATTATGAACTGGGCACATGGAAACCTTTATTTTGTGACCGCGACAGTGTGTATTTATATTCATTGGCCGAAGTTAGCCGTGAGCGAAGAAGCGGTTATTCATGGTATACCTATAACCCCGAAAAAGCATTGAAAAAATATCCCGAATGGCAAAAGAAATGGACGCCTGAAACTGATGTTTTAAAACAATAAAAGACATAAAAAAAGCGTGAATTTAACTTCACGCTTTTTCTATATATTGAAAATTCATTTCTTTAATCATTCAGTTTATAAAATGCCTTTGCATTTGCTGACCAAATCTTTTCCTGATCCTGAATCGAAGATTGAGATAGGTAATCTTCTAACGTTTTAACAAGCTCTTTATAATCTGAAGCTACATTACAAACCGGCCAGTCAGATCCAAACATTAGTTTATCTGCAGAGAAATTTTCAAAAATCACATCCAGATACGGTTTTAAGTCTGATGGTTTCCATGTATTCCAATCGGCTTCCGTAACCATTCCAGAGATTTTGCAATTTACATTTTCGAATTTTGCAATTTCCTCAATTCCCTTTTTCCATGATGCAATATCGCCAGATTTTATATCAGGTTTTGCAATATGATCAATCACAAAAGCCTGATTCGGAAAAGATTTTACCAAATCAATTGCAGCAGGTAACTGACGATGAAAAATCAGGATATCATAAGTGAAATTAAATTCTTTTAAAGCTGCAATTCCGTTTCGAAATGCCTTCCCGAACATAAAATCATCCGGTTCTCCCTGTACCACATGTCTGAAACCTTTGAGTTTTTTAAATTTAGAAAAATGATTTAATCGTTCTGCAATGCTATCACTTCTCAAATTAACCCAGCCTACAACTCCTTTTATAAAATCGTTTTTAGATGCCAGATCCAATAGAAAATTAGTTTCTTCTTCAGACTGACTTGCCTGAACGGCCACACAACCCAAAAATTGATTTTGAGAAAGCAATGGCAACAAATCTTCCGGTAAAAAATCCTTTTGAATTTTCAGCATGGAATCATCAATCCAACTATCTCTTATTGGATCAAATTTCCAAAAATGCTGATGGGAGTCAATTCGGTTATTCATACAAAACTAATTTACGTCACTTATTAAAGCACGATCCAGATGTACATATCCGCCATCCACAAAAACAAATTGTCCTGTTGTATGTGATGAACGCTCTGAAATAATAAACAAAGTCGTATCTGCTATTTCTTCTGTTTTTGTCATTCTGGATTCAAACGGAATACTTTTATTGATTTTTTTCAAAACTGTTTCACCATCCGCTAATGTCTTAATCCAGTCTTCGTAGGCAGGGGTATAACTTTCTGCAATAATAATTGCGTTGGAACGAATTCCGTACTGAATCAAATCTACTGCCCATTCACGAGTAAGTCCAAGAACACCACCTTTTGCTGCAGCGTAACCAGAAGTCCCTCCTTGTCCTGTAAGAGCCACTTTTGAACCAATATTTAAAACATTCCCTTTTGATTCTTTTAGATACGGAAGTGCATATTTTACCATTAAAAAGTAACTCACAACATTCAGTTTTAAAGAATCCATAAATTCTTCATAACTGGCATCCAGGCCTGCACCGTCATTGACTCCAACATTATTGATGACAGCATCAATTCTGCCGTATTTTGCTATAATTTGCTTAACAGCGCTTTCCATTTGCTCAGGATTGGTAACATCCGTTTGCACAAATAAAGCATCAATTCCTTTCTTTTGAAGTTCTTCTGCATAACCAAAACCACGGCTGTTTCTGTCTACAAGTGCCGGAATAGCTCCTTCATCTGCCAGTCTTTTAATTATGGTTTCTCCAATACTCCCTTCTTTTCCGGCTGAACCGGAAACTACTACCACTTTTCCTTTTAATCCTAAATCCATAATTAGTTATTTAGCTTAATTTATTTCTATCAACGCTTTGATGACGTTGTTTTTTGGGTCAATCCAATTTCCGAATTGATTTATCATTTCAGAAAAGTCTGCTCTGTGCGTAATGTACTTTTTCGGATCAATTTTTCCTGCTTTCAGACATTCCATTACATATTCAAAATCTTCAATAGTCGCATTTCTACTGCTCATCAAAGTCGATTCTCTCTTATGAAATTCAGGATGACTGAAACTCAATTCTCCTTTTTGAAGTCCAACCAAAACGAATCTTCCGCCATGGGATATATAATTAAAAGCACTGTTCATGACTTTTTGGTTTCCGGTAGCATCAATCACTACGTTCGCCATATCGCCATTGGTCAGTTCTTTCAATCTTTCTGCAACATCTTCGTTTAACGGATTTATGGTTGCATCGGCATTCAGTTCATTTTTACAAAAACCTAATCGGTAATCGTTGATATCCATCACAATCACTCTTGCTCCGGCAATCTTAGCAAACTGAATCAATCCAATTCCGATTGGCCCTGCTCCCATTACCAAAACCGTATCCGTAGCTTTTACTCCAGCTCTTCTTACACCATGTGCAGCAATTGCCAAAGGTTCAACTAATGCCAGTTCATCATAATCCAATCCCTGACCGTGTAGTAAATATTGTTCAGGAATGGTAACATATTCAGCCATTCCGCCATCAATATGAACTCCAAACACTTTAATATTGGCACAACAATTTGTCAATCCGTTTCTGCAGGCAACGCAAGTACCACAATTGAAATAAGGAATAAAAGTTACTTTATCACCCGGTTCAAAACCTTTTGCATTTCCTTTGATATATTCTGCAGCCAATTCATGTCCTAAAATTCTTGGGTATTCAAAATAAGGCTGTGTGCCACCAAAAGCGTGAATATCTGTTCCGCAGACACCTATTCTTTTAATTTTCAAAAGCACTTCGCCTTCTTTTGGTTCCGGCATTGGTTTCTCTTTGATTAGAAACTCCTGCGGTTTTTCGCAAACAATATATTTCATTTTATTTAGAATAAGCTTTAGCTACTTGTTTACTTGATCCCAAACCGTCCATACCTAATTCGATAACGTCACCCGGTTTAATATAAATTGGATCCGGTTTAATACCTAAACCAACTCCCGGAGGTGTTCCTGTACTAATTATATCTCCAGGAAGCAAAGTCATAAACTGACTTAGGTAATGCACTAAAAATGGAATTTTGAAAACCAAGTTAGAAGTATTACTATTTTGGAATTTCTTTCCGTTAACAGTCAACCACATCGGAATATTATTTACATCAGCAATTTCATCCTGAGTAGCCAAGAATGGTCCAAGGGGTGCGAAAGTATCACATCCTTTTCCTTTTGCCCATTGTCCGCCCATTTCGATTTGAAAAGCTCTTTCGCTGTAGTCATTCAACAAAGCATAACCTGCAACATAATCCAAAGCTTCTGCCTCTTCAACATAACTTGCTTTTTTCCCTACTACAAATGCCAATTCGATTTCCCAATCTGTTTTTTCACTGTTTTTTGGAATAATCAAATCATCATTTGGACCACATAAAGAAGTAGTTGATTTGAAAAAGATAATTGGTTCTGATGGAATTGGAGCACCAGTTTCATGACAATGATCTACGTAATTTAATCCGATACAGATTATTTTTGAAGGTCTTGCTACCGGAGAACCCAAACGTACATCTGCACTAACTTCTGGTAAAAGAGGATTACTTTCTAACGCTTTTTTCAATTTTTCTAATCCATTATCTTCAAAAAAAGCTTCATTAAAATCAGTTACAATTGAAGAAACATCATATCTTTTTTCTCCAATTAAAACTCCTGGTTTTTCTTTTCCAACTGCTCCAAAACGTATTAATTTCATTTCTTTTATTTTTAAGTTTCTAAGTCGCTAAGGCTCTGAGGTTCTAAGGCTAAAAAATCTTAGCAGCTTAGTAACTTAGAATCTTAGTCTCTTTTTTTTTATTAATTATTTAATTTTATAAATCCTCCGTCAATAGGATAATCACTTCCTGTAATGAATCCTGCTTCATCGCTGCATAAGTAAAGAGCCAGTGTAGCAATTTCGTCTGGTTTTCCCATACGTCCTATTGGTTGTGACTTAGACAGTTTTTCAAAAATTTCAGCTTCTTTACCCGGGTAATTTTTATTGATAAACCCATCTACAAAAGGAGTGTGCACCCTAGCCGGTGAAATTGAATTGCATCGAATCCCTTCATCTATATAATCTCTCGCTACTGATAAAGTCATTGCCATTACAGCACCTTTAGCAGTTGAATAAGCAAAACGATCCTGAATGCCAACCCAAGCAGCAATCGAAGCCATGTTTAAAATCACGCCTCCATTTGATAATCTTAATTTTGGAATAGCGGCAAACAAACAATTGTAAACACCATTTACATTTACATCCATTACCCTTTGGAAATCGATTTCCAAAGTTGTGCATACTTTTCCAACATGGGCGATACCGGCATTATTGATTAAAATATGGATATTCCCAATTTTTTCAAATATAGCAACAACCTCTTTCTGACTTGCAACATTACAGGCATAAGAAAATACTTTTCCACCTGCATTTTTTATTTCATCAACAGCATCCTGAGCGCTTTCGACAGACAAATCAACGATATGAACTTCTGCTCCTTGTTTTGCAAACAAAGTCGCAATTGCTCTTCCTATTCCGCTGCCACCACCAGTTATTACTGCTTTTTTATTTTGTAATGAAAACATATATTTTTAGTTTTTTAATTATCGGTTTAGTTCTAAAGCCGCCAGAATAAAAGGTCCGGTTACTTTAGGGTCATTATCTTTCCTTCTTTCATTAATGTAATATTCATAAGAGCCATCACGATAAGGTTTCCCTCCCAAACCTGCTACAGCACAGGCATTCGTAATTTCAATTTCTCCATTTGGATATACTTTAACAAACTTTGAGGTCATACCATCAAACGCCTTTTCAGCAATTTTTTTGAATTTCTTTGGCAAATATCCTTTTTTCGCACCTTTTGCAAAAGCATAAGCAAACATAGCCGTACCCGAAGTTTCTAAATAATTACCTTCACGGGTTCCCATATCAGTAACCTGGTACCACAATCCTGATGGATCCTGAAATTTCACTAAGGCATTCGAAATATTATTTAAATATAAAATAAGTTCTTTTCTTTTTGGATGATCTTTAGGAAAATAATCCAGAACATCTACCAATCCCATTACATACCAGCCCATTGAGCGGGACCAAAAGTTAGGAGAAACGCCAGTTTCTTTGTTTGCCCATGGCATTTCTTTGCTTTCGTCCCAGGCATGGTACAATAATCCTGTTTTTTTGTCGGTTGCCTTCTCCTGAATCAATTCAAATTCATGAGCGATATCATCCAGTTTAGCACCTTTTTCAAACGTAACGGTATATTCTGCGTAAAATGGTTCCCCCATATATAAGCCATCAAGCCACATTTGGTCAGGATATATTTTTTTATGCCAAAAACCACCACTTGGCGTACGAGGCTGTTCTTCTAATTGTTTGCGCAAAGTCTGCATGGCAATTAGATACCGTTTGTCTTTAGTCTGCTCATAAATGTCAAACAAAATTCGGCCAGTAGGTATGTTATCTATGTTAAAGGACTCAAACTTGTAGGTTTTAATATTTCCATTGGCGTCAATCAATTCATCAGCATATTGTTTGGCATAAGCCGTGTATTTTTCATTATTTTTTTGCTTTCCTAATTCCTGAAAAGCATAGGTAACCAAACCATGAACATAACTGATATGTGCTACAGGTGCATCATCAATCATATACGATTTAGGGTGGCGCTGCATTAAAGTTTGCGCCATTCTTTCTGACCACTTTAACTTCGTTGAAATTTCAGGATTTTGTTTAGTTTCGTTACCTGCATTTTGTGCAATTCCATTATTTGAAATCAACAAGACCAGCATTAAAGTCTTGACAAAAAAATTATTTTTTAGAACATTTATTATCATTGCAATCTATTTATTCTATAATTACTATTGTTTTTCATTTAAATATTAATAAATGTAAAAAACACAATTACAAAAGTAAATTTTAAAACCAATTATTGGCGAAATAAAATCTAAAAATAACTATACTTTAATATTTTATCACACTTTTTACTCTATTTGTAAAAAATAAACTAATAAACATCAAATTTTCCATAAAAAGTACATTATTAACAATAGGCAGGATAGCGCATTACAATCTTATATTTACATTTGTAATTGTAGTTTTTACATTTATCTTAAACAGAATCATCAATTGTTAATAATATTCAATGAAAAAATTAAAAGGCATAACATGGAATCACACAAGAGGTTTACTACCAATGGTTGCAACTGCTCAACGTTTTACCGAATTAAATCCGGAAATAGAAATTAGCTGGGAGAAAAGAAGTTTACAGGAATTCGCCGATGCTTCGATAGAAGATTTAGCCAAAAGATTTGACCTCTTGGTTATTGATCATCCGTGGACAGGATTTGGAGCCGATACAAAAACAATTTTGCCTTTATCAGATCATCTCTCATCAGAATACATAAAAGATCAGGAAATCAATACCGTGGGTAAATCTTACGGAAGTTACGTTTTTCATAACAAATTATGGGCTTTGCCAATAGATGCAGCAACTCCGATTGCAGCTGCCAGATTGGATATCTTAGAAAAACAAGGACTGAAAGTTCCTCAAACCTATGACGATTTATTGGCTCTGGCCAAAAAGGGACTGGTTGCTTTTGCGGGAATCCCAGTAGATTCCTTAATGACATTCTATTCTTTTTGCTGCAGTCTGGGCGAAGATCCTTTTCAGTCTCAGGAAAAAGTAATTTCTGTGGAAACAGGAAAAAAAGCTTTGCAGATGCATCGTGAACTGGCTCAGTTAATGGATCCTGCAAATTTTAACCGAAATCCGATTCAGGTATATGAAGCCATGGTGAATTCGGATGAAATTGCCTACTGCCCTTTCGCTTATGGCTATTCTAATTATTCAAGAATTGGTTACAGTAAAAATTTACTTCATTTTTATGATTTGGTAAAATTGAATGACAAACCAATGATTAGTTCATTAGGTGGAACTGGTTTGGCGGTTTCTTCATTTAGCCAACATATTCCCGAAGCTATAAAATATGCTGAATTTACAGGATCATCACAGGTACAGCAAAATATTTTTGCAGATAATGGAGGACAGCCGGGTCATTTACAAGCCTGGAAAAGTGAAAGAATCAATGGAGTAACACACGATTATTTTAAAAATACGTTACCAGCTTTAGAAAGAGCATTTTTAAGACCAAGATATTCTGGACACATGTATTTTCAGGATCATGCAGGAGATGTTGTTCGTGATTATTTAATGAATGGCGGAGATGAGGAGTTGGTTTTATCAGCAATGGATGCACTTTACACAAAGTCTTTAAACTTATAACAGTATGAAACCATTAGAAGGATTAGTTGTATTGGAATTTTGCCAGTTTTTGGCAGGACCTTCTGCGGGTTTAAAACTGGCCGATTTAGGAGCGAGGGTTATTAAAATTGAGCGTCCTGTAAAAGGTGAAGCTTGTCGACAATTGAGCATCAAAGACCTTTTTGTAGATGACAGCAGTCTGCTTTTTCATACCATCAACAGAAATAAAGAATCTTTTGCCGCCGATTTAAAAAATCCCGAAGATTTAATTTTAGTAAAAAAACTGATTGCCAGGGCGGATATTATGACTCATAATTTCAGACCAGGTGTGATGGAGAAAATCGGGCTGACTTTTGCGGATGCATTAACGATCAATCCCAAAATAATTTACGGAACTATTACGGGTTACGGAGATAAAGGTCCGTGGGCAAATAAACCCGGACAGGATTTGTTACTACAATCTCTTTCCGGACTAAGCTGGTTAAGTGGCCGAAAAAGCCAGGGACCAGTTCCGTTTGGTTTGGCTGTAGCCGATTTAATGTGCGGAAATCATTTCGTACAGGGAATTTTAGCTGCTTTACTTAAAAGAGCCAAAACCGGAAAAGGAGTTTTAGTAGAAGTAAGTTTACTGGAATCTATTTTGGATGTTCAGTTTGAAGCCATTACTTCTTACTTAAATGATGGAGGAAATCAGCCTGAGCGTGGCGATGTGAAAGGAAGTGCACATGCATTTTTGAGCGCACCTTATGGCGTGTATCAAACTCAGGATGGTTACATTTCTCTTGCAATGGGAGATTTGCTTTTTATTGGAAATATTTTAGAAATCGATTTCCAACAATATACTGATAAACACAAATGGTTTTCCCAAAGAGATGAGATCAGAGAATTGTTAGCCGGAAAATTATTAACTCAAAAAGCAGATCATTGGGTTGATATGTTGCAAAAAAAAGGAATTTGGTGTGGAAAAGTTCTTAATTATGAAGAACTGGATAACCAGCCTTTTGTAAAGGAATTGCAGTTGAAGCAAAACGTAAAAAATTCAGAAGGAAAAACATTAGTTACGACCAGAAGCCCGATTCAATTAGATGGAGAAATTTTGCTTAGCCCAAAAGCGGCTCCAAAAGTGGGAGAAGATAATTTAAAAATACACGAACAATTTTTATAGATGAAACCATTAGAAGATTATTTAATAGTAGATTTTAGCCAGTTCCTTTCGGGACCATCGGCTAGTTTGCGATTGGCGGATTTGGGTGCTCGTGTGATAAAAATTGAGAAACCGGGAACGGGGGATATTTGCCGAACCCTTTATACTTCTGATTTGATTATGAATGGGGAATCTTCTGTTTTTCATACCATCAACAGAAACAAAGAATCGTTTGCCATTGATTTCAAACAGCCAGAAGAACTGGAAAAATTAAAAAAATTATTGGCCAAAGCCGATGTTATAATGCACAATTTCAGACCAGGAGTAATGGAGCGTGTAGGTTTAAGTTATGATGTCGTCAAAGAAATCAATCCCAATATCATCTATGCCGAAATTTCGGGTTATGGCACAAAATCGGATTTAAAAGATTTACCGGGACAGGATTTATTACTTCAATCTTTAACCGCCTTGACTTGGTTGAGTGGTAATCAGGAAGATGGTCCGGTACCAATGGGATTATCAATTGTGGATATGCTGGCTGGAGCACATTTGGCACAGGGAATTCTCGCAGCTTTGTACAGAAAAGCAACGCATAATATTGGAGCAAAAGTTCAGGTGAGCATGCTGGAATCGGCTTTTGATTTTCAGTTTGAAACGATTACGACTTATTTCAATGACGGCGGTGAATTGCCTGTTCGAACCAAAAGCAATAATGCACACGCCTATTTAGGCGCGCCTTATGGAATTTACAAAACCAATGAAGGCTATTTAGCTTTGGCAATGGGATCAATTCCTGTTTTGGCTTCACTTTTAAAATGTGATGCATTACTGCAATTCCCGGAAAATCAATTTGGTTTAAGAGACGACATCAAGAATATTCTCGCTACACATTTACTAACGCAAGAAACCCAATTTTGGCTGGATATCTTAGAACCCGCTGATATTTGGTGTGCCAAAGTATTAAACTACAAACAGCTTTTTGCCGAAGAAGGATTTCAGGTTTTAGATTTCGTTCAACGCGTTGAAATGCTGGATAGTTACACGTATAAAACAACCCGGTGCCCGATTAAAATTGACGGAGAGTATTTTACTTCGAGTAAAGGTTCTCCAAAATTAGGTCAGGACAATGAGCGGATTATGAAAGAACTGGACTGAAGTCCAGCCTTACAAAATATTTCGAGCCGATGGCTCTGACACATAATGTGAGAGTTCCGGAGGAACGACGCATATTGTAGCAACGGATTTTAATCCGTTGAAAAATGAATACATACACAATAATGGAAAAATTAAGAATAGCTGTCAGGAAATTTGACCCTTTTGAAAGTACGCTGCAAAAGCTATGGGATTTGTTTTGCCTAAAAAACAATATCACAGTTGAAGCCGAAATGATTCCATTGGAATTACACGATTTGTACGAAGAAACCATTACAAAAAAAGGATTAATAAATGGAAACTGGGACATCGCACACATCAATACCGATTGGATTTTTGATGCTGCGAATGAAAAAGCGGTTCTAAATTTAAATTCATTAATTTCTGAAAATCCACCACAAAATTATCCTGAAGGCTGGCACAAATCTTTATTGCATTTACAGCAAATCAACGACGCAACTTACGGATTGCCTTTTCACGATGGTCCAGAATGTTTGATTTATAGAAAGGATTTATTTGAAGATTCAACCGAAAAAGAAAACTTCAAAAAGCAATTTGGCTACGAATTGCATCCTCCAAAAATCTGGGAACAATTCACCCAGATAGCCGAATTTTTCAACAGACCCGAAGAAAATCTTTACGGTTGTGTTTTTGCGAATTACCCAGACGGACATAATATGGTTTTTGATTTCTGTCTGCAATTATGGACACGTGGCGGTTCTTTATTGAATGCTCAAAATCAAATCGACATCAATCATTCAGCAGCAATTGAAGCTTTGGATTTTTACAGAACGATCGTGAACAATAAAAATGCGGTTCATCCAAAGTCAAAAGAATTTGGTTCCGTTGAAGCTGGAATGGCTTTCGCCGAAGGTCAGGCTGCAATGGCAATTAACTGGTTTGGATTTGCCTCGATGTGCGAAGTTATCGAAGAATCAAAAGTGAAAGGCAAAGTTGATATTACCGAACTTCCATCAGATGAAAATCATAAAACTGCTTCGCTGAATGTTTATTGGTTATACACCATTGGTACAGGAAGCAAGCATCAAAAACTGGCTTACGATTTTTTACGATTTGCCACTACTCCCGAAAGCGATAAATTATTGACAAACGAAGGTGGAATTGGCTGTCGAAAATCAACATGGAACGATCCTGAAATCAATAAAATTATTCCGTTTTATCACAAACTGGAAACGCTTCATGAAAATGCTTTAACCTTACCTCAAACCCCAGTCTGGCCAAAAGTAGCGGAGCTGATTGATAAAATGATTTTAAAAGCAATAGAAAGCGGCATTCCATCCGAAAAATTATTAGAAGAAACACAGAATGCTATTCTGCAAATTATATAGTTATGAATATTACATACAAACCTTTATTGCCCGAAACAAAACAACCGATTATCATAATTGGTGCTAGCGGTATTGTAAAAGATGCCCATTTGCCTGCTTATGAAATGGCGGGTTTAACTGTTTTTGGTATCACAAACAGAACGATTTCAAAAGCGCACGATCTGGCAAAACAATTTAAAATAGCACATGTTTTTGAAAATGTTGCCGAAGCTGTGCAACATGCACCATCAAATGCGGTTTATGATATTACTGTCCTGCCTGATCAATACATCGAAATTTTGGAACAATTGCCTGATGGAGCCGCTGTGCTGATTCAAAAACCGATGGGAAATGATTTGGCACAAGCCAAAGAAATTGTTGCCGTTTGCGAAAGAAAAAAATTAGTCGCTGCCATTAATTTTCAATTGCGTTTTGCTTCTTTTGTAAGTGCAGCAAGGCATCTTATTACCGAAGGAATTATTGGTGATTTGTATGACTTGGAATTTAAAGTAACTGTAAATACCCCTTGGGAATTATTTCCGTTAATTAAGGAACATCCAAGATTGGAAATTCTTTTTCACAGTGTGCATTACATTGACTGCATTCATTCATTTTTGGGAAATCCAAAAGGGGTTTATGCGAAAACAACCAATCATCCTTTGAAGAAATTATCCTCCTGCCGTTCTTCAATTATTTTGGATTATGGAGATTCGATGCGAGTGGTTATCAATACGAATCACGATCATCATTTTGGACCAAAACACGAAGAAAGTTACATCAAATGGGAAGGAACAAAAGGAGCTATTAAAGCCAAAATGGGCTTACTTATGAATTATCCTGATGGAATGCCAGATGAATTTGAAGTGGCAATTGAAAAAGATGGAAAGTATGAGTGGGAAAAAACCAATCTGGAAGGTTCCTGGTTTCCGGAGGCTTTCATTGGAACGATGTCCAATTTAATGCGTTTTAAAGAAGGCTCAGACGATAAATTATTAGCAAGTGCTCAGGATGTTCTTGACACAATGAAAGTGGTAGAAGCTTGTTACATAAGCAATGAAAAAGGAGGAGTTTCATTAAACGAATTATAATTTTTTCCATATAAAGTTATATAATTCATTTAGCTCAGTTTGAGTAAAAAAATAAATCATATAAAAAGTAAAATAATAAACCATAAAATTTAATAAGTTCTTTTTGCTTCACGCAAAATAATTAAATGAACTTATATAACTTATATGGTGAAAACAAAAAAACTATGTATTTCAAATCCACATTTTTCGAAGATTATCAACTTAACGATAAAAGAGTTACATTAGGCAGAACAATTACCGAAACTGATTTTGTTGTTCACGCTGGACATACCGGTGATTTTTTTCCGCATCACATGGATGAAGAATGGTGCAAGACACAACCTTTCGGACAGAGAATTGCGCACGGCACAATGGTTTTTAGTATTGGTATCGGTTTGACTGCATCGGAAATAAATCCGGAAGCTTTCTCGAAAGGTTATGACCGAATGCGATTTGTAAAACCGGTTCACATTGGTGATACGATCCATTCTGAAATTACAATCTCTGAAAAAGGAGAAGCCAAAAAACCGGACATGGGAACAGTGACTGAACACGTAGAAATCATTAACCAAAGAGGAGAAGTCGTATTGGTTTGCGATCATCTATTATTAGTAAAAAAGAAATAATTTAAAATAAATCTAACTATGCAAGTAACTAACCAAACCGGAGATCAACACGAAGTACCAACAGAAGGAGGAAAAGGGAATAAATATCTTTTGCCTTTTATTTTAATTACTAGCTTATTCTTCCTTTGGGGAATGGCGCACAATCTGGATTCTATATTAATTCCACACTTAAAAAAAGCGTGTGAATTAAATAATAGTCAATCTACTTTAATTGATACAGCCGTATTTTTCGCTTATTTTATTATGGCAATTCCAGCCGGGATGCTCATTAAACGATTTGGTTACAAAAATAGTATCATTATCGGTTTATTGGTTTTCGCAGCAGGGGCCTTTTTATTTGTACCAGCAGCAAATTCAAGAGCATATGAACTATTTTTATTTGCGTTATTTGTAATTGGTTGTGGATTAACTATTTTGGAAACTAGTGCCAACCCTTATGCCGCTATTCTAGGATCTCCTGAATCATCTTCTAAAAGATTGAATTTGGCAGCCTCTTTTAATGGATTGGCAGCGATGGTCGCGCCAATTGTTGGTTCATTGTTTATACTTTCGGGAACAAATCACACTCCGGAACAAATGTCAGCAATGCCGGAAGCAACAAAAGCAGCCTATTTATTAGAAGAAGCTTCAGCAGTAAAACTGCCTTACATCATTTTAGGAACTGTATTGGTTTTAGTAGCCATCTTATTTTATTTTATGCATTTACCATCGATGAAACCAAAGCAAACAGAAGTAGAAGTTAAACCAGGTTTTTTCTCTGTTTTAAAATTTTCTCATTTAAGCTGGGCAGTTGTAGCACAATTTTTTTATGTAGGTGCTCAGGTTTGTATCACCAGTTTCTTTATCCGAATTGCACAACAAGGTGCCGGATTAGATGAAAAAACAGCTGGATATTACCTTGGAATTTATGGTTTCCTGTTTATGGCGGGACGTTTTATTGGTACCTTCTTTTTAAAATTCGTGAAAGATTATGTTTTACTGTCAATATATTGTATAGCCTGTATTATACTTTGCTTAGTAGCAATTTACGGAACTGGAATTGCTGTAATTTATGCTCTTGGCGGAATAGGATTTTTTATGTCAATTATGTTTCCTACTATTTTCTCTTTAGGTTTAGTTGGCTTAAAATCCAATACCGAAACAGGTTCATCCTGGCTGGTAATGTCAATTGTTGGTGGAGCAATACTTCCTTATGGAATGGGAACTTTAATCGATATGAAGCATGATGACATTCAGGCTGGTTATATTATACCGTTGGTGTGTTTTGTGATTATTCTTTATTTCGGTCTGTTTGGACATAAAGTAAAAAACATCATTTCATAGTTAAACTTCAATTATTTTTATAAATTTCCAAGGTGTAATAATTTTATTCCTTGGAATTTTCTTTTAAACTCAGCCCCTTAAATCTAACATGAAAAAATCTTTACTAACTTTTTATTTCTTACTATTTATTTTCAGTTCTCCACTGTTTGCTCAAAAAAATAAAAATTCTTACGATATTGTCGTAGCAGCTGATGGAAGCGGTAACTACACAAAGGTTCAGGATGCCTTTAATGCTGTTCCGGATAATAGCTTAAAACGTACTGTTATTTTTGTGAAACCGGGTGTTTATAAGGAAAAATTAAAATTAACTGCTGCCAAAAAAAATGTGTCATTAATTGGTGAATCTTATAAGAATACGATTCTTACTTATGATGATTATGCTGAAATTGCTGGTGGTACCAGTAAATCATTCAGTACTTTAATTGAAGCCAATGATTTTTTTGCAGAAAACATCACTTTTGAAAACACTATCAGTAGTGAATTACCTCAATATAAAAAAGGCGGTCAGGCTGTAGCTTTGATGGTAAATGGTGACAGAGTCATTTTTCATAATTGTAAAATGAGCGGTTTTCAGGATACTTTTTACCTTAAAGCAAATAAAAGAACCTATATAAAAGATTGCATTATTGACGGGACTACAGACTTTATTTTTGGAGCAGGAATTGCCTTTTTTGAAAATTGTTTTATTCAGTGCAGAAAAGACTCCTATATTACAGCAGCCAATCACGAAGTTGGAAAAAGCAAATATGGTTTTATATTTAAGGATTGCGTCATAATGAAATATCCTAATACAGCCGTTTCGAAAGTATCTTTGGGCAGACCATGGGGAGCAGGAGCAAATACAGTTTTTATCAATTCTTATGAAGAATCACACATAATTCCTGACGGTTGGTCCATATGGTCAAAAGATCCCGAAAACAAAGCATATGAAAATTGGAAAAGTGCCTATTATGCAGAATACAATTGTTACGGTCCAGGATCAAAGTCGGATAACCGCATATCATGGTCACATCAACTAAACAAAACGGAAGCCGCTGATTATAGCAAAGAAAAAATATTCGCTGCCAACACCACAACCGCAAACAATCTTGAGGGAGATTGGAATCCGATAATTGAAAAAGATAAATGCAATTCGATTTTACCTTCAAAAAAAGCTAAAAATGCTGATTCAAATTTTGAAAAAGGATTTAAATAACAAATACAATCATTTTATAAAACTAATCCTCACTTTAAAAAGTGGGGATTTTTGTTTTAAACCAATTACTCATTGTAATTAGCTTTTGGAAACTTATTGTTATTGCCAAGCTTTGTTCTCAACATAATTCTATTTGGTCAGAAGCTTTAATCTAACGCAGTAAAAGAATGTCGAATTTCTTACGAGGCTAATTTAATTACTTCACAGATTAAGTTTCAGAATAGAATAATTGTGGGCGTTTCCCTTTGGGCCGGGCTGTACGCTGTATCTTTTGCGATTGAAGTTTAGGCTTAGAAAGAACTTTAGGGAATCGCAAAAGGATGCCGCTCCCATCCCTAACGCATACTAAGTAAATTAGATCATTAGGTTTCATATAAGTAACAAAATATTAATTTCAGAATATAAAAAAAACATAATCGTGTAACCCAGGAGTTTGCGTCTTTTTTAAAAGAAATCAATAGATTCCAGTCC
>NZ_CAMLDD010000022.1 GCF_946478785.1 uncultured Flavobacterium sp.
CTAATCTTTGAGCATCACCCCGAGGCAGAGCCTCGAGGAATTCTTTTGATTAAATACTGATGTTGTTAATTCAGGTCCGTTTGAAGTGATTAATGCTTTGGATTTTAACCAAATTGAACATCTTGTAGAGGTTCATCATATTACAGACATTTATTTAATGGCAGCTCTTTTATCGGCCACAGCCGAAAAAAATCCTGCATTTGCCTGGGACTTGAATATGAATTCCTTATTTCATGTTTTGAATCTGGCGAAAGCCAAAAAGATAAAAAAGATATTCTGGCCATCGAGTATTGCCGTTTTTGGCCCAACTACGCCAAAAGAAAACACACCGCAATACACGATTATGGAACCATCAACGGTTTATGGAATCAGTAAACAGGCGGGAGAAAGATGGTGCGAATACTATCATAATATTTATGGAGTTGATGTGAGAAGTATACGTTATCCAGGTCTAATCAGCTGGTCGACTCCTCCCGGTGGCGGAACTACAGATTATGCTGTTGATATTTTTCATAAGGCTATTGCCGATAAAAAATACGAATGCTTTTTATCATCAGAAACAAAAATGCCAATGATGTATATGGAAGATGCTATTGATGCCACAATCAACATCATGAAAGCTCCGGCTGAACAAATTAAAATACATTCATCTTACAATTTAGCCGCAATGAGTTTCACTCCAACAGAAATTGCTGCCGAAATCAAAAAACACATTCCGGAATTTGAGATTACTTATAATCCAGATTTCCGTCAAAAAATTGCGGACAGCTGGCCGGCAAGCATTGACGATTCTGATGCAAGGAAAGACTGGGGCTGGAAACATACTTTTGATTTGGAATCAATGACTAAGGATATGCTGGAGCATTTAGGGTAAAACATCCTAATATAAGAAGTCCCGTTTAGTGATTTAAACGGGACTTTTTGCTTATAAAATTATCATCTCTACTTCAGTTATAAGTCGTCTTCCCCACAGTTTTTTAATATTTTTGAACCAACTTAAAGAGCAGTAATAAGTAATTGTTTTCCGCTATAAACAACAACTTATGTGATCATTTCAATTTGTATCCATACTACTCTTTTTTTTGAATAATAACCACTTGTTATCATTTTCAAAAGAATCTCCTTTAATGTAATACTTTCCTTCTTCCTCTATAGTATAATCAATATCTGTTGAATAGGTCTCAAACAATTCTAATTGATTATTTTTTTCTAATCCTTTATATTCATAATTTCCATCTGGCATTTCAGGATCAACTTTAAAAACAATTTTATCACTATTGACAATAAAATAATAAACCCAAAAAGTAGAAGTTCCATCAGTTAATTTATCACTGAATTACCAGTGCTTCATTGTTTACTTTTAAAACTTTAGTACATTTCCACAATTATACTCCAAGAACATTTTAATGTATTAAATGAATAATCGATCTCTTTATTATTAGAAGTGTTTTCTTCATCTTCAACCTCGTCTGCCTCATAAGATTCTTCGTTTACACCTGATGCCGGGTTTAGTTCTTCAAGATCAATTTTCCTGTTGCCGTATTTTTTGAATTTGCTGATTCAAAATTCTTCTTTTTTGCATCATTACAAAATATAAAAAGCAGTAATATTGAACATAAAATTATTCTTCGCATTTTTTTAGAATTATTTCTTGTCTTGTCTTTTTACAGTTTCAACATAGATATCATTGATTTGCTTCCCGTTAAGATTTGAATAAATTAGTTTACTTTTTGCATACCACTTATTATCCTTTAAATACATTTTTAATAATGGAAGGTTCTTATTTCCATTATAAGTATCTCCCTCTATTGTTTTAGAATATTTAAAAACAAGCGTGTCCTTATCTAATTCTAAATTACATAAATAATAAAAATCTGTTTGATAACCTGATCCGGAAAATGTAGCATTATCTTTTTTAATGGCAATATTATATCCCACAATAGCCTCTGACATATTACCAATATTTCCATAATTGACATCATAATCATATTTTCCATACCATTTATTGAATTCAATCTCACTGTTAGTTACTACATTGTTTATATCGAAATTTACTGGTGCAACAGCATCTACTTTTTTATTTTTATTTATATATACTATAGACCATTTACTCTCCAATTGATTTTTATTAACAAACAGATTCAATTTTTTAAAATTAACTACCGTTTTATCTGTTGTTATGTATTTAATTTTTTTCAAATCTAATTGCTCTGTAATATTTGCTAAATAACCTGCAACATCATCAGCAATTATATAAAAATCACTATCTCCATGCTTCTTTTTTAATCCTTTAATTTCATCTGTGTTTGGTTCAAATAAAACTACAGTATTGTTCTCCAAAATCACTAATGTATCATTTAATGATGTTTTTAAAATATCATTAGATATGTTATTGCTTTTATCAAAAGTTTTACTACTTAATTCTTTCTCTGCATTTATTTTTTTACAACCAAATGTTATATTAAGTAATAATAACAATGTCAATATTATAGATTTACTTTTCATGTAACTGTACCTCCCTTGTACTTGATAAAAACAACTTGATTTGATTCATTTTTTACTACTGCTTTTTCTTTTCGAATAACAACCACTTATTATTATTTTCAAAAGAATCACCTTTAATATAATACTTACCTCCTTCTTCTTTTATAGTATAATCAGTCTTTATTGAATCAGTATCAAACAATCCTAATTGATTATTTTTTTCTAATGCTTTATATTCATAATCTCCCCCTGGTATTTCCGGATCAGCTTTAAAAATAATTTTATCATCATTTATGATAAAATAATAAACCCAAAAGCTAGAAGTTCCATCACTGAATTTATCACTGAATTCTCGCTGGTAAGTTCCTTGCCATTTGACTGGTATCTGATTTTCATTATTAGATTTGGATACCGATTCATTTGATTTTTTTACAATTTTGTCAATAAAACCCTCTCTCCATTTATTTTCTTTACCTTCATCATTTTCATTTTTTATAATAAAATTATCTACGATTTCCCATTTTTTTAACTCATCCTTATAAAAGTAGACGTTAATCTCCCTAGGTATTTTTGGAGAATAAGGACTATCCATTTTCGGTTTTTTTTTCAAATATTTAATATCAGTGTACAATACCCAAATATTAAAATCTTTACTTAATTCCTTAAATCCTCTTTTATTTAAGTCTTTACATATTTTAGTATCGATTTCATATCCCTTTCCTGAATATTTATTTTTGTTTATAGCATACCACTTTTCTGCTCCTATTTTAGGTATAAGAATAAAAAAAGCTTCTCCATCTCGATAACTAAAATCAAAATTCCTAAAAACCCCTTCATGTCCCTCAGTAGCAATCCCTTCTAAATCGTCAATAGGGTAAGCCAAAAAATCTATACTTTTTAAAATTTTTTCTTTTTTAACATCTGATTTAGAAACTTCTTCTTTCGCCTTTTGGCAACTAATAATCTGAATATTACATATTATTAATGCGCTTAATATTATTATTCTTTTCATAATTTTAATTACAGTTTTTTAGTATAATTCTTTGGACGATAATAACCTGCCCAAGCTGTATGGCCAAATTGTGCTCCCCCTAATCTATCATATATTGCGGTTCTAGTACAACCTTTTCCAGAATAACCTCCGTTTTTTACCTGTTGGCTTTCCCCAACTGCACCATATGATCCAATAGATTCTAATATTGTAACAGTATCTTTTACTTCATCATATTCATAAACTACACCCGTATGTCCTTCCCATGCACCGCCATTTTGATGACCCCAAGCAAAAATATCTCCTCTTTGAGGTTTAAAGTTTTCTTCTTTACTTCCTGCAACAAGATCAATATTATTATTACCTATAACTTTTCTAAAAGCATTTTCACTTATCATATTTGCAGTTGTCATATAAATTGGTTTTTCAGTTATACCTAATTCAAATAAATATCGACTAACAAACTCTGAACAATCCATTTTTTCTAAACCTTCGGTTGTATCATCTGTTCGTAAATGATTAGTTTCTTGTTTATAGTCATGATGTGCGTCAGCAATTTTTTTCATTTTTACTAAAACGCCTTCTCCTAATGAATCTTTTTCATTTTTATTTTTAATTCCACAATTAAACTCTTTAGTTTTAAAAGTGATACCTTTTACTTCTTTAACTTTTAACCTTGGTCTTAGTTCTCCTTTTGTAATTTTTTCATCTTTTGTGCCTTGTCCAGTAGTATTATAAATTATTTTTCCTTTAGAATTTGTATGTTTTTCTATGTAATATTCACCATCAATACTTTTATTTGCATTATAATATCTAGAACTATTTTCTTCACTATAACAAACAAACGAATCCTTTTCACCAACAGCAGCAGGACACCAAATGCACATATACATATCTAAAGAGTCATTGATTACTTTCCCTGAATCTATCCACATTTTAAAATATAATTTAACAAAATCTAGTTGTCTTATAATTGTCATCTCTGACAATATTTTTTTTGTCAATATTATTCCATCATTATATTTATTTTTTCTATTCATTCCTGTTATAGCAGTTTCAGTCCACTGTACTAATCCTGTAGCTCCTCCAGAACTATATCCTTCATTAGGTTTAAATGATTCTCCTGTTTCTAGTGCCATACATACCATCAACTGGTTTGCCATTTCTTTCTTTTTACTTTCCCCCCAAAGACTGGCACATATTTCTACTACTTTTTTTCTTTCATCACAAGTAAATTTATTACCCCAAATTAAATCATAATCTTTACAAACACAAGTTCCGGTTTGATTTCCTGACTTAGCATCCCCTTTCCCAACCAAAACAGCACTTTTATATTCCGCCAGTCCCAGCAAAGCACTCTTTTTGGTTATAGCAAGAGTTCCCGTAGCAGATTTTGCACCATTGTACAGAATCTCGCCCTGACTGTCTTGTACAACGGCATATACGATACACATGGATAGCTTTGGGTTTATTTTTTCCCATTTTACGCTTGCCTGTATGGCACCGCTTTTATCTATTTTAACCTCAGCAGGAGGGATTTCGAAAAGACTTTTACCTTTGCTGTAAATGGTAATTTTGAGTTTTTCGTTTTCTTTTATCCCTCTCGATTTACCGTAAAAATAACTTATCTTATCATAATCGGCATGATAATGCCTGTTTTTACCATCCTGACTCCCAATATGTGCCGAATAAATCTGGCGTTTATCCTCGACATTCAGGTGATTTTTAGATTCAAAAATGTTATTGGTATTGGCTAATTTTAGTTTTGGAGCTCCAATTTTTACATACAGCATACCCCAATTGCCTGCTTTGCCCTTTACATAACTATCTAAAGTAAAGGGAATAAGGTTCCCGTCGTATTTAGGGACGTTGATGACCTTGCAATAATCGTTTTTAAATGCATCATTATCCCAAATCTCTATCGTTAAATCCTCGCCGATCAGATGCTCCTGTTTTACCCAAATATTTACTGTTTGCAACCAGCTCGATTTCTCTATCTCAATACCATTACTGTCTGTAAAAAACATTCCAAGTACTTTGCCTTGTTTTACATCAATACTTAATGTTATTCCCGGCTTCCTGCTTATTGCACATTGTACGTTTTGCTTTCCTGCAGCGACGGGTGTTATCGATATGGTTTTTTTATCTATGGTTGTGTGTGGGATTGCTGTTTTCCAATTTTATACATTTTAAGGTATCAAAAAACAACTCAATTATATCTTTGTTTTTTAATTTTAGCTTGGTCTCAAATAACTTTACTATCTTTTTAACGAATGTCATTCTAACACACTACTAACTATTTTCCATTTATTATCTTTCAGTTGAAAAATAGTTGTATTCGTTTTACAACAGCCCTGAGGCCTAATGATTATAAGTCTTTTATTTGTTTTGTCCATGGTTTTTGGGAAAAATCCTTTATTTAGGGGAAATTTCTCATCCTCAGTGAATTTACCATCTTTATTCTGAAAGAAATAAGAATATATTGGACCTCCATTACCTCCATAATCATAGAGAATTGCAAAATCTTTAAGATTATCAAAATTAAAATCAGCAACTATAAAATCATGATAATTTTCAATTCCTTCTTTTATTTCATTGTCCGAGTTAAAATAATCAATCCGAGTTAAATTAATAGAATCGTTAATTGCAGGCCAAATTCCTGGAGAATAAATTATATCTTGGGAAGTTTTATTCTCTCTGGTTATCCTAATCTTAAATTTAGAAGGTCTGTCATCTACATCTGTTTTTATTAAACTTACCACGAAATCTAAATCGTTAAAATAACTTTTATCCTCCTCTGCTTTTTTTTCAAAAGAGTTATTATTTAATTCTTTCCCTATATCATTATTAGAGTGATTTCTACAACTTAGAGAACTAATTAGCAAAACAAGCATTACACTTTTTTTCATTTTTTTAGATTAAGAGACTTAAATATACTTTTAATGTTTTATCGTTCCGCCATTCTATCCAAAACAATTTATTATCCTGTGTTATATTTTTTACTTGCAGCCAATTTCCTTGAATTTTTATAACTTCAATTTCATCATCAGAATTCCATTCTTTTATGTTTATACTTTTACCATTAATACTATTACGAGGCGGGTTCTCTTTTAAATTTTTACTCACAATACTTACAACCTGATCTTTCAAAAATTCATTCCAACTATAAAATATAAAATTTTGTGTAGGCTTAATATAAGCAAAAGTGTTTTTGGCAGTAACAATTTTGTAATATTTATTTTTTTTTTCAATACAAGTAAAAAATAAAATTCCATAATCGGGTTTATTTAATAGAGGAATAATATCTTTTCCTAATTTAGCCTTTTTTGTTTTTGTTTCAAGAAAGGTAGTATCCGCATATAAAACAATGCTTTCTTCTACTTTTACCAATTGAACCAATCCGATTCCAACATTCTGAATTAAATTATCATTTTGATATTCCAATTCATTTTTTTTTTCTTGAGATCTACAACTACTAATAATGAGAAGTAGAATACTATTTATTAAAATTATTTTTTTCATAATGTTTTATCTTAAGCCTAAATGGAAATGGTCTTGATGAACTGATGTAGATTTTCCAGTAGTGTTTTTAATATCCTTTTTATATGCATAATTTTTATTAAAACCCCATTTGACACCTACAGAAATTATGTTTTCTAATACTTTCACAAATTCTTCTTCCGTCTTGTATTTATTCATAGCATCGCTCCATAAAGTTCGTCCAGCATTACTACTTCCTGGATATCTAATATCTATATCATTCCCTGCAATGTTGTGCCCTTTGTGTCCAATGTCTCTTCCATCATTCGCAGAAATATCATTAAAGTACAATGCTTCTGAGTAACCATTTTTTGGTAATGAAAAGAAAAAACCTAGTAAGGCAGCACATACTTTTTCATTTACCCAATTATCTCCGCCTTTATCTCTAGGTCCAAATCGTCCCCAATTTATACCCGTCTCAGGAAAAGGCAGCAAATTATGCTCATTTTTTTCTACAGTTATTGTTTTAATTAATTTATTACTTTCATAAATGTCATATTGATATTTATTAGACGTTAAACACTTCATTATTTTAGAATATGCAAAAACATCAACATCAATTCTATATTTATTAATAACGCCTACAACAATATTTTCTTCTTCACAACATTCCTCACCAAATTCTTTGAGGAAACCTTTTTTAATATGCAAATGGTTTGTTGGACCCTTTAATTCTTCTTGGTAATATTGTTTATACTTTTTTAAAATATTATCAATATCTTCTTCTCTTTGTCCATAACCCGCACCCGGTAAACTAGCCCATTCCGTTCGACATTTATCAATAGCTTCTTTTATATTATTTTTTTTAATTAAACCTAACGCTTTCTTTTTTTCTTTTATTAGATAAACACAGTATTTATCTTGACTCTCAGGTTTAAAATCATTTAAACCATGCTCTTTTCTCCAATCAACAAAAGCTACATCATTCCAATTATTCATTGTTATTTGATAAGCACCTGCAGCTCTAGAATCATGCTTTTTTATATAAACATTTGGATGGTTATCAAAGTTTTTTCCATGATCCTTAAAAGTACTTCCTCCGACAATTGTTTCATAGCCTATTTCATTTTCAGTACCTTCACCTACACGTAACATCCTCATAAAAGCTCGCACTTTTGCCTCACATTCACAAACCCCATTTTTGTTATCTTTTTTAGAACCATTTGCATCCTCATTCCCCACCAAAACAGCACTTTTATACTCAGCAAGACTTAGCAAAGCACTTTTTTTGGTTATAACAATATGACTTGTGATAGCTCTAATACCATTAAATAAAATATTCTCATCCTTGTCTTTTACAATAGCATAAACCATACGCATTGGAAGTTTTGGGTTTATTAGATTCCATTCCAGCTTTATTTTTATCATCCCGCTTTCGTCTACGTGCACGTTTGTGGCTTCTAAAAGTTTTTTATCTTTTTCGTAAATGGTTAAATTTAATTGCTCCTCTTTTTTTATTCCTCTGGACTTGGCATAAAAATAACTTATTTTATCATAATCTGCCATATAGTGTCTCTCTTTACCATCCTGGCTGCCAATATGTGCCCCATAAATCTCACGTTTGTCCTGAACATCAAGATGATTTTTGGATTCAAATATAGCATTCGTATTGGCTAATTTTAGTTTTGGGGCACCAATTCTTACATACAACTTACCCTGATCGCCCGTTTTTTGTTTAACAGAAGTATCTAAAACAAATGATATCAAACCTCCATCGTATTTGTTTTTATTTATAACGGCAACATTGTCATCACCATCAAATGTGTCATTATCCCAAACCTCGACAATAATATCTTCGTCAGTAAGGTGTTGCTGCTGCACCCAGATGTTTATCTTTTGCCCCCAGCTTGCCTTTTGTATCTCAATCCCGTTACTGTCTGTAAAAAGCATTCCCAGAACTTTGCCTTGTTTTACATCAATACCTAATGTTATTCCCGGCTCCCTGTTTATTGCACATTGTACGTTTTGTTTTCCTGCAATGGCAGGTGTTATCGATATGGTTTTTTTATCTATGGTTTTGTGTGGGATTGCTGTTTTCCAAATTATATGTTCAGCATCCAATGCCTTTTGAAAAACAAAAGAATTGGCTATTAGTTTTGTTGTTTTACCTACTTTAGCCACTTCTATATAACTAAAAGACATAACATCATTGTCTTTGACCTCAAAACGCCAGTCATCTGCTTCATCTTTTGCATTTGAGCCATAGGCATTGGCTTTCAACATATAAGCTTCAACTACATATTTATCTTTGTGGACAAATTCGTGTCCGGGTATGGTGATGCTTTTACCTGTACCTATAAGTCGTCCATTCAAATTCCACTTTACTTGTTCGAACTCTTTATTAATTGCGGCATCCGCTGCCTCATCATTTGGAACATAAAAACTAAAATCACCTTCTTTTACAGAAAAAGACATTGGAGTTCCAGGTCTGATAACTTCAGCATTGTGGGTTATGATTGATGATACTGAATTAGACATGGTTTCGGCACTAAAACTCTGAACCTGTATTTCACCCGAAGGCAGTTTATACTCTGCAACTATCTTATATTGTGCCTTTGTGTTTATTGGAGTAAAAGAAACGGTATAATCTACTTTTACTGACTTTATAACATTTCCCGAAGCATCTGTAACGTACAATCGTAAACCCTCCAATTCTTCGTCTGTTGGTACCATTAAAAATTTAGCCTTAAAACTGGCTGGGAAATTTTGTCTCAGACGCATTTTTCCACCCACTTTTTTTGCAAAATTCTCTCCGTCTATTGGCAACAGTTCATCTCCAACGAGTTTATTGTTAGTTACCTCAATATCTATTGAACAATCAGGATAATTTTTATCGAATTTTCCTTTCTCAAAATCTTCTCTTTTGGGTTTGCCATATCCTTCAACCCTATATTTGCCTAATACCGGGAAACTGTTTTTAAAGCTGGTTCCTACTTGTTCACTCGTTAGTAATTTCTTGTCCTTGTCTCCTGTATGACCATCGTAAATAACCCAGGAGCTCAGGGCAACATTTCCTTTTTTTATTTTTGCTTCGAAAGTGCATTCGGTATTAGGCCTAACTAATACTTGTTCCACTTTTTTACCTTCTGAAGATGAAACCGGCTTAAAATTTGCTTCATTTTCTAAACTTTTTAATGTTATCGCTGAAACACTTGGATAAGCTGTTTCCAAAACGGGCATTTTTACTGCAGGATTTATTAAAGCCAGTGCTGCAGGGTTGGTATTATCAGCATGCTCTTTCATTATGCTGTCGGTTTGCCCATGCTTTACTATTTCTATTTTCCCTCCAATAGTGCATTGCAGAGTCGAAATTTCAGTTAGCACTTTATTCCTCAACACTTGCGTTTTCTCATATACTTTACTCCATTTAGGGGCGGGTGCAAGTGTACAAGGCAAATATCCATTGGAAGAAGGCTGCAGTTTGCACTTTCCAAAAGTACTTGCAGGCGGATCAAAGGTTTTGTCAGCTTCAGTCGCAAAAAACTTCCCATCCTGATCGTTAAGCACTACTTTATTATGAGAAGTAACTAATAATTTTGCTGTCTGTTTAGGATTTTCGGCCTTATTACAGGCACATTCAGCTTTATGTACAACAAAATATTTATCGTCGTGTTCGCTTTTGGCAGCCTCCTTTTTTTCTTCCTCTTCTTTCTTTTTTTCTTCTTCTTCTTTCTCCTCTTCCATTTTATCACTTTCAGCCTTATCTTTCTCTTCACTATCTGCTCGCTTGGCATTCATAGCATCGACTTTTTCTTTCGGAGGCGTTAAAAGTGTTTGCCCTTCGACAGCATCAGCGCCAATCCCATCTCTCACTTCACTGTTCATGTTATGATAAGCGCGTAAATCATAAGAATCTTTTATTCCTAACTCTGACGAAATACTCTCTAGTGTATCTCCTTTTTTTACTAAATAAGGTATGGCAGTGCTCATTTGTTTTTTTATTAGTTAAATAATAAATCCGTTACTACTTGCGATTTATGGATAATTTTTCCCGGTAGTTAAAATAAGAATTGTTGATTTTAATCTCTGTTTCAGAAAACTCAAAATCAAGTTTCGTGTTTACAAACCGAATTTCATTTGTAACTGTAGTGATAATAAGAGAATCTTCGTTACTTAGCTTTTGAGGATATTTATTTGCAATACCATATTCTTTTATTTTTTCTAAAAGTGCATCAGTATCAGTATTCTGTCCTTCGAGTTTTAAAGTTTTTAAAATCGGGTCGAAATTGGTTTTTCCTTTCCACGACAAGGTAGTTTCTAACGGTACAATATTCCATTCGAATTGATATTGATCAAAATTTTCTGTTTCCTGAAAACAAAGCATTATCACTTTCATCAAACCCAAAGAAAAAAAGTAATTGGTCATTGCATATCCATCTTTTGCCACGTTTTCTAAAAATTGATTTCTGATGTAATCAAATCCGGGACCTTCATGTTTCAGTTTTAATTCTTCATCTTTTGCTGCTATTCTCTCTGCTATTTCAGTATAATTGGATAGCAAAAAAGATTCGCCTTTTACATCAAACAAAACCGGGAAAAGTGCTTTATTATATTCATGTGCTAAACTTTCAAATTTTAATTCAATTTTTTCGCCATTTACTTTAAAATTATTCCGCCTGATCTCTATTTTAAAATTTTTGCTCTCTAATTGTTCAAATTGAACCTCATAAGTAATCGTTGCGTCAGAATTTATTTCGAATAGCTGAAAATTAATTTTATGGTCAACACTAAAATTATAATTGAAATTGGGCTTCATTGCTTTTTTAAAATTTGAGCCAAAAGTAAACAATTAATTTAAATTTGTAGTATTTGTATTATTTTATATTTATCTACATATAAAAATAAGTAATCCATTACTTGAAATTTAAACATTTTTAGAAAAATAAAACAGATTATTGTTATTCCTTACCATCCTTTCCAAAAGGAGCTAAAATAGGATTCTTATAGCTAATAAATAAAAAAGCCAAAGTCAGAACAAAATCTAACTTTGGCTTTATAATAAAATTGTTTATAGAACTATTTCACTTCAATAACATTATTTGCAGGTTTTACATCTGCCATTAATCCGCTTGGATCAATAGTGATTTTTTTAATTGCCGTTCTGTTTTTATCGATTGTAAAATTGTAATTTGACTGCGCCCATGCCCAGTCATTTAAAACGGTTCTTTTTTGGTTTGGATTCGGATTTGGCTTGATGAAATTCATCATTCTTAATGGAATATGAAAGTTCTCAGAAGTTCCGTCTGTATAATCTACTTTTAGATCTATTGGCATTGGCATTCTTCCAATTCTTTCTAAGGTAACAGCTGTTTTTCCTGCATTATCCGCCACCTCCTTAATTCCATAATCAATAGTATTGGTAGTTTGTGCCCAATCTGTCAAATACCAGTCTAATTCTGCACCCGATACTCTTTCAGCGGTTCTTTTGATATCATTTGGTGTTGGATGTTTGAATTTAAAATCATTGAAATATCTTTTTAAAGTTTCATCAACATTTTCCTTTCCAATCACATATTCCAATTGTGATAAAAAGATACTTCCTTTAATATAAGATGAAATACTATACGGCCTGTTTTCGTCGTAGCGATCACCATGAGTGGTTTGTGGCTGCTCTTTTCCGGAATTTACCAAACTATAATAAGCGGCATAATTGCCTTTAAAAGGGTTTATTACTTTTTTATCACCCTTTAATTCATTCAACGCCATATCTTCTATGTAAGTTGTAAAACCTTCGTCCATCCAGGGATGTTTGGATTCGTTTGAAGCCAGAATATGCTGGAACCAGGAGTGTCCTAATTCATGAGTTGCTGTTCCTAAAATTCCTTCAAGGGTTCCGTTTCCTAGCATTAACGTACACATAGCGTACTCCATTCCACCATCTCCTCCTTGTATAAAAGAGTATTGTTTATAAGGATACTGACCTACTTTTTGATTGTAAAAATCCATAACCTGAACCATCAAAGGCTGTAATTGTTTCCAATTTTCTGTTGTTTTAGGATTGTTTTTGTAAAAGAAATGCAAATCTACATCGTTTGGTCCTTTTACAATATCATGTGTATATTCTTTGTCAGCCGCCCAAGTGAAATCGTGTACATTTGGCGCTATAAAATGCCATGTAAGTGTTTTGGTTTTCTTTGGATAAGTGACTGTTACACCTGCGTCTTCATAACCATGTCCAATTTTATTTTTATCCTGTAAATATCCGGAGCCACCAATTGTGTAATCTTTGTCAATAGTGATTTTTACATCAAAATCACCCCAAACGCCGTGAAATTCCCTTGCAATGTAGGGATCTGCATGCCAGCCTTCGAAATCAAATTCGGCTAATTTAGGATACCATTGCGACATTGATAATTCTACGCCTTCAGAATTATTTCTTCCGGCACGACGCACCTGAACCGGGACCTGCCCGTCAAAATCCAAAGTAAAAGTTGATTTGGAATTTGGTAGAATCGGTTTAGACAAAGTTACTTCAAGAATAGTTCCTGAAACTCTTGTTTGTGCCGTTGTGCCATCTTGCTTGAAATTGTTTATTTTTAAAAATCCAATTTCATTTGGTTTCAAAGTTTCAATTCGGCTTTGTTTTATATCTTTTCCGTCAGCACCTTTTACTTTGGTTACCATTCTTCCGTCAGGATCTTTTATAAAATGAAGGCGTGCATCCATCTCGCTTCCTGGCTGGAAAGCGTTAAAAAACAAATGATAATATACTTTTTTTAAAGTATCAGAAGAATTATTGGAGTACACAAGTTCTTGTTTTCCCTTGTACTGATAGTTTTTCACATCCATTGAAACTTCCATTTTATAATCGGCATGCTGTTGCCAATAAGAAGTATTTTGTGCAAAAGAAGTTTGGAAACCAAAACTCAAAAAAGAAAGTAGGATAATTTTTTTCATTTGAATTATGTTGTGGTATTAAAAGTAACAAGTTTACAAAATAGGCTCTTGTAAACTTGTTATTGACTATATAAAATTTAGTCTGTTATTTTTTAGACATTTTTTCAGCCATCAATAAAGCATTGTATGCATTAACCATTTTAGCCGTTTTGGACGATTCAGCAGAAGAAACCGCTACAGGCTCCTGATCTGGATTTGGATTTTCACCCAACACAACCATTGCAGGAAGAGCAACTCCGGAATCCATCAAAATTTGTTTAACCTGTTTTGCCTTAAGTTTTGGATAATAAGAACGAATCAATACAGCTACTCCGGCAGCATTTGGAGAAGCCATTGAGGTTCCCTGTAAATATTTGTATTTATTATTTGGAACCGTTGCGTAAATTTCCTCTCCGGGAGCAAAAACATCTACATTTAATTTTCCGAAGTTGGAGAATTCTGCTACAACATTTTTTCCGTAGCTTTTATTAATTGCTCCAATTGTAATCAGGTTATCTGCAAATTCCTTGATGTTATCTTCAGAATCATTTGGATAATTAATGTTTTTTGTTTCATCGATATTATAACCGTCATTACCTGCCGCATGAACAATTAAAACATCTTTTTTCTTTGCATATTTTATAGCATCATAGACCCATTTTTTTTGTGGGGAAAAACTTTTTCCGAAACTTCCGTTAATCACTTTTGCACCATTATCTACAGCATAGCGAATTGCCAAAGCGATATCTTTATCATACTCATCGCCGTCAGGAACTGCTCTGACAGTCAAAATTTCAACGTTGTCGGCAACTCCGTCTCCGCCTAAATCATTGCCACGAACCTGCGCAATAATTCCGGCAACGTGAGTCCCATGTAATGCTTTTTCTTTGTCTGGTCCAAATACTATATTATTACCATATTTAGTACTTTTAATATCTTCTGCATTATCCCCTAAAATTTTTCTTCCGTCGAAATCCTTATTTAAGTTGAAATTTAATTGACCATAAACATGTTCCCTGTAATCTTCCAATTCTGCTTCAGGATCAAAGGTTGGGCCTGCATTGGTAAGAATTTGTGTCATGATCATTTTACTTCTGTTCACATTTTTATCAGTAGAAACAATCCCTGAAACATCCTCAAGGGTATATTTTTCTTTATTTAAGGTTGCTTTTATTGTCTTATGAACATCCAGTAAAAGATCAACTTGTTGTTTGTCTTTTAATGCTTTTTGATATTTCTCATCATATTGTGCCAAAGCATTTTTGTATTGCTCAGATCCGTCGTCTCCTTTTTTAACGATACGGGTCATTTCAAGGTTTTCATTAACAATATCTCCAAGAAAATTCCATCCGTGAATATCATCAACATAACCGTTCTTGTCATCATCGATTCCATTATCCGGGATTTCCTTTGTATTGGTCCAAATCATCCCTTTTAAATCTTCGTGTTCAATATCAACACCTGAATCTACAATTCCGACAATTACTTTTTTTCCGGTTTTTCCTTGGAGTAATTCGGCATAAGCCTTATCCACACTCATTCCCGGAATAGAATCTTTTATTAAATCAAGATGACTCCATCTTTTTAATTCGGTATCTGTAAGCGGTGCTTTTTTAACAACAGCTAATGGTGCCGTAATGAATTCTTTTGGTGTGGAAACTTGCGCTTGCATTGTAGCGCCGCAACCTGCTAAAACAAGTAATGCAAAAGCAGATAAATTGAGAGGTTTTATATGACTCATGTATCTATATTAATGTAAAAGTTAAAGATGGGACTAAATTATGATATTTTGTTACAAAAAACTAACTGTTAACACTGTGTTATGATATTTATGCTTGAAAAATATTTCAATGATAATATGCTATTTTATTTATGTAAAATATAAATAACTTTCTAAATAATAAAAAGTTAAAAAAAGTAAGATATTTTTGGATAAAAAACAAATAGTACGAAATATATTTAATACTATTGCACCATATTAATATTAATAATTTAGATATGAAAAGAAAATTACTTTGTCTCTGTGTTTTAAGCACATTTAATTTATTTGCCCAAACTAATTTAATACAAAATGGCGGTTTTGAAACTTGGCTTAACAGCAATACATTGTCTGGTTGGACATCAGAAAACAATGTGACCCAGAATACATCATATTATTCTGAGGGAAGTAAAAGCGTACAATTAAGTATTACAGACAAAACTGTTATACCAAAAATACTATTTCAAGTCCCTATGGAAGCAGGTAAAACATATACTGTAAGATTTAAATACAAATATCAAAATTCCAACTATAGTGGCCTGCACCCAATAAATCTAAAAATAGAAAAAGAAGGTAGTGCAATGTATATTTCGAGCAATGCTTTTGCTTCAAACAACAATTGGACACAAAGAGAAACTACTTTTACGTCTGATCAAAATACATCTTATGACTTAAGTTTTTCTATATTTAGTATTGATAATGAGTCATTCAACGTTTTGATTGATGATGTAGAAGTATATATTGAAGGAAGTCTGGGTATTGAAGACTCTGTTTTTGATAAAGTAGCACTCTATCCAAACCCTACTAAAGATGAAGTTACTATTACTAATATCGCATTAGAAAAAGCAACTGTCTACAATACATTGGGACAACTGGTAAAATCTTTTTCATTAAACTCCAGCAATACGAATAACACGATTAGTTTAGGAGGCTTACCAAAAGGAGTATATTATGTATACCTGATCAATCAGGAAACAGCTTCTGTTAAAAAAGTTATAGTGGAATAATTACAATTCTATAAAAACTAAAATCCCATTTTCAAAATAATGAAAATGGGATTTTTTATTCATTCAATTTCTTCTAAAAAATTTCTTCACAACTAAAAACCTCCTTCAACCGAACCCCTTTCTCAGTATTTTCTACCGTTATAATTTGATTGTGCGCATCATGTTCTAAAAACAAATAATAATTATTTTTTGCAGCAGCATTTAGAAATTTCTCTTTTTCGTTTAATGTTAAAAGTGGTCTTGTATCATAACCCATAATATAAGGTAGCGGAATATGTCCGGCAGTCGCCAATAAATCGGCACAAAAAACAATCGTTTTATCCTTATACTGAATGTGTGGAATCATTTGTTTTTCGGTATGCCCATCGGCAAAGAAAATTCCGAAACCTAATTCCGACTGTGATTGAAAATCGCTTCCGGATCTTTCTATAAAATTAAGCTGCCCACTTTCCTGCATCGGTAAAATATTCTCAGATAAAAAAGAAGCTTTCTCACGGGCATTTGGTTTTGTTGCCCATTCCCAATGATTTTCGTTGCTCCAGTATCTGGCGTTTTTGAATGCCGGTTCATAACCCGTTTTATCTTTATTCCATTGTACACTTCCGCCACAATGATCAAAATGCAAATGCGTCATGAAAACATCGGTAATATCATCTCTGTGAAAGCCATATTTCGCCAGAGAACCATCCAGAGAATGCGTTCCCCAAAGTGAATAATAACCAAAAAATTTCTCTGATTGTTTATTTCCCATTCCGGTATCTATTAAAATCAGACGGTTTCCATTTTCGATAAGCAGACAGCGGGTGGCAATGTCAATTAGATTATTGGCATCGGCAGGATTGGTTTTGTTCCAGATTGTTTTTGGCACAACACCAAACATTGCACCACCGTCTAATTTAAAATTTCCGGATTCTATTGGATAAAGTTTCATAGTTCCATTTTAAGATAAAGCAAAGCTAGCAAATCCAAACTTTGTATTCCTAAAATCAATATCAAAACTAAAAACAATTATTTAAGTGTAATAGATGTACTTCCCAACATCTCCTGCTTATCGAAGAAATTCACAAAATAGGTTCCTTTCTGAAATTCATACCCATATGAGCTTAAAACTCCGTAAACATTTACAGGTTTTCCCTGAAAGTCAACAGACACAATAAAACTGTAAACTAATGCTTTATTATTGCCAAATTCAATAAGTTTATCTTCACCTAAAACATTGTTTTTTTGATCTAAAACCTGAACATAAAAAACCCTTTTTCCGGTTTTAGCGACTGAATTTGCTGAAATAGAAAAACTTGCTTTAAGTATATTGGTAGTTTTGGCCTTATCCGTTTCAAGTTCTTCCCCTGATTTTTTTTCCCTGAGAGCTACAACTTTGAAATTATTCAAGTCTAATTTTGAAGCAGATTTCAAAGTTGACTCAAGCTTTTTTTGGTGTGAAGTCAGTGTATCATTTTTAATTTTTTGCCGATACATCACTTCGTTTTGATTTTCAATTTCACTCAATAAACTTTTATTCTCAGATTTAAGATTTTTAATTTCCGCAATTTTTGATGCTAATGAAATTTTTAAATCTGAAAGCTGTTTGCGATAAATTTGTATTTGAGGAAGTGAAGGATTTCTGGAAGCCCTTATGATTTCCATTAAATTTTCTACATTTTTCTTTTCAAACTCCAGTTCTTGCGACAAGGCAGTTTTTTCAAGCATAGCTACATCATAAGCTAATTTCAAAGTCTCTAAAGAATCTAATAAGTTTTTTTGAACAAGTGAAGTCTTATTCAACACACCAATATCATCTTTTTTATTAGTGGCAATCGTAGATTCACCAACAATTGTTTTTGTTTCATTACCGAAAATATAAAATGCAGCACCCAGTCCAAAAACTAAAACTACTGCAAAAAGTGCTTTTACCCACAGGTTGGTATAATGTTTCCCCATAACATTCTTTAATTTTGCACAAAAATACTAATAAATTACTCGTTAAAGGATGTATAGATATTCTTTTTCTATCTATTTGTCCAAATCCTTATGAATCAATCAATAAAACTATTATAATGATTTTGATCTCAATCATTAATAATTAATAATAAAAAATAACTTCTATCTATTTTAACATTTGTTATAATAATGTGAACCGTTATGGAAAAAGGTATTTAAGTCGTATCTTTGCAGATAATTTTTCATTTCAGTATTGAAGTCCAGTGTTTTAAAAGCATGCTAATTATTTTAATTCCTGAATAAAATTGGAAGAAAAACAAATACAATAACAATGATAAAAGTTTCTGATACAGCCAAAAAGAAAATCATCGACCTTATGAATGACGATGGTTTTGATGCCGCACATGACTACGTACGTGTAGGGGTGAAAAGCGGTGGATGCTCTGGTTTGTCATATGATTTAAAATTTGACAAAACTAAGGGTGAAGATGATAAAATATTTGTAGACAACGACATAACAATTGCAGTTGAAAAAAAATCATTCCTTTATTTAGCTGGAACAATTCTGGAGTTTTCAGGAGGATTAAACGGAAAAGGATTTGTTTTTAATAATCCAAATGCAAGCAGAACTTGTGGTTGTGGAGAATCTTTTTCTCTTTAAAATAATTAAATGATTGCAAAATTTAAAGATTTTAAAAATTACAGAATTGATTTTATTTAGATCATCCAATTTTTAAATCTTTCAATAAAAAAAATAATGAGCAAATACACAGAAGACGATTTAAAAATCGAACTCGAAACTAAAGAATACGAATACGGATTTTATACCAATATTGAATCTGAAACGTTTCCTATTGGCTTAAACGAAGATATCGTAAGAGCTATTTCTCTTAAAAAGGAAGAGCCACAATGGATGACCGATTGGCGCATCGAGGCTTTTCGTGCCTGGAAAGAAATGATTGAGCCGGAATGGGCAAATGTTCGTTATGAAAAACCTGATTTTCAGGCCATTTCTTATTATTCAGCTCCGAAACAAGTAGATCCAAACAAAACTTTGGATGATGTTGATCCGGAACTTTTAGAGATGTACAAAAAATTAGGGATTTCTGTCGATGAACAAAAAATGATGAACAATGTCGCTATGGATATTGTCGTAGATTCTGTTTCTGTGGCCACTACTTTCAAAAAGACTTTGGGAGAAAAAGGAATTATTTTTTGCCCGATTTCTGAAGCCATAAAAGAACATCCTGAATTAGTACGTAAATATTTAGGAACTGTTGTACCGCAAAAAGACAATTTCTACGCAGCATTAAACTCAGCAGTTTTCTCTGACGGAAGTTTCTGTTATATTCCAAAAGGCGTTCGCTGTCCAATGGAGCTTTCAACCTATTTCAGAATCAATCAGGCGGGAACAGGACAGTTTGAAAGAACGCTTGTTATTGCTGATGCAGGAAGTTACGTTTCATACCTTGAAGGTTGTACTGCTCCAAGTCGTGACGAAAATCAATTGCACGCTGCCGTGGTTGAATTAATCGCTTTGGATGATGCAGAGATTAAATATTCTACTGTTCAAAACTGGTTCCCAGGAAATAAAGAAGGAAAAGGTGGGGTTTACAACTTCGTAACCAAAAGAGGTTTATGCGAAACAAACGCTAAAATTTCATGGACACAAGTTGAAACAGGTTCTGCTGTAACCTGGAAATATCCTTCTTGTGTACTAAAAGGCGATAATTCGGTAGGAGAATTTTATTCGATCGCCGTTACCAATAATTACCAACAGGCAGATACCGGAACTAAAATGATCCATTTAGGTAAAAACACTAAATCGACTATTATTTCTAAAGGTATTTCGGCTGGTAAATCACAAAACAGTTACCGTGGATTAGTGCAGATTAGTCCAAGAGCTGAGAATGCAAGAAACTTTTCGCAATGTGATTCCTTATTAATGGGTAACAATTGCGGGGCGCATACTTTCCCTTATATCGAAAGTAAAAATCCATCGGCTAAAATAGAGCACGAAGCCACTACAAGTAAAATTGGAGAAGATCAGGTTTTTTACTGCAACCAAAGAGGTATTCCGACAGAAAAAGCGATTGCCTTAATTGTAAACGGTTTTAGTAAGGATGTATTGAACAAATTACCAATGGAATTTGCTGTTGAAGCTCAAAAATTATTAGAGATTTCTTTAGAAGGATCTGTTGGATAATAAAATCAACACAAATATGGATATCATCTTAAAAAATGTAAAGAAAAAGATTTTCCAGTTTTAAAATCACTGGCAAAATCTCTGGGTTTTGAAATTATTGAAGAAAAAGAAAAACCATATAATGAGGAATTTGTAAAAGAGATTCTCCAAGCTAGAGAAGAACTTAGACAGGGCAAAGGCATAAAAATGACAATAGAAGATATTGATAAACTATGGAAATAGTTTTTTCCAGAAAAGCATAAAATGATCTGGAATTTTGGAGTAAATCGGGAAATAAGAAAATTTTAAAGAAAATTTCCGAATTATTGCGGGCAATTCAAGAAAACCAATTTGAAGGCATTGGAAAACCATAACAACTAAAATATAATTTATCTGGTGTTTGGTCACGGAGAATTGACCAAGAACATCAATTAGTTTATGAGATCATTGATGAAAATACAATTGAAATACTAAATATAATTTCACTAAAAGGACATTACGAATAAGTATTGATGGAAAACAAAAAAGTAATCATTTTAGGTTCATCGCGAAAAAACGGAAACACAACAAAAATTGTGGATGAGATTTCTAAAGAAAATGGAATAGATATAATTAATTTAAGTGATTATAATATTTCCTATTATGATTACGAAAGCAAAAACAAAGAAGATGATTTTCTTCCTTTAATAAGAAGAATACTTGAAGAATACGGCACTTTAATTTTTGCAACGCCAATATATTGGTATAACATGAGTGGAATAATGAAGGTGTTCTTTGATCGCTTTTCAGATTTAATCCGAATTGAAAAAGAAACCGGAAGAAAGCTTAGAGGAAAGAAAATGGGTGTAATATCAAATTCACACGATGATGAAAATGAGGAAAGCTTTTACATTCCGTTCAAAAAATCAGCCGATTATTTAAGCATGGAATATTTAGGACATGCGCATTTTAACGCAAGTATCTTAAACCAAACAACAAAAATAGAATTGACATTTATATAAAAATAAAAAAACAATGTTATCAATAAAAAACCTTCACGCCGCAATCGGTGATAAAGAAATCCTGAAAGGAATTAATATAGAAGTTAAAGCTGGCGAAGTACATGCTATCATGGGACCAAACGGTTCCGGAAAAAGTACACTTTCCGCAGTTATCGCAGGAAATGAAAATTTTGAAGTTACTGAAGGTCAAGTTTTCCTTGACGGAGAAGATCTTGCTGATTTAGCTCCGGAAGAAAGAGCACACAAAGGAGTTTTCCTTTCGTTTCAATATCCTGTAGAAATTCCCGGAGTAAGTGTAACTAACTTCATGAAAACGGCTATCAATGAAACTCGTAAAGCAAACGGTCAGGAAGAAATGCCGGCCAACGAAATGCTGAAAGTAATTCGCGAGAAATCAGAATTGTTAGAAATCGATCGCAAATTTTTATCCCGTTCTTTAAACGAAGGTTTTTCTGGAGGAGAGAAAAAAAGAAACGAAATTTTCCAGATGGCAATGTTAGAACCAAAATTGGCAATCCTTGACGAAACCGATTCTGGTCTTGATATCGATGCATTGAGAATTGTAGCTAATGGAGTTAACAAATTGAAAAGCGAGAAAAATGCGATTATCGTAATCACGCACTACCAACGTTTATTAGATTATATCGTTCCGGATTTTGTTCACGTTCTTTACAACGGAAAAATTGTAAAATCGGGCGGAAAAGAATTGGCTTACGAATTAGAAGAAAAAGGATACGACTGGATTAAAGCAGAAAACTAAAATTTTGTTTCAGGTTTCAGGTTTTTTTAGTTTCAAGTTGAATTACGTTTTGTAAGTTTAAACTTAAAATTATAAAAATAGAAATCATGGCAACAATTAACCGATTTGAAGATTTAGAAATCTGGAAAGAAGCTCGACGATTAGCAAAAGAAATTCACTTAATTTCTATTGAGACAGAATTAAAATCAGATTTTAAATTTAAAAATCAAATCAAAGATTCTTCCGGATCAGTAATGGATAATATTGCTGAAGGTTTTGAAAGAGATGGGAATTTAGAATTTCGTCAATTTTTATCAATCGCAAAAGGATCTGCCGGAGAAACGAGATCTCAATTATATCGCGTTTTTGATTTTGAATATATTTCAGAACAAAAATTCGAAGCGTTAAAAAAAGATTATGAAAACTTAAGCGGTAAAATAAAAAACTTTATCACTTATCTCAATAAAAAAGAGTTTAAAGGAAATAAGTTCCAGTAGATCAACCTGAAACTTGAAACTTGAAACTCCGAAGGAAACAACTACAGAAATGGATTTAAAAGAAAAATTAGTATCGTCTTTTATGGCTTTTGAAGAGCGTGTCGATGTACATTCAGATTTGCATGACATACGCACCAATGCCTTAAAAAACTTCGAAAATAAAGGTTTCCCAACCAAAAAAGAAGAAGCCTGGAAATATACATCGCTAAATGCCATATTAAAAAATGACTTTACTGTATTTCCTAAAAAAGAAAATGCAATCGAATTTAATCATGTAAAAAAATACTTTTTACATGAAATCGACACTTATAAACTAGTATTTATTGATGGGATTTTCAGTTCGCATTTATCTTCTACAACACACGACGGAATCGATGTGTGCTTGATGTCTTCGGCATTGACCAAACCAAAATATAAAATGGTTATTGATACCTACTTCAATCAAATTGCAAGCAAAGACGAAAGTTTGACTTCGTTGAACACTGCGTTTGCATGTGAAGGAGCTTTTATCAATATACCGAAAAAGAAAGTAGCTGACAAACCTATTGAAATCATGTATTTCTCAACTGGAAACGAAGCAGCTTTAATGGTTCAGCCAAGAAATTTGATTATTGTGGGTGAAAATTCACATGTTCAAATTATCGAACGTCACCAAAGTTTGAACGAAAATCCGGTTTTAACCAATTCGGTTACAGAGATTTTTGCTCAAAAACGTGCGATTGTAGATTATTATAAAATTCAGAATGATAATAGTGAAGCCAACTTAGTTGACAACACTTATGTTTCCCAACAACAGGAAAGTCATGCTTATGTACATACGTTCTCTTTCGGTGGAAATATAACCCGAAACAATTTAAACTTTTATCATTTTGGTGAAAGGTTAACAAGTACACTAAACGGAATTTCAATTCTAAATGACAAACAACACGTTGATCATTACACTTTAGTAAACCATGCACAGCCAAACTGTGAAAGTTTTCAGGATTATAAAGGCATATTTTCTGATCGCTCGACTGGAGTTTTCAACGGAAAAATCCTGGTAGACAGAGAAGCTCAAAAAACAAATGCTTTTCAAAAAAGTAATAATATTTTATTGAGCGATAAAGCCACTATTAATGCAAAACCACAATTAGAAATTTTTGCTGATGATGTAAAATGTTCTCACGGTTGTACTATTGGGCAATTAGACGAAACTGCCATGTTCTACATGCAATCTCGTGGAATTCCTAAGAAAGAAGCTAAAGCTTTATTAATGTATGCATTTTCAAATGCTGTTATCGAAAGCATCAAAATACCGGAATTAAAACAACGTATTACTAAAATCATTGCCATGAAATTAGGCGTGAATTTAGGATTTGATTTGTAATAAATTATATTCCAACAAATACAAAACCGATAATTAAGTTTGTCGGTTTTTTTTATTTCTTTTTTTTAGCTAATCGCGAACTAAAGTTCAAATCGTTTTCCCTGTTCCGGAAAAATAAATTTCAAACCCAAATCATTTTGATTTTTTAATTGCTCCTTAATTAATTTAATATTTTTAGCCGGCGGTTTCAAATGTGTAACTACTATTTTAAATCCATTTAAAGAATCTTTTCCGGCTAATTTTTCCAACTCATGAAGTTCATTCATCAAATACTTCGGAGTCAGATGTCCGAATAAAAACTGATCTGGCTGTTCATTTGGGAAAGAAACTTCTATAAAAATACCTTTTAATTGTTTGCTGTGAATTAATGGTGCAATTGCTGTCCATAATTCATGGAGATTATTACTTTTTTCTACGATATCAGGCCCAGTGTCTCCGAGATATAAAGCATAATCATTTTCGTTTTTTATCAAGAAAGCAGTGCTTTCATATGGATTCACATGGCTTAACGGAAAAGATTTTACAGTCATTGCTGTATTGGTAATTGGAGTTTCTTCTCCAATACTTAAAGTCTGAAAATGATATCTCTTTATATGAAAACCAGGTCCTTCATCTCCAAAATTAGCCCAGGTCTGATCATTAAAATAATGGTTTTGCATCATCTCCATACATTTTTTTGTAGCGTAAACCGTTTTTGAAGAATCAGCGGGCGAGTTAATTATCAATCCAGAAACATGGTCTAAATGGGCATGCGAAATCAAATATCCTTTAATATATTTTCGTAATACTTCAGTTGTTGAAACTTTTAAAACTTTATTTTCAATAGCTTTTTCAATTCCTGAATTTATAGTTCCGGCATCCAGACAGATATAATCTGTTTTATTTAAAGGCGCTAATAAATAAGCCGAAAGGTTTTTTTCATCAATACCTCCTTTTACCCCCAAAGGAACAACCTGAAAAGATGATTTTTGCTGTTTCTGTGCAAATACATTAATCGAAATTAAAATGAAACAAATCAAGAGTTTCCTTATAGTAGCCATATTCACAATTTTATTACTGCAAATTTCATTAATTAACCTCAATAAATAGTGATGCATTGATAAGAATCCTATCAAATAATACTAAATTTACTTTCCTTTACGGTGATGAAATTCAATTCTAAATAATATCTTTACGTAAAAATATAACATTTTTAATAAAAAAAGTTACAATGACAACAATAGCATCGCAATTTGGAATAAATGAAGCTCTGGAAAAATTGGGCATTAAATTTATAAATGAAGGAACCTCAACGGGTTTAGAAAATTTTTCATCCGGAGAAATTTTAGATAGCTATTCTCCTGTTGACGGGAAATTAATTGCATCTGTAAAAACGTCGACAGCTGAAGATTATGAAAAGGCAATGCAATCGGCCACTGAAGCTTTTAAAAAATTTCGCCTCATACCTGCACCTCAACGTGGAGAAATCGTACGTCAGTTTGGAGAAAAATTACGCCAAAATAAAGAGGCTCTTGGGAAATTAGTTTCTTATGAAATGGGCAAGTCATTACAAGAAGGATATGGTGAAGTACAGGAAATGATTGACATTTGTGATTTTGCTGTTGGTTTATCCCGTCAATTACACGGGTTAACAATGCATTCTGAAAGACCTGGACATCGCATGTACGAACAATATCATTCATTAGGAGTGGTCGGAATCATTTCTGCATTTAATTTTCCGGTTGCAGTTTGGTCTTGGAACACTGCGTTAGCCTGGATTTCAGGTGATGTTTGTGTTTGGAAGCCTTCTGAAAAAACACCTCTTTGCGGAATTGCCTGTCAAAATATTATTGCACAGGTCATTAAAGAAAATAATTTACCCGAAGGAATTTCGTGCTTAATCAATGGTGATTATACTATTGGTGAGTTAATGACAGCTGATAATAGAATTCCGTTAATTTCAGCAACCGGTTCAACCCGAATGGGAAAAATAGTGGCTCAGGCTGTAGCAGGTCGTTTGGGTAAATCATTATTAGAATTAGGCGGAAACAATGCTATTATTGTTACTCCTGATGCTGATATCAAAATGACCGTAATTGGGGCTGTTTTTGGAGCTGTTGGCACTGCCGGGCAACGCTGTACTTCAACCCGACGATTGATTATTCACGAAAGTATTTACGATAAAGTAAAGGAGGCATTGATTGCTGCTTATAAACAATTACGAATCGGAAATCCGCTTGACGAAAACAATCATGTAGGACCGTTAATTGATATTCATGCTGTGGAAATGTATGCAAAAGCTTTAAATAGAGTTGTTGCCGAGGGCGGAACTATTTTAGTTGAAGGAGGCGTGCTTTCGGGTGAAGGTTATGAAAGTGGCTGTTACGTAAAACCAGCTATTGCCGAAGCAGAAAATTCATTCGAAATAGTGCAGCATGAAACCTTTGCGCCCGTTTTATATCTGATGAGATATTCCGGAGAAGTAGAAAATGCCATCAAACAGCAAAATGGTGTTGCACAAGGATTATCATCAGCCATTATGACCAACAACTTGCGTGAAGCTGAAAGATTTTTATCCGTAACAGGATCCGATTGTGGTATTGCAAATGTCAACATTGGAACTTCCGGCGCCGAAATTGGAGGAGCCTTTGGCGGTGAAAAAGAAACCGGAGGCGGAAGAGAATCCGGTTCTGATGCCTGGAAAATATATATGAGACGTCAGACGAATACAATTAATTATACAACAAGCCTTCCATTGGCACAGGGTATAAAATTTGATTTGTAAATTATAATGTGATCAAAAATCATAAAAGGCTTCCAAAAAAATGGAAGCCTTTTACTTTATTTAAAACTGGTTAGTTAGTATAGATTATTTTTTAATGATGATTTTAGAAGTAACGTTGCCTTCAGTATAAACCTTTACAAGGTAACTGCCATTAGAAAGGCTACTCATGTCTATAGCGCTACTATTTCCTTGTTGACTATTTACCAATGCTCCTGATAAATTATAAACTTCCACTCTTTGCATCGCTTTATCTGAATCAATATTTAGCTCATTTGAAACCGGATTTGGATATAGTGTCAGTTTAGCTGATTCTAAAGTTTCTTCCACAGAATTGTTTGATGCTATGCGCGCAGTCGTATTATACACCGTACTTATGTAAAACAGATTTGCAACAGAACCTTTTGTTATTGTATTTGCTCCTGCAGGAAGTGATACAGTAACGATTCCGGCAGTTGCAGTATAAGATACATTATTCACTTTTATAGTTCCGGTAAAATTAGAATCAAATACTAACTTTAAAGTAGACGAACTTGTTGTTGTACATTTAATTGTGGTACTGGATTCTATTTTTAAACGAGCCGTCAATGTTAATCCTGCATACGTTACTGAACCAGGTGTAGAATTCATATTTCCTGTAATGGTATAAAACGAGCTTGTTTTTCCGGAAAGGGTAAAATTATGAATTTGATTTCCTGAAGTAGTACCCGAGACTGTAATAGTTCCTGATCCTGTAGCCGCTGTCCCTGTTCCAATAGTAGTAATAGAATAAGACAACGTTGCTGTTGGCGTTCCTGTAATAGTGATTGTTTTAGCGGTTGAGTTTTTTACAAAAGTAATTCCTGATGCTGGCAATCCTGTTACTGTAGCGTCTGTTGCGCTTCCTCCCCAAGTGAAAACAATTGAACTGATTGCTGCACCACTTGTCACAGTTTGATTATTATTATTTGTTGAAGTAAGAGTTTGAGCACTCACAGGTGTCACAGCAATTGTTCCTGATCCGGTCGCTGCAGTTCCTGTTCCTACCGTACTGATTGAATAAGAAACAGTAGCTGTTGGCGTTCCTGTAATAGTGATTGTTTTAGCGGTTGTGTTTTTTACAAAAGTAATTCCTGATGCAGGTAATCCTGTTACTGTAGCATCTGTAGCGCTTCCTCCCCAAGTGAAAACGATTGAACTAATTGATGAACCAGTTGTTACTGTTTGACTATTATTACTTGTTGAAGTAAGAGTTTGTGCACTCACAGGTGTAACCGTGATTGTTCCTGATCCTGTGGCTGCAGTGCCTGTTCCTACCGTACTGATTGAATAAGAAACAGTAGCAGTTGGTGTTCCTGTAATGGTAATGGTTTTAGCAGTAGTATTTTTCACAAAAGTAATTCCTGATGCTGGTAACCCTGTTACAGTGGCATCTGTTGCAGTTCCGCCCCACGTAAAAACTATTGAACCAATGGCTGTACCGCTTGTAACAGTTTGGTTATTATTAGTAGTTGAAGAAAGTGTTTGATTGCTTACTACACTTGTTTCACCTTGTACAGAAACCAATGTTCCTGTGTAATTAGTAAGAGCTGATTTTAATGCTGTGATTACTGTAGAAGATGCGTCATCTACAGTGTTATTGAAAGTCCATTTTAAATCTCCACCGGAAACACGCCCTGAATATTGCATTACTTTAGTTTGTGCTACCGCTGGCTGATCTATTACCAGATTCTTAACATATAAAGCAGCGTTAGTATCAAAATTGTTATAACTATTCGCGCCCAATTTTGATTTAATACTGCTGCTAATAATTTCACCTCTGGTTGACGTTTCAATAGCATCAAATTCAATTGGATTAGTAGAAGAATTATAAGGAACATAACGCGTTTGACCAGTCATAATATTATTAAAAGCTTTGATAGTTCCTCCTGCTTCACCAGAAAAAGTACCAGTAGAATCATAAAAAATATCTGTTCCTTGTTTGGAAGTAAGCATAGGATATTTGCAATTGCGGAAAATATTTCCTTCCAAAAATAAAGAAGAACCTAATGTTGATCCTGCTCCGTATTTTGAATTTCCATCATAATAATTGTTATAAATATGTGCAGAATAATAACGAACCCTTGGATGACGAGAATCAGAGTGATCGAACCAGTTATGGTGGTAGGTAATATACAAACCAGTTGTTGTTCCTTCACTCAAACCTAAAAGACTGGCTTTTCCACTATCCCAAAAGTGATTATAAGATAATGTGATATAAGTTGATGATTTATTATCTAATGCTCCGTCTCCTTTTATTTGGTCAGCGTCACTACCAGCGTCGCCGTAGAACATATCGCAGTTATGAACCCAAACGTGATCATTATTTTGCTGCATTCCAACGTTATCTCCTGCTGTACTATTGCAGTTCATAAATCCAATATTGCTAATTTCAATATTTGATGCTGATTTTAAACGCACTCCCCAGCCATTAGCTACAGCATCATTACCAACTCCTTCTAAGGTAAGATAACTTGATGCATTATTTGAGTTTTCGATAACAACATCTCCGCCTTCCATAACTGACATATCAGTAATATTTCCTAACAAACGAATGATAAAAGGACGAGTATCTTTTCCTTTTTTAATGGCATATAAGATATTTTGCAAGCCAACACAAGGATTTGAACTGGCTCCTGTAATATCCATTGAAATAGTGTTTTTTGTATTCTGTGTAATGTAGAGAATTACTGCATTGTCTTTTGGAGTTCCATCGGCTTTGTATCCTCCCGGAACACGTCCGCCATCAAAAGCGAAACCATTACGATCCTGAGCTAAAACGGTTAAAGTACTTGTAGTAGAGCCCGTGCCTTCGACACCGGAAATGACTGGTTTAATTTTTACAGTATATGTTCCTGCTTTTAGTCCGGGAATATCTGCACGGTAATAAGAGCCATAACTTCGTATTAATTGATTATCAATCTTCTGATCCGTAAAGCCATTCCCTGTATAATAAACATTGTAGGTTTGAGCATTGCTGACAGGTTGCCATTTTACAAAAGCTGATTCCAGCCAGCCGGCTGCCTCATTTATTTGCTGTGACCATGTTTGCATAGAGACAAACAAAAAGGTCAAAAAAAGTAACTTTTTTTTCATTTTGTGGTTTTGGTTAATTTGATAGTTAAAAGTAATTTTTGTTTCTCGATTACAAATCTTAAAATGTAATCGATTACTCAAAAATAAATAAAATTCTACTATTCTCATTAATTAAGTAATAAAAAAATATATTAAATAAAGAATACAACATTTAAATAAGTAAAATGTAATTTGTTGCATTTTATGTAATAAATTACACATATTTAAAATTCCTTATTTATCTATACTTCCCACAGATTGTAAAATAGCTCTTTAACAGAATGAAGTTCAAATGAACTTTTTTTGTTTAAATAATTCGAATATGTTAAAGGTTAAAAAATTATAAGAAAAAAGTCACTATTAAAACTAACAAACTGGAATTCAATTCCAAAAAACACTTTTACTTATTTAATTTAAAAATGTAAATAGTAAAAAAGGCCTCCAAATTGGAAGCCTTTCAATAAAATAATTTAAAATTACTTTTTGATAATCTTTTTACTAACAGAACCTTGATCAGTAGTTACTTTTACTAAATAATTTCCTGTAGCCAGATTGCTCACATCAACTGATTCAACTTTGCCAGAAATGTTTCTAACCACATTTCCTGATAAATTGTAAATCGTAACATTTTCAACTTTTTGATCTTCAGAAGAAATGTATAATTGGTTAGAAACAGGATTTGGATATAACATTAATTTTTTAGTTTCAACATTCTGTCCTAAACCTAATGTTGGGTAGGATGTTTTGATGTAATACAAATTTGCTACATCACCTTTTTTTATTTCATGTGAACCAGCTGATAACGAAGAAATAGTAACTATTCCGCCCACAGCAGTATAACTCACATTGTCAACTATTACTTTTTTAACAAAATCTGCATCAAAGATCAATTTTAGTGTTGATACGGCTGTTGTAACATAAGTTATTTTTGTTGCTGATTCCATTTTCAATCTGGCAGTTAAGGTCTGTCCATCATAATTAGCAGTACCATTAGTGCTATTCATGTTTCCAGTTATAGAGTAAAATGAACTCGTTTTTCCTGAAGATGTAAAATTATGTATCTCATTACCGGAGGAAACCGCATTTACTGTAATTGTTCCAGAAACCGCAACCGGAGTTCCTATAACTCCCGAAGTAATTACGGTAAAAGCTAAAGATCCACTTGCAGCTGGCGTACCAGAAATCGTAATAGTTTTAGCACTCGCATCTTTTGATACTTCAAGGCCATCTGCTAGCTCTGTAGTAATTTCTGCATCTGTTGCATCGCCACTCCATGTAAGCACTATCGGAGCAATAGCTGCACCTTTTACGATTGTTTGATTGTTATTATCAGAGGTTACAGTAAGCACCTGACTACTTGGAGGCAATACTGTAATAGTTCCCGAATCAGAAGCTGAAGTTCCGGTTGCTCCCGTAGTCGTAATCGTATATTCCATTGATTCTGTTGGAATACCCGAAAGTGTTACTGTTTTTGCAGATGTATTTTTATCTACAGTTATTCCATTTGGCAACCCTGTAATATTTGCATCAGTCGCATCTCCACCCCAAGTAAATACTATATTGCTAATTGCAACTCCTGTAGAAACTGTTTGATTATTATTTTTACTAGTTGCTGTTAAAGTTTGATTACCAGGCGCAACAGTTTCACCCTGAACAGCTATCAATTTTGTTGTGTAAGAAGTAAGTGCAGCCATCAATGCCGTATTCAAAGCAGAAGACGTGTCATCTACAGCATTGTCAAAAGTATACTTTAAGTCACCTCCCTCAATACGACCTGAATACAACATTACATTATCTTTCGCATTTTGCGGACTTTCCGAAGAATAAGCATACATAACAGCAGGATTAACATCAAAATTATTATAACTATTTGCTCCAAGTTTTGATTTAATGGTATTACTGATCGGCAATGATTTATCTGTAACCTCAATTGCATCAAATTCAATTGGATTGTTTACAGCATCATATATTACATATCTTGCCTGTCCAGTCATAAAATTATTATACGCTTTTATTGAACCTCCAGCCTCTCCGGAAAAAGTACCTTCAGCACCACCAAATTTATCAGACCCTTGTTCAGATGTTAACATTGGATACTTACAATTACGGAAAAAATTTGCCTCCATAAATACAGACGAACCTAAAGTTGATCCTGCTCCGTATTTAGAATTTCCATCATAATAATTATTATAAACATGTACTGTGTGAGTTCTTACACGTGGATGTCTGCTATCAGAATGATCATACCAGTTGTGATGGTAAGTAAGATAGCCTTCAGGCTCTGAAGTGCCATTTCCTAAAAGGTTCGACTTTCCAGTATCCCAGAAATGATTATATGAAAACGTAACAAAAGTAGATCGTTTACTATCCAGAGCTCCATCTCCTTTTGCCTGATCTGCATCTCCACCTGCTCCACCATAGAAAAAATCACAGTTATGCACCCAAACATAACTATTGTCCGCCTGAAGACCGATGTTGTCTACTTCATTAGCATCAGTTAACATTAATCCAATATTTCTAATTTCTATATTTGATGCTTTTTTAAGACGAATACCCCAGCCATTTGCAACAGCATCATTACCTATACCTTCAATTGTTAGATAGCTTAGTGCATTATTTGCATTCTCAATAACAATATCTCCGCCTTCAAGAACGCTTGGGTCGGTAATATTTCCAATCATACGGATAATAAATGGACGAGTTTCTTTTCCTTTTTTAATTCCATATAAAATATTTTGAAGTCCAATATAATTGGTCTTTGTTGTTCCATTTGATCCCGTTACAATATCAAAATCCAACATGTTTTTTGTGTTTTGTGTAATGTATAAAATCACCGCATCTGTTTTAGGCGTACCATCTGCTTTATATCCTCCTGGCACCCTGCCACCATTAAAACCAAAACCTGAACGATCATGAGCCAAAACTGTCAAAGCAGAAGTTGTAGTTCCGGCACCTTCAATATTTGCAGTTACTGGTTTTACAGTAAGAGTGTAAGAGCCTGCAGCAAGACCCGGTACATCTGCACGAAAGTAAGAACCATAGCTGCGGATTAGCGGTTCATCAATTTTTTTATTGGTTTCTTCACCTCCAGTATAATAAACATTATAGCTGTCAGCACCTGCAACAGGGATCCATTCTACAAAAGCAGATTCAAGCCATCCTGATGATTTTGTGATGGTTTGCGCACCTATTTGTCCAGATACAAACAGCAAGGCCATGTAAAGTAAAATTCTTTTCATAAATGTGGTTTTTAAAGTAATTGATAGTTTTAGTTTACTCGCATCGAAAACGCAATAAAATGTAATCGATTACACTAAAATAAATAAATTTTCTTAATTATAAAAAAATTTAGAAAAAATATAACCATAATTAAAAAACAATTATAGTTAATTAAGAAAAAGACAACTATAACGTTATAGATTAAATTCTACCAAAACCCTGAAAACATTTGCTATTTGAGCATAAATCTTTTATTAGAATCAAAAAATAAATTCAAGAAAACATTAAATTCAAACAACAGAATATTCTTATTTTAAATAACTGCATAATAAAAAAACAGAAATAAAAAAAAGCGACAATCTGAATTTTCAAATTGTCGCTTTTCTAAAATCTTTTTACTCTTTATTTTTTATTTATAAATCAAATGACACTCCAAGGCTAAAAGTAACCTGATTGTTTAAGTCATCAAATAATTCATTGTCATCGCTGTATTTTGCAATTGGAAATCCAATTTCAGTAAAGACACCAAATCCTTCTGTAAAGAAATAGCGTCCTCCAACATGACCTCCAAAGTTTTTTAATCCTAAACTTAAACCAGGATAAAGGTCTAGTTTTTCATCAATATTGAAAACAGTTCCTAAATTTGCATTGATTCTGAATTTCGCATCAAAACGATCTCCAAAACCTGGTTTTTTACCATTATATTCTGTTTCATTATAAAAACCTGAAAACTCATTTACTCCCAATAAATAAGAAGTCACAAAACCATAAGAAAAATTTTCAGCAAGACCAAAATCAATAGAAGCCTGAATTCCACTACCTCCATTTTGTAAATTGGCACCTATATTAACTTTAGTATCCCCTTTTCCTTTAAAAGCCTGCTGCGCTTGTGTAATTCCAATTACTGTTAACAATAATAATGTAAAAAATTTTCTCATAATATATTAATTAATTTAAGGCGCAAAAATAGGCTTTTACTGTCTAATTTCTTCCTCTTTCATCAGAATACAATTCATTTAAAGGTTCACTTTGCCAAAATTCTTTTGTATCCACATTCATTATTGTCAAAGGCCCTTTGAATGCCGCACCTGTATCTATATTCCAAACACATGCTTTGTTTACCGGAACCGTTTCTCCAATACGGCTAACGGGTGTATGACCAATAAAGATTTCTTTATACAAGGTAAATCTTTTTGGATAATACAAGTCACCTTCTTTCATATTTGGGTCTAATGAAAGTGCTGTTTCCCATAAAGTTCTGTCCCAATAAAATAATTTAGGAAAGTATTCATAACCAACACCATTTAAATTCGTAAAACCTGCATGAACAAACAAACGATTTTTTTCATCTAAATGATAATCCTCAAGTGATTCTAAAAACTCTATATGTACCTGCTTTTCTCCTTTATTTAATTTTTCATAAGCCAAAACTGTAGCTTCGCCTCCATGTTGATACCAAAGCTCATTGTTTTTTGCATTTTTAAGCCATTCTAATAACAATTCATCATGATTCCCTCTGATACAAATACAGTTTTGCTTACTTTGAAGAGCAATCAAATAATCAATTACCTGTGGCGACTGACTCCAGCCATCAACATAATCGCCAAGAAATATTAAGGTGTCTTTTTCAGTAACTTCAGCTTTTTTCATCACTTGTTCAAGAGCAAGTAAACCGCCATGAACGTCGCCTATAACAAATGTTCTCATTTTTAATTATTTAATCTGGATTACAAAAATATAGAAAATGATCTGCTTTAAACAAATTAACTTATTAATCTAACTTTTATTGCTAAATATATAAATCAAAAAATCCCGACAACCCCAAAACACAATGTTTATAAGTCTTGCCGGAATATGATGAATATTATATAATTAAACCCCTAGCTTTTTTGCAATCTCTGTTGGAATCCCTCCTTTATTAACCATTAAAGCGGTTGTTTTATATTTCACGAAATTTTTGGTTACAAACAAAAACCCTTTATAGTCATTTGTTTCTCCCCATGAATTTTTTACAATATAATATTCTTTTCCTGTTTGATCTTTTACCAGACCAATAATGTGCATACCGTGATCATCCGTAGTCTGGTAATTATCAAAAGCAGCCTGACGCATTTCCGGAGTAATTTCAGGTTCTGCTTTCGGTCCGTTAAACATATCTGCTTTCTCTTCAGCTGTCATATCATCAAACTTTTTAGATGACACATAGGCAACACCATTTTTCCAGCTAAAGCTTTTTTCACTAACATCTGTAGCCCATGCAACAGTATACCCTTTCTTCAAAGCATTATCAATAACATCTGTCATATCATTTACTTTTACATTATAAACCTGATCAAATGACCAGTTATCCGGCACAGTCAATACTGCTTTTTGATAATAAGGAGCACTTGTAAATGATGACATCTCTACATAATCATCGGGATTAATTCCCACTACCTCTTTTGCAAAACTTTGTGGCGTGTAATTTTTTCCTTTAAAAGTAAAATTATCGGGAACTTTTCCTAGATAAGAATCAATAACAGCAGCATATGCTTTTTCCCAACTTGGAGTCAATTCGCCATTTGGATTTTTTACTACAGCTGTCAATACTCCTTCGATAATTGCTGCCATTTCGGCAAATTTATTTTTATCCGTACCATAATTCAATCCTGTATAAACTTCTCTCGGAACAGTACCGTATTTTTTATACATATTGATTACATCATGCAAAGATCCTCCATCGCCCAAAGTTACCGCTCCATGCATACGCACATAATTTTTCCCTTTTTCGACATATACATTTCTTGCAGAAAAAATCTGGGATAATTCAACTGGCTGTTTTCCCAAACGAATCATTTCAGATTCTAAAAAAGAGTTTGAAGCATAACTCCAGCAAGTCCCGGATGAACCTTGTAATTTTACCGAAGTAGTTCCTAGATTAATTACTTCAGTGAATTTAAAGTTTTCCTTGCTTTTATCACTTGCATTTAGCTTAAGTGAATTTACTAAAATGTCTTGTGCAAAACAGCTGGTTGCTCCAACAAAAAAGACTGAAGCAATAAATACTGATTTGATAGAAAATCTATTCATAATTTTTATTTAATGATTTAATAAATTAGTAGTTACAATTTATATTTTGTTACAAAACAATCAAATTATATACAATTTGTTAGTATGTGTTTCGTTAAATTTTCACCTAACTATTATAAAATATTTAAAAACAACCACTTAACAATTAAAAGGCAATTTAAAAGAAACTCTTTTATACAGAAAAACCACCAAAACTAATTTTGGTGGTTTTATATTTAATTCTTTTAATGAAGATTATTCTATCTCAGAAACTCTCATAGTATTTACCATTCCTTTATCTTTAATTGGCATTGCAGCAAGATTAATCAAATAATCTCCTTTTGAAGCATATCCTTTTTCTACAGCAATCTTATTTACATCAGTTACTGTATCATCAGTACTACTTTCATTATCATAGAAAAATGACTTAACTCCCCATAATAAATTCAATTGAGTTAAGATTCTTCTGTTTGAAGTAAATACCAAAATATGTGCAGATGATGGTCTCCAAGCTGAAATTTGAAAAGCAGTATACCCGCTATTTGTCAATGTACAAATTGCTTTTGCCTGAATTGTATTAGCCATTAAAGCTGCTTGTTGACAAATTGTTTTAGTAATAAAACGTTTTGTTTTAATTTGTGGTGTATTTTGTGGCACGTGAATTAATGAAGAATCCTCAACAGCCTCACAAATTTGAGTCATTTTTTGTATTACCTGTACCGGATAGTTTCCTGTAGCCGTTTCTCCTGATAACATTACGGCATCAGCTCCATCCATTACAGAATTTGCAACGTCATTTACTTCAGCTCTTGTTGGAGTTAAACTTGTAATCATTGTTTCCATCATTTGTGTTGCCACAATAACTGGAATTCTTGCAGTTTTAGCTCTGCGAATTAAATCTTTTTGAACCAATGGTACTTCATGTGCAGGAAGTTCAACTCCTAAATCTCCACGGGCCACCATCAGAGCATCGCAATATGCTACAATTTTATCCATATTCTCAAGAGCTTCCGGCATTTCAATTTTAGCAACGATAGGAATTTTAACATCCGAATGTTTAGCGATTAGTTCCTGTAAATCTTGTAAATCACGAGGTGTTTTTACAAACGAAAGCGCAATCCAGTCTACTTTTTGTTCAATAGCAAAAATAGCATCTGCAATATCTTTTTCAGTTAAGGCCGGTAATGAAATTTTTGTGTTTGGAAGATTAACCCCTTTTTTAGATTTTAATTCTCCACCCTGAATTACCTTAGCAACAACTTCTGTTTTTTTATCTGTAGAAATAATTTCAAAAATAAGTTTTCCGTCATCAAGCAAAATACGCTCACCCGGATTAACATCATTTGGGAAATTTTGATATTTCATGAATACCTTTTGAGCAGTACCTAAAATATCTTCAGCAGTTGTAAAAGTGATTAAATCACCATCATTAACTACTGTTCCTTCTTCCATTACACCAACTCTAAGTTTTGGTCCTTGTAAATCTCCAAGAATTGCTGTAGTATAACCAAATTCTTCATTTAGTTCTCTAATAATATTTATTTTCTCTTTTACACCTTCATAATCAGCATGCGAAAAATTAACCCTAAATACATTTACACCTGCGTCAATCATATCCTTGATGATCTCTTTCGTTCCACATGCAGGTCCAAGTGTGGCTACAATTTTGGTTTTTTTGTTTGTAAGCATTTTTTTTAAAAAATTAAATTGTTTTTTGATTTTATTTTATTGATATCTACAGCATAAATAGCTGCGATACTCTCAATTGTATTTAGCTTTTGCTGTATTTCTGAAAAGTTTATAGCCTCACCACTATTATCAATCTTCAGGAAAAAATCTACTTTTTTGAATTCAGGAAGTAAATGAATTGTTGTTGAAACCTCACTATTTTCATTGGAAAACAAATTCTGAAAATCATTCGTACTCACTGAAATGATTTCATTTTTATTCTGAATCAAATTCCATGAAAGGGCTTTGTCGGTGTCATAATAATAGAATCTGGAAAAATTTGTCTCGCCTTCCTTAGTCTGAGCATGTATCTCGTTTTTGCTCTTACTTAAGTTTATCGGAAGTTTTTTATTGATAAAATAAGCTAATCTGTAATCTTCTAAAGAAGTATGGATTGCCATTAAATAATAATCAATTTCGTCAAATTCGTCTAAATCCAATCTATGAATAGCCATGTCATGAAATATCAAGCTGTAAATATACTATTTCTATCGTAGCATCAATAGTCAATAACGGCATGTTTTTGTTAATTTATAAACGAAAACGTTATAGAGCTCAGAATATTACACTACTTTTCGTGTTATTTCTTATCCATTTTTTCCTGAAAAGCAAAATACGCACGTTGTGATGCCTTCTCTTCTGCCTTCTTTTTTGAAGTTGCTCTAGCTCTTGCTATTATTTTTTCGTCTATACTTAATTTAACGCCAAACAAACGTTGTCCGTCAATTCCGTTATCTTCAAAAATATCATAATGAAAAGTTTTCTTTTCTTTCTGACACCATTCGATAACCAAACTTTTATAACTAATTACTTTACCTTCTAGGCGCGCAATATCAACATAAGGTATAATGACTCTTTTTTGAATAAATTTTTCACAAAAAGAATATCCACGATCTAAATAAATGGCACCTATAAGTGCTTCGAAAATATTTCCGTGAATATTTTCACCAAAATGCTGAATAGGTACTTTGCTTTCAACAAACCGCACTAAATTTAAGTCTTTACCTAGTTCGTTCAGGTGTTCCCTGCTTACAATTTTAGAGCGCATTTTAGTTAAGTATCCTTCATCTCCGTTGGGTGCCTTATTAAACAAATGTGCTGCAATAACAGAACTTAACATAGCATCTCCTAAAAATTCAAGTCTCTCATAATTGATAGGATTTCCCGATTCATCCAATTTATTAGAGGAGCGATGTGTAAATGCTTTCTTGTAAAATTGTATGTTAATCGGCTGGAAACCAAGAATTTTCTGAATAGTGTCAAAAAAAATCCCGTCTTCTTGAGAACGGGATTTTGAAAATATTTTTTTGATAATATTCATAGACAAAATTAGTCAACTAATTTTTTAAACAATACACAAGCATTGTGTCCACCAAAACCAAAAGTGTTACTCATAGCAACATTTACTTCTCTTTTTTGAGGTTTGTTTAAAGTTAGGTTTAAAGCCGGGTCAATGTTTTCATCAACAACAGTATGATTAATCGTTGGGGGAACAATACTGTGCTGCATAGCTAAAATAGAAGCAATTGCTTCAATAGCACCAGCTGCACCTAGTAAATGCCCTGTCATTGATTTTGTTGAATTAATATTGATATTTTTTGCATGTTCTCCAAACACAGCGCTAATCGCTTTTAATTCGGCTACATCTCCCAGAGGAGTAGAAGTTCCGTGTGTATTGATATGATCAACATCTTCAGGATTCATTCCGGCATCTCTTAATGTATTTTTCATTACCGCAATAACACCAATTCCTTCCGGGTGTGGTGCTGTTAAATGATAAGCATCAGATGACATTCCGCCTCCACCAATTTCACAGTAAATTTTTGCTCCTCTGGCTTTTGCATGTTCGTATTCTTCAAGAACCAATGCTCCGGCACCTTCACCTAATACGAAGCCGTCTCTGGTAGCATCAAAAGGTCTTGAAGCCGTTTCCGGGCTTTCATTTCTTGTAGATAAAGCGTGCATGGAACTAAAACCTCCCATACCAGCAATAGTAACGGCAGCTTCAGAACCTCCCGATATAATTACATCACACATTCCTAAACGAATGTAGTTGAAAGCATCAATTAAGGCATTTGCAGAAGAAGCACAAGCTGAAACAGTAGTATAATTAGGTCCCATATAGCCATTACGCATGGAAATATGAGCTGGTGCAATATCAGCAATCATTTTAGGAATAAAGAAAGGATTGAATTTTGGAGTTCCATCACCTTTTGCATAGTACATTACTTCATCCTGAAAAGTTTCCAAACCTCCAATTCCAGCTCCCCAGATAACCCCAACTCTTTGTTTGTCGATATTATCATCTGTCAGTCCCGCATCTTTAATAGCTTCATCACTCGCAGCTACTGCATATTGAGCGAATTTATCTAATCTACGAGATTCCTTACGGTCCATGTAATCCTCAATATTGAAGTTTTTTACTTCACAGGCAAACTTGGTTTTATGTTTCTCTGTATCGTAATACGTTATTGGGGCTGCACCGCTAACTCCATTGATAAGCGCGTCCCAATACTCCTGGATGTTATTCCCGATAGGAGTAAGAGCGCCTAATCCTGTTACAACAACTCGCTTTAATGTCATAAATATGTCTTTTGTGTCTTTAACAAATAAAACCCACGCTTTCTTAACTGTATTGTTACTTAAGAGCCATGGGCATTACAATATAAATATATTTTTTGATTGAAACTCAATCGAAATTTAAATTTAAAAAAAATAATAACACCCAACTCTTAAAAACTTCAAAATCAAAAACAAATTCCAATTTTGGAATTTAGATTTTCAAAAATTGGGATTTTTAGAAATCGGGTGTATATTTATTATTTTTTAGCTTCCTCGATGTAAGAAATAGCTTGACCAACAGTAGCAATGTTTTCTGCTTGATCGTCTGGAATTTGAATATCAAATTCTTTTTCGAATTCCATAATAAGCTCAACAGTGTCTAATGAGTCAGCTCCTAAATCATTAGTGAAGCTTGCTTCTGTTACAACTTCGTTTTCGTCAACACCTAATTTGTCTACGATAATCGCTTTTACTCTTGATGCAATGTCTGACATAATCTTTAATTTTAGAATTTAATTTGTTGGCAAAAATAAAAAACTTTATTTTAAAACAACTATTTAGTTAATAAATGTGTTACTAATTTATAAAATTAATTTCAAGAAAGGTCTTTTAATACTATTTATTTTGGTTTTTTATTCCGTTTTTTGCATTCTCAAAATAAATTTGATTATGAAAAAAATTGTTGTTTTTGCCTCAGGTTCAGGAAGTAATGCAGAAAATATTATCAAACACTTTAAAGAAACCAAAATTGCAAAGGTCGTTTCGGTCTTTACAAATAATCCAAATGCAAAAGTCATTGAGAGAGCAAAAAATCATCAAATTCCTGTCGAAATTTTCGCAAAAACAGAACTTTTGGAGAGAAATTTATTACAAAAAATACAGGAAATCGACCCAGATCTGATAGTTCTTGCTGGATTTTTATTGAAGTTCCCAGAAAACATAATTGAACTTTATCCAAATAAAATTATTAATATTCATCCAGCTCTTTTACCTAATTATGGAGGAAAGGGAATGTACGGAATGCACATACACAGGGCTATAGTCAATAATAAGGAAAAAGAAACCGGAATTTCGATTCATTATGTAAATGAACATTATGATGAAGGAGGTATAATTTTCCAGAAAAATGTAGCCTTAACAGATGAAGACACCCCGGAAACAGTAGCCGAAAAGATTCACGAGCTGGAACAAAAGTATTTTCCGGAGATTATTGAGGCAGTACTGGAAGATTCAGAAAAAGAAAATTCAAATTAAAAATTATTAAACCATATAAGTCATATAAGTAAATATAATTGCAGGTGTAAATCATACTTTATCCTAAAAGAAATATAAGAAACATTACGCAATCTTACTTTACTATTATATTAACGAACAAAGTATAGATAAAGTTTAAAATGAACTTATATTACTTATATGGTGAAAAAAAAACAACAATGACTCACGAAGTACACATATATACAGACGGCGCTGCAAAAGGAAATCCGGGAAACGGCGGTTATGGCGTAGTGATGGAATTGGTAGGAACGCCACATAAGAAAGAATTTTACGAAGGTTTCCGACTTACTACCAATAATCGAATGGAACTTTTGGCTGTAATTGTTGGACTAGAAAAATTAAAAAAACCAAACATGAAAGTTTTGGTTATTTCTGATTCTAAATATGTAGTGGATTCTGTTTTGAAAAACTGGATTTTGGGCTGGGAGAAAAAGAAATTTGCAGGCAGAAAAAATCCCGATTTGTGGAAGCGCTTTTTAATTGTTTATCGAAAACATCAAGTCGATTTTAAGTGGATTAAAGGACATAACAATCATCCGCAAAATGAACGCTGTGATCAATTGGCGGTTATGGCATCCATGCAGCCGAATCTTTCTATTGATGAATATTATGAAACCATCGGCTCTAAAATGGAATAAAAAAATAACGTACCAACAAGTGTCGATACGTTAAATAAAGATTAAAGGTACTAACTTAAAAAATCTTATTCTTTATCTAAATCTTTAGCTGCTCCAAACCCAACCAATAAGCCAACACCAGCCATTATAAAAATAATTGAAGGATAAACTGCACCATCTTCTAAAGAGGTGTAAGTTGTAATAAGTAAGGCAATAAAAATTCCAATCCCCGAACCTATTAATAAAAAAGCCAGATTAACAACTAAGATTTTCCAAATCGGCACACCTTTTTCTTTACCCTGGATAAATATACTGGCATCTACTCCTTTTTCTATAAGTGCCAGCCGCTCTCTGTTTCTGGTTGAATAAATAAGATAAACAATCCCGAAGATCATTAAAAAAAAACTAAGTGGTACTAAAATTCCTGCTAACATAATATTTTGTTTTAATTGATTGATACTTCATATGACGTGATGAACTTTATTTAGGTTACAAATTTTGTCAAAAAAAATAAATTAAATTTATTGTAACCTAAATAAAGCGTTTGTCGTCCTATATAATTATGAGTACAATACCTGATCAACATTATATCGATAAAATTATGCAGGGCGAAACAAATGCGTTTGCTGTGCTGGTGGATCGTTATAAGGATATGATTTTTACTTTGGCTCTGAAAACGGTTAAAAACCGAGAAGAAGCTGAAGAAGTTGCTCAGGACACTTTTATTAAAATATATAATTCACTAAGCAAGTTTAAAGGTGATTCGAAATTTTCAACCTGGATTTATAAGATTGCTTATAATACGTGTTTGGATCGTTTGAAGAAAAACAAAAAAGAAGAGCTTAATATATCGATAGATGAATTTTCGGCACATTTAATTAAAACGATGGACAATGCTTTAAGCGCTCTGGAAGACAAAGAACGAAAGCAGACCATTCAGAATTGTTTGAATTTATTGCCGAGCGAAGAGAATTTTCTGCTAACTTTATTTTATTTCGAAGATCAGAGTTTAGAGGAAATTGGAAAGATCATGAATATTAATGCTAATAATGTCAAGGTAAAATTATTTAGAAGCCGACAAAAATTAGCTGTAATTTTGAAAAAGCAATTAGAACCAGAAATAGTAGCGAATTATGAACGAGAGCGATAAAAATATAGAAAATCTTATTGATAAAATGATGTCCGAAAATACTTTGGAGTCGCCATCAATTGACTTTACTTCAAAAATAATGTCTCAGGTTTTAGTTGCCGAAAAAAGCAAAATTAAAGCCTACAAACCTTTAATCTCAAAATCTACCTGGATTTTTATTAGCATTTGTTTGATTGCTTTGACCGTATATTCTGTTTATTCAGGCAGTACTATTTCTAATTTGAAAATCGTTAACCTATATTCTGATAAAGTTTCTACTTTATTTTCAGGAATTCAGTTATCTAAAAATATCCTGTACGCGATTTTAATAGTCCCTTTTATGATTTTAATTCAGATTGGATTGCTGAAGAATTATTTTGATAAGAAGTATCAATTTTAGATTCTGTTTATTCAATTATTTAGTCAAAAACATTCAAAGCATTTTTCGAAAATAAATATTGCTTTTTAAATCCGGAAAACATACTTTAATCCTTCAAAAGGTTTCAATATAATTCTCTCATTTACAATAGTTTTAACCCTGAAATTGTTATTGTTTTTTTATGAAAATTTTGAGATTGCAAACCGTTGCAATATTGTAACTTATAAAGTATCTTTGCACCTTAATTCGAAATTCATAAAATGAATAAATTATTGATTGTTGGAACGGTTGCTTTCGACGCGATTGAAACTCCTTTCGGAAAAACAGATAAAATATTAGGTGGTGCTGCAACGTACATTGGTTTATCAGCATCCTTTTTTAACTTGCAATCGGCCATCGTTTCTGTAGTTGGCGATGATTTCCCTCAAGAACATTTAGATCTTTTAACTTCAAGAAATATTGATATCTCTGGTATCGAAATTGTAAAAGGCGGAAAAACCTTTTTCTGGAGCGGTTTATACCACAATGATTTAAACTCAAGAGATACCCTTGTTACCGAACTAAACGTTTTGGCAGATTTTCAGCCAAAAGTTCCTCAAAATTATAAAGACGCTGATGTTGTGATGTTAGGAAACTTACATCCATTAGTACAGAGCAGTGTTTTAGACCAAATGGAGAAAAAACCAAAATTAGTAGTTTTGGATACTATGAATTTCTGGATGGACTGTGCTTTACCAGAATTATTAGATGTAATTAAACGTGTCGATGTTATTACAATCAATGATGAAGAAGCAAGACAACTTTCGGGAGAATATTCATTAGTAAAAGCAGCCGCTAAAATCCAGGATATGGGACCAAAATATGTGGTGATCAAAAAAGGAGAGCACGGCGCGCTTTTATTCCACAACAGAGAAGTATTCTTTGCTCCGGCATTGCCGCTAGAAGATGTTTTTGATCCAACAGGAGCTGGAGACACTTTCGCAGGTGGATTTTCAGGATTCATTGCGCAAAGCGAAAACATTTCGTTTGGCAATATGAAAAATGCAATAATTTACGGTTCTAATCTGGCTTCATTTTGTGTGGAGAAATTTGGAACTGAAAGGATGGAAACATTAACCAAAACAGAAGTAGCGATTCGATTACAGCAATTTAAGTCGCTAACTCAGTTTGACATAGAATTATAATGCTTACGAGCCTCGGTAAAACGGGGCTTTTTTATTACGTTAATACGCACAACTTACAACAACACAAATACACAAAAAAATGAGCGACGCTTTAAAACACGAATGTGGTATAGCCTTAGTCAGACTTCTTAAACCGCTTGAATATTACAAAGAAAAATACGGAACTGCTTTTTACGGGATACAAAAAATGTACCTGATGATGGAAAAACAGCACAACCGTGGTCAGGATGGCGCCGGTTTTGCCAGCATCAAATTAGATGTTGAGCCAGGAGAACGTTACATCAGCAGGGTTCGCTCTAATCATTCACAACCAATTCAGGATGTTTTTAAGCAAATCAATGAGCGAATTAGTGAAGAATTAAAAGCACAGCCTGAAATTGCTGACGATGTTCAAAAAATAAAATCTGAGATACCGTATGTTGGCGAATTATTTTTAGGACATGTTCGTTACGGAACTTTCGGAAAAAACAGTATCGAAAGTGTACACCCATTTTTACGTCAGAGTAACTGGATGCACCGTAATTTAATTTTGGCAGGTAACTTTAACATGACAAATGTTAAGGAGCTTTTCGAAAATTTAGTCGAATTAGGCCAGCATCCAAAAGAAATGGCTGATACCGTTACGGTAATGGAAAAAATTGGCCACTTTTTGGATAAAGAAGTGATGCAATTGTATCAGGATTGTAAGGGTGAAGGCTACTCAAAAAGAGAAGCATCTCCGGTAATTGCAGAACGTTTGGATCTTGCAAAAATACTAACCAGATCAGCAAAAAACTTAGATGGCGGTTACGCAATGGCAGGTTTGTTGGGTCACGGGGACGCCTTTGTTTTTAGGGATCCGGCAGGTATTCGTCCGGCTTATTTCTATCAGGATGATGAAGTTGTTGTTGTAGCTTCAGAAAGACCTGTTATTCAAACTGTATTTAATGTTCCTTTTGAAAGCGTTCAGGAAATTGAACCTGGAAATGCCTTAATTATAAAGAAAAGTGGAAAATTTTCTATGAACCAGATTCTGGAACCAACCGTTAAAAAAGCCTGTTCTTTTGAAAGAATCTATTTCTCAAGAGGAAGTGATGCTGAAATTTATCAGGAGCGTAAAGATTTAGGAAAATTAATTTTGCCTGCTGTTCTTGAATCAATTGACAGTGATACAGATAATACTGTTTTCTCTTATATCCCCAATACAGCTGAAACTTCGTTTTATGGTCTAGTTGAAGCAGCTCAGGATTTCTTAAATCAGAGAAAGAACAATTATATCCTGGAAAACAGAAATACACTTACTGCCGAAACCTTACAAGAGTTATTGGCAGTAAAAATACGTACTGAGAAAGTTGCGATTAAAGATGCAAAACTTAGAACCTTTATTACAGAAGACAGCAGCCGTGATGATTTAGTAGCTCACGTTTATGATGTAACTTACGGTGTGATAAAACCAACTGATAATTTGGTTATTATTGATGACAGTATTGTTCGTGGTACTACATTAAAAATGAGTATCATAAAAATGATGGATCGTTTGAAACCAAAACGTATCGTAATTGTTTCTTCGGCACCACAAATTCGTTATCCGGATTGTTACGGAATTGATATGGCAAAATTAGAAGGTCTTGTTGCTTTCAGAGCGGCTTTGGATTTACTTAAGGAACGAAATTTATATCATATTGTAGACGAAGTGTATGCTAAATGTAAAGCTCAGGAAAATTACGTAGATACCGATGTTGTAAATTATGTAACAGCAATTTATGATCCATTTACTCCTGAAGAAATTTCTGATAGAATTGCCGAGATGTTAAGCTCTCCTGAAATCAATGCTGAAGTAAAAATTATCTTCCAAAAAGTAGAAGACTTACATATTGCCTGTCCGAAAAATCTCGGCGATTGGTATTTTACAGGTGACTATCCAACACCAGGTGGAAATCGGGTTGTAAATAGAGCCTTTATGAACTTTTATGAAGGAAAAAACGCAAGAGCTTACTAAATAAAAAGTTAAAAAATGCATTTCATCGGATTTTTATGCATTTCATCCTATATTTTTGCTAAAAACGCAATGCTAGTATATCTTTGAAGAACCATAACATTAGTAGGTTAAGTTTATGGTAGATTTGGGGCAAAAAAGGTGAAAGAAATTTCACCTTTTTTATTGGAATAAATTTAAATTTTTAAAATATAGTCATTAATCGGATATTTCTGCTTTTAATCAGAAATATTTAAAAAAAACAATACAGAAACATACATTTGATCTGCCATAAAATTAAGTAGGTTAAATATTATGGTGAATTTGGGGCAAAAAAGGTGGAAGAAATTCCGCCTTTTTTATTGGAAAAAAGTTAGCTGACAATAGTAATTAATTCTTAATATTGTCAATACAATTATTATAACCAAATCAAAATGACGCATCTAAAAAAAGTTTTTATTCTAAGTGTTTTCAGTATTTTTTTGATAAGCTGTTCCGGTGCGAAACCTAAAAGCACTAATAAAACAGCAACAACTGAAAACCATACCAGTAACGAAGACATTACGGCAAATGCTGATGAAAACGAAAATTCTTCTTCTAAAAAAAACACATCCAGAGATGGAAGTTCAATAAAAAACGCAATCAAAGTGAAAAGTGTTTCAGAGGAATATCAAATAGTCAGAAAACTTTGTCCTAATTGCAAAATGAACCGTCAGGCATTACTTAGCGAAGGAAACAAACATTATGATCTTCTAAATTTAACAAATGAAAAAGGCGAAGAGGTCAAATATTATTTTGATATAAATAGTTTTTACGGCAAATGGTAAAAAGAAAAAACCCGATTAATTCATAACGAACCAATCGGGTTTTATATTTATTTGAAAAGACTATTTTTCTAAAGCAAATCTTCTTGCAACTTCTGTCCAGTTAATTACACTGAAGAAAGCCTCAATATAATCAGGTCTTCTGTTTTGGTAGTTTAAGTAGTAAGCATGCTCCCAAACGTCCATTCCTAAAATTGGAGTTCCGCCACAGCCTACTTCCGGCATTAATGGATTATCCTGGTTTGGAGTTCCGCAAACTTCTAATTTTCCACCTTTATGCACACATAGCCAAGCCCATCCTGAACCAAATTGTGTTGCTCCCGCTTTAGCAAATTTCGCTTTAAACTCTTCGAAAGATCCGAAAGAAGATTCAATTGCTGACAACAATTCACCTGTAGGTAATCCGCCACCGTCTGGAGACATTACAGTCCAGAATAAATTGTGGTTGTAAAAACCTCCACCATTGTTACGAACTGCAGCATTTTTTTTATCTAAATTAATTAAGATATTTTCGATTGTTTTTCCTTCTAAATCCGTTCCTGCAATAGCAGCATTTAGATTTGTTGTGTAAGCATTATGATGTTTCGTGTGATGGATTTCCATTGTACGTGCATCAATATGTGGTTCTAATGCATCATATGCATAAGGTAATTGTGGTAATTCAAAAGCCATGATATATGATTTTATGATTTATATTAATTTATCCAAATTTAAACATTTAACTTTGGAATAGAAAATACTATTTCGTTATAATTGAATTTAGTTAATCATTAATTGTTGTTTTTACACTAAAATCCCTGTAGAATAGTTACTTCCCGTTAAAACTAGTCATTGTATTTTCTAATCCTGCAGTGCCAAAAGATCTGATAATTTCTGCTGCAACTTCTAATCTTTCCGGTAATTTTGCTCTTTCTTCTTCATCCCAATCACCTAAAACATAATCAACCTGCTGCCCTTTTTTAAATTGATCACTGATACCAAATCTGAAGCGGGTATATTGTTGTGTGTTTAAAACCAAATTAATATTTTTCAATCCGTTGTGGCCTCCGTCGCTGCCTTTTGGTTTGATTCGGATGGTTCCGAAAGACAGGTTTAAATCGTCTGTAATGACCAGAATATTTTCTAAAGGAATATTTTCTTTGTCCATCCAGTATTTTACGGCTTTTCCGCTTAGGTTCATATAGGTGTTCGGCTTAAGCAAAAAAAAGGTTCTTCCTTTAAATTTATATTCGGCCAAAGCACCCAGCTTTACGGTTTCGAAGGAAAGGCCTTCTTTTCTGGCTAAAAAATCCAGGACTTTAAATCCGATGTTATGTCTTGTGTTTACGTATTCGGCTCCAATATTACCAAGCCCTACGATTAAATATTTTTTACTCACGCTTTTTAAATTGTTTTTTGAGTGTTCGTGAACCTCCGGTTTCATGTTGTCTGTGTTCTCTTCTTTTTGTGTTGATGAAAACAGTTTTGTAATCCATTTTATCATGATGCAAAAATAGGGTTAATGTTGGTAATTAGAAAATGTGTCAATTAGATAATTAGATAATCGAATCTGTATTATTCTTAACCGCAAGGTGCGCTAAGAATGGCACGCGGATGACGCGGATTTAAACTGATTAGCGCGGATTTTTTTCTTAGAAACTTATAAAAATGAATTATTCTGGCTAGCCCTGACAGCAGCGGCATCCTTTTTCTGGCTTCTTTAGCCGGAAAAAGATATAGCGGATGGCAGGAATGTTACGTCTTGAAAAGCCTTGAAGTTTCTGCTCCTGAAATTTAAAATTTCAATCTCGCCGAATAGAAAATTAAGACATAAAAAAAGCACCAACCTTTCGATTGATGCTTTGGTATTGAAGAATTTGAAAAAATTATTTTTTCTTTCCTTTTGCAGGAGCTTTTGCAGCTTTTGCAGCTTCCTGAGCAGCTTTCATAGCAGCACGAGAGATTCTTACCTGAGCTACAACTGTATTGTCCGGGTGCATAATTTTGTATTCCGGAGCACCAACTTTAGTAACGTACAATTTGTTACCCATTTCAAGTGGAGTAATGTCAGCTTCAACAAAATCAGGAAGATTTTTAGGTAAAGCTTTTACTTTTAATTTACGAGTGTTTAAACGTAAAACACCACCTGCAAGAACACCTTTAGATGTACCAACAATTTTTACAGGAACTTCCATAGTGATTTCTTTGTCATCAAATAACTGAAAGAAGTCAATGTGTAAAATTTTGTCAGATACCGGGTGTACCTGAATGTCCTGCAAAATTGCATTGAATGATTTTCCTTTTCCAAGTTCGATCACAACTGTGTGAGCGTTTGGAGTGTAAACCAAGTTTTTGAATGCCGCAGCGTCCGCTGAGAAATGTACTGCCTGATTTCCTCCGTATAACACGCAAGGAACCGCTCCAGCATTACGTAAGGCTTTAGTTGACACTTTGCCCACGCTTTCTCTTTCTGATCCTTTAATTGTAATCGATTTCATTGTAAAAAAATATAGTTATTAATAAATATTCTGTTTCCTATATAATGTATGTGTCGCAATGACTACATTATAAATTTTCCACTAATGGAATTGTTGTGGTGCACCATGTGCATAACTTCGGCGAAGAGAGGTGCACAACTCACTACTCTTATTTTATCTGAATGTCTCTTTAAAGGAATAGAATCTGTTACGATTAATTCGCTTAATTTTGAGTTTTCAATTTTTTCGTAAGCTCCACCTGATAAAATCGCGTGTGTACAAATTGCTCTAACGCTTAATGCTCCTTTTTCGATCATTAAATCGGCCGCTTTCGCTAATGTACCACCAGTATCAATCATGTCGTCTACTAATATTACGTTACGTCCTTTTACTTCACCAATTAGCTCCATAGTGTCGATAACGTTGGCTGCTTTTCTTTGTTTGTAACAGATTACTACATCTGATTCCAAGAACTTAGAGTAAGCATATGCTCTTTTTGAACCTCCCATATCCGGAGATGCAATGGTTAAATTTTCTAATCCTAAACTTTCTACATATGGTAAAAAGATGGTTGATGCAAATAAATGATCTACCGGTTTTTCGAAAAACCCCTGAATTTGATCTGCGTGCAAATCCATTGTCATTACTCTTGTCGCTCCGGCAGCATCTAATAAATTAGCTACTAATTTTGCTCCAATCGGAACTCTTGGTTTGTCTTTTCTATCCTGTCTTGCCCAGCCAAAATAAGGCATAACCGCTGTAATATGTCTTGCTGATGCACGTTTTGCCGCATCAATCATCAGTAACAATTCCATCAAATTATCGGCAGTTGGAAAAGTAGAGCACACGATAAAAACACGTAATCCTCTGATTGACTCTTCGTAAGATGGCTGAAATTCTCCATCACTATACGTTGACATCGTTACTTTACCTAACGGAATCCCGTATTGGTCGGCAATTTTTTCTGCCAGATAAACACTTTGTGAACAAGCAAAAATTTTAGCTTCTGGTTCTAGGTGCGACATTTAATTTTGTTGTTTTATTCCTCAACATTCCATACAATTGGGCTACGTTATTTATCTTAGCCAATGATGTATACGCCTCGGATGTAGTTAGTTGTGTGTGCTTCGTTTTAACGAGGTGCAAATTTAGAAAATTTATTGGACACTGAAAGGAAAATTTTAAGTATTTTTAGTAGCACTTTTAATTTTATTTTTTACATTTGCACCGTGTTAAAGGAATAAGCACAGTTATGACTTCATAATTACTTATTCTATTGCGTTAAAATAACAGATTTATTAGTTGTTTTTTCGTCTGCTAAGCCCGGATGGCGGAATTGGTAGACGCGCTGGTCTCAAACACCTGTGGGAAACCGTGCCGGTTCGACTCCGGCTCCGGGTACAAAAACCTCTTCTTAACGGAAGAGGTTTTTTTTGGTTATGACGGATCAACACGAAATGACACCTCGTTCAACCTCACCGCTTCTATTTTTCTATTAAAAATGAAATTAATGATGGATTGGTGATTAAAAATAACACTACAATTTTACGCTATTTGTTCACTTAAACTTGTAGCCAGAGTTTTGAATTTATTTAATTATATCTGGGATCAAAATATTTAAATAATCCGGTATATGAGTCACTGACAAAACTTTCCCTGACTCGATAGATAAAACATGCGAAGGTTGTTTTAAATATTTCGAAGAATCATATAAATCGACATAATCAAAGTAATCGAAAAACGAATTTAAATTATTATATCCATCATAATAACGTTTTTCAATTTCGTTTTCCGGAACAAAATGCCCGCCATTTTCTACACGAATAGCAACTCTTTTTTTAGCTTCCTGAATTGAATCAAGACATAAAAAAATAAGGTGTAAATCATATCCATTATTTTTAAATAAGTCTGGCCAATGAAGAGGTGTTGAATTAAAATTGGTTTCGTAGCAGAAACCAGATTTGTCTTGAATCGCTTTTTTTATCTGGCTTTCTAATTCATTAAAAGCCATTTGATGAGCCATTTCCTCCTTTATATCTGAATCAAGTAAAGAATTATAAAATCTTAGAAATTGAAAATCATAATCAAAAGGTGTAAAAGTATCCGGAGAAAGTGGTTTGGAAAAAGTTGATTTTCCAGATCCGTTACATCCTCCTATGACCAGTAAAACGGGTTTAGACATTTTTGAATTGCGGAGCTATGGTTGGCTTTTTTTGATCTTTGCCTAAACGGATATTTTTTTCATAAACTGCCACTTGTTGTTTAACAACAGGCATAGCTTTCTCCATTTGCTTTAAAGCAAACTGCACTCTTTCAGTTGTATTTGAAATATCTTTCATAGTAAAGCAAATTTACAAAAAATATAAATAAAAAGTAAAAAACTTATAAAAACAAAAAAGACCATCATTTCCATGATAGTCTTTTTCAATAAGCTCCCCCTCTTGGGCTCGAACCAAGGACCCTCTGATTAACAGTCAGATGCTCTAACCAACTGAGCTAAGGAGGAATCACCTTAAAGGTAAATATGTTTGCTAAAAAAAGTTTGCTCCCCCTCTTGGGCTCGAACCAAGGACCCTCTGATTAACAGTCAGATGCTCTAACCAACTGAGCTAAGGAGGAAGTTGTTGCTCTTTTTAGCGAGTGCAAATATAGTTGAATTTTTAATTCCCCAAAAATATTTTAACTCTTTTTAAAAAATATTTTTTCTACTTGACAATTGCCTTGTAAATATCGTTTCCGTTAGCGAACAAAAGCAGTGCGATAAGTATAAAGAAACCAACCATTTGGGCGTTTTCAAGAAATTTATCACTCGGTTTTTTACCGCTGATTATTTCATACAATAAAAACATCACGTGACCTCCATCAAGGGCAGGAATTGGCAATAAATTCATTACTCCAAGCATAATTGATAATAAGGCGGTAATTTTCCAGAATGCTTCCCAGCTCCATGTATCAGGAAAAATGTTGAAAATTGCTGCAAAACCTCCAACTTGTTTATATGCTTTAGTTTCCGGATTAAAAATCATCTTTAATTGTTTTCCGTAACCTACCAATTGATCTTTTCCTTTTTCAAGTCCAACCGGAATAGATTCTGCAAAACTATATTCTTTTGTACTAACTTTATAATAGCCCAGTTTTTCCAATGATTTAATATCTAATTCCCCAGGTTTTACACCTAAGAGTCCCGCATTTGTTACCTTAAGAGTGATTGGCATTTCTTTTAAGTCACGTAAAATAACTGCCGAAATCTTTTTCCCTTTATTTTTATTCAAAATGCTCTTTGCCTCATCAAAATATTTTACTTTTTCTCCGTTTAGAGAAAGAATCATATCTTTTGCTTTTAAATTTTTATTAGGAGATTCTTCAGCAACAGAAGCAACCACAAAAGGAACACGCGCAGCAATTAAAAATCCTTTTTCATGTTTTGAGAGTTGATCGACAAAGTCTGTTGGTATTTTGATTGTTTGTTGTTGCCCGTTTCTTTCAATTAAAACTTCTTTTGACATGATTACTTTCATATTAGTATCATTGTCAAGATTTTCAACTTTTTGTCCGTCGATAGATATTATTTTGTCACCTGTTTTAAAACCAATTTTTTGCAGCACCGGATTTTCAACCCAAACCCCATCTTTCAAATCGGCATTAGCCACATAAGTATCCCCATAAACAAATGCCATTCCGATATATATAATAAATGCTAATATAAAGTTTACGGTAACACCACCCAACATAATAATCAAACGCTGCCATGCCGGCTTAGAACGAAATTCCCAAGGCTGCGGAGGAAGAGCCATTTGCTCTTTGTCCATACTTTCGTCAATCATTCCGGAGATTTTTACATAACCTCCAAGTGGCAGCCAGCCAATTCCGTATTCTGTTTCGCCAATTTTCTTTTTTAACAGTGAATATTTAACATCAAAAAATAAGTAAAATTTTTCGACTCTTGTTTTAAATAATTTTGCAGGAATAAAATGTCCTAATTCGTGAAGAATAATAAGTAAAGATAAACTCAATAGAAATTGAGAGAGTTTGATAACTATATCCATTTTGTATTTTTAGTTCTTAATTTAACGCACAAAAGTAACGTTTCTATTTTAATTTGACAGCGCAATATAATACATAAGGTTTTAAATGTTTGTTAATTAATAAACATTTGGATTTCTACTTTTACGAAGATGCTTTAACTTTACTTTTTTAAGCACTATTTACCAATTTGTAGTGTTAAACCTTTAAAAGTTACATTTATATGGCTTCATTATTATTTTCTCCACTTACTATAAAAAATATTACTTTAAAAAACAGAATCGCCATCTCGCCAATGTGCCAATATTCTTCAATTGACGGATTTGCAAACGACTGGCATCTGGTTCATTTGGGAAGCCGTGCCAGCGGAGGTGCCGGATTGATTATTCAGGAAGCCACAGCCGTTTCTCCCGAAGGAAGAATATCGCCGGCAGATTTAGGAATCTGGAAAGATGAACATATTGAAAAACTAAAAACAATCAACGAATTTATCGTTTCTCAAAATTCGGTTCCGGGAATTCAATTGGCTCATGCCGGACGAAAAGCCAGTGTTTCTGCTCCTTGGCTCGGTAATAAAAAGTTAGACGAATCCAATATAGGATGGCAGACTGTTGCTCCAAGTCCAATCCCGTATCATGAAAACGAGCCATTCCTTCCGGAAGCACTGGATAAAATCGGAATTCAAAAAGTGATTTCAGATTTTAAAGCAGCCACCAAAAGAGCTGTTGAAGCCAGCTATCAGGTTGTCGAAATCCACGCAGCACATGGGTATTTGCTTCATCAGTTTTTATCTCCTTTAACAAATGTAAGAACCGATGAATACGGTGGAAGTTTCGAAAACCGAATCCGTTTTACTTTGGAAATTCTAGAAGCAGTTCAATCAGAGTGGCCTTCGGATTTGCCATTGTTTGTTCGGATTTCGGCAACAGACTGGGCAGAAGGCGGATGGAATCTGGAAGAATCGGTAAAACTTTCGGCAATCTTAAAAGAAAAAGGAGTTGATTTAATTGATGTTTCGTCAGGCGGATTGGTTTCGCATCAAAAAATTGAAATTGGACCAGGTTATCAGGTTCCTTTCGCAGAAAAAATAAAAAAGGAAACTTCAATTTTAACCGGAGCTGTGGGTTTAATTACCGAAGCACACCAATCCGAAGAAATTTTACAGCAAAATCAGGCCGATTTAGTTTTGTTTGCAAGAGAATCGCTGAGAAATCCTAACTTGCCTTTGGATTTCGCAAGAGAATTAAACGATGACATTAAATGGCCAAAACAATATGAACGGGCTAAAACACGATAAATTTATTAGCCACAGATTTCATAAATTAAAAGTTTTTTTCCGCCACGAATTTGCTTCGCCTGTTCGCTAAGGCTCGGGTCACTAATTTTCTCAAATTATTATCGTTTTTTTAAGTTCAACGATTTGTGATAATTCGTGTAATTCGTGGGCAAAAACTAAATACAAATAAAATGCAAAAAATAAAAACAGCACTATTATCATACGGAATGTCGGGAAAAGTTTTTCATGCTCCTTTTTTAGACCTGCATTCGGGTTTTGAATTATTAGGTTCATGGGAAAGAACCAAAAAATTAATTCAGGAAGATTATCCGACCGTAAAAAGTTATCCTTCAATTGATGCATTATTGGCAGATGATGTTGATCTGGTAATCGTAAATACTCCTGTTGGAACCCATTTCGAATATGCAAAAAAAGTACTGTTGGCTGGAAAACATGCCGTTGTAGAAAAAGCATTTACCACAACTGTTGCAGAAGCCGAGGAATTAGCTTCAATAGCCAAAGAAAAAGGACTAAAATTAGCCGTTTTTCAAAACAGAAGGTGGGACAGCGATTTTAAAACAGTTCAAAAAGTAATTAAAGATGGTGTTTTGGGAGATTTGGTCGAAGCCGAATTTCATTTTGACAGATACAATCCGATATTAAGTCCAAAAGCACATAAGGAAACCGTGAATGACGGTGCCGGAATCCTGAAAGATTTAGGTCCTCATTTAATTGATCAGGCTGTTTGTTTGTTTGGTTCTCCAAAATCTGTTTTTGGCGATATTCGTTATACCAGAGAAAACTCTTTGGTAGATGACTGGATTGATTTATTGTTGATTTATGAAGATTTCAGAGTGCGCTTAAAAGCCAGTTTCTTTGTCAGAGAAGCAAATCCGGCTTATACTATTCACGGAAAAAAAGGTTCTTTCTTAAAACCACGCGGAGATGTTCAGGAAGACGAATTGAAAATTGGCAAAAAACCAAATCTTGAATCCTGGGGAACAGAATTAGACGGTTTTGAAGGGCTTTTGCACACAGAAATTGACGGAAAACCGGTTCGAGATAAAATCAAAACGCTTCAGGGCAATTATTTCGAATATTTTAATGGTGTCTACGAAGCTATTGCAAACAATAAACCAGAACCCGTTACTGCGCAGGACGGCATAAAGGTAATGCAGATTATTGAAGCAGCTATTGAAAGTAACCTACAAAAAAAGGCCATTGATTTAGTAAAATAATTAAATATTCTGTCATGGGAAACAAAAAAGAATTATTACCGGAAGAACATCAATATCTGCTTAAGACTTTGAAAAACCGTTTTGAGAAAAATATGCCCCGTCATCAGGATCTTTCCTGGGATAAAGTGCAGGCAAAACTTGAAGCTAATATCGAAAAACTGTGGTCACTTAATGAAATGGAAAGTACCGGAGGAGAACCAGATATTATCGGTTATGATGAAAAAACGGATGAATATATTTTTTGTGATTGCACTTCAGAAAGTCCAAAGGGAAGAAGAAGTACTTGCTATGATCGTGAAGCACAGGAATCAAGAAAAGAATTCAAACCTAAAAATAATGTTATTGACATGGCTGCAGCTATGGGCATTGAACTTTTATCAGAAGAACAATACAGGGAATTACAAAAGTTTGGAAAATTTGACCAAAAAAGTTCCAGCTGGATAAAAACGCCTCCTGAAATTAGAAAACTCGGCGGTGCACTTTTTTGCGATTATCGTTATGAAACTATTTTCGTGTATCACAACGGGGCAGAATCGTATTATGCAGCAAGAGGTTTCAGAGGTTCTTTAAGGATATAAAATTCACAATTTATAAACAATAACGTTGTAAATTTGGCAGTAACTACTCCTATGTTACGCTATAAAACAGGAATTTAGTACTTTTGTATATACAAATTTTAAAAATGTTTCTGTGATAGATTTCAATCCGTTAGCGCTATTCCAAACCAAAGGAAAAATCAAAAAAGTCTATCGGGAGGCAAAGGCTTCTTATTTAAAAAGAATTCGTTTTGCTGTAGGAGTGTTTTATTTTGCCATGGGTTTAAGTTTCGCCTCCTGGGCAAGCAGAATTCCGGATATTAAAACGGCATTGCATTTAAGCGAAGGAGAATTAGGCTCTGTACTTTTTGCCTTGCCTGTGGGTCAATTAATTATTATGCCTTTTTCGGGCAAAATGGTAACCAAATTTGGAAGCCACCGCATTTTAGTTTTCTCTTTAATAATGTATGTCTTTAGCCTGTCTAATTTAGGTCTGGCCTCAACCGCATTGCAACTTTCGTTAGGGCTGTTTACCTTTGGCATCTTTGGAAATTTAGCCAACATCGCTGTGAATACGCAAGGTGTTTATACCGAAGTCCTTTTTAAGAAAAACATCATGTCGTCTTTTCATGGCATGTGGAGTTTTGCCGGATTTACAGGCGCTTTGGTAGGACTAGGAATGCTGGCCTTACATTTATCACCTTATCATCATTTTCTGATAGTAGCCTTAATTGTCTTTTTAATGATTGCTTTTAATTTTAAATTTTTAGTTAAAGCAAAAGAAAAAATCAAACCCAAAAAAGAAGGTAAAAAATTGTTTACCAAACCAGATAGTTCTTTACTCTGGCTTGGAATTATAGGTTTTTGCAGTATGGCAAGCGAAGGCGTAATGTTTGACTGGAGCGGCATTTATTTCAAGGATATCGTAAAAGCTCCGGGTGCTTTGGTAATTCTTGGTTATACTTCATTTATGATTATGATGGCCGGCGGAAGATTTATCGGAGATGCAATGAATAATAAATTTGGTCGGATCCGTGTCATGCAAATCAGTGGCTGTATGATTTCTATCGGGCTTTTTACTGCCGTTATTTTTCCGTACATAATACCTTGTACATTTGCATTTATGATTGTTGGTTTAGGAGTTTCAACAATTGTCCCTACCGTTTACAGCGTTGCAGGAAAAAATCCAACCGTTTCTGCCGGAGAAGCTTTGACAATTGTTTCAAGCGTAAGCTTTCTTGGGTTCCTAATGGGCCCTCCCATTATCGGATATATTGCACAAAGTTTTGGGCTTCAGTTTTCCTTTGCCTTTATTGGGGTTTTTGGGGTTTTGATCGCTTTTATGGTTTCTAAAATAAAAATTTCGGTATAATTTCTCTTCTTTATTTTCAGTTATTCAGTGAGCTATTCACTTGATTATAAATCATTTTACTATGATTTAAAAAATACTTCTAATTTTTTATTGATATTTTAACAAGTAAAAAGAAATAAAAAGCTTTTTTACATTACCTTTGTAATACAATTCACACTAATTGAAATAGTATTATTGTTTGAAAAAATTTTCTAATACCACAGTTTCTCTTCATTTTTCAAACTTTTTTTTCCAAAACCCAATTTGACTTTTTGGCTGAAATTTGTGAAGCTTCAAAAGTTTCAGCCAAAATTATTTTACACCCTTTTCTTGTAAAAAGAAAAGGGTTTTTTTAACAAATTCTTTCATGCATAAAAAATTATTGGTTCTTATACTTCTTTTAACTTTCAAAATTACTTCTGCCCAGATGGGAACTGTCTTTTCAGGACAGGTTATCGATAGCAAAACTCACAACCCATTAGAAAATACAGTTGTCAGCATTCAAAATTCAGCTTTAATGCAACTCACAAAAAAAGACGGAACTTTCGAATTGCATTCGGACATAAAAGGTGGGCAATTGCTTTTCATACACAGTCAGGGCTATAAAGATTTACCCCTGAAAATTAATTCTAATTTAGGCCAAAAAGTAAATCTTGGAATTTTGCTTTTAGAAGAAGATCAGAGTGAAAATTTACAAACCACTATTATTTCACTTTTAGAAAGCGATTTAGAGGAAGACAATAGTTCTTCCGAAACGACGTCCGGACTTTTACAATCTTCAAAAGATGCATTCTTACAAGCAGCAGCTTTCAATTGGGGCCAGGCCAGATTCAGTGTCCGTGGATTAGATAGTGAAAATGCGACTATGATGCTGAATGGTATGAAAATGAATAAAATTTATGACGGAAGACCGCAATGGAATAATTGGGGAGGATTGAATGATGTGCTCAGGAACCAGGAATTTTCAATTGGTGCCGCTCCCTCAGATTATAACTTCGGAGGCATTTTAGGCACACAGCAAATTTTCACACAGGCATCTGACTATAGAAAAGGAACCCCAATATCGCTTTCAGGCACCAATACAAATTATAACTGGAGAACAATGGTTACATATGCTTCAGGAATGAAAACTTCTGGTTGGGCTTATGTGTTTTCAGTTGGAAAACGCTGGGCTGCCGAAGGCTATTTTGAAGGAACCAATTATGATGCAAATTCTTTTTTTATGAGTGTTGAAAAAAGAATAACGCCTAAACACTCCTTAAACTTTACAGGCTTTTACACACCAAATTCCCGTGGAAAAAATTCTCCTAACACCAATGAAGTAACCCAATTAAAATCGGAGAAATATAACTCTTACTGGGGATATCAAAATGGAGAAAAACGAAACGCGAGAATAAAAAATGTAGAAGAACCATTATTAATGCTCAATCATTATTTTAAAATAAATGATCATGCCAATCTCACATCGGCGATTATGTATCAATTTGGAAAAGTCGGCAACAGCAATATTGATTATCAAAATGCGGACAGTCCTGAACCTACTTATTACAGGAAATTGCCTAGTTATTTCAGTTCACTTTATGCAGCAGACAAAGGAGAATTCTCTGGGGAATTTACTCCGGATTACGAAAATGCAGAAAAAAGCAAAGAATTGTTTTTAGAAAATTCCCAAATTGATTGGGCAAAAATGTACAGATCCAATCAAAAAACTGTAGTTAATCCTGAAGGAAATATTACAGGATATGAATCTGCAAAAAGCCATTATGTTATTTATGAAGACAGAACTGACGATAAAACTTTGGCTTTTAATTCAAACCTCAACACACAGTTTACAGAAAATATATTTTTCAGCAGCGGAATACTCTTTAAAAACTTAAAATCACATAATTTTCAAAATCTTCTGGATTTATTGGGTGGCAGCTATTTTGAGGATATCGATTCCTTTTATAAAGGCGACCAATCACAATCTGATTTAAAAAATCCTGACCGGGAAGTAAGAGTTGGCGATACTTATGGCTATAATTTTAATTATTATGCCACAACAACAGATGCCTTTACGCAGTTTAAATTTGCTTATCGAAAAGTTGATTTTTATTTGGGAAATTCTTTTTCAACTTCAAAATACCAAAGAGAAGGCTTGTACCAAAATGGGATTTATCCGGATAGTTCTTTAGGCAAAAGTGAAAAAGTCAATTTTGAAAATTTTGGGTTTAAAGGTGGCTTCACCTATAAAATTTCAGGAAAACAATGGCTTTTTTTCAGCGGGATGCATCTTACCAAAGCGCCTTCACTTCGAAACACTTTTTCTAATTCGAGATTAAACAATTCTATTGTAAACGGAATCGAAAATGAAAACATCAGCGCTGCCGATGCCAATTATGTTTATCATTCCCCAAAACTCAAAATGCGAATTACAGGTTATTACGCAATCATAAAAAATACGACCAAAACTTCCTTTTTTTATGCCGAAGGTATTTTTGACAATGGAGCCGGCTATGATAATACTGATGCATTTGTAAGTCAGACCCTGACCAATTTAGACAAGAAAAACATGGGTGCCGAATTAAGTCTGGAATATCAGATTTCATCAACTTTTAAAAGCAATCTATCTGTTGCGTATGCAAGTTACACATATGAAAGCAATCCAGATGTTATGATTACAAATGATGCAAACGCAGCGATTTCAGACACTGAAACCACTTTTGATTTTGGGAAAGCACTGCTTAAAAACTACAAACAATCCGGAATGCCGCAACAGGCTCTTTCATGTGGAATAGAATATCGTGATCCTAAATTCTGGTGGATTTCTGCTAATATCAATTATATTACAAACAGTTATGTCGATGTTTCTCCAATTTCAAGAACTTCAAGATTTTATAAAAATCCCGCAAGTGGATTCAATTTTCCAGAAGCCTCTGAGGAACGTTCAAAAGTGCTTTTAAAGCAGGAAAAACTAAATCCTGTTTCGCTTTTAAATATGATTGGCGGAAAATCCTGGCGCATTTATAACAGAACAATCGGTCTTTTTGCCAGCATCAATAATGTCCTGGATTTTAAATATAAAACAGGCGGTTTTGAACAGGCAAGAAATTCAAACTTCAGGGAGTTAAATCAGGATGTTTCAAGCGGAACCCCTTCTTTTGGTTCCAAATATTTCTATGCGTACGGAAGAACATATTTCGTAAATATTACTGTCAATTTATAACTATATCTAATGAAAAACAACCATAAAACTCTGTTCGCTTTATTGTCTCTGCTACTTTTTTGCAACTGTGATGAAGATATTGTCATTCCAAAATTGGAATGCACACAACCCGATTTTACTGTAAACAGAGCCGTTGAAGATGTTCTAAAAACCGCCACCATAACGGCAACAAAGTATGTTTATGATGACGTTATTGAAGCTTACGTGATTTCAAGTGATGAAAATGGAAATTTTTTCAAGACCATATATCTTCAGACTTTAGCAACTGAAAACAATCCTGCCATTGGATTCAGCGTTTCGGTAGATGCTGCAAATACGTATGTCGATTATCGGGTTGGAAATAAAGTGTATATCAAATTAAAAGATCAGTTTACCGATTTATTTTATGGCGGAATGCGAATTGGAAGCCTGTATGAAGGCAATTCAGGAGCAGCTTCGGTTGGCAGAATTTCTCAAAACGATTACAAAAATGTATTACATGCTTCGTGTACGATACTTGATGAAAATGAGTTAGTCAATCCAATTTCTATTGAAGAGGCTTTACGTGAAAGCAACCTGAATACTTTAATTGAATTATCTGATGTTCAATTTACAGAAGCTGCCCTTGGACGCCATTATTTTGAAGAAGCCAACAATGTTGGGGGTGCAACGAATTGGAATTTAAGGGATAAATCCGGAAATCAAATCATTTTCAGAACCAGCAGTTTCGCTGATTTTTCGGCAAGTTTGGTTCCTGAAGGAAGCGGAAAAGTACGTGGCATTATAACTAAATATGGCTCCGATTATCAGTTAATGGTTCGTTCAGAAAAAGATGTTGTGATGGGTGGAAAAACAAATATTCCTTTTTTTACCGAGGATTTTCAAATGGTTACAAACAATGTCAATTTTGCATTACCCGACTGGAGCAATATTGTAGAAAAAGCTTCAAAATTATGGAGAACTATGGTTACTGCCGGAAACGGTTATGCAGAGTTTAACACCACAAGCACAACGGCTGCTCAAAATATTGCATGGCTCGTTTCTCCAAAAATTAATTTATCTGATTATAAAAATACTGTACTTTCTTTTAGAAGTGCACAACATGATTTAAAAGTCGATTCGCCTTTTAATACATTAGAAGTTTATATTTCAACCAATTTTGACGGATCAGATCTAACCAAAGCAACATGGATAAAATTAGATGCTATGATCCCATCGCTTTCTACACCTACCCGAAAATTTATTAGTTCGGGAGGAATCGATTTATCTTCTTATTCAGGAAATATTAATATTGCATTTAAATACATCGGATCCGGAAAAGATAAGACACTTAACGGAGCATTTATGGTAGATGATGTGAAAATGTTCGGGGAGAAATAAGAATTAAAAAACACAAATTATAACATACTGATTTACAATTAAAAACTACATTAAAAATCAAATTTTTATGTTTTTAATCTCTAAAATTGTTAAATTTTGACAGAATTTTGTATTTTGGCATTCCCAAATCAATACAATCTTATGAAAAAAATCTACTTGTTTGCCATTATTGCTATGGTTTCTACTACCTTATTGCACAGTCAGGACAGTCCTGTTCGCTTAAAACAAATCAATATTGTAAAAACAAATTACCAGAACTCTAAAGATGGTGAAATTGTAAACAAAACCGTTTTATTTAAAGAAGGAAAAATTGAAAGCATCACCACTTCAGATGTTATTCAGAAATTCTTTTATAATAAAAACGGATTACTGGATATGACTGTTAAGGATAAAATTGGAAGTGACTGGAAAGAGGTTGTCAATTATACCTACGATGCAGATAACAACATTACAAAATTTGTAAGCAAGTATCATGAAGGTAATGATTACATCACGAAAACTGTGACTTTTTCTTATGATGGAGCAAGGGTAAAAGCAATTACCAAGAAAAGTACGAACCACCAGAATATACTTGAAGACATTGAATATATTGTAGAAAACGGTATTATTGTAAGACGTACTTCCCGTAATAGAAACAAAGATATTATTGGTAAAATTGAATATGTGTATGTAAATGATAATGTATCAAGACACAGAGGCCTGGTTGGTGATAAAATTTCTAAAACGTATACTTTTGATGATAAAAAATCTGTCAATCAGCTAATCGTTCAGAACTTATTTGGCGATAATTATAAGGTGATTGTGCCCATGATTTCATACCATGAGGATGAATTTAGCTTTGAAGCGATCTCTTATAATAACGAGATGAATTTTAGTCCGTCGTCTGCTGCTTTGGTTGCCGTAAGCAGAAAGTACAAATACAACAAATTAAATTTCCCTATTTCCTGTTCACAAATTGAAGAAAATGGAATTGTAAAAACGGAGAAAACTTTTATCTACGAATAAAAAACTGTATCTTCAGTTTCTTTAAACCATTTAGAATAAATTTCTAAATGGTTTTTATTTTTTATACAGGGATACATCTTAAATAGAACTTAAAAATATAATTCTATAATGTTAGTAGTATACAAATGATTAAATTTGCAACTTATTCAAAGCTATGTTAGAAAAAGAAGTTATAAATTTTGAGAAAACAGCCATTGTTGGTATTGTAACTCAAAATCAAAGTGAGGAAAAACTTAACGAATATCTGGACGAATTAGAGTTTTTGACTTTTACCGCCGGAGGTGAAGTTATTAAACGCTTTTCTCAAAAAATGGAACGCCCAAATCCCAAGACTTTTGTGGGAACGGGAAAAATAGATGAAATCAATCTTTTTGTAAAAGAAAACAATATATCGACTTTAATTTTTGATGATGAATTAACGCCTTCACAGCAAAAAAACATTTCTAAAATTATCGATTGTAAAATCCTGGACAGAACCAATCTGATTCTGGATATTTTTGCACAAAGAGCTGAAACTTCGTATGCAAGAACACAAGTAGAACTGGCACAATGCCAATATTTACTACCAAGACTTTCCGGCTTATGGACACACCTTGAGCGCCAAAAAGGAGGTATTGGTATGCGTGGACCGGGAGAAACAGAGATTGAAACGGACAGACGTATTGTTCGAGACCGAATTTCGTTGCTGAAAGATAAAATCAAAACCATTGATAAACAAATGGGAGTTCAACGCAGCAATCGTGGTGCGATGGTACGTGTAGCCCTTGTAGGTTATACGAATGTTGGAAAATCGACTTTGATGAATGCGATTGGCAAAAGTGATGTTTTTGTAGAGAATAAATTGTTCGCAACCTTAGATACGACAGTGCGAAAAGTGGTTATTAAAAACCTGCCTTTCTTACTTTCCGATACGGTAGGTTTTATTAGAAAACTGCCAACACAATTGGTGGATTCTTTTAAAAGTACGCTGGATGAAGTTCGTGAAGCCGATTTGCTATTGCATATTGTAGATATTTCGCATCCTGAATTTGAAGATCATATTGCCTCTGTAAACCAGACGTTGCAGGATATCAAAGCACATGAAAAACCGGTTATTATGGTTTTCAATAAAATTGATGCTTACAAACATCTGACCATTGACGAAGATGATTTAATGACTGAAAAAACACCAAGACATTACACCCTCGATGAATGGAAAGCGACCTGGATGCATCGTTTAGGCGAAGATAATGCACTGTTTATTTCGGCTACGCATAAAGAGAATTTTGAGGAATTCAGAGAAAGGGTTTATGAAGCGGTAAGACAGATTCATATTACACGTTTTCCTTATAATAAATTTTTATATCCGGATTATAAGGATGCCATTGAAAAAGATGAAGAATAAATCTTCTGAGACTTAATAATAATTTATCCCTTTTGAAAAATCAAAAGGGATTTTTTGTTAGCTTCAAAAATCAAAACGTTTTATATTCAATACCGTTTTTATCGGCATATGGGAGTAATAATTTCATAACATCTTCATATTTTTTATCCAGCACTATGCCTTTTGTATCGTCGAGTTTTATGCTGGCATTATTTATTTCTTCCTCACTTTTACCTTCGTCTATCATTTTTGCAATTATTAAAAAATCTTTTTTTTGGATGTTATCAGCATATTCAAACAAATCTAAGGCTGCTGTGATAATCGGTTTTGCCTCTTCATCAACCTGAAGTTCTTTGATTTTTTTGATGTCTTCCTTAAACGTATTTGCATACCAATACTTTACTGACTCAACACATGTGGCCGAACGCAAAGATTTATTATCAGCTGCCGGGACTCGCAAACTGCCATTTATTTTTTGCTGATAAAACTCCCTGAAAACCCTTTCAAAACTTTTAGGAATTTTATTCGCATTCAGACCTATCACCTGAAAAACCTTATCCGGACAATCGTTTAAAAGGTTACAAGATGAGATCATATTCAACAAAAACAAAAGTGTAATAATTTTAAGTTTCATATTATTAAGTGTTTTTGGTTTCAAAAAATGAATCTTGTAATTTTTCAATTTTCATCAGGACAAAATTTTCATAGGCCTGCTGCTTTATCTCGCTTTTTTTACCCGCACTAAATCCTTCACTTATAATGTAACTCTTTATAAATTGCCTTTTTTTAGCGCCCAAGGCATAATAGGAACTTCCCATTTCTGAGTGAAAGAAAATAACGATTTCTTCCAGTTTCATAATTTTTCTTTTTGCTCTTAATGGACTGCTTTTGTAAACCGCATTCTCTCTAGCATCAAATGTGTAACGTATTTTACTTCCTATTTGTATATCATACAAACTGTGCAGAACAAAATATCCCATTAAAATATAAATTGCCCATCGCATTGCTTCGTCGAGACGATTATCAAAAAACAATAAGATTATAATACCTGCACTGATACCGACTAAAAACCACCACGACATAGCAAGCGTTGGTTTTTTGGGACATAAAGAAAATGTATGCAATGTTTCTTCAATATTATATTTTTCCTGAATGTTCATCTGATCTTATTATTTCTTCAATTTCGTTAAGTAAATTTTGCATTGATCTGGCTGTAAATCCTTGTGCGACGCCGCTACATTGCTCTTTGCCGTTTTTCATATAATACAGATTCAGCGAAACATTTATTGTGACGAAGTACTGAGTGGTTCGTACGACTTCAAAATTGACAAAATCACTTAATGGAATCCTTACCGGCGGAATAATCAAGGCATTTTTGATAAGGATTTCTTTTTGGCCCATATCTATCACAATGTGATTTATAAAAATCGAAATGAGACATAAAACGGTAAGAATTCCAAAAATCCAGATCATCGTTGTATTTTTGGTCAATAAGCCGGCAAAAGCAAATGCTGCCATTCCGAAAACTACAATGAGACCAAAGCCGTATTGCCTTTTCATGACATACTGATTTCCATTTTTTGTAAATTTTTGTAATGTTTCCATAATTATTCAATATTAACTCCGTCAATAATCAATGTCGCACAAATGATTGACATATATGTACTGGTATAATCAGCAGTGATCTGATCGCTTAAAGAATCTATGTTCGCTTTTGTAAACTCTAATTTTCTGGAAGACATTTTTCCGTAAGAATCCACCATGGTGATTTGGCCGTCGAGTCCATTTTTATTTGCCATAAATGCCTTTAACAAGGGAATATTCGGCTTTTCAAAATCTATAGACAAATAATAATTTTTTGTTTGTCCCTTCTTTTCCGTACCATCAGTTGCATTACCATTGTTGGTAGAAGTAGTAAAAGAGAATGTTGCAGTCCGTACCGGGACAATAATAGTTTTATTGCCGTCTTTTACGGTAATTTCTATTTTGACACGTTTATCTTCCAGCTGTTGTCCGTAACTCAGTCCGGTCAAAAAACAAAAGATGATCATCAATAATGTAAACTTTTTCGTATTCATAATTTAGGATTGTTTAAAAAAAATATTTACAGCAAGATTACTCTATACATCAAATTACTACAATCCGCAATTGGCAAATGGTGCCTTTAGATTTTTATTTGGTCAGGAAGAAATGGTATCAGAAAAAAGAAGGATTTCAAGGATTTCAAAACCATGATTAAGTACCCTTTAAAATAAATATTTCAGTCTGCAAATGTTTGGTCAGTAATCATACTATTTGTACTTTCCCTCATTAATATTAATATTTATGCGCTCCATTTTTATAATCTTACTATTAAAAATCAATCATTTAAAATTCTTAATTTCACTATTGGTTTTTTTCTTTTTGGGTTTTTCAGTCCATGCCCAAAAAGCATCTGCGATTGAAAAACTGGCAGCTTATGGATATTCAAAACGCTTCTCTGATACTTCTTCATGCAAAAAAATGCAGCGGCTGGCATTAGATCAGGCAAAAAAGAAAAATAATATAGACGACAAGATTATTTGCTATTCTTATTTAGCTTTAACCCAAAGACGATTACTTCATTTAAAAGAGTTTTCACACTATGCTGATAGTGCTTATTACTTATCTGGAAAGACAAACAAAATAAGACCAAAGGCTTATGCATTCCTCGCCATGGGAACGTTAAAATCGTATATCGATGAGAAACAGCAGGCAATAAAATATCTTCTGGCTTCATATAAGCTTTTTGCAAAAGCACAGGCACACAATCAATGTTCTAAAATTGCTTCGGATATATCATATCTTTTTTCTCCTGCGTCCCCAACGAAAGTTGAAAAATATGCACTGGAGGCTTTATACCATGCCGCAAAATCCGGTGATCCTGAAAGTACTTTGCATGCACGCCTTGCCTTTGGAAGTTACTTAACCGATAATCTCGAAAATGCAAACACTGCTGAATGGCAGAAGGCAATAACTTTTTTTAAGAAAACGGTTATTTTTGCCGAAAAAAACGCCAGTACTATTGTCAGTAAAAGCAATATTGGAATTGCTTATATCAATCTAGCCGACCTTTATTCGAAAGGACCGAAACCTATTGATGAAAAATCGTTTTTAAAAAATCTTGAAAAAGCAATCGCCATTGCGAAACAATACAACATTCGGATTATTTACCGAAGTGCCATTGGACTTCAGGGATTTTACTATACCGAAAAAGGCAATTATACCAAAGCCGAACTTTTATTTATCGAAGGAATAAAATACCAAAAAAGTCTTCCTTATACCGATAATTACCTTTTAGCAACTTTTTACGAATGTCTGAAAGATGTTGCGGCAAAACGAAAAGACTTTGAGGCCTATTACAATTATGACATTGAATATGCAAGATATAATCAGTTAAAATATGATGAATCCACTCAAAAAGTATTGCAAAATGCTGATGTAAGATATGAATCTTCCAAAAAAATAGAACGCATCAAACAATTGGAACTTGAAAACGAACTGGTACAAAAAAACAAACTTTTAGGCTACGGAATTGCCACTGTTTTACTGATTGGGCTGGTGTTTATGTTCCGTTCTTATTATTATCGTCAACGATATTATCAAAACCGTGAAGATTTCCTGAAACAGGAACAAGCCAACAGCGAACTTAAAGTAAAGCTGATGGAAAAAGAAACAATAGAAAATCTGGCAGCAACACTTTCTCTGGAAAGGAGACTGCTGCGATCTCAAATGGATCCGCATTTTATTTTTAATGCCCTTGGAAATATTCAGAGCATGATTCTGCAAAAAGATACACTTCCTGCAGTTTCTTATCTGAATAAATTTGCCAAACTCACGCGTCAGGTTTTGGAGCAATCCCGTAAGGAAACTATTTCTCTTGACGAAGAAATCAATACTTTAAAAAATTATCTCGAACTCCAGCAGCTACGTCTCAATAATGGTTTTGAATATCGAATTGAATGCGATGATACAGTTGAAACTGATACATCGATTCCACCCCTGCTTATCCAGCCTTTTATAGAAAACGCTGTCGAACATGGCCTAAAACCTCAGCCTAAAGAAATTAAAGGTTTAATCACCATTCATTTTACACAGCATACAGATGAAAAAAAACTGGTCTGCACGATTAAGGACAACGGAATCGGTTTGGCTGCTTCCCGAAAATTAAAATTAAAAGACAATCACGAATCGTTGTCTACTAAAATTACAGATGAAAGATTAAGCAAAATGCAGAAAGAAAATCCTTATGCCGGCTTTCAGGTACTCGAACGTGATATCACAACAGACGAATCGGGCTGTATCGTGATTTTAAATATTCCAATATTATAAAGATGTATAAAACTATTATTATTGAAGATGAACAGCGAATTAGAGAGGCTTTGTCTATCATGCTCGAAATGACCGCTCCAGATGAAATTCAGGTTGTGGCTTACGCCGAAAGTGTTGAAGAAGCCGTAAAACTGATCGACCGCCTAAAACCGGATTTGGTTTTTATGGATATCATGCTCAAAGACGGAACCGGTTTCGATGTCCTGGAGCAAATTACTTTTAATTCGTTTCACCTGATTTTTACAACAGCTTACGAACAGCACGCCATTAATGCTTTTAAATACAGTGCTATAGATTATCTTTTGAAACCTGTAGATGCTGAAGAACTTAAAACGGCTATCGAACGCATTGCACTTTTACAGGAAAGAGTTTTAGAAAAAAAACAGCTTAATGAACTGCAAAGCAACCTTTCTAAAGTACCAGACAGAATTATTCTGCCAACACAGGAAGCAATGTATGTGGTAAAGCTGAATCAGATTATTAGATGTGAAACTTCCGGTTCGTATACAACTTTCTTTCTTACGGATGGCAGGAAAATTATGGTTTCTAAACCACTCAAAAATTATGAGGATTTACTGGAGCCTCCTGCATTTTTCAGAATTCATCAGTCGCATTTGATAAACATTAATTGCATTGTAAGCTATTCACGTGAAGGAATGGTACAGATGAATGATAAATCTTTTGTACCCATTTCAAGAGGAAAAAAAGAATCTTTTTTTAAGCTGATGAAAGACGAGATTTAGTTCCCAAATACGCAATATCTGTTTAAAGAAACTAAATACCAACCGGAAACAGCAGAAGACAAAGTGATGGTTTTGACTTAGAGCAGTTACAGCTATTTTTGATCCAGTAAATAACTATAACGATGAACAGAAAAACCCTATCTATCTTAAGCTACATCACTATTATTGGTTGGATCGTAGCTTTTGTAAAAAGCAAAGATTTAACGCCAAAAAGTGATTTGGTAACCTACCATTTGAAACAAGGCTTCGGAATCTTTTTACTTTCTTTTGCAGTAAATATTATTCTTTCTGTTGTTGTTACAACAGTTACTTCACTGTATTTTCTAAGCTATATTGGTTATGCCATTTTTATCTTATGGATTTTTGGTATCATCAACGCTGCCAACGAACAAAAGAAACCAATTCCGGTAATTGGAAAAATGTTTGAAGATAAGTTTGGTTTTATAAACTAATTCAGATTGCCTTTTTAACTGACGTTTTTATTTTTGGAAGTAGAAAATGATTCTCAATAATCTTAGTTTCAGGACTAAGGAATTGGGAATTTTTCTATTTATAAAGAATAGAAATCTTTAAAAGAAGCCAAATATTTGAATTTAGCCCCGACAGAAGCGATATCCTTTGCTTGCCTTCTTTATGGCAAGTAAAGATATAGCGGATGGCGGGAAATCATGTTTTTATAAAAGCCAATTGTGTTGCTCCTGATTATTAATTAAAATCCGAAGTTAACTCCTAAACCAAATACTTGTCGGGTTTGAAATCCTCGGAAAGCATTGTCGTCATAAATCGCCTGGAATGAAAAATTGGCTGATAAATATTTGTTTACTTTCATGATGATATTTAAAGAGTAATCCATATCGACATTTTGAGGATCTTCTAAATAGTTTGAGTAGAGGTTCAGCGTGTTTTCTGCAGTTACGTTGGTCATAATGGCCAGTTTGTAATATACTGAAGCGTAGAAACCTAATTCGTAACGCATGCTTTTGCCTTGATCAACACCAAAATAATCACCATCTACATACCCAATTCCTGAAGTGTAGGCATTGTCTACAAAGGTGAATTTTGAAGTTAATGGTGCAAAGTTGACCTTTAAATTGGCATCTTTTGTCCAATAAATACCAGGACCAGTTGTAAAATAACCCGGAGACATAAATTTGGTGCTCTCGGTTCTGATTTCTTTTCCGTTTTCATCCTGACCGTAAATATAACCGGTAGTAAATTGGGTTCTAAAATTTACAAAATAGGAATAGTACCAATCACCAAAAGCTCTTTTTCCTACTATTGAATTGAATTCAAGACGGTCATCTGTCTTTTTTGCGAAATCTGCCGTTTTGGTTTGAAGAAGACCATAAGAAGCTAAGATTTTATTATCCCAGGTGATGTCATCTTTTTTATAGTTGAAGTCATAATTGATTCCCAGTGTTCCTGAAAAACTGTCTTCACCTCCGGCAATCCAGTTATTGAAGCTTGATTGGTTAAATAAAAGGGTTACAATTCCTTTGGTTTTCCAACCTTCATCTACAACAGTATCATTTATTATTTTTACCGCATTTTCGGTATTCTGAATTAATTCCTTTTCTGTATTTTGTGCCTGAACAAATGCAAAGTTCGCTAAAACGAAGAGTAATAGAGCTATCTTTCTCATGGTTGTTTAGTTTAAGTGTATAGTAACAAATATACTAAAAACCCATAAAGGTTCAGGATATTGTCTGGAAAGAAAGTTATTTCTTAGATTCTTTGTATAATGGTACCGCAGAACACGCTTCTCCGTACATAATACTTTTAGCGAAAGGCTGTAAATAGGTTGTTGCTAAAATATAGGCACGCATAGGCACTGGTTTTCTGGAACATCCTTTTACAATAACAGGTTTGTTTTTGTATGCCGAATAATCTATTGCAGGTAAGATTTCTTCGTATAAGCTCCCATCAAGATCTTCTATGGTCCCATTGACTACCTTTTTGGCAAAAGGCGCTAATTGTACCGCTACTAAAATTAAAGCCCAAGCGGGAATAATGGCATCTGTACTGCAATGTACTGCCACATACTGATCCTGATATTGCGACCAATCATGATTTTTTAAGTGCTCTCTAAAATCTTTTTCTTTAAGTAAAAAACCTTCCAAAAGCCACTGCGAAATGTCAATCTGCACACGCATTCCTTTTGGATAATAATCTTCAAGATCAAAAACTTCTAAGACACTATTGGCAACTTTATTGATTATTTCTTCCATGATGAAAAGTTGGTTTCGAGTTTCAGGTTTCAAGTTACCGGAACCTGAAACTTGAAACTGGAAACAAATTTTATTAAAGCATTCCTAATTCTAATTTTGCTTCTTCGCTCATTAAATCTTTGCTCCATGGCGGATCAAAAGTGATTTCAACTTCGGCATCTTTGATGTTTTCAATTTTTTTTACTTTTTCTTCTACTTCTCTTGGTAAACTTTCCGCAACCGGGCAGTTTGGAGAGGTTAGAGTCATCAGTATTTTTACTTCATAATCAGTATTTACCATTACGTCGTAAATCAATCCTAATTCGTAAATATCTACAGGAATCTCCGGATCGTAAATCGTTTTTAAAACTTTTACGATTGATTCTCCTAATTCGTTTGTGTCTATGTCTTGTTCCATTTTTTTGTTTTTATGTTTTTTCCACCATATAAGTTATATAAGTTCATTTAATAGTGGATCTATATTTTTGTTTTGTTGATATAAGTAATGTAAGCTTAGAGCTAACACTTTTCTTATATTTTAATAATTTAATCTTCTAACCAGCGATACAATTCGTTGACGTATGTTTTTTGGCCTTCGTGATAAATATTTGTAACATTAAAATTTATCATTAATCCTATTGGAGATTTAAGAAGTTTCATATAAGACATCAATTTAGCAATATGAACTGGAATAACTTGATCTACAGATTTTAATTCAAGAACTAAACAATTTTCTATGAATAAATCACATCTTAAATCTGACTCCAATACTAAACCTTTGTATTCAACCGGAATAATAAGCTCAGATTGAAAATTTATTCCTCTGAGAGATAATTCTTTGATCATACACTGATGATAAATGTTCTCTATAAGTCCTGCTCCAATATTTTTATGAACTTCAATAGCTGCTCCATTAACCTGATAAATTAAATCAGTCAAATATTTCTTTGTTATCATGCAATTTTTTCACAATAATAAGAAATAAAAAAGGTAGATAATACTTACTTTTTGTTTTTCACCATATAAGTGATATAAGTTTATTTAAATAATTTAAATTTTTTCATTCTTATATGATTTTCTTCTTCACTAAGTTCAGTAAACACAAAGCTTATATTTTCTAATATGAACTTATATGGTTCAAAAAAAAATTAGTTTTTGTTTTTTGAATCAAATGCCAAAGCGTACATTTTGATGTTTTTTATCATCGAAACCAAACCATTGGCACGGGTTGCCGATAAATGTTCTTTTAAACCAATTTCGTCTATAAATTCTGTATCTGCTTTTATAATATCTTCTGCTTTTTGATTGGAGAAAGCCCTGATCAAAATGGCAATGATACCTTTGGTTAAAATGGCATCACTGTCTGCTGTGAATACAATTTTATCATCCTTTTGTTCGCCCTGAAGCCAGACCTTCGACTGGCATCCCTTGATTAAATTTTCGTCTGTTTTGTATTCTTCTTTGATTAACGGAAGACTTTTTCCTAATTCGATGATGTATTCGTAACGCTGCATCCAGTCGTCAAACATCGAAAATTCGTCTATTATTTCGTTTTGTATTTCCTTAATTGTCATAATTATTCTTTAACAAAATCAGTAAGCAAATTGACCAGCTTTTCAATTTCCTTTGGAGGGAAACCATTGTCAAAAGCCTGGCTTTCGTACGTTTTCTGATTTTGGGTTATTTTAAAATTCCCAATCGCTGCACCATCATAAAAACGCTTTTCGGTTGGTGCTTTTAAAGTTGGAATACTCTCTAAATTAATTTTTTCGAATTCTGCCACAATCTGTTTCCATTTCGCATCATCAATTTTATTTTCAACTGCTTGTGCATCTCTGTCATTGGTCATTAAAACCGATTGATTTTGCACTACTATCTTTTTATAATAGCCTCTTGACATAGCCGAATATTCAATAACTGTTGACGTCATGTCTGTTTTTTTTTGGCTGCAACATCCCGTTCCGATAAACATAACGAGGAGCAATAAAGATAGTATTCTCATAAGATGAAATTTAGCTTAACATGGTTTTTGCCTTTTTAATGGCCTCAACCATTAAATCAATTTCTTCTTTCGTGTTATAAAAAGAAAACGAAGCCCGAATCGTTCCCGGAATACAAAAGAAGCTCATAATCGGCTGCGCACAGTGATGTCCTGTACGAACTGCAATTCCTAATTTGTCAATTATCGAACCAACATCATAAGGATGAATACCATCTATATTGAACGAAACTACCGAAGCTTTATTTTTTGCATTTCCGTAAATTCTCAAACCTTCAATTTCAAGCAGACGTTTGGTCGCATACTCTAATAATTTGTTTTCCTGAAGCTGGATATTTCCAAAACCAATGTTGTTCAAATAATCAACAGCAGTTCCTAAAACAATTCCGCCTGCGATATTTGGGGTTCCGGCTTCAAATTTATGAGGCAAATCGGCATAGGTTGTTTTCTCGAAACTTACTTCCTTAATCATCTCGCCACCACCTTGATAAGGGGGCAATTTGTTGAGCCATTCTTCTTTTCCGTATAAAATTCCGGTTCCGGTTGGCCCACACATTTTATGTCCTGAAAAAGCATAAAAATCACAGTCTAAATCCTGAACATCCGGTTTTAAATGCGGAACAGCCTGTGCTCCATCAATTAAAACGGCAGCTCCAACAGCATGCGCTTTTGCAATCATTTCTTTCACAGGATTGATTACACCCAAGGCATTCGAAATATGATTTACCGTAACCATTTTGGTCTTATCTGATAATAATGATTCGTAGGCACTCATAATAAGTTCGCCTTCTTCATTGATTGGAATCACTTTTAAAACGGCTCCTGTTTTTTCGCACAACATTTGCCAAGGCACAATATTACTATGATGTTCCAAAGCAGAAACCAAAACTTCGTCACCTGGTTTTAAAATAGAGGCAAAACCATTAGCTACTAAATTGATTCCATGTGTTGTTCCGGAATTAAAAAGTACTTCGTGAGCAAATTTGGCATTGATATGATGTTGCAATTTTACACGTGAAATTTCATAAGCATCTGTAGCTAACTGACTTAATGTATGAACTCCACGGTGAATATTGGCGTTTATTTCCTGATAATATTTCGCAATAGCATCGATCACAATTTGTGGTTTTTGCGATGTTGCCCCGTTGTCGAAATATACTAATGGTTTTCCGTTTACTTTTTCTGAAAGTATTGGAAAATCAGCTCTTATTTTTTGAATATCCAGCATAATTTATTTAGAAAAATTCTATTTTACAAAAGTACTAAAACTAAATTTGTTTCCCACGGCAATTTGATAATTTCCTTTTATAGTGTCATCAACGCTAACAGAAATATCAATTATGTAATTTTTAATTCTATTTACTCCATATTATGAATTGTAATTCTAATTTGAGTACTAATTTCTTGAGCATAAATTAATTATATTGCAATAAAAAATAGTTGTATCATTTATGAAAAAAATTCTAAAATTTCTGGTTCTGGTTTTGGTTGTTGCCTTTTTGTATTTTGGATTCACTACTTATCCGAAGCTGAATCTGATTTCGGGCTTTTCAGCCAAAAGTATTGCTTCGGGACATTTTTTGGATAATCGTTCGAAAGAATTAATCGAAAAAACCGACAATGACATCAATTTAATCGATCTGGCGACTAACACAATTGACGAAGCAGGAAAATTTGCAACTTCCAATGTTTATGGATTAAAGGAGCGAAAAGCAATTTATCGTGAAGGTTTAGGAGCGACTTTAATTAATGATGATTTTGATGTTTCGAAGCCATATTTAATTCCAAAACGAACTCCATTAGTCAATAATCTACCTTTTCCTTACGGGAATAATGAACCGAAAGACACCGTTTTTACCAATGTTGATTATTCTAAATTGAAAAAAGCAATTGATAATGCTTTTGATAAATCGGGAGGAAAATCAAAAAGAACCCGTGCTGTTGTAGTTTTGTATAAAAACAAACTGATTGCCGAAAAATACGATACCGGTTTTTCCAAAGACAGCAAAATTTTAGGCTGGTCAATGACAAAAAGTATTACCAGTGCTGCTTTTGGAGTGCTTGCCAAACAAGGAAAAATAGATATTTACAAACCGGCACCAATTGCAGAGTGGCAAAATGACGAACGCAAAAAAATCACCATAAACGATTTGCTGCACATGAATTCCGGTTTGGAATGGGAAGAAAATTACAATACCATTTGCGATGCTACAAAAATGCTTTTTCAAGCCGAAGATATGGGTAAAGTCCAACTGGATAAACCGGCTCAGTTTAAACCTAACACGCATTGGAATTACTCTTCAGGAACCACAAACTTATTATCCTTAATCCTGAAGAGACAATTTAAAACCCAGCAGGAATATCTTGATTTTTGGTACAGCGCCGTAATCGATAAAATCGGAATGAACTCGATGATTGTCGAGCAGGATATGAGCGGAACTTTTGTAGGTTCGTCATACGCATGGGCAACTGCTCGTGATTGGTCAAAATTTGGATTGTTGTATCTAAATAAAGGCAACTGGAATGGCGAGCAGATTCTCGACGAAAGCTGGGTAAAATATACTGCAACACCAACTAATACTTCTGAAGGGAAATATGGTGCACAGTTCTGGCTGAACGCCGGCGGAAGATTTCCGGACGCACCTCGCGACATGTTTTATTGCAACGGTTATCAGGGACAAATGGTCGCTATTATTCCGTCATTGGATATGGTAATTGTGAGAATGGGATTGGTTGAAGATCCTGGTTTTGATTTTAATGGGTTTTTGAAGGGGATTATTGGGAGTGTGAAAAGTAAATTGTAATATATTTCATCCTTTTTAATATCTTAGTTGAAAATTCATTATGAAGCTATTTGAAAATATATATTTTATTGGTGGAATTCATGGCGTTGGAAAAGGAACTATCTGTAAAGAAATAGCATATAAAACCAAATTAATACATATAACTGCAAGTCAAGTTTTAAAATGGGAGGAAATCAGCGATGCTGATAATAAACTTGTAAAAGATATTAATTCATCACAAAATAGATTAATCAAAAATTTGAAAAATCTAATTAAAAAAGATGAAATATATCTTCTTGATGGCCATTTTTGCTTGTTAAATTCAGATGGCATTCCATGTAGAATTGATGAAGATACTTTTGATCAAATTAATCCAAAAGCAATATCAATTGTAATTGATAATGTTGAAGAAATTGCCAAAAGATTAAAATCAAGAGATGGTAAAATTTATAGCATTCAAATTCTGAATGACTTACAAGAAATGGAAATAGAATATGCAAAATATCTTTCAGATAAGTATTCAATTCCTTATATCGAAATAAAAGACGGAAATTATAATCAATTAATGGAAAATATTTGATGAAAATTTTACTAGACACCAATATCATTATTCATAGAGAAGCAAACAAAATTTACAAACCTGAAATTGGTCAGCTTTTTAAATGGATTGATAATCTTAAATACTCCAAATATATTCATCCTTTAACCGTTGAAGAATTAGAAAGATATAAAGATCCAAATGCTCTTGGTACAATGAGTATTAAGATTGAAAGTTATAATTTACTAAAACATCAAGCTCCTTTAGGTCAGCAAATATTAAAGGTCAGCAAAAATATTGATAGTAAAGACAACGATATAAATGATACTCAGATCTTAAATGAAGTTTATGAAGGTAGAGTTGATATTTTAATTTCAGAAGATAAAAAAATCCACACCAAAGCAAGTTTATTAGGGATTTCTAAAAAAGTTTATAAAATCCAAACTTTTTTAGAAAAAGTCATTTCTGAAAATCCAGAATTAGTTAATTATAAAGTTTTATCAGTTCAAAAAGTTGATTTTGCTAAAGTCAACATTAAAGATTCATTTTTTGATAGCTTTAGAGAAGATTACGAAGAGTTTGATACTTGGTTTAATGACAAATCGGAAGAATCATGTTATGTCTGTTATAGTGATGGAAACCTAACAGCATTTCTTTTTGTTAAGATAGAAAGTGAAAAAGAAAATTATTCAAACATTTCACCTGTTTTTCAACCAAAAAAGAGATTAAAAATAGGCACATTAAAAGTTACTGGAAATGGTTATAAAATAGGCGAACGTTTTCTTAAAACTATTTTTGACAATGCAATTCAATATAACGTGGGAGAAATTTATGTTACTCTTTTTACGAAAAGACCTGAACAGGAACAGTTAATTGAAATGCTTGAGGAATGGGGATTTGTTTACCATGGATTAAAAACAACTAAAAATGGTAAAGAACGAGTATATGTTAGATCATTTGGTAAAAACTTACCGAAGAATATTCAAAACCCCAAATTAACTTTTCCTTTCTTTTCTAGAGAAACAGATAAATACATTATAAAAATTGAACCACAATATCATACAGAACTTTTCCCAGACAGTATAAATACTAGGGAAGATAAATCTAAATATATCGAAAATGAACCACATAGAAATCGAATAAGCAAAGTCTACATATCACATTCAAAAGATCGAAATTTAAAATCGGGGGATATAGTTTTAATTTACAGAATTGGAGAAGAAGGAACTCAAAAAATTTACACAAGTACTATTACAACAATCTGTATCGTTGAAAATATTAAAAATGAATTTAAAAATTTTGATGATTTTTTTGAAACTTGTAATAGAAAAACAATGATTTCAAAAGAAGATTTAAGAACCAAATGGTGGGATAAATTCCCTACATATAGACCATTTGTAATCAATTTTCTATTTGCCCATTCATTACCAACTCCTAAACCGACAATAAAAGATTTAATAGACTTAAAGATTTTTGAAGACAGTAAAAGTATACCTTTAGGTATTATAAAATTAACTAATGAACAGTTCAAAGATTTAATTAATTTTGCATATAAAATCAAAAAATAATTATGAAAGTAGTAATGTCAATAAAGCCCCAATTTGCAAATAAAATATTTGATGGGACAAAAAAATTTGAATTCAGAAAAGCTATTTTCAAAAACCAAAATGTTACTTCGGTTTTAGTTTATGCTTCTTCTCCTGTTCAAAAAGTAATTGGTGAATTCGAAATTGGTGAAATATTCAATTTAGACCTTAAAGAACTTTGGGATAAAACCAAGGAGCATTCAGGTATAACGGAAGATTATTTTTATGAATATTTTGAAAATAGAGAACAAGGTTTTGCAATTCAAATAAAAAATAAAAAAAGATTTACAAATCCTAAATGTTTAAAAACAGATTATAATTTAACTCCTCCTCAATCATTTGCATATTGGTCAAATGAATAAGCTTGTTTTAGCCCCGATAGAAGTGGAAATCCTTTTTTGAGATTCTTTATCGAAAAAAAGATTGAAACGGATAGCGGGAAATAGCTCCTAAAAAAACCGATAAACTCAAAAAGTCTATCGGTTTTATATTTTATGAATCTTAAAATTATTTTTTAGCCACAAACCTCGGATCAGATTCCATAACAGTTCCGCAGTTATCACAGGTTCTTAATTCTTCTGAATTGTAGAAATGTTCGAAATGCGGCAGGAAATCTTTTTCGATATTGTGCAGTTCAAAAAACACTTCGTATAATTTATGGTTGCAGTTATCGCAATGCCAAAGCAGACCATCCGTATAACCCAATCCGGCACGTTTTCGCTCGATCACCAAACCTATTGAACCCTCGGAACGAACGGGAGAATGTGGCACTTTTGCAGGATGCAGGTACATATCGCCGGCATTCAGAATCATTTCCTTTCGCTCGCCATCTTCCTGAATCACTACTTTTATGTTTCCTTCCAGCTGGTAGAAAAGCTCTTCGGTTTCGTTGTAATGATAATCTTTTCGGGCGTTTGGACCCGCTACAATCATGACAATGTAATCACCTGAATCAATATATAAATTTTTATTTCCAACAGGTGGTTTTAATAAATGACGGTTTTCGTCTATCCATTTTGTCAGGTTGAAAGGTTTTGCTATGGCCATTTTTTTAAGGTACTAAGTTGCTAAGTTTCTGAGAGGCTAAGGTAATAAAAAGTTTTCTGTAGAGACGCACAGCAGTGCGTCTTTCATGACATGCAATTTTGCACACGCACTGCTGTGCGTCTTACGTTTACATCTCTTTTATCAGATAAATATAAACCGGAAAATGGTCGCTGAAACCAACTTCGTTTGTGCTATGCCGAAGCGGATATCCTTTGTATCTTCCTGAATTTTGAATAAGATAGAGTTTGTTGAAAATTCCGGCTTTCCAGAATTTATAAGACGTAAAATCAGGTTTTATAAGCGATTCCGTAATAATTATCTGGTCGAAAATGTCCCAGCAATCCCGAAAGGCAGTAGTTCCCATTCCGCGTTTTGCCATTTCTTCGAATGGGTTGAAAGTACCAAATTCAGGAACTTCTGCTTTTTTGGATTTTGCTCCCAAAGCTACTTTCAGGCTTTTATTATACGGTCCATCATTTAAATCGCCCATCGTAATTACTTTAGCATTTGGATTGATTTGCTGCAGAGAATCAATGATTTTTCTATTTAGATAAGCTGCTGCTTCCCGATATTCGCTTGTTGCTTTTTCTCCGCCCGAGCGTGATGGCCAGTGATTCACGATGATACTGATTTCTTCATTTTCTAAAAAACCGGTAATCAAAAGCTGGTCGCGAGTAAAAACACGGTTGTTTTGTTGTACAATTTCGACTTCTTCATCTGTAGATTCTTCTTTCTTCTGTTCTGCAACAGCGTTTTTATTTTTCAATATATATAAAGGTATATTCGAAAAGGAAGTGGGCTTGAAAAATTTCTTCTGATACAATAAAGCCACATCTATTCCGCGTTTGTCGGGTGAATCGAAATGTATGATTCCATAATCGAAACTTAGCAATTTGGGTTGTTTGATTAAATCTTCTAAAACGCCTCTGTTTTCAATTTCGGATCCTCCAATGAAAGTTGGTACATTTGGATTTTCAGGAGTTCCAATTTCAGATATAACTCTGGAAAGATTCAACAGTTTTTGATTGTACTTTTCTGTTGTCCAATTTTGCATTCCGTTTGGAGTCCATTCGTCATCATTCGTATAAATATCATCAACTGTGTCAAAGAGATTTTCGAAATTATAAAAAGCCACGGTATGAATAACATATTTTTTGGATTGCCCGAAAGAGGAAACTGAAAAAAAAATCAGGGAGAGTCTAAATATAATTCGCATAAATAATTTTAAGAATTTAAAATGCTGAATTTAATCAAAATAATTAATTTGTCAGAAATTTCTAATAGTTTTATTTTTCAAAATCTATATCTTTGTTTTTAGATAAATTTTTAAGCAAAAGAAAGAAAATGTACAACACCCGATTAGTTCCTAAAAATAAATATTTTGCTTTTTCTCGATTCGTATTTCTTATTTTTGCTTTACACTCTTTTACCTGTCAATCACAACAAAATATGATAACACCACCTTATTTACAAAAAGGCGATACCGTTGCCATTTTAGCCACTGCCCGAAAAAATATCGATGATAATTTAAAACCGACTTTAGATTTACTTCACAGTTGGGGACTTGAAGCCGTAATTGGAAGTACCATCGGACTTGACTTAAACCAATTAGCCGGAACTGATGAACAGCGCGCTGCCGATTTTCAAAAGCAATTGGATAATCCGAATATCAAAGCTATCTGGTGTGTTCGTGGCGGTTATGGAACGGTTCGAATGATTGATTTATTGGATTTTAAGAAATTCAAACAACACCCAAAATGGATTATTGGTTTTAGTGATGTTACGGTTTTACATAATCATCTGAATACGATGGGTTACAAATCGATTCATGGTGCGATGCCGGTGAGTATTCCAAGAGCAACTCCAGACGCTATTAGTTCATTAAAAAAGAGTTTATTTGGCGAACCGCTTTCTTATTCGGTTGGTCCGGATAAAATGAATCGTTTTGGAAGCGCAACCGGTGAATTGGTTGGCGGAAATTTATCTATTCTGTACAGTTTATTAGGATCACAATCGGCTATTGACTGCAAGGATAAAATTTTATTTATCGAAGATCTTGATGAATATTTATACCATATTGATCGTATGATGATGAATCTGAAACGCAATGGCTGCATCGAAAACCTGAAAGGAATTGTTATTGGCGCTATGACCAAAATGAAGGATAATGACATTCCGTGGGGGAAAAATGCGCTTGAAATTGTGGATGATGTGACCAAAAAATATAATATTCCTGTGATCTTTAATTTTCCAGCAGGTCATATTCAGGATAATCGTGCGCTTGTTATGGGCAGTACGGTTTCTATTGAAGTGAATACTTCGGGTAGTACTGTTGTTTTTAAGTAAAAAAGTTAGCCGTTATTTTATACAACTAATTAATGGAAGATTTAGCTAAAGAAAGATTCATAATTGATGTAGACTTGGCATCTAATGTTGATGCCGTTTATACAGGTATGTGTCTCATAGCAAACTTAGAAATAATTATGCTTCTTAATTTTGATGAAGCTAAAGGAGAATTTGATGGATTTACCATTGTTAAAAATAATGATGTTGAAAAATATCGAACGTGGAATCCAGATGATTATTTAGAATTAAAAAACGATAATTCTAAAGATTTAATAGCAAAAATTGATTTGAATAATTTTTTAGATATCGAAAGTTCATTAAAAAGTCTAACTTCCGAATTAGTCACTTTATTTACATATGCTGATGAGGATTCTTTCTATCTTGCAAAAATTCTATCAGTAAAAAATGATTGTGTTGAATTACATTTAGTTGATCAAGATTCTAATTGGAATGATATTAAAGTCATTAAATTCAGCGATATAAATTATATTGGTTTTGATACACAATACGAAAGAAAATATACAAAAGTATTGCCAACAATTTAGATTTAAATTCGCCTCAACTCATAACCCACAATCTCAAAATGGCTGAACATAACGAACTTGGAAAAAAAGGTGAAGATTTAGCCGTAGAATTTCTACTTCAAAATGACTATAAAATTTTAGAACGCAATTGGACTTTTCAAAAAGCTGAAATTGATATTATTGCCAAAAAAGAAAACATTGTAACTGTTATTGAAGTAAAGACCAGATCGACTTTGGATTTTGGTTCCCCGCAGGATTTCGTGAAACCAAAAAAGATACAGCTGCTCATAAAAGCAGTAAATGCCTACATAAACGATAGGGAAAAGGATTTTGATGATGATTTAGAAATACGTTTTGACATAATCGCCATTCATAAAACCGAGGAAACATTTGCTATAGAACATCTTACGGACGCTTTTTATCATTTTTAACATATTTTTTTATTGTTATATTTGTAACAAATTGTTTTTTAATTTATATTTGCAGAGATTTATAACATCACAAACAAACCAAACTAACACAATTACATTACAAAAAACAATTAAAGATTATGAAAACCGTTTCTTCTATTGTAGAAAATTACATCAAGACCAAGCCATTTTTACTGAATGCATTGTCCTTGGGGATTATCAATCTGACTTCTTTATCCCGTAACATCATGACCGAATTGGAAAGCGAATTCGGAAAAGAAGTAAAACAAGGCGCTGTAGTAATGTCCCTAAAAAGACTAACCGAAGAATTAGATTTTAAACTGAACCACAAAATCAACAAAGTCATTAAAAACATTGGTGAAATCACGGTTCGTTCTGAATTGACTGATTACACTTTTGCAGCTTCTGACACTGTTTTAAACAAACAAGCTGATTTGATTTCGGATATTAATGTACTGTCTGATATTTTTTATACCTCATCACGCGGTGTAAATGAAACTAATATCGTAGTAAGCAGCAGTATCAACCATTTAGTTGAAAAACACTTTATCCGTGAAAAACTGATTCAGAAATTGGATAATCTGGCTTCTATCACTGTAAAATTACCAAAAGAAAATATCGTGGTACCGGGAATTTATTATTTCATTTTTCAGCGTTTAGCCTGGGAAGGAATTATTATTAATGAGGTAATTTCGACTTCAAACGAATTTACGATCCTGGTAGGAGAAGAACAAGTTGATGTTGCTTTTAAAGTAATTAAAGACTTAAAAAATTAATTTTTTTTTCAAAAGAATCCCAATCCAAAAAAAGAAAAAAAGACAATATACGAAGAGGCTGTTCACACAGTCTCTTTTTTTATGCCGTTTCGCAAGTAGCATTGTGCAGAACAGGAAAATTACAGGAGTTGGCTATAAAACACAATTGATTGGCTTTTGTATGCAGCTCTAAAGCTTCCTTAATTTTATCCGGATTTGCAATTGTAACTTTGGGATATAAACGAACTTCAGTAAAACGACCGCTTCCGTCTGGAGCAACTTCTAGCGTTGCTTCGGCGTTATCTGAATATTCTAAAACTTCGATTCCGTTTTGTGAACACACATATAAGTATGACATCATGTGGCAGGAAACCAAACTGCTTAAAAGCAAATCCTCAGGATTGTATAATTCAGGATCGCCTTTGAAAGCTTTCGCTGCCGAAACATTCAAAACTGGTTTTCCTTCGATTTTAATTTTGTGGCTTTTGGCGTAGAATCTTTTTGTTGAATTTTCATTTTGATTTGAAGTCCATTTAGCCTCTGCTTTGAATTGATGTTTAGAAATCATTTTATATTTTTGAGTTTAATAGTTACTAATAACTCTCTAACTGTCTTAATCAAAAAAGATTATGTTACTCAATATTTTCATAAACTATAAAAAATCAAATGCATAACTTAATATCTTATTACTCTAGGGTAGTTTGTTCTAATAGGTTCTTGATTCTATCAAAAATAACTTCAAAAGTACTAAAATCAAAGTCTTCTATAAATTTCCTATCTTTCTCAACTAAATCAGCAAAACTAGCTTTAGTTAATGCTACTGAATTAGTTTGAGCTAAGTCTGATGAATAAAACACTTTTTCATCAATGATTCCATTTACTGTCACCTTATGTTGAATTTTACTTGTTTTTGTTTGGTAGATGCCATCGATACTATTTCCACTATTGTGAAACTCTTCACCAAGAAATAATCTTCTTTTATGCATGTCCTGTTTCAATAAGATTTCTTTTGGATAGTAATGTTCTATAGAAATTAGACTACCATACAGATTTTCATTAACTAAAGGAATACACATTCCAAAAATGTTATTTGTATATTTTTTAAAAAATTGACCATCACTTTCTATATCATTTACGATTGCTATATCATCTCTGTCAAATATTCCAATAATTTTTCTTTTTTGATTAACTTTTGAAACCTGCTCTAACAGTGTCCTTAGCTTACTATCTCCCCAATCTCCAATGATATCATAAAACACAACTTCACAGTCATTAATATTTAATATTTCTTTTGCTTTCTTAATATGCTGAGCATCGGTTTTTCCTTCTGTTATAATTAGTGGAACGGTACTCCTAACAATTTCCTCATTTAATGAATTATACATTTCTTTAAACCTTTCATTTTCTCCCACCATCATATTATATACTTCAATATAAAGTGCATTAGAAGTAGGATCAACTGAAATTCCATTATTGTCAAGGTTTATTATTTTAGATCTTTCCTTAACTTCTTCCGCAAGTCCCATGCTCAGAAAAGGGGAATGTGAACTTACTATAAATTGAACATTTGGAAAAAGACTAAATAATTTCGGCAAAACTTCTTTTTGTAATTTTATATGCAAATGTTTATCTATTTCATCAATCAGCACAATACCTGTTATATCTTGTAAACTAATATTGTTCCGATATCTATCAGCTTGTTTTAATATTTCTCCAAATAAACAAATCATCGATGATTCACCAGATGAAAGATTAAATATTGTAGGGTATAATTGTTCTTCATTTGTTGCATTTATTATTTGTATTCTAGTACTACCATGACCTCGTGGACCAACGCCTAACCTTAATGGCCCAAGGTTTTTTGAAATTAAGGTTTGGGAAATTAAGTTATTTAAGTTCATAAACATCATATCATCTTGACCTGCCCTATTCATTCTCATGTCTAAAACAATATCCATAATCCAATTAGCTAATTGAGGCAAACCCGTAATTACTTCAATTGGATTTAACAAATAATCTGAATAACCTGAAAATTTCTTAAAATCTAAATTAATTTTATATGGTTCATTTAAATAGCCTGGTAATTCATATCTGTATGCAGGAAAGTATGTGATAATATTGTTGTTAAATAATTTAATAGCGATTTCTTTATTGAAATTATTTGATACTTTTTTTACATTACCTACGGCTTTAAGCGAATTAGTAAGTTCATTAAATTGGATTTTATCACTAATTTGAATTGCTAAATTATATTGATCTATAGTACATTCGTTTCTTACATCTACATAGTCAATTACTCCTTCTGTCGTCCTAAATCTTATATAAAAAAATGATGGTTGATTTGGAATCAGGTTATAAATAGGAGAAGAAACTCTGTAAAACTGATTTGCTTTTTCTTGAAATTCATTCTCGAAATGTGGCCTCGCCATTTCATGCAAAGCATCAACAATATGGGATAATAAAGTGGTTTTCCCACTGCCGTTTATTGCTGTTAAGACTGCTATCTCATTTTCTACAAAATCTACTTCCAATTTATCAAATGGTGCTCTATTGACAAAAATAATTTTTTCAATGTGTGTTTTCATTAATTAAATTTTCTAATTTGTTCCAATTTGCTTATCTTCTAATTCTTTATACTAGAAGTAAGTTTTACTAAATTGAAATAAATAAATTAAAGAGGTTTATTTTTAATTACATATGTCATCAAATGTAAAAAAGAATTCCACAAAATCAATCAAGTATAAATACCCAAAAACAAGACACAAAAAAACCTCGAGCACAACTTTCGAGGTTTTTGAAATTAAACTAACAAAACTGATTTAACTTATTTTTTTACAGAAAACTTAAAAGTCGTCTTAGTTTTATAATTTTCGCCAGGGTTTAAAACTGTCGTTGGAAAGTCTTTCTGGTTAGGAGAATCAGGGTAATGTTGTGTTTCTAAACAAAAAGCTGTTCTGTGCGCATAAGTTCCGCCGTTACGCATTGGTAGAGTTCCGTCAAGGAAATTACCTGAGTAGAACTGAATTCCAGGCTCGTCTGTAGTCATTTCTAAAACTCTTCCGCTTGCAGGATGGTAAGCTTTTGCAATAACTGTTTTTCCTTTTTCAGGATTGTTCAAAACCCAGCAATGGTCGTATCCTTTTCCTCTTACTAATTGCTCATCTTTAGCATTGATATCTTTACCAATTAATTTTGGTTTTCTGAAATCGAATGGTGTGTTGGTAACATCTTGTAATACTCCTGTTGGAATTAAAGTAGCATCAACCGGAACTATTTTATCCGCATTTAAAGTCAATTCGTGATCCAAAATCGTTTTAGAGAAATCACCAGATAAGTTAAAATACGTATGCTGTGTTAAATTGACAACGGTCTTTTTGTCTGTAGTCGCTTCATAAAGCACTTCCAATTCGTTGTTTTTTGTTAAAGTATACGTTACTATAACCTTTAAATTTCCAGGATAGCCTTCTTCCATATCCTTACTTAGATAAGATAATTTCAAAACAGCTGCTTCTCCGGATTTAGCTTCTTCTGCTTTCCAAACTGCCCTGAAAAAACCTTCCGGTCCTCCGTGTAAAGCATTTGTTTCATTGTTGATCGCTAATTGATATTCTTTACCGTCTAATGTAAATTTACCTTTTGCAATTCGGTTTCCGAAACGTCCGATCAATGCTCCAAAAAACGGGTTTGGTTTCATGTATTGTTCCAAAGAATTAAATCCGGTAACTACATTTTCAGAAACACCGTCTTTATTTGGCACTTTCAAATCCGTGATAATACCACCAAAAGTGATGATATCTACTTCCATTCCGTTTTGGTTTTTCAGCTTGTAGCTTTCAATTTTTTCTCCTTTTGGAGTTGTTCCGTAATCAGATTTTACAATTGTTACAGAATCTTTTGCTTCTTGAGTTGTGGTTGCATCCATTTTTTTATCGCTTTTACATTGAACAGAAAGTGTTGCCAAACCGATTATAGTAATTCCGAAAGCACAACGTTTTAATACATTCATAAATATTGGTTTTTTTAAGTTAGTAAAGTCATAAAGACGAAAGTCTTAAAGTCAGATAATTCAAAGTTAATTAAACTTTATGACTTTAAGACTTTCAACTTTTGACCAGATTACAATCCGTGTTGAAACGTATGGTAGTACGCTTCGTTGGCATTAATTTTATCTTTAAAATCTCTAATGGTTGTTTTTTCATCAATCACCAATAATTCAATTCCGGCGATATCAGCAAAATCTTCCATGAATTCTGTAGTCACTGCCTGGCTGTATACGGTATGATGTGCTCCTCCTGCCAAAATCCAGGCTGTTGCTGCAATATCCAAGTTTGGCTTGCAATCCCATAAAACTCTTGCAACCGGAAGTTTTGGCAATTCAGCCATCGGTTTGATTGCTTCAACTTCGTTCACGATTAAACGGAAACGGTTCCCCATATCCACCAACGAAACATTGATAGCATCACCTGCAGGTGAATTAAACACCAAACGGGCAGGATCTTCTTTACCACCAATTCCAAGAGGATGTACTTCGCATGAAGGTTTTCCATCAGCAATAGAAGGACAGATTTCCAACATGTGTGATCCTAAAACATATGATTTTTGAGGTGTAAAATGGTAGGTGTAATCTTCCATGAAAGAAGTTCCTCCTTCAAGACCAACGTTCATTACTTTTAAAGCACGAACCATTGCAGCAGTTTTCCAGTCGCCTTCTCCACCAAAACCGTAACCGTCAGCCATTAATCTTTGTGTTGCAATTCCAGGTAATTGTTTCCAAACTCCAAGATTTTCAAACGTATCAGTAAAGGCTCCGAAACCTCCTTCTTCAAGGAAAGCTCTTAATCCTAATTCTATTTTTGCTGCTTCCGCAAGTGAGCTTCTTTGTGCTCCGCCTTCTTTTAAAGCATCCGTCAAACTATATGATTGTTCGTAAACCGCTAATAAATCATTCAATTCTTTATCCGTAACTTTTTCAATATGTTTGGTAACATCAGAAGAATCAAAACCGTTAACCGACATTCCGAAACGAATTTGAGCTTCTACTTTATCACCTTCTGTAACGGCAACTTCACGCATATTGTCTCCAATACGAGCTACTTTCAGGTTCTGAAGTTCGTCCCATCCTAAAGCAACTCTTGTCCAGATTCCTAATTTTTTCTGTACTCTTTCGTCTTCCCAATGCCCAACAACCACTTTACGTTTTTTGCGCATTCTTGACATGATAAAGCCAAATTCACGATCTCCGTGAGCCGATTGGTTTAAGTTCATGAAATCCATATCGATAGATCCCCACGGAATTTCAGCGTTGTATTGTGTGTGTAAATGACATAATGGTTTTTTCAGAATACTTAATCCTCCAATCCACATTTTAGCAGGAGAGAAAGTATGCATCCAGGCGATGATTCCGATACAGTTTTTAGTGTTGTTTGCCGCTAAACAAACATCTAATATTTGAGATGGAGATTTTACAACATCTTTATAAACTACTTTTACCGGAATGTTAGATGTTGCATCTAATCCTTTTGCAATTATCTGAGAATGTTCTGCTACTTTTCTTAGTGTTTCTTCACCGTATAATTCCTGGCTTCCTACTACAAACCAAACTTCTTTTTGAGAAATGTCAATCATGTTTTTTATTTTGTTTCAAGTTTTCCTTGTTTCAAGTTTCAAGTTTCAAGTTTTGAAATGCGGAAAATCTTTGTTATTTAATTGGTTATTTTTTTGTTTTAGTTTTCTTTGTTTCAAGTTTCAAGTTTCAGTTTTCACGTTCCAATAACTTGAAACAAAAAAAACCTGAAACCTGAAACAAGCTTTTTACTGTCCGTAATACGAATCTTTCCCGTGTTTACGGTTGTAATGCTTCTTTATCAATGAATCTTTCAGTCTTGGTGCATTCGGGTTTATTTGTAAAGTCAGGTACGCCATTTCGGCTACGACTTCTAAAACTTTGCTGTTGTAAACTGCTTTTGCGGCGTTTTTACCCCAGGCAAACGGACCGTGATTTCCTATCAAAACCATTTCTACTTCTTCGTACGAAAGGTTTTTTTCTTTAAAACAATCCAAAATCTGAATTCCGGTATTGTGTTCGTAGTTTCCTTCAATCAGTGCATCTGCCATTGGCGGAGCACACGGAATATCAGCTGTTAAATGGTCTGCATGTGTGGTTCCAAAAATTGGAATATCACGCTGAGATTGTGCCCAGGCTACAGAATAGGTTGCGTGTGTGTGTGCAACGCCTCCAATGTTTGGCCAGTTTTTGTATAAGTAAGCATGCGTTTTGGTGTCTGATGACGGACGCATCGTTCCTTCGATAATGTTGTTGTCAAAATCCACAATTACAATATCTTCCGGTTTTAAATCTTCGTAAGGAACACCGCTTGGTTTTATGGCAAAAACACCATTTTTTCTGTCGACAGCACTTACATTTCCAAAAGTATAAACCACCAGATTCAATGCATTTAACTGCATGTTGGCTTCGTAACATTCTTGTTTTAAATCTTTATAGAGAGAACTCATTTTCTGTAATTTTAATAGATGGATCTGCAAAAGCACTTAATTGGTCGTATGCTAAAAGTAATTTGTTGTAAGCAGCCACTTTGTCAAGTTCTGGGGTATATTCACTTTCAAAAGGACTTCCCATTTTTTGGCTTGCTTCAATAACATTTGAATAAATTCCGGAAGCTACAGCGGCATAAATTGCTGCTCCCAAAGCAGGTGCCTGATCTGATAAGGCTACTTTTATTGGCTTGTTTAAAACGTTAGCCAGAGTCTGCATAATAAAAGGAGATTTACGTGCAACACCGCCAATTCCGATAACGCTGTCAATTTTTACTCCTTCTTCTTCAAAACGGTCCACGATTTTTTTAGATCCAAAACAAATTGCATTTACCAAAGCTTTAAAAATATGAGGCGCTTTTGATCCTAAAGATAAGTTTGAAATAGCGCTTTTTATTTCCTGATTAGCATCCGGAGTTCTGCGTCCGTTAATCCAGTCTAAAGCGGTTGGTATACTTTCAGACAACGGAATCTTTTCAGCTTCTTTTGTTAATTCTACAATTAATTTATCGCTGAATTCTTCTCTTAACTGTTCTTTTTGGGCATCATTTAAAATAGAAGATGAACCTAACAATTGTTCTGTTGGCCACATCAATAATTCTTTGTACCAGGCCAATAAATCGCCAAAAGCAGATTGTCCTGCCTCAAGACCAATAAATCCGGGAATCACTGAGCCGTCAACTTGGCCGCAGATTCCGCGAACGGTTTTTGTACCTACTTCATCATAAGAACCAACCAAAATATCACAAGTTGAAGTTCCCATAACGCGAACCAAAGTATTTTCGCCAATTTTAGCCCCAACAGCTCCTGAATGTGCGTCGAAAGTTCCAACAGCTACAACTGTATCGGTTGTAAGTCCTAAACGATCTGCCCATTCTTTGCTTAAATTTCCGGCAACTAAATCAGAAGTATACGTTTCATCATATAAATTTCCGCGAAGTGTTGCTAAATAAGGATGTAGTTTTTCTAAAAACTCAACCGGAGGAAGTCCGTTCCAGTCTTCGTGCCACATTGCTTTGTGACCCGCTGCGCAACGGCTTCTTTTGAATGTTTTTAAATCTTTATCTTCAATCAATAAATAGGTCATTAAATCGCAGTGCTCCATCCAGGTGTGCGCTGCATTTCGAACGGCTTCATCTTCTCTTGCAATGTGCAGTATTTTTGCCCAAAACCATTCTGATGAGTAAATTCCACCAACATATTTTGTTACGTTTTCTCCGCCCCAGCTTACTGCCAGTTCGTTGATTTCGTTTGCTTCATTTATCGAAGTATGGTCTTTCCACAACACCATCATCGCATTTGGATTCTCTTCAAAACCTTTTGTCAAAGCCAAAGGAATTCCTTCTTTCGTAACCGGAACCGGAGAAGATCCTGTTGTATCGATACAGATTCCTTTTATTAAAGAAGAATCAACACCACTTTCCTTTACAACAGTCTGAATCGTAATTTCCAGTCCTTCAATATGATCCAAAGGATGCTGACGAAACTGATTGATCGATGCATCACAGTATTGCTTATTCTTCCATCTTTTGTAATGAGAAACATTTGATGCCAATTCCTGACCATTTTCAGTATCTATTAACACCGCACGAACAGAATCTGTTCCGTAATCTAATCCTATAACGTAATTTTTCATTTAGAAATTCATTTTAATGAGACAAATATAGTATAATTATTTATAAGTGTACAAAAAACACTTAATTAAAATTAGTCTTCTGTTTTTTTCAAATAATGCATCAAAACAATGATTTAATTTCAAAACAAAAAACAAACGCCAATTATAGATTCATTCAGTTGCGATTATTTCATTTTTATTTTCAAAATAGTAGCAGAATAGACAGGGAAATTGTATTGAATTTCGCTGTCCATTCCGCTTAAATCAGTCTTCTTTTAGGCTAATTTTCGTTGGAGATGCAAAAGATCTCATCATCGAGCCTATCTCCTTTAAAAATAAGAGCTGTTTCTTTCCCATCCAACCTGACCTCCTTTTAAATCAATTGATAAATTTCATTTTGGCAAGGCTTTTTCAACGATTCTAACTGCATATAAATAGATTTTATTCTTGTAATCAAGCGCCATCAGAAATAAAAAAAACAATTTATTTTCCTTCTAAAACAACTACTGAGAAAGGAGGAATGGTAATTTCAAGTTTTCCCTTTTTGTTTTCGAAACCTTTGAAAACTGTTGGGATAATTTTATTTGGTGTATCGAATGAATTGTAATCCTGCAATTTAGCAGATGTAATTACTGTTCCTGAGAAGTTTTTAACTCCAAGATCTTTCACATCAATTTCTATTTTGTTTTTATTTTTTGCATCAACATTTACTAATGAAATATGAATTGCTCCGCTCTTATCTTTTGAAGCAGAAGCTGATACTGCAGGAAGTGTTTCTCCATTAACCGTATACAATGGCGATTGAAAACTTATCGGTAATAATTTTGCGTCTTGATGCACAGCATACATTTTCATTACATGATAAGTAGGTGTGGTAATCATTTTTGCTTTATCAGTTAAAATAACTGCCTGTAATACGTTAACACACTGTGCTAAATTTGCCATTTGAACCCTGTCTGCATGATTGTTGAAAATATTAAGTGTTGATCCGGCCAAAACTGCATCTCTCATTGTATTTTGCTGGTATAAAAATCCCGGGTTTGTTCCTTTTTCTACTTCATACCAACCACCCCATTCGTCAACCATCATAGCTACTTTTTTCTCAGGATCGTATTTGTCCATTACAGCAGAATGTTTGGCAACCAGTTCTTCCATTTTTAATGCTGATTGCATTGTTTTAAAATATTGCTCCTCACTAAAATCAACTCCATCTCCTTTTTTATTCCAGTTGATTACAGCATAATGATGAACACCAACTCCTCCTAACATATTATGCGGAATATTTTTCATTAAAACTTCTGTCCAGTTATAATCATCACTGCTTGCTCCTGATGCAATTCGGGTAATGCCACCAGTATTTTCCCAATCTGACATGAAAGTGGCAAATTTGCGGTATTCTCCGGCATAATATTCCGCTGTCATGTTTCCTCCACAGCCCCAGGCTTCATTTCCTATTCCCCAGAATTTAACTTTCCATGGTTCAGTTCTACCGTTCTTTTTACGCAAATCACTCATCGGACTTTTACCGCTAAAGTTGGTGTACTGTACCCAATCCGCAAGTTCCTGAACAGTTCCGCTCCCTACATTTCCTGACAAATACGGTTCTGTTCCCAGAAGTTCGCACATATTTAAAAAGTCATGGGTTCCAAAACTATTATCTTCAGTAACGCCACCCCACCATTTGTTTACAATGGTTGGTCTTTGTTCCTGAGGCCCAATTCCGTCTTTCCAATGATACGTGTCGGCAAAGCAACCTCCCGGCCATCTTAAATTCGGAATTTTTAAATCTTTTAAAGCCGCAATAATATCATTTCTAACTCCTTTAGTATTTGGGATTTTTGAAGTATCCCCTACAAAAAAACCTCCGTAAATACAGCGACCTAAATGTTCAGCAAAATGTCCGTATATGTTTTTGTTGATTGTAGGAGCTTTATCATCATTTTTTAATGTGATGGTAGTAATTTCTTTCTGTGCGAAGGTGATTTGATTAAAAAAAATAAAGAGAAATGTGATTAATAATGTCTTTTTCATGTTTTTTAGTTTGAAATTAGTTTTAATTATACAATACATTTAGGAAAACCAAATAAAATTAAATTTAAAATGTAATGATTTAAGTGTGGTTTTTACATTTGTAAATATAACAATAATAGTGACTCAAAAAAATGCATTTCTTAAAATAAGTGTGAAATTAATTTTGAATAAACAGTTTCGTAAAAATAAATTAAAACATTTACAGTTTACATTACATTTGAAGCATCTTAATTAACCATTAATTTCAAGTATGGCTTTTAATTAAGTGTAAAAAACACATTATTATTACAACATTTTTAAGGAAGTTTATATATTTACCAAATAAAATATAAAATATGATAAACAGTTATAGTTCTGCGGATAAGGTTTTATTGGCCGTAGATTGTATCATTTTTGGATTTGACCATCAAGGGCTAAAAATACTTTTGATCAAGAGGGACTTCGAACCTGAAAAAGGAAAATGGTCTTTAATTGGAGGTTTTTTAAAACGCGACGAAATACTAGACGATGCCGCCATTCGAATTTTGAATACCTATACCGGGTTGCATGATATTTATATGGAACAGCTGCATGCGTACAGCGAAATAGATCGTGATCCCGTAGACAGAACTATTTCTGTTTCCTATTATGCCTTAATTAATATTGAAAACCATAATACTGAATTGATTAAAAATTATCATGCCGAGTGGTTTAGTATAGCTGATGCTCCAAATCTTATTTTTGACCACAACGAAATGGTGCAACATGCCATTAGAAGATTGCGTTACAGAACTTCGATAAAACCAATCGGATTTGAATTACTGCCTGAAAAATTCACGATGCGCCAATTGTTAGAACTATATGAAGCAATTTTAAGTAAGGAATTGGATAAACGTAACTTTATCAGTAAAATCAATTCTTTGGAAATTTTAAATAAACTGGAAGAAAAAGACATGCAGTCTTCCAGAAAAGGATCCTACTTATATACATTCAACAAAGAAAAATATGAGGAAAAATTACTTAACGATTTTGTTCTGAATTTATAAAAACAAAACACGGAATAATCAGGTCATTGATTCCTTGATCTGTAAAATACATCAAAAACAAAACCCTGAAAGTCACAAGCTTTCAGGGTTTTTACTACAATAAAACTACTATTTAAATAAACTAATTCACTTTTTATTTTAACTATTCCCTTTTTGATAATCTGCCAAAAAAGTAGCTAATCCAATATCTGTTAACGGATGCTTCAATAAACCTTCGATCGCGCTCAAAGGCCCTGTAATAACATCTGATCCGGTTTTTGCACAATTGATAATATGCATTACATTTCGAACTGAAGCCGCCAATATCTGAGTTTCAAAACCATAATTATCATAAATAAGCCTGATTTCTTCAATCAAATTCATTCCATCTGTCGAAATATCATCTAATCTTCCAATGAAGGGTGACACATAGGTTGCACCTGCTTTTGCTGCCAACAAAGCTTGTCCTGATGAAAACACCAAAGTACAATTGGTTCTGATTCCTTTGTTTGAAAAATATTTAATTGCTTTTACACCATCTTTAATCATCGGAATTTTTACCACAATTTGTGGATGCAGTGCAGCTAACTTTTCACCTTCGGCAACCATTCCTTCAAAATCTGTTGAAATAACTTCGGCACTTACATCGCCATCAACTAATTCACAAATTTTTATATAGTGATCCAAAATATTTTGGGCTCCCATAATTCCTTCCTTTGCCATTAATGACGGATTTGTCGTAACACCATCCAAAACTCCTAAATCGTTGGCTTCTTTAATATCTTTTAAGTTTGCTGTATCTATAAAAAATTTCATGCTTTCTTTTTATTTTAATGAATTAAAATTGTTTTCTTTTAAGTATGCATTGATTTGTTCAGCCGCATTTTTACTGGTAAAACCAAATTTCTGATCCAGAACCGAAGCCGGTGCCGAATACCCAAAATGATCCAGTCCGAATACCTTTCCGTTGCTTCCAACCAGATTTTCCAGATTAACCGGAAGCCCGGCAGTAAGTCCGAAGACCAGTCCGTTTGTTGGAACAACACTCTGCTGGTATTCTTTTGGCTGTGACCTGAACAGTCCTTCAGAAATTATTGATGCCACATTTATCTTGATCTGCATCGTGCTTTCAAGTTCTGCGGCTGCATCAATCAATGTTGCTACTTCAGATCCGTTGGCAATCAGGGTAATGTCTGGATTTTGGGTTTCTTTTACCAGATAACCTCCTTTTTTTGCCTTAGATGCCTCTTCAAATCTGGATTTTCCATTGGATGGAAGATCCTTAATATCCTGTCTGGAAAGAATAAGTCCGGTTGGTGTTTTCTTGTTTTCGAGTGCCATCTGCCAGGCAACGGAAGTCTCTATAGCATCTGCCGGACGCAAGGCCAGTAAACTCTGTTCTCCCGAATGGTTCTTGATTTTCTCCAATAAACGAATCTGCGCTTCCTGCTCGATAGGCTGGTGTGTTGGTCCGTCTTCGCCTACGCGGAAGGAATCGTGTGTCCAGACATATTTTACCGGAAGTTCCTGAATCGCAGCCAGACGAATGGCCGGTTTCATATAATCTGAAAACACAAAAAAGGTCGCCACAACAGGAATAACACCTCCGTGAAGGGCGATTCCGTTGGCGATTGCTGCCATGGTAAGTTCTGCAACTCCTGCCTGCAGGAATGCTCCGCTGAAATTGTTTTTCTGTAAAACTGAGGATTTTTTTAAGAAACCGTCTGTCTTGTCGCTATTGGACAAATCGGCAGAAGACACGATCATGTTC
>NZ_CAMLDD010000023.1 GCF_946478785.1 uncultured Flavobacterium sp.
CTTTCTTTCCATAAAAATGCCCCCAAATAGTGTCTAACTTTTTGGGGGCAGTTCAGAAGTCAAGAGCGCTCTTTTTAATTATCCAAGATCCTCCAAAATAGTTATACCATTTAGAATTACCTCACCCCATCCCTCTCCAAAGGAGAGGAAGCTAAAAAATTGGATTATTTTATATTTATAATGGTTAGAAACAAAATACGTGATATAAGTCCCTGAACTGTTACTAGTCATACAACACTTTTTTTCCTATATCCTGTTAATAGTGGCTCATTTAACTTGATATGACTATCCGTTACTTGTACCAATTTTAAGAATGGCACACGGATGACACGATTTAAACCGATAAAAATCGGATTTTAATAGCAGCGAAAATCCGTCTAATCCGTGTCATCTGCGTCCTTTATTGGGTATTAGTCCGCTTAGCGGACAGTCATATAACTTAATGAATGACCCCTTATCCATACATTTGGCTATCAAAAACTTTGCATCCAAAAACTAATATTCAGCTAAACAAACTCGAAGTAAAACCTAATTGAAATGTAAAAAATTTTGAGCAATAAAAAAGCTGCCAAAAATTTTACAATTTTTGACAGCTTCCAAAAAAAAAAAAATATCAATCTTTATCTCTAAAAGAGTATGTTGTAGCAATTAACCCAAAGAATGATCCTCTGGTAGCATTATTTTATTATAAATTTTAGAAACCGTAAACTAAAGCTATAAGTACTTGAGAAGCAGATTTAGCAGGCGCTAAATCAGAATCTACGAACAGAACTTCATCAGAATTAGAATCAAGTCTAAACTCTGGAATAATAGTCAAACCGTTTATTTTATAATTCCCTGACAAAGTAAAAGCTGTAACACTTGTATCTCCAGAACCTTCTTTGTATTTAAAGTATTCTCCACGCACTCCTAAAGCAAAAGCATCACTGATCGCAAAAGATGGGTATAAAGCTGCTCCTGAATAACCAACATCGCCTTCATTCGAAAAATCAGCAGCGTTTAAACCTAATTTGAATTTTTCGGTTAATTGGAATGTTGCAGTCAAATCAGCAATAGTACCACTTACAGATCCATCCATAAAATTCAAATAAGCACTGGCTTTATCACCTACATAAGACAATTGACCTCCTACAGCATTTAATCCTTTTATAGGATCAGCTTGATACGCATTCCACGAGTCATTAAACAAACCTACCATTGCTCCAAATTTCTCCGTTATGGCATAATTTGCTTTAATACCAGCATTTTGGAATGGTCCGTTAGTAAACATATAAGAAGTTGAGTAGTGAAAGTTACCAACTGGAGAGATTACTTCATACCCAATGAATGTTCCCATATAACCTGCAGTTAAACTCAGTTTATCAGAAACTGCATAAGTCGCATACAAATTTTGGAGGTGGAATGAATCCCCAGAAGTACTCTCAATAGGATCACCATTTACATCATACACTACACCTGGATCGTTTAGAATTGATTGTCTCTGCCCTCTTGGTCCAAAAGAAATTTCACCTACAAAAGAAATGTTTTTTATTTTTTTCTTCAATGCAATATCTAACATTCCTAAAGAAACAGAATTTTGATCTGTTGCAAAGCTTGTTGGAATATTAGGAACTTTAGCAAAATCATATTTATAATATATATCCCCGGAACCGGAAATTTCCAGAGGAGTTGTTTCTGATGCATCCTCTTCTTGTGCAAATGCAAAACTTGTTGTTAAGGCTAATGATAAAATAAATAATACTTTTTTCATGTGTAAATTGGTTTTAGTTATTAATTGATTCTGGTTAGTTAAATTTTTATCTCTTATTATATAATATGATTCTACTTTTGAACTTCAAATCCGTCTAAATCTTCATCATTTTCTTCAGCGAATTTATTAACTTTTGTATGAGTACAAGAATTGAAAACTACTTTTTTGATCTTTAAGAAGAAGAATTACGGATTACAAAAATTAAATTAAAAATAATCGTTATTTCACATTTATACGGATTGGTTTTTAAAAATACTATAACGAATTTTCACCATTAACTATGAAAAAATAAAGGTCACCTTAAAACAAAACCATAAAAAGACTACAATTTTTAACCAATTAAATCAAAAAAATAAACAACACCCCCTAAAAAATAGGGGTATCATTATTTAAAAACAAATAGACCTTATATAAGAACTAAAAAATTTAAAATATTCCACATACAACACCTCAGTCAAAATTCTTACAAAAAAAAGAAGAGATAAATTAACCTACAACTGTTACAAACCTTGATAAAACAAGAAAGCCTGTTCAAACGAACAGGCTTTTCATAGGAGGAAATGACTTATTACTCCTTCGAGTTATATTTTCTTAAAAATTCGCGAACCTTGATACCCGACTCTTTTAAATCTGAATCCTTCCATTTGCCTTCAGATTTAGCAGCTTTCTTTAATATCGAACAAGTTTCATCTTTATCAGACACTGACCATGTGATCCAGCTTAATTTTCGGGATTCCATCCAATCAATATATTCCTGCCATGCTTCCATATTTAAAGGGCCATCACCAGTTGCCTCCATACCGGCAGATTCTGAAACAAAAATTGGCAAACCGCTCTTTATTGCTTCATCAGTCCTGTCTCTCAAATCTTTTCCGTGAGTAGCAGCATAAAAGTGCAGTGTATACATTAAATTGTTATATCCCATAATAGGATCTGCAGCAGGAAGATTTACGTCCTGATCCCAATGAGGGCATCCAACTAGAATAATATTATCAGGATCATTTTCCCTAATTACCTTAATTATTTCTTCGGCATACGTTTTAACTTCCCACCAAGTCTCATGATCTGGCTCATTAAATATTTCATATATAATATTTGGATATTTACCATACTTTTTAGACATTTCTTCAAAAAAGGCTGTAGCTTCTTTTAGATTAACATTGTGACTATGCCAATCGATAATAACATATATATCAGATTTTATAGCCCCTTTTATAACCGCTTCTATTTTATCTTTTGAAAACTGTGGCTCCTTTATATAGGACATCCTTCCTAATTCGATTCCCATAGCGGCACGAACAACATTGCAGTTGAAATCTTTTTTTAGCCAACTAACCGCTTTTTCATTGTAAAATCTTGGCCACATACTATGCCAGCCGAAACTCATTCCGCGCAAAACTACCGGATTATTATTTTTATCTGTCAATTTAGTCCCCTGAACACTTAACTGACCATGCTTTTTTACAAACTGTGCATTGGCAAAACAAAGCATTAATAATAAGACAGTGACAAAAAGTTTAGTCTTTGATTTCATATTAAAGAGTATTATGGAATTAATCTGAGTGTGATAACATCGTGAGAAGCAATATCGGCTGTAAAATTCTTTTTTGTATTTCCCACTTCTTTATTCTTCCATAGGTCTTTTAGCTTAAAAACTGTTTTATTAAAGTCGGCTTCATAACCAAAATCTACATCTTTGATTAAGTGTTTTTTCCAATCAAAATTGATTTTTTTAGCAACATCACTTCTGTTTAAAAAAGTAACCGCCCAATTTCCATCAGATAAGGGCTTCACCCAAACTTCTAATCCATCCTCAGCCTGATATCTAAAACCCTGAATACCTAATTTATCCTGATTTACCGCAATTAATTCTTTGTTGGTTAAAATTGCCAATGTTTCTTTAGACATTTTTCTAAAATCATTTCCACTAAACAATGGCGATGCCAGCATGCACCATAAACTAAAATGTGTCTTATCTTCGGTATCATTCATTTCATTGCCTACTTCCATCATATCAAAATCATTCCAATGATCAGGACCTGAATATTTACGAATGTCTTTACGCATGTCGGCAATTTTCATGAATCCCCAGGATGACCAGTTTTCGGGATGTTTAAATTCGCAATCAAAGCAAGGATAAATATCTCCTGAGATCCTCCAAAGATTTCCAACAGGTTTTCCCCACTCCCATGGTTGATTATCTCCCCATTCGCAAAGACTAAAAACAATAGGTCTTCCGGCAGTTTTTAAGGCGTTACTCATTGTTGTATAAGCTTCTGGAGCTGTAATTCCTTTTGTATTACACCAATCATATTTTAGAAAATCGATTCCTAGCTTAGCATAAAAACGGGCATCCTGATATTCATAACCACGGGTTCCTGGATATCCTGCACACGTTTGAATTCCTGCACAATTGTACAATCCAAATTTTAATCCTTTACTATGTACATAATCGATTACTGCTTTCATACCGTTTGGAAATTTAACCGGATCAGGAACCAAATCTCCATTAGCATCACGTTCTTTAGCCATCCAGCCATCGTCCAGTACTATATAATTATAACCTGCAGCAGCCATTCCTGAAGAAACCATAATATCTGCCGTTTCTTTTACAAGTTTTTCATCGATATTGGTTGCAAAAGTATTCCATGAGTTCCAGCCCATTGGGGGTGTCATTGCCATGCCTTCAAATTTTCCTCCTGTTTGTGTATGCATGTTTCCCTGGCTGAAACCTAAAACTGATATTCCTAAAGCCAGCACAAAAATTATTTTTTTCATTTTTTTAAATTTATAACACATTTACAAAAAATGTTCCCAAATTTTTCAATCAGGGAACATTTTAGACTAACTCAAATTAAACAAATCATATTTTATAAAAATCCGATATCATCAAAATAAAGAACACTACCAGGAGTTAGTGAGATTCCCGAAAATTCCTGAATAAGTATTTCATCAAAATTTCCTCCAACTATAAGTTCAGGATGCAAATCAGAGATAGGGATTGAAATATTATTCCATTGACCTGGCACCAAAGTAACTGTTGTACCTTTAGCAGAATTATATAAATCAGCACTATTTATATTAACAAAAATCTTAGTGCTTTCAGTAGAAAAAACAGACATTTTAACAAATTGATAATCCGCAGTATTTAGAAGTATATTAGACTTCATAGTAATTCCTTCCCAACCTCCTATTACTTTTTTAATTGAATACGTCCCTCTGCTAACTTTTTCGGTACTTTGCCAGATAACTTCACCTCCCCAGCCACCGCCGGTGCCTTTCAATGAGTCTTCGTATAGCAAATATTTTAGACCTATACCACTTGGAGCAGATACGCCAAAATCAGTATCTACAGTAACAAGAGCATACGAATCAAAATCAGATGGAACAGTTACCTGTATTTCTGTCCTAGACACTACAGTAATTGCGGCTGCAGTAGATCCGAACTTTACGCTCTTAACTTTTACAAAATTTTGCCCTGTAATTGTAATAACGTCCCCTGGAGAAGCTAATACTTGTGACAGACTGGTAATTACCGGAGCCGGAGGGGTCAATTCAATTACATTACTTAAAACATTTAAAAAACCATTTGTCCCGTAATAATCTAATCCTGGTGCCTCTTTACCAGACCCATTAACCTTCAAAACACCATTGGCTACATTGATACTCAATAAATATAAATCAGGATTTACTGCATTTGCCATTGTAGCATAATCACCTGTTTCTAAATAATCAGCTTCAACACCTTCAAGTTTAGCTACTCTCTTTTTAGCATCTTTAACAATATGACTTAAAACAAGTTGTTTTAAATCTTCTACAGGAACCAAATTAATATCTGAATACCCTAAATCATTTACATAACCGTTATCGACCAAATAAGCGTCGAAAGTAGCATCATTAGGAACAAAGTAGGTAAAATCATCACCGGTATTTAATGTCGATTCCAAGCCGGTTAACTTTATTGCCTTTGCAAACGTAGTTAAATTACTATTTGCCTGAAGCAATCCGTATGCAGTGTTATAATTTTGTTCTGTCCCTCCAATATCTTCTATATCATTATTACAAGAAGAAACTGAAACAGCCAAAAAGGTACATATAGCAATATGTTTTATTTTATTATATATATTTTTCATAAATATTCTCTTTTAGTTTTTAATTATGGATTCTAATAAACGAACTCAACTAATTATCGAATTATTTTTTAGAATCCTTCACAATTATTTTAATACCAATCCAATATCATCAAGTAAGATTGTGTTTCCACCAAAACCACCAAATTCCTGCCATCCTATTTTACTTAATACATCTGGACTACCTACGTCGCTAAAAGGAATTTCTATATGAGTCCATGAATCAGATTTAAATTCTACTACTTTAAAATTATGATCAGCATCTCCATTAATAAAAAACTTTACTTTTCCTGCTTTTATACCCTTAACCGAAAATCTTACGGCTTTGAATTTATCTGTATCCGTAAAATTCCAAGAAGCAAGAGCAAAAATATAAGCATCCCATTCACCTGATTTCCACTCAATAGACTTAGAGCCTTGGCTAAAATCTTTAGTATAAGCTAAATCAAAAGTATTCGTATTATCCCATTTTTCATCCCAACCCCAGATATTAGTAGTAGCATCGTCATAAATAGCACTACCAAATGCCTGATTAGCAACAGTTGTTCCTGAAACATTCGTTATAGACAGATATTTGTATTTGATATCATCTGGAACTTTTACTTTTATTTCGGTCAGCGATGCTTCAATAGGTTCAACTGTTGTAGACCCAAAATTCACCACAGGGCGTAAGAAATATTCTCCTCTAATCGTAATTACATCTCCAGGGTTAGGATTAATTGGAAATCCGGTAATACTAGGAGAAGGAGGTCTCACCTTTACTGAATATATTAAAGTTCCTCCTCTGGTAACGATTTTTAATTCGTCCATTTCATTATAATAAGGAGTATCCTGATCAACACTTATTACAATAGCATTATCTGTTACCATAGTTGAATTAAATACAGACTCCAAACCATTAAATGATATTGACTTTAGAGTTGAAAACCCTGAACCTCTAATAATATAAGTATTTCCGGCATTAACCACATCCGTTTGAACATCTACCTGTCGGTCTCCTTCTATCAAAGGGTCATCAACAACTGACTTACTAATACTTGTAACCGTCAAAGCACCAGAAGAAGACCCTCCTTCATCGTTAGAACAAGAAGTGAGCAGGAAAATTGAAATTGAAGCAAGAAAATAAAACTTCAACAACACTATTTTTTTTATATTTTTCATAATTGTTTTTTCTTTAAAGTTTATTTAAAAACATAAGGAACCGGAGCCTCTTTTAATTTTGGATTTTTTCTAAGATCAATTTCCGGTTTAGGGAAAATAAAATCTGTTTCAACCGGAGTATAATGTTTTACCCCATCTGAATCAAAACCTCTATCTTGTTTAGAAACTATTTCAATAGCTTCAGCACGTGGCAATCGACCTAAATCATACCAGAACTCTCCCTCAAAAGCAAACTCAACACGTCTCTCCTTAAACAAAGCACTCTTTGTCAATGGTACATTAAGACCTAACTCCTCAAGACCTGCTCTTCTTCTAACTTTATTATAAGACTCTTTTGCAGCAGCATCTGTCGTCTCATTGGCTCCTGCCATAACAGCTTCAGCATGAATTAATAAAAGATCAGCATAACGCATAATATAATTACAGTTATTCATACCACCCCAATTATCTACTGGTCCTGTTTCTCCAGTTACCTGTCCTACCACATATTTTTTTACTGCGGCTCCTGTATTATCTAAAAGACTTGGGTATTTAACCTTATCCACCTTAAATCCAACTACACCATCAGCTTTAATATTAGGGTATTCATCTCCGTAAACTAAATAAGATTCTTTTCTTCTTACATCCCCAACTTCGAAAGCATCCTGAATATCATTTGACGGAATATAAGTTGCTCCATAAGAAACCCCATCGTTAAGTATATCCAATCCATACTGCACGTTTGAAAAATTCCCTCCCTGATATTCGCCTATACCACCAGACCATTGCCATGAATAAATAGACTCATGATTGTTATTTTTACTAGTTAAAAATAAATCAGCAAAGTTTGGCAATAAATCAAATTCTCCTGAAGCAATTACTTTCTCAGCCATTTGCTTAGCATCCGAATATTTTTTTTGATATAAATACACTTTAGCCAGAAAGGATTCTGCAGAACCTTGAGTAACAAAAATATTTTCATCACCCGCAGTTCTTGATCTAACTTTTGATTTTAAATTTGCTGCTGCATATTTCAAATCGTTTTCAATAAATTTATAGACATCTTCAATTCTGTTTGTGTTTACCATAGGATTTTTTGCCAATGCCAGATTATCCTCAATAATTGGCACAGGCCCAAATAAACGCACTAAATAAAAATAAGAAATGGCTCTGAAGAAATGTGCTTCAGCAATTGTATTTTTAATCACTGCCGGACTTACATTTGCACCTGCACTACTTTCAAGAGTATTAATTAAATTATTTGATTGCGCAACAACCCCAAAACAAGACCTCCATGGATCTGATAATATAAAACTGTCAGAAGTTAATTTAAATTGAATTAACTCAGGACCATCTGCATATGCCAAACAATTCCCCGATGATAGTTCAGACAATGCATAAAAACATTTCGTATAAAATGGTGCCCACATTTTTCCATACATTCCATAAGTAGTTCTTTGAACTTGCTCATCAGAGCTATAGAACTGATCACTCACATAGCCGTCTTCAGAAGGGCGATCTAAAAATTCATCGCTACATGAAGCAAAACCTAAACCTAGTGTCAAAAACAATACTAAGGCCTTTATATTAATTATATATTTTTTCATAATTGTAGTATTAAAATTCTATGTTCATTCCAAAAGTAAAACTGCGATTGGTCGGGTAACGTCCTGAGTCTATTCCTGACAACAATTCATCCTGATTGTATGATCCAACTTCCGGATCATAACCTGTATATTTTGTAAAAGTATATAGGTTTTGTACCCCCAGGTAAAATCTTAATTTACTTAAACCTGCTTTAGAAAGAATATCAGAAGGCAGCCCATAACCCAATGTAACTTGCTGAATTCTTAAATAAGAACCATCCTCTACATATCTGTCAGAAATAGCAATATTAGGATGTCCGTCAGCCCCATCAGGTCTAGGATATTTTGCGTCTGTATTTTCAGGTGTCCAAAAATCTACCGCTTCTGCTAATTGATTCTCATACAAACGTTGATTCTTTGTTCCGGCACGTCTGGTCAGGTTCATTACTTTGTTTCCATAAGAACCCTGCAGCATTACACCAAGATCTATATTTTTATATTTAAATGTATTATTAAATCCATAATTGAATTTAGGCTGTGGACTCCCTATAAAAGTCAAATCTTTTTCATCAATCAAACCATCTTTATTTTGGTCAACATATTCTACATCTCCTAATTGACTTTTTACCGCTTTATTTCCGGTAAATGGTATAGGTGCATTTGCTAATTGCTCATTCGTTCTAATAATTCCAACCGTTTCATAACCATAAAACTGACCAATTGGCTGACCAACTACTGTTTTAGTAACTGCTTTATTGGTGTAATCATTAAGCATTACATCTTTTGTTAAATCAAAATTGTCCTGTAAACTCAATAATTCATTTCTATTCATAAAAAATGTCACTTTAGAAGTCCATGAAAAATTATTACTAAATTTATTATCATAACCTAAAGCCATCTCGAATCCTTGGTTTCTCAGACTTCCAAGATTTACTCTTGGAGCACCTAAACCACCCTGATAAGATTCAAGTCCTGTAACATAATAAGGTAAAGGAAGTGTAAATAAAAAACCTGCTGTTTGCTTTCTGTAAACATCAAAATTAGCCGACAATTTAGAGTTAAACATCGTAAATTCTAAACCTAAATTAGTTTGTTCACCTGTTTCCCATGTTAAATCAGGATTAGCTATATTATCAGCAGTAAAAAAATTACCCATTGCAGACTTAATTGAACGAATATTACTCAAATAAGCTCCTCCTCCAATATTTTGGTTTCCGGTTTCACCATAACCAATTCTAAATTTAATATTATCTATATACTCTTTAGTACTTTTCATAAATTTTTCATTGGATAGATTCCATGTTCCCGCTATAGAGGGAAAATAACCCCATCTTTTACCCGGTCCGAAATTTGAACTTCCATCAGCTCTCATGGTAGCCTGTAAGGTATACCTACTATTAAAATCATAATTAAAAGTACCAAAGAATGAATACAAACCAGAACTTCCTTTATATTCACTAGCAACTAAAGTATCCTGATCTCCTAAATTAATAGAATGAACATCATTACTTAATAATTTTGAAACCGATTGAGAATTCCCAAACCAATGACTATCATAAGCTTCCTGACCTGCAAGAAAGTTAAAATTATGTACTCCTGTAGAAAACTTATAGGTTAAAACGTTTTTTATATTTAAGTTATACGAAGTATTACTTCTTTTCTGAAGCTGATTAATATCTCTAACTGCAGATCCCCAAACATAGGTAGGCTGAAAACCTTCAAAATTCGAAATATCAGTTGAACCTCCAAAATCAAAACGATATTCTAATCCCTTTGCTAATTTAAAAATACTGTAAAAATTTCCTGAAAAGTTCTTTTTAATCAAATTATTAGTATTCATTAAAGCTGATGCTACCGGATTAATCCATACATTTAGTGCCTCTTCAGGAGGGCCAGCATAACTGCCATCTAAATTTCTAACAGCAACATCCGGAGTAGATAAAATTGAGGTACTGATAATACCATTGCTAGATCCATTAATAGTAATATCTTCATTAGTAATTCCAGCTCCTATTGAAACTCCAACACTAAGCCAATTTTTAACTTTTGAATCCACATTAGTCTTAAAAGTATATCTCTTAAAAGCAGATCCAATAACTATCCCTTGCTGATCAGCATATCCACCAGATATATAATAACTGGTACCATCTTTTGACCCTGAAAATGATAATTGGTGATTTTCCATAATAGCAGTCTTATAAATTTCGTCCTGCCAATTTGTTCCAGCTCCTAATACAGAAGGAACTGCAAACTCATCTCTTGGCCCAACTCCATAATATTCTGCCAATGCATTTTGCTGCACAGCATATTGGCTCAAACTCATTGTGTCTAACAAACTTGTAACATTTTGAATAGATAAAAAAGAGTCATAAGCGAACTTTCCTGTGCCTTTTTTCCCTCTTTTTGTCGTAACAATTATAACCCCATTTGCTGCTCTGGAACCATAAATAGCAGTTGCAGAAGCATCTTTCAAAATATCATAAGTTTCTATATCATTAGGATTAATTAAGGATAACGGGCTTGTAGAAACGTTTCCGGTATTAGCTCCTAAATAACCACTTACTATATTTCCACCTGTAGCCTGATTAGTAGCATCTCCTGAAACCGGTATCCCGTCTATTATATAAAGTGGCTCATTTGTTCCGGATAAAGAACTTATTCCACGGATTCTAACAGAAGCACTAGCTCCTGGCTGGCCTGAGTTATTCGTTACCTGAACCCCTGCCGCACGCCCCTGAAGCATCTGATCCATTGAAATTTGAGGAGAATCAGCAAAATCCTTTGCTGTAACTGAAGAAATTGCACCTGTTACATCTTTTCTTTTTTGACTTCGATACCCTACATTTACTAATACCTCACGTAAATCTTCGGCACTAAGCTTCAAGACAACATTTATTGTCCCTCCGTTTTTAACGTTTAATGTCTGAGTTACGTAGCCAATAAAGGATACAGAGATGGAGGCATTAGCAGGAACATCAATGGTATATTTCCCATCAAAATCTGTTGATGAAGACATTTTCGATCCCACTACCGAAATATTAGCACCGGGTATAGAAAGCCCTTTGTCATCAGACACGATCCCCGATACTTTTACCTGAGCAGTAATAAAATTACTAGTCAGTAACAAAAATAAAATCAATGGAATAGCTCTGTGATTGGCATTCCAATGAATAAAATTAGTCATTAGTTTTTTCATAATTAAGTGTTTGGTTAGTTTAAGTTTAATTTTAAAACAGTAAAAAAGAGTTCATTTTTTAACTGTTTTATTTTAACAAATCTATAACAGAAGTTAACATGAAGTTAATAGTATTATATCATTTAATGATAATATTTTTACTTTAATATTTTAAAAAAACATATAGTGAAATAAAATCACTGTTTTTTTAAATTATTCATAATTCAACCCCTAAATAACCAAACAACACACAATATTAATCAACGATTTACGAAAATTTACAACGATTTCGTTAAAAATAATATTTATTTATGAAAAAAAAGTATCATTATAAAATACGTTTCAATCCGGAAAAATCCTCCCTATATTGACTGGGAGTACAGTTTTTAATAGCTTTAAAACTACGATTGAAATTCGCAATATTATTAAACCCTGCTTTAAAAGCGACCTCAGAAACACTCATATCTTTCTCTACCAGCCAACGGGCAGCATACCCAATCCTAATATCATTAATATAGTTGACAAAGGTTTTTCCCGTTCGTTTTTTTATGAACCTGTTAAATGAAATCATAGACATACTTGCAATACCAGCTACATCTTCAAGTGTTATTTTATCGGCAAAATGTTTTTGAACATATTCATACACTAACTTCATTTTATCGTAATCATCAAACGTATCATAATCTACAGTATAGGTAGAAAGTAATCGTTGATTTCTGGAATTTGCCAAATCATATAATAATGATGTTATTTCCAAAAAATAATCCATACCATCTAATTTTGAAAGCCTTACAAGCCTTGGCATCAATTCCTCGGCCACTTTCTTTGAGAATAAAATACCATGAATCGACCTGTTGAACATATCACGTATCGGATTCATAATACGTCTTGAAAGCAAGGATTCATGAAACAAATCATTATGAAACTGAATTGTGATCTCATGTATTTTTTTACTTGTACATTTATTTATTTCCCAGCCATGATATAAATTAGGTCCAATTAAAACCAGTTCGATATTATCAATTTCCTCAATATTATCTCCAACAACACGCTTGACACCTTTACCATTAAAAATAAAATTAATCTCAAATTCCGGATGATAATGTACTGGAAAATCAAAACTATCTTTTACTCTGTCGAAAACCAAAAAACTATCTCCACCAGACAACGGAGGGATTTCTCTATAAAAATTTTTAACACTGCTCATCTTTAAATTATTAGAAAGGAAATATTCATCTTTTTAATTTGCAATAATATGATATATAATTGATAAAATAATATTAATTCTACTATAAACATCCCTTTATCTTTGAAAAATAGAATTATCATTTCTTTTAAAACAATACTTATAATAAATATTAATCATTTTAAATATCAGATGTTTTTATAGTTTTAATAATTTTATAGAATAAACAGTAAAGAATTACCGATTAAAAAAAACGAAGTTTAAATACTACATTACTATTTAGTTAATTATACTTTCTTGCAAAAAATCAATAACATTCTAAATGAAAAAAAAGATAATATCCCTTATAATATCAGTATTTATTGGAACTTCTTGTTCTTCACAAGGTATAACTGATAATACTAATTTGTCACTTTCAGATAAAAAATCAACACCAGAAACCCTTTCTTTATACAAAAAACTAAACCAGCTAACGTTGCATGGCTATCTCTTTGGCCATCAGGACGACCTTGCATATGGCGTAAACTGGAAATATGAAGATCATAGAAGTGACATAAAAGAAATTATTGGAGATTATCCAGCTGTTTACGGATGGGACATTGCAGGTTTAGAAAAAGATGACCCTAACAATATTGATGGAGTTCCTTTCAATAAAATGAAGCAATACATTAAAGAAGCTAATGAAAGAGGCGGAATCTCGACAGTCAGCTGGCATTTTGACAACCCTGCAACCGGAAAGAATGCATGGGATAACACTCCCAATTCCTTAAAAACAATTTTGCCTGGCGAAAAAAATCATAAAAAATTCACTTCATGGCTTGACAAAGCGGCTGATTTCTTTTTGTCTTTAAAAGATAAAAAAGGAAAAAATATTCCAATTCTTTTTAGGCCTTATCATGAACTTACCGGTGGATGGTTTTGGTGGGGAAAAGGAAATGGTACTACGGAAGAATTTAAGGCTGCATGGAAATTTACCTTCGAATACCTGCAGAAAAAAGGAGTTCATAATTTAATTTACGTTTACAATACCAGTAGTTTTAACTCTAAGGAAGATTTTTTAGCCAATTATCCGGGTGATAATTATGTTGATATTCTGAGTTTTGATTCGTATCAAAATGGAGAAGATAAAAGTGGAGAGAAATTTATAACCGAAGTTCAAAACCAACTTAAAATTATTAACGAAATTGGCATTGAAAAACATAAATTAATTGCCATCGCAGAAGCAGGATACGAAGCCATTCCGGATGTAAAATGGTGGACAGGGACATTAACAAAAGCCATTGGTGATTATAAAATATCATATATCTTACTTTGGAGAAATCATGGCTGGCAGGAAAAAGAACAAAAAATGCATTATTATGTCCCTTATTCTGGTCAAATAAGCGAGAAGGACTTTGTTGATTTTTATAATTTTGATAGGACTTTATTCGAAAAAGACATAAAACAAATTAAAAATTGAGAATTAAAAATCCGCTTAAATCCGCGTCATTTGCGTGCTAAAACGCAACACATGTAAACAAACCAAACTAACCAAATCTAACACACAACCATTAAAAAAAACCTAAATGCACGACAAAATCAGTTTAAAAGAAAAAATAGGCTACGGACTTGGAGACGCAGCATCTTCTATGTTCTGGAAAATCTTCAGCATGTATCTTCTATTTTTCTATACCGATGTTTTCGGACTGGCACCTGCAGTAGTAGGAACCATGTTTTTAATTACCCGAATCTGGGATTCCTGTTTCGACCCAATTGTTGGAATTATCGCAGACAGAACAAAAACCAAATGGGGGAAATTCAGACCTTATTTACTTTGGGTTGCAGTGCCATTCGCCATTATAGGGGTTTTAACTTTTTACACACCTGATTTTGATGAAAAAGGAAAAATTATATATGCTTATGTAACATATTCCTTAATGATGATGATTTATTCCTTGATCAATGTTCCATACGCTTCTCTCTTGGGGGTAATGTCTTCTGACAGAAAAGAAAGAACAACTTTATCTTCTTACCGAATGGTTTTTGCTTTTGGAGGAAGTCTTCTGGCTCTTTGGTTAATTGAACCTTTAGTGAATTATTTCGGCGGAAGCCTTAACTCCAAAACAGGCTGGCTGGCAACAATCGCTGTATTCGGAATTATCACAACTGCCTTTTTCTGGGCATGCTTTCTTTGGACAAAAGAAAGAGTAAAACCAATCGATGATGAGCAGACAAATTTAAAAGAAGATTTAAAAGACTTATTAAAAAACAGACCGTGGTGGATTTTGCTCGGAGCCGGAATTGGCGCTTTAATTTTCAATTCCATTCGTGACGGTGCAGCGGTTTATTACTTTAAATATTATGTAAGCAGTAGTGTGAATTTTGATTTCTCTCTTTTTGGAACCGATTTTCACATGACGCCAACTTCTATTTATTTAGTATTAGGTCAGGCAGCAAATATCATCGGAGTAATTATTGCAACGCCAATTGCGAATAAAATTGGCAAAAAGAAAACCTTTTTTGGTGCTATGGCTTTAGCAGCAATTTTAAGCCTTATTTTCTATTTCTTCGGAAAAGAAGATGTTTTCCTAATCATGAGTTTTCAGGCTTTAATCAGTATTTGTGCCGGATGTATTTTCCCTTTAATCTGGTCAATGTATGCTGACAGTGCCGATTATTCTGAATGGAAACAAGGCCGCAGGGCTACAGGTTTGATATTCTCAGCATCATCCATGTCACAAAAATTTGGATGGACAATTGGAGGTGCCGGAGCAGGATGGCTTTTGGGTTACTATGGTTTTCAGGCAAATGTTGAACAAACTGCTACAGCTCAAAACGGAATTCAATTGATGTTAAGTATACTTCCTGCAATTGCGGCAGCAATATCAGTAGCTTTTATAGCATTCTATCCTTTATCTGAAGACAAATTACAAATAATAGAACAGGATTTAAACGAAAAGAGAGATCATACAAATTAAAAATAGAGATTAGAAATCGATTATATGGAAACAATAGCGACTACCACTACATTTCAGGATAGAAAAGTAGCATTAGAAAAAGAACATAAAACGCTTACGGAGCAAAAAAACGAACCTCAAAATACAATTGGAAACGGTATTTACCAACGTTATAAATACCCGGTAGTTACCGCTGCCCATGTACCATTAAACTGGCGTTTTGATTTTAACGAAAAAACAAATCCGTTTCTACAGGAGCGCATCGGAATAAATGCCGCTTTTAACGCAGGGGCCATGAAATGGAATGGTAAATATCTACTATCCATTCGCGTAGAAGGAATTGACCGAAAATCATTTTTTGCTATTGCGGAAAGTCCAAACGGTATAGACAATTTTAAGTTTTGGGAGAAACCATGCGTGATTCCACAAACCGAAGAACCGGATACCAATGTTTATGATATGCGTTTAATTAACCATGAAGACGGTTGGGTTTACGGCATTTTTTGTACAGAAAGAAAAGATCCAAAAGCTCCAAAAGGTGATACAAGTTCGGCTGTAGCAAATGCCGGAATCGTGCGTACTAAAGATTTGGTAAATTGGGAAAGGCTTCCTGATTTAATTTCAAATACAGGACAACAGCGTAATGTGGTTTTACATCCTGAATTCGTAAACGGAAAATATGCTTTATACACACGTCCGCAGGATGGTTTCATTGATGTTGGATCTGGTGGCGGAATTGGTTTGGGTTATATTGATGACATGTCAAATCCGGTTGTAAAAGAAGAAAAAATCATCTTCGGAAAACAGTATCACACTATTTACGAATTGAAAAATGGCCTTGGTCCTGCTCCTATCAAAACAGAAAAAGGCTGGTTGCACCTTGCACACGGCGTTCGTAATACAGCAGCAGGATTGCGCTATACACTTTATATGTTCATGACAGATTTAAATGATATCAGCAAAGTGACGCATGTTCCTGCAGGTCATTTTATGGGACCAGAAGGTATTGAAAGAGTTGGTGATGTCTCGAATGTATTGTTTTCTAACGGATGGATAGAAGATGCTGACGGAACTGTTTATATCTATTATGCTTCATCAGATACGAGAATGCATGTTGCAGTTTCATCTGTAGCAAAATTGGTGGACTATGTGACTAATACTCCTGCTGATACATTTATTTCTGCTGGTTCTGTACAAACAATTATCAGTCAAATCGAAAAAAACAACGCAATATAATTTACCGTGTCTCCCAAACTACAACAACTTAAAACCGAATTATCAACCGAACTTGACGCTATTTTACAATATTGGTCAGAAAACACAATCGATATTGAAAATGATGGTTTTTTTGGTCAAATTGATTCTAATGATGAAGTAATTTCAAATGCTGACAAAGGTTCTGTATTAAACGCCAGAATTTTATGGTCGTTTTCTGCAAGTTATCAAGTCACTAAAAAAGAGGAACATAAAAAAATAGCCACACGAGCTTTTGAATTTTTATCCAATTATTTTTATGATCCTGAATTCGGAGGTTTATTTTGGAGTATCGGTGCAGATACCGTCCCAAAAGACACCAAAAATCAAATATATGCTTTAGCTTTTGCTATTTATGGTTTATCTGAATATTATGTTATTTCAAAAGATGAAAAAGCACTGGCAATAGCCATCAATTTATATTTAACAATACAAAAACACAGTTACGATCCTGTAAACAAAGGCTACTTAGAAGCCTTTACACGCGATTGGCAGCCTGTTGAAGATTTACGTTTGAGCAGTAAGGATGCCAACGAAAAGAAAACTATGAATACCCATTTGCATATTGTTGAAGCGTATGCAAATTTATTCAGGGTATGGAAAGATCCTAAATTACAAAGCGATATTATAGAATTGTTGCAAACTATTGAAAAACATTTTATTAATACCAAAACGGGGCATTTGCATTTGTTTTTTGATGAAAACTGGATTGAAAAACCGGATGTTATTTCCTATGGACATGATATTGAAGCAGCCTGGCTTTTATTGCAATGTGCCGAAATTTCTGAAGATGAAAATCTGATTGCCAATTACAAAAAACATGCGATTAAAATAGCAGAAGTTACGCAGGAAGGTTTAGATAGTGATGGTGGTTTATGGTATGAATTTGACCCCAAAACGAACGAACTGACAGCAGAAAAACATTGGTGGGTTCAGGCTGAAGCCTTAATTGGTTTTTATAATGCCTATCAATTAACCGGTGATGAAAAGTATGTAGATATCGTGTTGAAAAACTGGAAATTTATAAAAACACACATTTTAGATCAACAAAACGGAGAATGGTTTTGGGGAATTTATAAGGATTACAGCGTGATTGAAAAAGACAAGGCCGGTTTTTGGAAATGCCCATATCACAACAGCCGCGCTTGTCTGGAACTCATTCAAAGAATACAACACTAATTGTTTTACTCCCATAAAACTGATTTATTGCATTAAAAAAACAATTATGAAATCGCCACTAACAATAAGTTTTGCGAAAGCAAATACATATAAATTAAAAGGCGACGCCATGTATTACCACTAAAAAATAAATTTTACATATATGAAACAACTCTTTATTTTTAGTTTACTATTTTTTAGTGCAATAAGCAATGCACAAACCAATTTGGTTAAAAATGGCGGATTTGAATCTGAAACAACGAATTGGCGTGGAGATGTCGGAACCATCTCTCCGTATGACAAAAAAACGGGTAAAAATAGTGTTGTCATTAATCAGTTTGCAGGTGCAGAATGGAAATCAATAGACCAAATTATGACGATTCCTAAAAACACCTATGCCATAACATTTAGTGCCTGGGTAAAAGCGGATCAAATTGAAGTTGGTAAAGAAGCTTATAATGCCGGTCTTATGGTTGCAGAATTTACAAATGGAGCCGAAAAAAAAATTACCTCAGAAAATATTACCCAAATAATAGGGAGTACGCCGTGGATCAATTACACAAAAACTATTTTGGTTCCTGAAAAAGCACAAAAAATAAGAATAATGCTGGCTTTGGCACAAACAAACGGTTCAATATTTTTTGATGACATAAAAGCTATTGCACTTTCCGAAGAAGATTACTTTAAATTAAATCCGATAATTACAGTTCCGGAGGGGCAAAAAATAGTCACAAATGCAGGACAGTTTGCAAACGGAAATTTTGAAGAACTCTTAAATTCCTGGAGCGGACCCGCAACAATTATTACAACAGATAAAAAAGAAGGCAATTCGGCTGCAGAAATAAATTCAAAAATTCCCGAATGGAAAGCTATTTATCAGGCAGCACCAATTCATGAAGGAAATAGAGTTATTGAAGTTTCAGGATGGTTAAAAGCAACAGCTATTCAACAAGGCAAAGAAACCTGGAATAACGGTATGTTTATTATTGAATTTAAAAAAGATGAAGCGACCAAAGCATCCGAGGATCAGGCAATAGGAACTATAACCGGTACAACAGACTGGGTTTTATTTAAAAAATCTTTTGACATCCCGTACGGAGCAAAAGAATACCGAATTATCATTGCGATGAGTGCCTGCACCGGAACCTTATTAGCTGATAATATTGAAGTTAAGCTATCCAAATAAGGATAATGTTGATGCTACTCCAAATTTCACCAAAATAATAATATGAAAAATTTCATTTACATAATATTGCTATTTCTTATATTTCAGTCTTTCTCATGTTCCAAACAAGACGAGAATTCTCCGACTCCAATTCCGGCAGATCCTGTAATAAAAGAGCAAACAGACCCTGCAATAGCCAGCACTATCGGTTTTTTCCTGGATAATTGGGCACCTAAAAATTTTAGTTCACCAACAGATTATACTCAATCGACTATACCTGAAGAGACTAATTCGACAGTTACAGTTGACTTTGCTAATGTAATTACTAAAATTCCAAGTTCAATTTATGGAAACAATGCTAATTTATGGTCAGGAAAAATGATTACCAATACGACTCTCGTAAATGATATAAAGAATCTAAAACCAAACATTATTAGATTTCCCGGAGGAAGTATTAGTGATATTTATTTTTCGAATACTGCCAGTATTCCGGCTACAGCACCTTCAAAATTGATAAAAGCAGATGGTACTGAAGAATCATCCGGATTTTGGTATGGTAAAAATGATGCCGACTGGACTATTTCTTTAGACAATTATTATCAACTTTTACAAGCTACCAATAGCAAAGGAATCATTACCATAAACTATGGATACGCAAGATATGGAACAGGTGCAGATCCAGTTGCTGATGCTGCAAAATTAGCAGCAGACTGGGTAACGTATGATAATGGAAGAACACAATATTGGGAAATTGGCAATGAAGTTTTTGCAGATTGGGAAGCAAGTTATCGAATCAATACAGCCAACAATAAAGACGGACAGCCAGAACTTTTAAATGGACAATTGTATGCCAATCATTTCAAAATAATTGCAGAGGCCATGCGCAAAGCGGCTACAGTTATTGGAAATCCAATCAAAATTGGAGCTGTTATGGTTGAAGGTGCCCCGGCTAGTTACCTGCCAGAGTGCCATAAAACGTGGAATGACAAATTACTTAAAAACATTGAGGGTAAAGCTGATTATTATGTAATTCATAATTATTATACCAATTACCACACAAATGCTGTTGCAGCAGAAATATTAGAAACTCCCAAAAAAGTTACTGCCGAAATGATGACTTTCTCAAAAAATGCTTTAACAACTGCAGGCGCAGAAATCAAACCTTTTGCATTAGATGAGTGGAACATTTTTTCAACTGGCAGCAAACAGCAGGTCTCGCACATAAACGGAATGCATGCTGTTTTAATTTTAGGAGAAGTTTTAAAAAATAAAATTGGGCTTGCTGCACGTTGGGATTTAGCAAATGCCTGGGAAAACGGAGATGATCACGGAACCTTTAGCAACGGGGACGAACCTAATATTCCAAAAGGCACGCCTCGCCCTGCTTTCTATCATATGTATTATTTTCAAAAGTATATGGGAGATCGTTTAATCGAAGCCAATAAAGATGCAAACGGAAATTATGAAGTTTATGCCTCTTCCTTTTCTGACGGAAAAATAGGCCTTACCTTCGTAAATAAAGCAACAACCGCTATTAATGTAAAGATAAAACTTGACAATTTTCTAACTGGAAAAAGAATGTTTTGGTACACATTAGTTGGTGATACCGATAATGGAGAATTTTCAAGAAAGGTACTTATAAATGGAAATGGACCTGCTTTAGTGGCCGGAGGCCCCAATAATTATGCAACTCTAAAACCATATTCAGCAGAAACAAAAAAAGGAACAAATATAACCCTGCCAGCCCGCTCCTCTGTTTTTGTGGTTATTGAAAAAAAATAAAAAATTATCTATTAATAAAAACTATGAAAAATTCTATTCCAAAATTAATTCTATTTGTTTTTTGTTTTATAAATCTAAATTGTGAAGCACAAAAACAACTTCCAAGAATTACGGTAAAAGGAACACAATTTTATAAAGGCGATAAACCTTACGCCTACATTGGAACAAATTATTGGTACGGAAGCTTACTGGCCTCAAAAAAAGTGGGCGACCGCAAAAGATTGCTTCGTGAACTGGATCTGATGAAAAAAAATGGTATTGACAACCTTCGAGTTCTGGTTGGTGCTGATGGCGGAAAATATGATTTTACCGTTCGTCCGGCGCTGCAATACGAGCAGGGAAAATATGATGAAGATTTACTTGATGGTCTGGATTTCCTGATGAATGAAATGAGAAAACGCAACATGTATGCGGTTTTGTATTTGACCAATAATTGGGAATGGTCTGGCGGAATGTCGCAATATCTGGAATGGAATGGCAAAGGCGCAATTCCGATTCCGGCAATTCCACCAAATACCTGGCCTCAGTTTATGGATTATACCCAACAGTTTTACAGCTGTACCCCTTGTATAGAAGGTTTGGAAAATCATGTGAAGTTTATCATGACAAGAACAAATCCATATTCGAAAAAGAAATATTCAGATGACAATACGATTATGGCCTGGCAGGTTGGTAATGAACCAAGGCTTTTTACGGTTGAAAATGAAGAAAAGTTTACGATTTGGCTGAACAATATTGTCAATTTAATGGATAGTTTAGATAAAAACCATCTTATTTCTACAGGTTCTGAAGGTTTAAACAGTTCGAATGATAAGATAGAGATTTTTGAAAGAACTCACAAAAATCCGAATATTGATTATTTAACCATGCACATCTGGCCTAAAAACTGGAATTGGTTTAAGGCAGATAATGCCGAAGCTACAATTACTCCCACTATTGAAAACGCAGGACGATATATTGATGCCCACGTTAAAGTTGCCAATAATTTACAGCGACCAATCATTATTGAGGAATTTGGATTGCCAAGGGAAAACGAAAATCTGAATGCCGGAGCTTCTTCTATTTATCGCGATCAATTTTATAGTTATATTTTTGGAAGGGTTGCAGAAAGCCATAAAAATAATGGTCCGTTGCAGGCAGCCAATTTCTGGGGATTTGGAGGAGAAGGAAAAGCCGTAAATGAAACCGGAAAATGGAATCCCGGAGAACCCTTGACAACAGATCCTCCACAGGAACCACAGGGTTTAAATTCGGTTTTTTCAGATGATAAATCGACTTTGGAGATTGTGAAAAAATACAATTTAGAGTTGAAATAATGTTTCACCATATAAGTTATATAAGTTCATTTTAATAAGTTTGTCTAATAAACCGAATTTTCATAATTCGCGATAAGAATTAAAACACCAGAATCACAAATATTTAAATGAACTTATATAACTTATATGGTTTAAAAAACACAAAACATGAAAACACTATTTACTGCCTTTTTAATTTTACTTTTCAATGCTTCTTTTTCGCAAAAGACCCAGGATTTTACCCTGGAATCTCCAAACGGGAAAATAAAAATCAATATCGTAATTAAAGAAAAAGTAACCTGGTCCGTTTCGCATGAGAAAGATTTAATTTTAGCTCCATCAGCAGTTTCATTGACTTTGGATCAAAATGAGGTTTTAGGCAAAAATGCCTTGCTTTTGAATTCCGAAAGAAAAAAAGTAAATACCACTTTTGATTCTCCGTTCTACAAAAAAAGTTCAGTAAAAAATCAGTATAATCTTTTGGTTCTGAATTTTAAAAATGATTTTAGTATTGAATATCGAGCTTTTGATGATGGAGTTGGGTATAGATTCATCACTAAAAAGAAAAAAGATATTACGGTAAAATGGGAAGAAGTCAATTTAAATTTTGATCAGGATTATAATACTTTGATGCCTTATGTCAGAGATTTAAGAAATCCAAAAGACCCTTATATTTCTTCGTTTGAAGCACAGTATGAAAATAAAAAAATAAGTGAATTTGTTAAGGATACTTTGGCATTTTTACCTTTTTTAATTGATTTTAAAAAGAATAAAAAAGCCGTTTTCTTAGAAGCCAATCTTGAAGATTATCCGGGATTGTTTGTAACGAATAATAAGTCGAAATCAGGTTTTGAATCCCGATTTTCTAATTATCCTTTGCAGGAAAAAAACGGAGGATTTAATAACCTGAACAAGCTAATTACCGAAAGAGCAGATTATTTGGTTAAGACAAAAGGCACCAGAAATTTTCCTTGGAGAATTCTGGTAATCTCTGAAAACGATGCCGATTTAGCGAATAACGATATGGTTCAGAAATTATCGGAACCTTCAAAAATAAAAGATATTTCTTGGATCAAACCCGGAAAAGTAGCCTGGGACTGGTGGAACGACTGGAACATTTACAATGTTGATTTTAAAGCCGGAATCAATACGCAGACGTACAAATATTATATTGATTTTGCGTCAAAAAACAAAGTTGAATATGTTGTTTTGGATGAAGGCTGGAGTCTTGAAGATGACATCATGAAACACAATCCAAATGTAAATCTGGAAGCATTGATTGCTTATGGAAAAGAACGAAATGTGGGCATTATTTTGTGGAGTTCGTGGATGGCTTTAACAAAAAACACAGCCGGTATTTTTAAGAATTATGCTGATTTGGGAATCAAAGGTTTTAAAGTGGATTTCTTAGACCGTGATGATGCTAAAATGGTAAATTCAGTTTATGACATTTCACAGAAAGCGGGTGATCATAAATTGCTTTTGGACTTTCACGGTATGTACAAACCAACCGGAATCCAAAGAACTTTTCCAAACATCTTAAATTTTGAGGGAGTAAAAGGATTGGAAAACAATAAATGGACACCAAATGATGATGTTCCGTTATACGATTGCACGATTCCATTTATCAGAATGATGGCTGGTCCAATGGATTACACGCCAGGCGCAATGCGAAATGCAACCAAAAGCGAGTTCAAACCCAGTAATTCCAATCCGATGAGTCAGGGAACAAGAACGCATCAATTAGCACTTTACACGATTTTTGAAGCACCATTGCAAATGATGGCTGATAGTCCGACAGCTTATATGAAAGAACAGGAAAGTACTGATTTTATCGCTAAGATTCCGACCGTTTTTGATGAAACGATTGCTCTTGATGGTGAAGTTGGGAAATTTGTTGTGATGGCCAGAAGAAAAGCAAATACCTGGTATTTAGGAGCAATCACTAACTGGGATTCAAGAGAAGTTACTATAGACTTTTCATTCTTAGAAAAAGACAAAAAATTCGAAGCTGAGATTTTTTCAGATGGATTAAATGCGGATAAAGCTGCGAACGATTATAAAAGAGAAATTATTACCGTTGATTCAACAACGAAATTGAAATATAGATTAGCGAATGGTGGTGGATTGGCAATGATTATAAAATAAAAAATGGGACAAATTGTCCCATTTTGTATGTTGATACGTTTCAAACCCGACAGGTTTTAAAAACCTGTCGGGTTTATAAAATATTGTAGTTTTAAGATAAAATCTTCTCAATTGCATTCAGTTCATCTTGCGTAAATTCCAAGTTTTGTAAACAATCAATATTATTACACAATTGCTTTACTGAGCTTGCCCCAATTAAAACCGACGTAATTCTTTTGTCTTTTTGCAGCCAGGCCAAAGCCATTTGTGCTAAAGACTGGTTTCTGTTTTGAGCAATCTCATTCAGTTGCACTAATTTCTGGATTCTTTCAACTGTAACCTCATCTTCTTTTAAATGCCCATTTGGATTATGAGCTCTTGAATTTTCTGGAATTCCGTTTAAATATTTATCGGTTAAAAGTCCTTGTGCCAAAGGTGAAAACGCAATACAGCCCACTCCTTTTTCTTCCAGAACATCCAGTAAGCCTTCTTCAACCCAACGAACTAACATGGAATATTTAGCCTGATGAATCAGACAAGGTGTTCCTAATTGTTTTAAAACATCAACTGCAACTTTGGTTTGTTCTGCCGAATAATTACTGATTCCAACATACAGTGCTTTTCCACTTCTGACAGCGTAATCAAGCGCCATCATCGTTTCTTCAATTGGAGTTTCAGGATCAGGACGATGCGAATAAAAAATATCAACATAATCCACCTTCATTCTTTTTAAACTCTGATCTAAACTTGACAACAAATATTTACGAGAACCCCAATCGCCATAAGGCCCATCCCACATGGTGTAACCTGCTTTGGTCGAAATGATGATTTCATCACGCAGATTTCCCTGAAAATTATGCCATAATATTTTTCCGAAATTGGTTTCTGCAGAACCCGGAACCGGTCCGTAATTGTTAGCCAGATCAAAATGCGTAATTCCTTTGTCAAAAGCTTCTACAGCTATACTTTCTGCATTTTCAAAATTATCTACCGATCCGAAATTATGCCACAATCCTAAAGAAATTTCAGGTAGTAATAACCCGCTTTTCCCACATCTGTTATATTTCATTATTTTTATTTAAGGTTGTAAGTTTAATAGGTTTTAAAGATAAAAAAATAATGAATATGAAGTTGTTTTTTTGAATCGCGCAAAGGCGCAGAGTCGCAAAGTTTAATCGCAATATGAAATTGAATAGCGTCCAGCTTCAGCTGGATGAAAAAAGTGATAAAACGAAATAGGGCTTTAGCCAAACTGTTACTAATTTGGCTAAAGCCCTATTTCGCTTAAATCTTATATCTCCAGCTAAAGCTAGAGGCTATTCAAACAAACTTTGCGACTCTGCGCCTTTGCGCGATTAAAACTTTTAGTCTTTTATTTCAAAACCACCTTCCAGACCTTTATCTGAACTTCCTCCAACCATGATCTTGAAAGTTCCCGATTCTACTAAATAATTCCCTTCATTATTATAAAAACCTAGCTCTTTCTCAGTTAAAGTAAAAATAACCGTTTTGGTTTCTCCTTTTTTCAAGTCAATTAATTCAAAACCTTTTAGTTCTTTTACCGGTCTTGCTATACTGGCAACATCATCATGAATATACAACTGGACCACTTCTTTTCCGTCGTAATTACCTGAATTGGTAACTTCAACAGTAATTTTTACAGCTTCATTTTTAGCAAATGACGTTTTGTTTATTTTGAGATTTTTATACTCGAAAGTTGTATAGCTCAATCCAAAACCAAAAGGAAACTGAGGTGTTTTTTCAACATCCGAAAAATGCGACCAAAACACATTCCCGTCTGCATTTGTTGGTCTTCCTGTGCTGTAATTGTTGTAATAAATTGGAACTTGCCCCACATTTCTTGGGAATGAAATTGGCAGTTTTCCGCTTGGGTTGTAATCTCCGTATAAAACCTGTGCTACTGCATTTCCCGTTTGCGTTCCTAAATGCCAGGCTTCGACAATCGTCGGAATATGTTCTGCTGCCCACGGAATTGTCAAAGGACGTCCATTATTCAAAACCAAAACAATGTTTGGATTGACTTTATAAATTTCTTCAAGCAATTCCTGTTGCAATCCTGGCAAATCCAAATTCGTTCTACTGCGTCCTTCCCCACTCTGAAAACCATTTTCTCCTAAAACCATAACGACAACATCAGCATTTATAGCTGCCGTTTTAGCTGCTTCAAATCCGCTTTTATCGGTTGTATTAAAAATTACTTCATTCAGAAAAGTTGCTTTTCCAACAATCAAATCAGCACCCTTTTCAAAAACCAGCTGATTATCTTTGTATTGCTGCATGCCTTCTAAAACAGAAACCGCCGTATTATCCTCTGCTGCAATTCTCCAGCTTCCCAACGGACTGTTTTTGTCGTTTGCCAAAGCTCCAATCAAAGCAATTTTTTGTCCTGATTTTTTTAGCGGAAGCAGGTTTTTATTGTTCTTTAATAATACAATTGACTTTTTGGCCATATCCAAAACACCGTCATTGTTTGCTTTGTTTCCGATAGTCGCTTTTTCACGTTTTTCATCACAGTATTTATAAGGGTCATCAAATAATCCCAATTCAAATTTCACACGCAAAATTCTTCGAACAGCATCATCTACCAAGGCTTCTTTTACTTTTCCATCCTTAACTAATTTAGCTAATTCGGTAACATACAAATGTGATTCCATATCCATATCAGAACCTGCCGTAACTGCTTTTAAAGTCGCATCTGCTCCATCTTTAGCATAACCATGCGGAATCATTTCACGAACCGAAGCCCAGTCTGAAACCACAAAACCATCAAACTTCCATTTTCCCTTCAAAATGTCTCTTTGCAGAAAAACATTTCCCGTTGCCGGAATTCCATTTATCAAATTAAACGAGTTCATAAACGTTCTCACACCAGCATTTGTAGCCGCTTCAAACGGAGGTAAAACACTGTTGAATAATTTCGAATTGCTGATATCAACCAAATTATAATCACGGCCGGATTCAACAAAACCATACGCCGCAAAGTGTTTTGCACAAGCCGCAATTGTATTTATTTTAGCCAAATCCTCTTTAGAATCTCCCTGAAATCCTTTCACTCTGGCAACAGCAATTTTACTTCCCAGATACGGATCTTCTCCAGCACCTTCCATTACACGTCCCCAGCGCGCATCGTTTGAAATATCAACATTGGGTCCAAAGGTCCAGTTAATTCCGGATGCCGAAGCTTCATCAGCTGCAATAGCTGCCGACTTTTTTATCGCTTCCAAATCCCAGCTCGCAGCTTCTGCCAACGGAATCGGGCTCAGCGTTTTATAGCCATGAATGACATCAAAACCTATAATCAGCGGAATTCCCAAACGGGTTTCCTCGACTGCAATTTTCTGTACGGCACGAACTTCTTTTACGCCTCGAACTGTCAGCATACTTCCCACCCATCCTTTTCGCAGATGTTCGTATTTTAACTCCGCATTCCCACCTTTTGGAGCAGGTCCGGTCACATCCCAAAACCCATTATATTGGTTCATTTGTCCCACTTTTTCCTCCAAGGTCATTAATGGTAAAAGCAAATCAATTCGCTGTTCAATTGTTTTATTTTTATCCAGATACGGTTTCTTCTGTGCATTCATATTTCCAACAGTAAACAGGGCAAAAACCCCAATAATTAGTATTTTTTTATTTTTCATAGTGGCTAATAGTTTCATAATTTGGGCGTGTCCCTCCGGGTCGGGCTATCCGTTTCAAGTCCTCGCACTTCCTTCGTCAGGCTGTGGGCTTTCCTCTGCTATCCCTCACGCGATTCACGGAAAACGAGAAGTTTTTGATTTCTAAAAGGAATGAAGAACTTCCACAATGTCTCAATTTGTGGAAATTCAACTTCGCTCAGTCTGACAAAAAAGCATATAAAAACTAAAGTCTAAAATCTTTACTCTTTGTTCTTTCTTCTTTATTCTGTCTCCGAAATAAAACAAGAAGCCGGCAAATTCACTTTATTAAACAAATCAGACTGAATCGTATTACCCCACGCAAATCTTACTCTTATAGGATTCGCTACTTTTTTACTCGTTACAATTACCTGATTATTTTTTATCAAAGCTTCGGCAGGATAAAAAGTTGCATCAGCACCCGCCACTTCAAATTGATTCGAGTTTTTATTTTTAAAATACAATCCGTCAGCATCATCGAATGACACAATTGCTTTGTTTTTCTCTATTTTTACATCTTTAAAAAGTGGTCCGTTAACCAAATTGGAATTAGTTTTATAGGTATTTGCCAATGCCAGATTTGCCAAACGAATTCCAACTGATTTTTTATCCTTTGGATGAATATCTATCGTATCCGAAACATCGCTGATAACTACCATTCCGGTATTATTGACTTGTTTTAAAATCTTCCGTTGCGAATTCCGAACCGTAACGTTAGAGAAGTTATTGCTCCCCGTTTTATAAGGCGCAATCTGTACAAAATAAAACGGAAATTCTTGTTGCCAGGCTTTTCGCCACGATGTAATCAAAGCTGATAATGTTTTATCATAAACTTCTGAACCCACATTGGATTCTCCCTGATACCAAAGAGTTCCGGCAATTTTAAATCCTACAAACGGATAAATCATAGCATTATAAGCGCGTCCCGGTTGCCTTGGCCCATATTCCTGTTCGTTTAGTTTTTTGGCATTTTCTAATAAAACAGGATCGCTCTGAACGACTTCTTCAGGCATCCAGATTTCTGCAGGAGTTCCGCCCCAGTTTGACGAAATTAATCCGATAGGAACATTCTTTAAATCTTCTTGTAGACGTTTGGCAAAGAAGTAGCCAACGGCACTAAAATTTTTCATGGTTTCCGGAGTCGATTCTGTCCAGTTTCCTAACAAATTATTTTGAGGTGTTGTCGCCGTTAATTTTGGAACTGTAAAAAACCTAATATTAGGATTCGTTGCTTTTTTAGCTTCCTCCTCTCCATTATCGGTTCCCCAGCTAACAGACATTTCCATATTAGACTGGCCTGAGCAAACCCAAACTTCGCCAATCAGAATGTTTTTCAAAATAACTTCGTTGTATCCTTTTATCGAAATTGTAAAAGGACCTCCTGCTTCAGGCGTTTTGATCTTGAGTTCCCATTGCGCCTGATTATTTGCAATAACTTTATATTCCTGATTATTCCAGCTGGATACCAATTTAATTTCTTCTTTTGGATTGGCCCAACCCCAGATTTTCACTTCAGAGTTGCGTTGCAATACCATATTATCGCCGAAAATATTCGGAAGGGAAACATTAGCCATCATAGTACCTGAAATAAGAATGAAAACAAACTTAAAAATATTACTTTTCATTTAGCAGATTTTTTAAAAAAGGACCATATTCGGCAGCCATAATTTTATGTTCTTCAATATTTGGATGACCTGAACAACCACTTGGCGTCATTGGTTTAAATTTGAAAATCAAAATTGGTTTATGCGTTTTATCGGCATCAAATTCGGCTTTTACTTTATTCAGGCAATCTTCAAAAACAACAGCTTTTTCTCCATTTACCATTGGACTGTTGGTTAAAACCAATTGCGCATCTGGATTATGCTTGTATAGCATTTTTATAAAATTGATATAATTCGAAACATACTTTTCAGGATCGAAAGGCAAACGTTCTTTTTTGCTATCCCCATTCGAGAAATCGTTGGTTCCTAAAGCAATACTGATAATATCGGGCTGAAAGGCAAAATCATATTTAGGTTTAGAAGTCTCTTTTGTCAGGTATAAATTTTCATAAACTGCAGGCATAATCGGTACTTCAGGTCCTTCATCATTCCAGTTGCGATAAATCCCGATTCCGGAAACGGAACTCAATAAATAATCTACATCTATATTTCGTGATATAATAGGTCCATAGGCAAAATACCCGTTATGATGATCGAAATATTCGCCCTGGTCACACGGAATTGTTGAGGGATCATTTGCTGCACCACTCGTTATTGAGTCACCAATGTATTCTATTTTCTTTTTCTTTACAGAAGTAATGGTCATTAATTTTGCGGTAGTTCCGGTAAACAATACATTACCCATTGTGGCTTCTGTAGCCTTGTAAATAGTCAGCGTATGTACTTTCTGTTTTGAAGTAACTTTAATCGTAAAAGATTGCGGAGCCCCTTTCTCTACTCTCACTTTTCCCATATATTGGCCATCCAATTCTAAAGCCACATAATTATGGTGTTCCCAGGAATCAATACTTTGTAAAGTAACTGCACATTTTTTACCTGAAAAATTAAAGGTTACCGAAGCCGCTGTTCCAATCAAAACTGCTTTATTGTCCTGCAAAACATCAACTCTTCCGGCATACAAAAAATTATTTTTTATAGTTTGAGAAGTAGAAACAATAGAAATCAGTAAAAACAAAATTAAAATCTGTATTTTTTTGATAAGCATAATTTATTTGTTAAATATAAATGTGATTCACAAATATATCCGAATTAAAGCTTATAGAAAGATACTAAAATGTCAAAAAGCAATAAAAAAACACCACAAAAACACATCATTTTACTCATTTCAGGATTTATTTATTGAAATCGTCTTCGCATATCTTTTTGATATTCAAAAGCAACAGGCTATCTTTATAAATTTAACACATCCATTATACTCCATCAAATGAAATCCAGCCTCTATATCTTACTTATATCCGCTATTTTATGTTTTTCTTTTACCTGCAAAAAAGAATCTACGACTGAAATCAAGCCAATTCACAAAGCTGAAGCCGAAACTGAACGGGATTCGATTATTAGGTATGCTAAACAATATTTGGGAACACCCTATTTATATGCCGGAAATGATCCTAAAAAAGGATTTGACTGTTCCGGTTTTGTGAGTTATGTTTTTCATCATTTTGATGTAAACTTACCAAGAAGCTCAAGTGGCTACAAAAATTTAGGAACGGCACTGAAGCCAGAGAATTTTAAGGTGGGAGATATTTTGGTTTTTTACGGATATAAAGATAAGACTATTATTGGTCATGTGGGGATTATCTGCGAGGCCAATGGCATGCAATCTAAATTTATTCATGCTTCTTCCGGAAAAGTTAATAGCGTAACTATTACCTCCCTTGATACAGAGCATTACACCAATCGCTATTATAAATGTATTGATGTTTTATCGAAATAGTTTTGCCAAAAATCCAAGAAACCTGTACAAAAGGCGAAACCATTTATTGAATTTTTTTTCACGCAGATTTAAAAAGATTTAAGCAGATATAGGCAGATTTATTTATTGAGAAAAGTTATACCATTTAGAATATAGCAGTCTTTTGTTTTTACCTCATCCCAACCCTCTCCAAAGGAGAGGGGAGTTTAAAAACTGGATTATTTTATATTTTAAATAGTATTAAAAAATCTAATTAAATCTGCTGTTATCTGCCAAATCTGAGTGAAATTAAATGTAACTGCTTTACTTTTTCCTAAGCTCTGGTGATCGTGGAAGTCTTCTTTTATTCTTCTGTCAATAATTTTATCAGACTTTCATCTCTTTGGTAAATGTCTTTGTAGAAATTCAGTTGACCCTCTTTATCAACCCAGGCTGTAAAATAGCCAATATAAACCGGCACTTTTTCCTTCAGGGTATACCAGCTTTCTTTTCCTGCATGCATGGCTTTATCAATTCTTTCCGGTGTCCATTTAGGATCGGCTTTTAATAATTCGATTGCTAATTCCCTAGGTTTTGCTACTCGTACGCAACCATGGCTAAAAGCCCTGCTTTCTCGTTCGAACAAACTTTTTGAAGGTGTATCATGCAAATAGATATTATTGGAGTTTGGAAATAAAAACTTAACCAGTCCGAGGGAATTATTTTTTCCCGGAAGCTGTCTGACTGCTCCGTTATTCCATTCCAGATTTTTCTTTGCCAGGTAGTTTTTATCTTTTGCCATTCCGGGTTTAATTTCGCTCTTGATAATACTTGGCGGGACATTCCAATACGGACTAAACACAATATTGTTCATCATCCCGCTAAAAACAACGGTTTTCGTCATTGTCCTGCCGACAACCACCGGAGATGTAAAAGCAATTTTACCATCTTCGATTAAGTACAATTTAAATTCAGGTATATTGACTTCGATATATTTTTTGCCTTTTTCCAGTTCAGGGTCAATCCATCGACAGCGTTCCATGTTAGCAATAATCATTTTTATTCTGTCTGAAACAGGAATATTTAAGTCATTGATATGTTCTAATAAAATAGTGTTTTTTGGTACGTAGCCGTGACGCAATTCGTAGTTTTTAACTGACCTCATCAAAACCGAATCACAAACTGCACTTTTATTGTCTTCCTTTATATCTCTGGTTACATAGAGCCTTTCTCTGATTTGAGCAATTATTGACGATGAATCTCCTAATTGTAAACCTTTATAATCTTCTGTGATTTCAATTTTTTTCCAGCCCCCATTTTTTTCAATCTCCCTGTATTGATGAAGTGCATCCCGAAGTTTGTAATACTGGCTGAACATTTTGCTCTTTTTATCATCATTTATCGTTGATTTTTCAAAAATAGAATCGGTTAGAACTTGATAATTAAGTTTTTTTCGCGGAAGCAGCCATTCTAATGAAATAGATGTTTTTTCATCAAATCCTCTGTATACTTTTTCTGCATAATAGAAATACAAATTGGTGATCATTAAGTCGGTATTGACTTTTGAAAGTTTATTTACTGTATTGTTCTCAAAGATCGAGTTAATTTCCTTGTATGGGAAATTCGCTTTCAAACCTTCGTTTTCCAGACCTTTATATTTATCATACAAAGTATTTCCAAACTCAACAACTCCTTTATTATCAAGCCATAATTGTGTAGATTTCTTTTTGATGTATAAGGACGCTACCTCAGCCTGAAAATTTTTCAATTTTGGATAAATTTCATAAAATCTGGCAATCGCTAAACTGTCAATGGAAAGTTTAAGTTCTGGTATAACAACTTTTACATTTTCTGGACTTTCTCCTTTTTTATCACCTTTTGAGTTGCATGAAACAACAATAAAAAGAAGCATAATAACAGTAATCCTGCACCAAATTTTCATAATGATTTTTTTAATAAAAATAGAAAAGTTTTAGTCAAAACAAATTCATTTAAAGATAATATTTTCTATAAAAAAACTCCGGACACATAACATGTCCGGAGTTTTTCACCTTTATATAATCAACCTTTATTTTTAGATAACAGTACCTTTCAGAGTAAGGATTTTAGGAGTAGTTTCAGCACTGGTTGTAACCGTAACAGTTTTTGTAAAAGCTCCTTTATTAGCTGCATTATAGGTTGCAGTAACTTTTGCAGATTTTCCAGGAAGAATTGGTTCTTTGGTATAATCTGTTGCTGTACAACCGCATGATCCTTTTACATTTGTAATGACTACAGCTGTCTTACCTGTATTTTTAAATTCGTAAACAATCGCTTTTGGAGTTCCCTGCGGAATTTGCCCTACATCAATTGTTTCTGCCTTCCATACAATTGTAGAAGCTGGTAACTCAATTACAGTTTCTGAAAAAATTGCTTTTACGGGAGTAATTGCTGAGAATGACATCAATCCTAAAGCTAATGCCAACATAGAAATTTTTAAAATTTTCATAATTATATTTATTTAATTGGTAATGGTTCAATTCTATATTCCAAAAGTAGTACGGATAAAAACAAATCGCTGTTAAGCGGTTTCAAATGTTTGTTAATGACTTGTTAACTGCTGTTTTTAATTTTAAATTTGATTAATATTACACTTTCTAAACAACTTATTTCTTGAAAATAAATAAACTCAACAGTATCATAATCCTTGGATTAATAGCCATTATTGGCATATTGGTCGCACAATTACTGTGGACTAGAGAGGCATTTACACTGGAACAGAAAAAATTTAGCCAAAAAACACATATTGCCTTGCTTGAGGTTGCCAAAAAGCTGTATGAAGGTACCAATCATGAATTGCCTGCTCATAATCCTGTACAAAAAGTTGCCAATGATTATTACATCGTGAATATCGATAACGATTTTGAACCTGATATTCTGGAATTTTACCTGAAAACAGAATTCAAAAAAATGAATATCACGACCGATTTTGAATATGCCATGTACAATTGTCAAAGTGACGAAATGATTTATGGAAATTATATTTCATTATCTGAAAAAGGAAAGGCAAAGCAATCTGTTTATTTTCCGAAACATAAAAACCTTATTTATTATTTTGCTGTCCGTTTTCCAAATGAGACCAGTTATTTATTTAGTTCGATGCGTTTTTGGTTTGTACTTTCTATTGTTTTGATTTTTATATTACTCATTTATGTTTACTCGATTTTTACTCTTTTACAGCAAAAAAAGTATTCTGAATTGCAGCGGGACTTCATTAATAATATGACGCATGAATTCAAAACGCCTTTGTCTTCCATTTTAATTGCTTCAAAGTATTTAAGTGAGCAAAATCAAATCAAAAACGACAAAAAATTACTTACTTACACTAATATTATTGTAAATCAGGGACATAAATTAAATCACCATATTGAAAAAATCCTGACTATTGCCAAATCTGACTATACGCGATTACAGCTAAAAAAGGAATCGGTTTCTATTGTTCCAATTATCGAGGAAACAATTGAAAATATTGTGTTGAAATATCCGGAAGCAGACATCAAAATAGAGACCTCAGAAGATTATAAAATTGAAACAGATGTTTTCCATTTTACGAACCTTGTTTATAATTTACTGGACAACGCCGTAAAATATTGCGATATACAACCTGAAATAACCATCAGAATAACTAATGAGAATGCTGTTTTGAAACTGGAATTTATTGACAATGGAATCGGTATTGCACAAAAAAATATATCCTTTATTTTTGATAAATTTTACCGGATTCAAAACGAAAAAAGCAATGAAGTAAACGGTTTTGGGCTCGGATTATATTATGTGAAAAAGATTTGCGATTTACAAAACTGGAAAATAAAAGCCGTCAACAATTCACAAAAAGGCATCACCATAACATTATCAATTCCTTATAAAAATGATAAAAAGTAAAATTCTTTATACCGAAGATGATGAAACTTTGGCATTTTTAACCAAAGACAACCTCGAACAGAATAATTATGAAGTAATTCACTGTTCTGATGGAAAATCAGGTTTGGAATTCTTTAAAAATGATCATTTTGACATTTGTATTCTTGATATCATGATGCCAAAAATGGATGGTTTTGAACTGGCAGCTGAAATTCGAAAAGCCAATACCGATATTCCGATTATTTTTCTTTCTGCCAAAACCTTAAAAGAAGACCGTTTGAAAGGACTGCGTCTGGGGGCCGATGATTATTTGGTAAAGCCTTTTAGCATAGAAGAATTACTTTTAAAAATAGAAATTTTTCTTAAACGTTCTCAAAAAAATACTCCAACACAAAAAACAATTTACGAAGTTGGAAAGTATCAATTCGATACTCAAAATTTCTTTCTTTTTAATGAAAGTGAAAAAATTAGTCTTACGCAACGTGAAGCTGATCTTTTGAAATTATTTCTGGACAATAAAAATTCCGTTTTAAAAAGAGAGCAAATCTTAACATCCCTTTGGGGAAATGACGATTATTTTACCGGACGAAGCCTTGATGTTTTTATTTCCCGATTACGTAAAATCCTAATCAATGAAAAAGGAATTTCGATAGAAAATTTACACGGAATTGGTTTTCGATTTAGTATTGAAGCTTTATAAAACCAACAATCCAAACTCACGTAAAGTATTAACTGGCTTGGAATACCAAAACAATTCAAAATCATCTAAACTGGTTTCAAAATTATTTTTTACTTCCTGAAAAGTATAATTTTTAGAATTAGAAATTGAGATTTTCTTCAAAATTTCGATAAGCCACTCGCCTTCGTTTTTATTGGTCTGAATGTTGAAACTTTCTTTTTTATCATGAAAAGTAAAAGTCATCATTTCCCAGGTTTGTCCTTTTTTGGATTTTGTAAAATGCTCAACAGAAGGTTTTCCTCCTAACCAAACCACTTTTGCATTTGGTTTTGTGTTGAAATCATTTTCGTTTTCGAGAGCGTTAAAAATAAAATCAGGATGAATTTTCGTTTTCGGAATTTTAAAATCGAACCAATCCTGCAATTCGTAATCAAAACAGATCCCGTGCATGAAATTAAAGAGTGATTTTTTTAATCCAAAACTGAATTTATCATGATTGATTCCGGTAGAATCGGTATAATCGATGTCGTTATTGGCAAAAGTCCCAATATTTTCCGTTACTTTTTTAACCCCAAATTTCTCAGGATACAATCCAACCGGACTGTGAGCCGTCATCGCAAACTGATGCCAAAATCCGGATTGCAAAACACCAGCTTCAAATAACTGACGAACCATTTCAAGGCTGTCAACCGTTTCCTGAATGGTCTGTGTTGGATATCCGTACATTAAATACGCATGAACCATAATTCCGGCTTCGGTAAAATTGCTGGTTACTTTTGCTACTTGTTCAACGGTTACGCCTTTATCAATTAATTTTAATAATCGGTCAGAAGCTACTTCTAAACCACCTGAAACTGCAATACAGCCGGAAGCCTTTAACAACAAACATAAATCTTTGGAAAAGCTTTTTTCAAAACGGATATTCGTCCACCAGGTAACTGCTAGCTTTCTACGCAAAATTTCAAGAGCCAAAGCACGCATTAGTGCCGGAGGAGCAGCTTCATCAACAAAATGAAAACCATTTTGCCCGGTTTGCAGCATCATGTCTTCCATTCTGTCGCACAACAAATTGGCAGCTACAGGTTCGTAGACCTTTATATAATCTAATGAAATATCACAAAAAGTACATTTTCCCCAATAACAGCCATGCGCCATAGTAAGTTTGTTCCAACGGCCATCACTCCACATTCGGTGCATAGGGTTTACTATTTCGATAACCGAAATATATTTATCCAAAGGCAAGTCAGAATAATCTGGAGTTCCAACCTGAGCTTGTTTGTAATCGTGTTTTAAGGAATTGTTTTTATAGACAACTTCTCCATTTTCTAATAAAAATGTTCTTTTATATGATTGATATTCGGGATTTTCAATACTTGCAATTAATTCCTCAATTGGAACTTCGCCATCATCCAAAGTTATGAAATCAAAGAATTCAAATACACGCTTGTCTGAAAGAGAACGTAGTTCGGTATTCGGAAAGCCGCCACCCATCGAAATCTTAATCTCCGGATGATGTTGCTTTACCCATTGCGCACATCGGAAAGCACTGTATAAATTTCCCGGGAAGGGAACAGAAATTAAAAAGAATGTCGGTTTTACAGCTTCAATTTTAACTTTTAAAAGTGAAATTAAAATTGAATCAATATAAGTTGGCTGCTGCTGTAAGGCTTCGTACAATTCATCAAAAGAATTGGCGCTTCTACCCAATCGTTCTGCATATCGGCTGAAGCCAAAATTTTCATCCACACATTCTACAATATAATCTGAAATGTCTTCGAGATATAAAGTGGCTAAATGTTTTGCTTTGTCCTGCGTACCTATAGTTCCAAAAGCCCAATCGAGCTCTTCTAACTGAGCAAAACGAGAAGCCTCCGGGAGAAAATCTTCCTGACAAATCTGCAACGCCAAAGTTGGATTTTTCCCCTGCAAAAACTGAATGACAGCATCTATGGTTTTGATGTATTCGTCCTGTAAAGCAAAAATACGTTTCGAATTATCTGAAATAGTGTTTCCAATAACCTGAAACTTGAAACTTGAAACTTGAAACAAATCAACCAAACCTTTCTTCGAAAACAGTTCCAAAATCACATCAATACCTAAATCTGCCTGAATGGATTCGATATTTTTAGTATTCAAAAAACCTTTTATATACGCTGTTGCCGGATACGGAGTATTCAGTTGGGTAAATGGCGGTGTGATGACAAAAAGTTTCGTTTTCAAGGCGGCATTATTTTCTGCAAAAATACGGGATATTTATTTTGTTTTCAGGAAAAGATTCGACTGCTTACTTTAGTTTTATTTTGTAGATATTTAATTACATTTGCGGCAATCAAATTATTCTGATGAAACATACATTACTCTTATTTTTTTTTATAATTACCATTCAATCATTTTCACAAAATAAAAACCAATCTGTTGGTTTTAAAGAAAATAAAGGTCAGATTATTGATCAAAAAGGCAAAGCAAACGCTTCTGTAAAATATCTGTTAAACTCTAACGGATTAAATGTACAGCTTAAAAAAAATGGCTTTTCGTATGATATTTATGAAGTGAAAAAAAATCCGGTCGTTCATTCTGAAACTGCAAAAACACTTCCTTATGTAATTCCTGAAAAAGATAAAGAAACAAAACCGGAATATAATTTAGAATATACTTTTCATCGAATAGATATTGATTTTGTAAACTCGAATTCGAAAGTTGAATTGGTTCCAGAACAAAAATCAAGTGATTTTGACAATTACTATAATGTTCCAAACAAACCCGAAGGAATTGTTGGCGTTCATCAGTATAAACAGATAACTTATAAAAATATTTATCCCAATATTGATGTTGTTTTTACAATTCCGGACGATCCTCAAAAAGTAGTTGAATATAATTTTGTAATTCATCCAAAAGGAAAAATAGCTGACATTCAATTAAAATTTAAAGGTGCTGAAACTGATTTGGTTGATAATAAAATCCAGATGAATGTTCGCTTTGGAAAAATGGAAGAAACACTTCCTGCGAGTTGGATTGAAGAAGGAACAAGTAAAAAGGAGATTGCTGTTGGATATAGGAAGTTTAAGAAAGATGTTTATGGGTTTAATTCATCTAATTCTGTTGATGGGAAAACGATAGTTATTGATCCTGTTCCTGTGAGACTTTGGGGGACTTATTATGGAGGGGAAGGAGAGGAGAATAACTTTAATGGAATAGTAAAAGCTAATAATGAATTTGTTTATATTGGTGGATATACCACTAGTTTAACAAATATGTCGACAAGCGGAAGCTACCAGCCGAATCTTACTTTTTCTGAAGATGCTTTTATTACAAAATTTAATTCCGAAGGAAATAGAGTTTGGAGTTCTTATTACGGTGGATCTCATAATGACATTTTCACATCAATAGATTTCGACCCAAATAATAATATTTATGCAGTAGGAATTACTGGTAGTACAAATAATATTGCTACACCTGGTACGCATCAAACAATTTATAAAGATTGGTATGACGGAATGATAATTAAATTTGATCCTAATGGTCAAAGAATATGGGGAACCTATTATGGAGGTGATGGTATTGAAGGAATATTAAGTATAAAGGTGGACAAGAGCCAGAATATACTTGTTACAGGATTTTCGCACAGCAATAATGGTATTACGACACCTGATGGTTTTAAAACTACTGTTTCAACTGGCACTAATGGAGCTCAATATGGTATCTTAGCTAAATTTTCACCCTTTGGACAAATAATATGGGGTACTTATTATGGAAACGGCTCTATTACTTCAGTTGATGTTGATTCTAATAATAATATTTTCTGCCTTGGAACAACAGATAGTTTTACTGGAATTGCAACTCCTGGAGCTTACCATGAAAATTTTAATTACAATAATGTTATAACCTGGAATGATTCTTTTGTAGTAAAATTCAACACGAATGGAGAACGCATATTTGGCACCTATTATGGAGGTACTGATTATGATTATAGTAACACTATAAAACTTGATAAAGAAGATAATTTTATAATTACAGGTTATACCAGAAGCATTGATGATATTGGAAATATAAATTCATTTCAACCTAACAATGGAGGTAGCTGGGATTCTTATCTTGCAAAATTCACTAATAACGGAAGTCTTATTTGGAGTACATTTTATGGAGGTGAAGGACTTGACGGCCATTGGGGCAAAAATTCAATTGCCATTGACGAAAACAGCTCTATTTATTTATATAGTAGTGGAACAAGTAATAATAATATTTCTACAGTTGGTTCTTATCAGGAAAATTTAGAAGGATATTCCAATTTATATATAGCTAAATTTAAACCCAATGGAGAAAGACTCTGGGGAACTTACTATGGCGGACAAACTGCTGACTATTCAGGAGATATTTCGTACGATAAAAACGGCATTTTTTATATTTCCGGATGGACTTACAGTAGTGATGGTATTGCGACATCAAATGCTTTTCAAAAAGAATTAAATGGAACATTTGATACTTTTCTAGTAAAATTTAAAGACTGTGAATCAAGCACTTCAGTAACAAGCAACTCTCCGATATGTACTGGTGATTCCTTAGATCTTAAAGCTTCGGGTGGAACCAATTATTACTGGACAGGTCCAAATGGTTTCACGTCAACGGATAAAAACCCAACGATACCAAATGCTACTGCAATCAATAGTGGAGAATATAGTTGTTTAATTACTGGAACTGATAGTTGTGATGATACCCGAAAAATTAATGTTGTAATTGGTAATACCGCTCCTCCAACAGCGAATACAAATCAATCTTTTTGTTCTGGGCAAAATCCAACAATCGCCAATATCCAAATTACCGGAACTTCAGTAAAATGGTATGACGCATTAAACAACGGATCTTTATTAGCCCAAACAACGAATCTTCAAAATGGTAAAACGTATTTTGCCTCTCAAACAGTAAATAATTGTGAAAGCCCAAGATTTGGAGTAACCGTTTCGATTGTAAATACACCTTCTGCTCCAGCAGTAAGTGCAAATCCATCATTTTGCAAAAACGAAAGTGCAAAGCTGAACGATATTCAAATTTCTGGACAAAATATAAAATGGTACGATACAAATATTGCAACGGTTGCTTTACCTAATACAACTTTACTTGAAAACAACAGAACCTATTATGCTTCTCAAACTGTAGGATGCGAAAGTGACAGAAAACCTGTTTTGGTTAAAGTTTATGATACAGCACTACCAACCGGAAATCGAAACCACCAATTTTGTATAAATGAAAATGCAACAATCGCGAATCTTGATGTTACAGGAACATCTCTAAAGTGGTACGATTCTGTAGAAAATGGAAATATTTTAACACAAACAACCTTACTTCAAAATAGTTTATATTACGTTACACAAACATTAAACAACTGCGAAAGCGAAAGATTTGCCGTTAGTGTAAAAATACAGGATACTCCAATTCCAACCGCTGATTCCCCACAAACATTCTGCATCCAAAAAAACGCAAAAATTAGCAACATTGAGATATCAGGACAAGACATTCAATGGTTTGAAAGCATTTCTTCTTCTGTTAATTTATCCGAATCAACCTTACTTGAAAACGGAATTACCTATTACGCTTCACAAACAATTAGCAATTGCGAAAGTAAAAGAATTCCAATAGCAATTCAAATTCAGCACGCTTCAAATCCAGATTGTGTAAATCCTGACGAAGAACTTCCCTATCCAAAATTCTTTACTCCAAACAATGATAATCACAATGATACCTGGACAATTGATTTTGCTTATTTGAAACCCAATACCGGAATAAGAATCTTTGACCGTTATGGTAAATTCATCAAAGAGCTTCGTAATAATGAAGCCTGGGATGGAACTTACATTGGCAGAAACGAACCTGCTTCCGATTATTGGTTTACCGTTACCCGATTAAATGGAACTGAATTTAGAGGTCATTTTAGCCTTAAACGATAAAATTAAAAACTAAGAAAGGATGCCGTAACTGACATCCTTTCTTTTTACTTATTCTTCTTTTTCTTCTTAACTGTTTTATCCTTTTTCGAATCACCTTTGATTTTTTTGTTCAGTCTTTTTTCTGTTTCTTCAATAGTATAATCATAAGAAGTATGGATTGTTATAAGTTTTACTTTTTTAATAATCTTCAAAGCTTTCTTAAACTCCTGCTGACTTTCTAAAAGCATTACTTTCTTTAAAAGAATCTCCGTTTTATTGATTCCTTTAATAGTTAATGCAAAATCAATCAGTTTTGTTGCTTCCTCATAATCTTCATTTAAAATCAAAGTATGAATGTAAAAAGGATACACTTCTAAAGCATAAATATTAATTAAAAGTGCTTTTTGAAAATATTCTTTAGCTTCTTCATATTTCAATAACTGATCTGAAAAAACTTGCCCATATAAACATAAAGCCATGGTATTCTTATCATCATAAGACAAGGCATAATCCAATGATTCTATGGTTTCTTCCAACGAATAGGGATAACTGTCCAATGCCTGAAAAAGATATTTATCTACTGTTTTCATAATTTATTTTGTTTGGAAACTCAATACCGAGATTATTCTTATCGAAATAATCTTCTTTCTTTAATCTTTGCCGTTCCTGTTTGTAATTTTTTACTTGTTTTTGTTTTTTAAAATCTGAACCCTGAAAAACCCGAATCGGATTGCCCCTCTGAATCTGCAGTTGATTCATCCATTGCGATTGAAATTCGGCTTTGAATTGTTTAACGGTTTCATCTTTAAATTTCTGCAGTAATCTTTCGGTTGCCAGTTTTTTATTTTGATGCTGTGAACGCGAATCCATAGCAACTACACTAATCCCGGTAGGAACATGAGTCGCCCTGACTGCCGAACTAACTTTATTTACATGCTGTCCTCCGGCTCCGGAACTTCGCATTGCCTGATATTGAATATCCTTTTCTGCTATTTCGGTCGTTGTTGTTTTATCAACTTCAAAAATTCCGATAAACCAATTTTTACGTTTGTGAAATTTTCTAAACTGACTTTGACCAATCCACTGAATTGTACCAATCCATGAGTTTACAAACTCGTCTAAGTGATTACTTTCCAGTAAAATGGTTGCTGTTTCTACAGTTCCATTTTCGATTCCGGTTTCACGCTGAAGCAAAGTTGTTTTAATATTTTTGTCATTTGCCTCTTCCAGAAAAGTTTTCAGCACTTGAGCAACAACCCAACTGCATTCTGCCGGGCCGCGACCTGATGTTATTTGAATTATTTTTTCCATAATTATCTGTCCATTCTAACGATTTTTGGTGTAAATGTGCCTAACACATCGACCAATTCCGTTTGGTTTGCCATTACTTTATTAATGTCTTTATACGCCATTGGCGCTTCATCGATATTACCGCCAATCAAAGTCACATCATTTGCTTTCAGGACCTTTTTGATTTCACTTTGAGTAAACGATTCTTTGCACTTTCTACGAGAAAACAATCTTCCGGCACCATGAGAAGCAGAATTTAAACTTTCTGCATTTCCTTTTCCCTGAACAATAAATCCGGGAGCTGTCATTGAACCGGGAATGATTCCCAATTCGCCTTCATTTGCAGGTGTTGCTCCCTTACGATGTACAATTGCTTCCTTGCCGTTTACTATTTCTTTCCACGCAAAATTGTGGTGATTTTCGATGGTTACCACTACCCTTTTGCCAATGGCTTTTGCAATTCGACGATGGATATCATCATGACAGGCTTTTGCATAATCGCCTGCTAAGTTCATTGCCAGCCAGTATTCCTGACCGTCATGCGTATTCAAATCCAGCCAGGCCAGATGCTGTACATTTTTAGGCAGCGGACATTGTTTGGTTGCCAGATACGTGTAATGTTTTGCAATATTGGCACCTAAGCCTCTTGAACCGCTATGTGAAAGGACAGCAAAATATTCACCCACACCAATTTTCCATTCGTTTAGGGGATTCGTGATTTTTGCAATTCCGAATTCTACAAAGTGATTACCTCCGCCCGATGTTCCTAATTGTTTGTAGGCTTTACTTAAAAGGTTTTTCAAGAGCGGAATATCCTGAAACTCACTTCGGCTGAACAATTCATGATCTGCTTTTATAGTGTGTGTTTCATACATTCCAAACTTCGTATTGTCTTTTAAAATAGCTTCAAGCTGATGGTCTTTTCCTTTGAAGAATGATGCCGGAATATCAAAAATTGACAAACTCATTCGGCACCCAATATCAACTCCTACACCATACGGAATCACAGCATTGTCAGTTGCCAGCACACCTCCAATTGGTAATCCGTAACCTGAGTGTGCATCTGGCATTAAAGCACCGGCAATCGAAATTGGCAATTTTAAAGCATCATACAATTGATATTTTGCCTGTTCATCAATTTCATTTTCTCCAAATATGGAAAAAGGCGCTCTGGTATTATTAAGCTGATGCATTCTCACCTGCACGGGATTTACCAATCCTTCGGCAACTTTTCCCCAAGTTCCGTGTCCTGTAAATTTTTCAGGAGAAAGTAAAACTTCTTTGGCTTCGGTTAATATACTTTCTTTTTTTTCTCGTTTTCTGTATCGGTTTATTTGCCCCAAGGCAATATTGATACTATTATTTTTTGGAAAGCCTATTTTAATCAGGTCTTTTCCGGATAATTTATTTCCCATTTTATTTTTAATATTGATATTCTATCCAAAATCAATATTGCCTGATTTTATTCTACAAAATGAATACATAACATCTTTAATCATTAAAGAAATAAGAATATTGAGTAAAGCATATTGCGGATTAATAGCAATAAGGATTTTGATAAACATTTTATCTGAAACAGATAAATTCAGTTCGGAGTTATCGGGAATTTTTGAAGTGTCTAGAATAAAAAAAAGCCCGAAAGTTAATTTACTTCGGGCTTGTTCATATATCTAAAATTGATTTGCTATGATTGAGAAAAGCCACGAAGACACATGCCAACAGAATCTGATTCTGATGCGATGTTTTGAGAGGTAAAGTTTAATACAAACATTGTCTTCGTTATTAATAGTTAATTATTATTTTCTGATGCAAATTTTGTGAATTATTTTTTTAATAAACAAGTTAAATCATAAAATTTTCTTAAAATAATTTCATTTACCTCAAAATCAATAATTTATAAAATAATTGTCTAATGATATTTTAGCTTAAACACTCCAAATTATTATTTCGAATGGCTTACAACATGTTTAAACTTTTGGTTATCAAAATGAAATGTTCATAAGATAGCAAAATGTAACCTTTAGCCCCGATTGAAGTGGAAATCCTTTTATGCCGGAGTTCGGCATAAAAGATTACTTCACATAACCTTTATTTAAATCGGAGTTCAGTGAACTTCGTTTGCAGCGGAAAGCGGGACGATGCTTACTGAAAAACCTAATTTTTCTGCTTCAAAAATTTAATAAATAAAAAAGGGCAACGAATAATATCCATTGCCCTTAAATTTTTTTTTTAGATATTAAAACTGATGCGTTTTTTTAGAAATTACTAAAAAGGAAACTAAAGAAATTATAGCCGCTCCAGTCAAATAAAATCCAACATAACTTAAATCATACTTGGTTGCAAGCCAAATTGCAATCATTGGAGCGAAAGCAGCACCTAAAATTCCGGCAAGATTAAAAGTTAGAGAAGCTCCTGAATAACGAACAGTCGTTGGAAACAACTCTGATAAAAATGTACCCAATGGACCATAAGTAAATCCCATCAAAGACATTCCAATACAAACAAAAGCAGTAACTAAAAACGGGCTTCCGGAATTAAGAAATAGTGAAAAGAAAAATCCGAAAACAGCAATGGCAATTGTAGTGATAATTAGTATTTTTCGACGCCCAATTTTATCGGCAACCAATGCTGAAATCGGAATAAAAAGGGCAAAAAACAATACTGAAAACAATTGAATTAATAAAGCATCTCTTTTCACATAACCTAAGTCTGAAGTGACCCAGCTCAAAGTAAATACGGTCATTAAATAGAACACCAAAAATGTTGTAACTGCACCTAATGTCCCGAAAATCAATTGATTTTTATAGGATTTAACCAAAGTTAAAAACGGAACTTTCACTTCTTCATGCGCATTTTTAGAGTTTTCAAAAGAAGGGGTTTCTGTAATTTTAGTTCGGATATAAAAACCAACTACAACCAAAAGGGAGCTTGCTATAAAAGGAATTCTCCAGCCGTAATCCATGAAATCTTCACTGCTCATTGAATCCGTTAGAAACAGGAAAGTTCCTCCTGAAAGCAGCAATCCGATTGGTGCTCCTAATTGCGGAAACATTCCGTACCAGGCACGTTTATGTGGCGGTGCATTTTCTATAGCCAGCAAAACAGCTCCTCCCCATTCGCCTCCTAATCCCACACCCTGCCCAAATCGGCATAACATTAATAGTAAAGGTGCTGCAACCCCAATACTGGCATAACCTGGTAAAAATCCAATAGTCACGGTAGAAATACCCATAGTCAGCAAAGCTGCAACTAAAGTGAATTTACGTCCGATTTTATCGCCATAATGCCCAAAGAAAGCAGAACCTAAAGGGCGTGATAAAAAGGCAATTGAAAAAGTAGCTAACGACTCTAAGGTGGCCATAGTCGCATCAGAACCAGGAAAAAATAATTGGGGAAAAACCAAAACCGCAGCATTGGCATAGATATAAAAGTCAAAAAATTCAATTGTTGTGCCTATTAAACTTCCAAAAAGAACATGTTTTAAGGAGTTTTTTTTATTAGGGTTATTTTCCATATAGCTTTGATATAACTTTTTTAGCTACAAAAATAGAATTTCATTGCTAATAATTTAGTATTAGATTGATTAGTTTCATAACCTCTGTACTATTTAACAAATTTGATGAGTTTTCAATGTTACGCAACTTCTTAGAATTAAAAACCTGATTATAAAGTCTTTAAATCGAAAAATAAAAATCAAATCATAAGCAATCGTTAAAACGATTTTTAACTACATATTTTCATTAAATTTACAGCTGTCAAAATAAATCTAAAATTATGCCCACCGACTGTATCAGCTACCAAAACTCAGGATATTTCTCTAAATTGATACAAGATTATTTAGATCAAAAAACCGAATTACAGTCACTATACAATCATTTTCCAACCTTAGAAAATTTTGAAAAGCAAATCATTGAAAAACAGGCTAATTTCTATAATGACAACCGAATTCCATTGGTTGAAACTTTAAAAAGGCAATATCAGAATATCGAAATTTCTGATTCGACTAAACAAAATATTGAACTTTTAGCTCATCCCTATACCTTTACAATTACGACCGGACATCAATTAAACTTGTTTTGCGGTCCATTGTATTTTTTATATAAAATTGTTTCGACAATTAACCTGACCAAAGAATTAAAATCGAAATATCCAACGTACAATTTTGTTCCAATTTACTGGATGGCTACAGAAGATCATGATTTTGAAGAGATTAATTATTTTAATTTTAAAGGAAAAAAATTCAGATGGAATAAAGAAAGTGCTGGACCGGTTGGAAGACTTGCAACAGAAGGTTTAGCAGAATTCTTAGAAATTTATTCTAAAGAATTAGGATCAAGTACAAATGCGGGTTTCATAAAAAACTTATTTCAAGAAGCCTATTTAAAACATGAAAACCTTGCCGATGCAACTCGTTTTTTAGCCAACAGTTTATTTGCTGATTATGGTTTAGTCATATTAGATGCAGACGACACCGATTTAAAACGTGTTTTTATTCCATATATTAAAGAAGAATTAGAAAAACAAACTTCGTTCAAAGCGGTTCAAAAAACAATCGAAGAACTTAAAGAGTATACTGTTCAGGTAAATCCGCGTGAAATCAATTTATTTTATATAGAAGATAATCTGCGTGAGAGAATCATTTTTGAAAATGATAAATATTATGTAAATAACACTAAAACCTCATTTTCAAAAGAAGAAATTCTGAAATTATTGGAAAGCAATCCGGAAAAATTCAGTCCAAACGTGATTATGCGTCCGCTTTATCAGGAAGTTATTTTGCCTAATCTATGTTATATTGGCGGAGGCGGAGAAATTGCCTATTGGCTGGAATTGAAATCATTTTTTGATGCTGTAAACATTACTTTCCCAATGCTTTTAGTTCGAAATTCAGTGCTTTTAAATACCGAAAAACAAGCAAAAAAAGCGGATAATTTAGGTTTAAGCTGGGCAGATTTATTTACAAAACCGGATGATTTAGTGAATACAATCACACACAAATTATCTGCTTTTCCAATTGATTTAACCCCACAAAAAGAAACACTAGAAAAACAATTTGAATATCTTTACGAACTGGCTCTGCAAACCGACAAATCATTTAGCGGCGCAGTAAAAGCTCAGGAAGTGAAACAGAAAAAAGGACTGGAAAACCTAGAAAAAAGGTTATTAAAAGCCCAAAAACGAAAATTAGATGACGAATTACAGCGTGTAACCGATTTGCAGTTGGAGTTGTTCCCAAACAAAGGACTGCAGGAACGCCAGGCTAATTTTTCAGAATTTTATTTAGAAAAAGGTGAACAATTGATTCCGCTTTTGATTCAAAAATTAAAACCGTTAGAAACTAATTTTAATATTATAACGATATAAAACAAAAAGCAATAAAGTAATAGCCTTCAGAAATAAATAACCACTCTCTTCTGAAATTATTACTTCTCAAACCAAATAGAAAATTTAAAAATTAACCTATTTACAAAAAACTGATGGTAAGAGAACGTTTAATTTCGCTTGATGTCTTTCGTGGACTAACTATTTTATTAATGACCGTTGTAAACAATCCAGGAGACTGGGGAAATGTTTACGCACCTTTATTACATGCTGACTGGCATGGCTGTACACCAACCGATCTGGTTTTTCCATTCTTTGTTTTTATTATGGGAGTTGCTGTTCCGTTAGCAATGCCTGATAAATTTTATGACAGTACTACTTTCAATAAAATTTTAGTTCGCTCGTTGCGAATGCTTTGCTTGGGGATTTTCTTTAACTTTTTTGGAAAAATCCAGCTATTTGGTCTTGATGGAATTCCGCTTCTAATAGGAAGACTTGCCATTACCATAGCTGTGGGTTATGCTTTAATGGGAAGTTTTAGTTCCAAAGTCAAAAACATATTAGCCTTTTCAATCCTTTTTATCTACCTCTTTTTGGCTTACAGTGGTATCGAAGCTTATCAGGATGTTAGGCTTCCTGGAGTTTTACAGCGCATTGCCATAGTCTATTTTGTAGTTTCGCTTTTGTATTTAAAAACATCTCTAAAAACTCAGATCATTACAGGAGCTGTACTTTTATTAGGATATTGGGCATTAATGACTTTAATTCCTATTCCCTGGATCGGTGAACCAAATCTGGAAAAAGGAACCAATCTCGCCTCATGGCTTGACAGCATTTTGTTGAAAGGACATATGTATAGCGGAACCGTAACCTGGGATCCGGAAGGAATTTTAAGCACCATTCCCTCTATTGTAAACGGAATTATTGGTTTATTGATTGGTCAGCTATTACAGCAAAACCTGCCGAAAACTAAAAAAGCTCAAAAAATGGCAATTGCAGGAGTTTTATTAATTATTGGCGGCTTGCTTTGGAATATCGTTTTCCCTATCAACAAATCACTGTGGACAAGCAGTTATGTTTTATATACTACCGGATTAGCTGCAACAACTTTAGCCATTTTATATTACATCATTGATATTGCCGATTATAAAAAAGGGTTCAAACCCTTTTTAATCTGGGGAGTTAACCCAATGATTGTATTTTTTGCTTCGCAGATTATTCCGCAGGCTTTGGTCATGATTCAGTTTAAAAACCCACATAATCCGGAACAAAACATTAACTTATTAGATTATCTGTATAGCTTTGGAATAGCGCCATTTTTCAGCAATCCAAAGGCAGCATCTTTGGCCGGAGCTTTGGTGTATGTGGGCATCTGGACGTTTATTTTATGGATATTCTACAGAAACAAATTAATATTCAAAGTTTAGGAAGTATTTTACCATGTAAGTGATATAAATTCATTTTCGAAAACAGCATAATTTGTCGGAATATTTCACGCAAAGCTATTTATATGAACTTACATCCCTTATATGGTTTAAAAAAAAATTCTTGGTAAAAACATCATTCCACTACGTTTTAATTATGAATTTATTAAAAACAATTCATAAAAAAGCCTACTTTTGCACAAAAATTTAAAATTCGCAAGAAAATGGCAACAAATAGAACTTTTACAATGATTAAGCCGGATGCTGTTGCAAACGGACACATAGGAAACATCTTAGCAATGATTACTAACAGAGGTTTCAAAATCGTTTCATTAAAACTAACGCAATTAACTGTAGCAGATGCTCAGGCTTTTTACGCTGTACACTCTGCAAGACCATTTTACGGAGAATTAGTTGAATTCATGTCTCGTGGACCAATCGTTGCTGCAATTTTAGAAAAAGAAAATGCTGTAGAAGATTTCAGAACTTTAATTGGAGCTACCAATCCTGCTGAAGCTGCAGAAGGAACTATTCGTAAAGCATATGCAACTTCAATTGGAGAAAATGCAGTTCACGGATCTGATAGCGACGAAAACGCAGCTATCGAAGGTGCTTTTCACTTTGCTGGAAGAGAGCAATTCTAGTATTAAATGTTCAGCTTTTGAGCTGACATTAAACATAAAAAAAACCGATTCAAAAGTTTGAATCGGTTTTTTTTATATCAGACTGAATACTAAAATCCTAACACTGAACACTATCTCAAAACAACATCCTTAACCACTTCCCTTCCCAGTTCCTCATTAATCATTTTAACGATTTTAGATTTTCCATGGCTTAGTTCTTCTCTTAAAACCGCCGATCCAAGTTCTACATACAGCGTGCTTCCTTTCAAAACAACATTTTTAGTATACGTGTTCACCCCGTTGCCCATCAACTGCCTCCAGGCTTCTTTTACATCAATCTGATCCATGCCTGGTTGCAGTTTATTCACCTGAATAATCTGTTGCAGCACATCGCCAATCGTACTCTGATTATTTAGTCTTTTTGCCATCTTCTAATAAATTTACTGGTCCAGCTTTTTTATAATGATATTCCTTATTCTGATCGTTTTTAACCACAAATGTTTCATCCGAAATCGAAATCAGCTCCTCGCTCCATTTGGCATAATCCGTTTTATAATCCAAAAAAGCCCCTCTGTCTGTAAATCGAACCGAAATATTTTCAAAAGTATCTGTGGTCAAAAAAGTTCCGTCAAGCTGCGCCATCACCTTTGTTCGCGTTCCTTTAGTTCCTTTTATCTGAAAATAATCAAAATTCTCATTCATTCCATACGCCTTCTCTTCTCCTTTATCAAAAACCACTTTTTCAATTTCCCAGTAACCATTCAATTTTGCAATATCTACAGGTTTAATTTCCTGCTTACAGCTTACAAACAAAACCGATAAAATCAAAATCATAAAAGTTTTTTTCATATAATAAAATTTATTAGGAGCTGTTTCCTGCTGTCCGCTATATCTTTTATGGCGAACCCCGCCATAAAAGGATGCCGCTTCCATCAGGGCTAAAACTCCAATTTTCAAAAGAATATTTAGTGAACTACAAAGTTAACTTTATAAATTTAAAAGAAGTAAAAATCTTCAAAACACATTAAACTATTTTGCATATTTTTGGTCAAATCCCAAACCAAAAACACAAACCATGACCAAAACAATTTGTGAAATTCTGATATTGTTATTCTTTGTAAGTTGCAGTAAAGATGACAATACTTCTGATACTAATCCAATTCAAACCATGTACTTTCCACCCCTAACAGGAAATAGCTGGGAGACAACATCAATTTCAGATTTAAAATGGAATCAAAATGCCGTAAAGCCACTTCTGGATTACTTAGAACTCAAAAATTCTAAATCCTTCATCGTCTTAGTCAATGGCCGAATCGTTTTAGAAAATTACTTCAACAATCACACTCCAACAACAAACTGGTATTGGGCAAGCGCCGGAAAAACACTAACTTCAATCATGGTCGGAATTGCTCAGCAAGAAGGTCTGCTGAACATAAACAATAAGGTCTCTCAATATATTGGCACAGGCTGGACAAGCGAAACACTCGCAAAAGAAAATCTGATAACGTCCAAACATTTACTTACCATGACATCAGGGTTAGACGACAGCACAGACGAAGTCGAACCCGTTAACCTTATCTACAAAGCTGATGCAGGTTCACGCTGGGCATATCACAATGTATATGTAAAATTGCAGGATGTTGTTGAAGCAGCAAGTTCACAAACCTGGACGAATTATTTCAATACTAAATTAAGGGACAAAATTGGCATGAATGGCATTTGGGTTCAGCTTGGAGTGAACAGTGTTTATACTAGCAACTCAAGAAGCATGGCACGATTTGGACTTTTAATGCTCAACAAAGGGAAGTGGGGCAACAATACGATTTTCAACGAAGGCTATTTCACAGAAGCAACAACCACATCACAAAACATCAATTTAGGCTACGGATATTTATGGTGGCTTAACGGAAAAGCAAATTATCATTTACCGCAATCCCAACTCACATTTATGGAAAGTATTATTCCAACTGCACCAAGCGATATGTTTATGGCATTGGGTAAAAATGATCAGAAAATCTATATCGTTCCAAGTAAAAAAATGGTAATCATAAGAATGGGAGAAGCTGCAGACGATGATAGCTTAGCCTTATCTGATTTTGATAAAACTTTATGGGAAAAAATTAGTGCTTTGTATAATTAACTACATTCTCTAAACCCTGTCTGCTAAAGTTATTTTACCAGAGCATTTCTTTTTGAAATTCAGCATCCCAAAAAGTTCCTGTTGCCATTTCGCTTTCGATTAATTTAAATATTCCATTTGCAGAAAATTCAGTTGTTAATGGTGCTCCTTCTGTTGATAATTTTGTATTTACCCAACCGGATGAATTGAATTTACATTAATATTTTTAACTTTCAATCTTGAAGACAGAGTCTTGGTATACATATTTAAAGCAGATTTTGACATTCTATATGCGGTAGAGTCGCTTTTTGATATCATGTTCAATGTTGCCATTATTGAAGAAATATTCAAAATTTTGCCATTCGGATTTACTAAATCTAAAATAGTTTCCGTAAAATGTACAAGTCCGAAAACATTTGTTTCAAAAGTTGATCTTAAACTTTCTAAATCTGGCTCATTTTTATCCAAGTCCGGAGCAATTCCGGCATTGTTTACCAAAATATCAATTCCTTTGTAATTGTTTCTAATTAATGAATTCGCATTATCAATTGATTCTTGATTAGTCAAATCTAATTCAACAACAAATAAGTTTTCGGAATCGATATTTTCAATTTTACCATTTCTTGAAGTTCCAATGACAAAATAATTTTCTGCAATTAATTTTCTTTGCTAAAGCATTTCCTATACCTGAATTAGCTCCTGTTATTAGTACAACTTTATTATTCGAAATCATTTAGTGTCTAATTTTACCTTTTGTGACGCAATCTGGCCAGGATTCCCATAAAAAAAAGAACCACTCCCAAAACCAATAAAGCATAATAAATAGATAAATTATTATCTCTTAAAACATTAGCCAAAACAAAACAGATAATACTCGCAAAATAAAAAACAAGTGGCGATATATTTTTAATAGAAGAAAAACTCATTATAAATTTTATTTAAAGAAACTGTCTACGAATTCATATTTATTGAAGACCTGCAAATCTTCTATTCCTTCTCCAACACCTATGTATTTTACAGGAATCTGGAATTGGTCTGAAATACCTATTACGACACCACCTTTTGCAGTTCCGTCTAATTTAGTTACAGCAAGTGAAGTAACTTCAGTAGCAGCTGTAAATTGCTTAGCTTGTTCAAAAGCATTCTGGCCTGTAGAACCATCTAAAACCAAAAGAACATCGTGAGGTGCATCGGCAACCACTTTTTGCATTACACGTTTTACTTTGGTCAGTTCGTTCATTAAATTGATTTTATTATGAAGACGCCCTGCTGTATCAATAATAACAACATCTGCATTTTGAGCAACTGCAGATTGCAACGTATCAAAAGCCACAGAAGCCGGATCACTTCCCATGTTTTGTCTAACGATTGGAACATCAACACGATCTGCCCAAACCTGTAATTGATCAATCGCAGCAGCACGAAAAGTATCAGCAGCACCTAAAACTACTTTGTAACCTGCTTTTTTAAACTGATAAGCCAATTTACCAATAGTAGTTGTTTTACCAACTCCATTAACACCAACAACCATTAAAACATATGGCTTTTTATCTTTCGGAATTTCGAATTCGGTTGCCTCACCTGTATTAGTTTCAGATAGTAAAGCACCTATCTCGTCACGCAATATTTGGTTTAACTCATCAGTTCCTAAATATTTATCTTCGGCAACACGTTTTTCTATTCGGGTAATGATTTTAAGCGTAGTGTTTACCCCAACATCAGAGGCTACGAGAATTTCCTCAAGATTATCCAATACATCGTCATCGACTTTTGATTTTCCAGCAACGGCTTTGCTTAATTTGGAGAAGAAGGTAGTTTTTGATTTTTCAAGACTTTTGTCTAAAGTCTCTTTTTTATCGGTAGAAAATAATTTTTTAAAAAAACTCATTTTTTTTGTAGATTATTAGATTTTGTTAGACTTGTTGGATTTGCAAACAATCCGAAGCCTGAAAAGCTTAAAAGAAGGACAATTGTTTTAGACTAGCCCTGACAGCAGCGGCATCCTTTGCCTGCCTTCTTTAGGCAGGCAAAGATTTAGCGAATGGCGGGAACAATGTTTAAAAAAAAGCCAATTGTTGTGCTCCTATAAATTTTAAACAAATATAAAAATAAAAAAGCTACTTTCGAGATGAAAGTAGCTTTTCTATATAATGTGATTGTTATTATTTCTTTTTCAAGAAAGTATCAACTTCTTCAGGAGCCATAATAGATTCTACGAATGTATATGCACCAGTTTTTGGAGATTTCACCATTTTGATGGCTTTTGATAATCTCTTAGAAGCTGTTTGTAACGATGCTACGGTTTTCTTTGCCATGATTCAAATGTTATTGAAATTAATAAAAAACAAATGTTACCATCTGAGATTTATCAAACCTCTAATTATTACTTAATTTCTTTGTGAACAGTTACTCTTTTCAAGATTGGATTAAATTTTTTAATCTCTAATCTGTCTGGAGTATTTTTTTTGTTCTTTGTTGTGATGTATCTTGAAGTCCCTGCAACACCAGTAGTCTTGTGCTCAGTACATTCTAAAATTACCTGGATTCTATTACCTTTCTTTGCCATCTTGCTATATATTTATTTAGGAAAGGATTATTTGATAAATCCTTCTGACTGCGCTTTTTTCAAAACTGCAGAAATTCCATTTTTATTAATTGTTTTTATCGTAGATGCTGCTACTCTAAGAGTAATCCATCTATCTTCTTCTGGAAGATAAAAACGCTTTTTAACTAAGTTTACAGAAAATTTTCTCTTAGTTTTGTTCATAGCGTGAGAAACGTTATTTCCTACCATCGCTCTTTTACCTGTAAGGTCACAAACTCTTGACATTATACTTATCTTTTATCGTTATTCAAAATCAGGGTGCAAAGAAAAGAAAAATAAACGATTGTAGCAAAAAATTAATACACATTTTTTAAAATTTCTTTTTGCAATATCTCCAAACTCTTAATCGTAGCTCTATCTATCACTTTTTCACGGGGTTGCCCAAAATTAAATTCTTCTACAATTACATCTGTTGGCGTGGCCAAAGCGATAAAAACAGTACCAATTTCAGCATCTGAATCTCCTTTCGTGGGTCCGGCGTTCCCTGTTGTTGCAATCGCATAGTCTGTTTTCAGTATCTGTTTTACATTCAAAGCCATAGCTTTTGCCACTTGTGCACTTACTACAGAATATTTATCAATTAAATCCTGCGAAACACCCAGGACATTTACTTTTACTTCAGTAGCATAGGAAACCACACTTCCTTTAAAATACTGTGACGATCCTGGAATTGCAGATAAAATGGATCCAATTTTTCCACCGGTAAAACTTTCAGCAGTGGAAATTGTCTTGTTTTGTTTGGCTAGCATTTTTCCTACTAAGACTTCAATAGTTTCATTTTCTTCGTAACCTACTATAATATCGTGAATTATAAGATCCAGCGATTTTACATTTTCTTCAATTGCAGCTTCCAGCTTTTCTTTATTTGTTCCTCTTGCCGTTAATCTCAAACGCACTCTCCCAGGATTGGGCAGATAAGCTAATTTTATGAAATCAGGCAGGTTATTTTCCCAGTTTTCGATACGTTCTGCGACTAAACTCTCACCTTGCCCATACGTTAATATGGTTTTATGAATAATATAAGGGCGCTTGTATTCACGTACTATTTTAGGAATTATTTCTTCTTCAACCAAATATTTCATTTCATAAGGGACTCCTGGAAGCGAAATAAATACAGTATTTTCTTTTTTCATCCACATTCCAGGTGCAGTACCAACCTGATTATGCAATATTGTACAAGTTGAAGGAACCAAAGCCTGATCTTTATTCATTTGAGTAATCGGGCGCTTAAAATAACCTTCTATTAATTGCGTTACATGCGCCAAAACTTCCAGATTTACTACCAGCTCGTCATCAAAATATTCACAAAAAGTTTTTTTCGTTACATCATCTTTTGTTGGTCCTAAACCTCCTGTAACAATTACAAGATCTACTTTGTTCTGCAGTTTTGCAAAAGTGTCTAAAATATGTTTTTTATCATCACTAATTGAAATCATCTCGGTAATTTCCACTCCGATTCTATCAAGTGATTTGGCTATAAAACCTGAATTTGTATCTACAATCTGACCAATTAAAATTTCGTCTCCAATTGTAATAATAGTTGCTTTCATGCTGGCAGAATGTTTCACTTACAAACAGTAAGTCATTATTTAGAGAGTAGGTTTTGTAGCAAAAATTTGTGTGAGGAACAGAAACAACATCCGTTTGTGACAGAAAAAAGACCTAACTAAATGATATTTCCCTGAACATAGAATGCAGTAAAACCATTCTGTTTTTTTTAATCAAATTAAAAAGAGCAAAATAGGTCACGCCCTAAGTAATATCAAAATCTTTTTTTATTTCTTTAACAGCATCATTTACCTGCTTTTTGATACTTTTAAAAGTTTCAATAATTTCTTTCTTTTTGCCCTCTGCTTTTGTCCAGGCTTCTACTTGCAGAATCTCTTCAAAAGCAACGTTTAATCCCATTAAATCAAGGGTAGGTTTTATTTTATGCGCATAAGAATAGGCATGCTTGTGATCTTTTTTCTTAATACCTTCTTTTATTTGTTTTAAATCTTCAGGCACTTCAGTAACAAATAACCTTAGGATCTCATTTACAAACTCGGTATCATTGTCTGAAAGTGCGTATACTTTCGATAAATTATATTTTAGTGCCATTATTTTACTTGTATTCTGAATAATTTTTTATCTTCTAAAAAGCCTTCTAAAACATCATTTGGCTTGACTGCCGCAACTCCTGCCGGTGTCCCTGTAAAAATAACATCGCCTATTTTTAATGTAAAAAACTGCGATACATAAGAAATAAGCTCCTCTATTTTCCAAAGCATAAGACTTGTGTTGCCTCTTTGAACTGTTTTAGCATTGTTGGTCAGTTCAAAAGTAATATTTTCAACGGAACTAAAAAGCGACTTTGGCAAAAAATCCCCTATAACAGCAGATCCGTCAAAGGCCTTGGCTTTTTCCCATGGCAATCCTTTTTCTTTTAGTTTGGTCTGTAAATCCCTGGCCGTAAAATCAATCCCTACACTTATTTCGTCATAATATTTATGGGCAAATTTAGGCTCAATATACTTTCCTACCTTATTAATTTTTACAACAATCTCAATTTCATGATGGATATCTTCTGAAAATTCAGGGATTACAAATGGATGCTGTTTTAATAAAACCGCCGAATCAGGCTTCATAAAAATAACAGGCTCCGAAGGCTTTTCATTTTTCAGCTCTTCGATATGATTGGTATAATTTCTACCGATACAGATTATTTTCATTTTCTCTATGTTAATAAGATTCTAAGTTACTAAGAATCTAAGAAAATACATAAAAAAATTGCATCTTAGAATCATACTAACTTAACAACTTATTTCGTGTTTAGTTTTCTTAATTTAATGGCAGTTAAAACTTTCTTGGTATATAATGGAAAATCAGCATTTTGAATCCAGCTGTAATATCCGGGTTCAGTCGCTAAAACTTTTTCAACTTTTGCTCCTTTGTGTTTTCCGAAAGTAAAGATTTCTTCATTGTCTTTATCAAAAGCAATCATTCCGGCAAAATCAGCAATTTTTTTACGTGTTGTAAACTCAGACAACACTTTCATATCATTTTCCAGTTCCGGATAACGATCTAACTGCGCTTTTAAAATCTCATAAGTTGCCATTGTATCAGCCTCTGCAGAATGTGCGTTTTCCAGATTTTTACCGCAATAAAACTTCAATGCAGCACTTAAGGTACGCTCCTCCATTTTATGAAAAATAGTCTGCACATCTACAGAAACCTTGTTTTTCATGTCAAAATCGACACCTGCCCGAAGCAACTCTTCTGCCAATAACGGGATATCAAAACGATCTGAATTAAAGCCCCCCAAATCACTATCCCTAATCATGTTGTATACCTGCGGTGCCAATTCCTTAAAGGTTGGTTCATTCGCTACTTTTTCATCTGTTATTCCATGCACATCCGTTGTGTGTGGCGGAATTGGAATGGTTGGATTCACTAACCAGGTTTTACTTTCTTTATTTCCGTTTGGAAAAACTTTAAATATTGAAATTTCTACTATCCTGTCTTTTCCGATATCAATTCCTGTAGTTTCTAAATCGAAAAAGCAGATTGGTCTGCTGAGTTTGAGTTCCATTTTTTTATTTTTGAATGTTACAAATGTAATTTTAAAGACTAATTATCACAAATTTATTGAAGCAAACAATTGTTAAAATTACTTTTTTTTAAACTTGATATAAAAACAAAAAATCCGACAAAACCAAATTTTGCCGGATTAATATCCTTAATGTATTTGTTTTTAAAAATCCCTGTCGACATCAAAAGCTTCTAAGTACTCGGCCACCCGTTTCACAAAACTTCCGCCTAAAGCACCATCCACCACTCTGTGATCATAAGAATGCGACAAAAACATCTTTTGACGAATTCCAATAAAATCACCTTCCGGAGTTTCTATGACGGCCGGTACCTTACGTATTGCTCCTAAAGCAAGGATTGCTACCTGCGGCTGATTGATAATTGGAGTGCCGAAAACACTTCCAAAAGTCCCAACATTAGTCACGGTGTAAGTTCCTCCTTGTGTGTCGTCTGGTTTTAATTTTCCAGTTTTGGCACGATTTGCCAAATCATTTACTGCTTTTGCCATTCCGACAAGGTTCAACTGATCTGCATTTTTAATAACAGGAACAATTAAATTTCCGTTTGGTAAAGCAGCAGCCATCCCTAAATTTATACTTTTCTTTTTAATGATGTAATCACCTTCTACTGAAATATTGATTCCCGGAAAATCTTTTATTGCTTTTGCAACGGCTTCCATAAAAATTGGAGTATAGGTAAGTTTTTCACCTTCTCTTTTTTCAAAAGATGTTTTAACCTTATCTCTCCATTTTACAATATTAGTCACATCAACCTCAATAAAAGACTGAACATGTGCAGAAGTCTGAAGCGAAGCCACCATATAACCTGATATCAGCTTACGCATTCTGTCCATTTCGACAATTTCATTTTCTCCGTTTACGGAAACCGGAACTGCCTGCTGACTTTTTTGAGGTGCCGTTTCTTCTAATTTAGGAGTAAGTGTAACTTTTACCTCTTCACCATTAGATTTACGTTCCTCAATATATTGTAGAATATCTTCTTTTGTAACCCGGCCCTCTTTTCCTGAACCTGGAATATTTTCTAATTCAGCTAAAGAAATACCTTCCTCTTTGGCTATATTTTTTACTAAGGGAGAAAAGAATTTGTCTGAATGAGAAAAATCCTGAGGGGCGGAAACAGCTTCTCTGGCAAACTCAATTGTCTTTTCAATTTCAGCTGCCTCAGCAGGAATTACAATTTCTTCGACAGACTTCACCTCAGACTCATCATCTCCTTCTGTTTCAATAATTGCAATAACTTGTCCAACCTGAACCAGATCATCCTTGCCAAATAATTGTTCAATCAAAACTCCTGACACCTCACTTGGCACTTCACTGTCAACCTTATCAGTTGCAATTTCAAGTACCGCTTCATCAGCTTCAATTTTGTCTCCCACTTGTTTCAACCAGTTTGTAATGGTTGCTTCAGCTACACTTTCTCCCATTTTCGGAAGTCTTAATTCAAATCTTGCCATATTACTAACCTAAAAGGTGATTTCGATTTTCAGATTGCGAAATTACTAAATATTTTAAACACAAATTAAATAAAATATAATTTTTACTGAATTTTTACCATTTTACCACGTTCATTTTTAGAATCGCTTCCAATAACAAAATTGGTGTTTTTGGGTAAAATTTTAAAAGTAATACGCTTATGCTTAAGAGTTTCTAACATTTCAATACATTTTTTGAAAGAAAGATATTGATTATCTAAAATGATTTCAACTCTTTTGTCTTTTGAAACGAGGCACGAATTTACCATTTTTTCCTTTTTTAAATCGAAAAAAGCGACTTTATTTTTAAAAACCAAAGACAATTGCTTACACAAGTTTTCATTTGAAGAAAATAAAATGTAGCTATCAGGTATTGAATTTGCTTTTGGCTTTCCCTGAAACATTTTTACAAACGAAAAAAATAGAATTCCGATTTTAATAAAAACTGAGAAAAACAAGGATTTCCTGAAGTGTTTTTGATAAAAAAACTCCATTGCTTCCTGAAATCTTTTCATATATTGCCCGTCTTTTATTGTACTTTCTCCTTTGTAATGTATAACTGATGTTTCATGAAAATAGTAATTATTTTTTTGTTTCTGCAAAACACAATACGACAAATCAATATCATCAGCATACATGAAACAATCTTCATCAAAACCGCCCATTTCCAAATATAAATCACGTTCCATTACCATAAAAGCACCTACTAAAATATCAACTTTTCCGGTCTGGTTTTCCGTTAAATGCTGAGCATAATACTGATTGAAAAGCTTTTGACTTGGGAAAACCTTATATAATCCGAAAATCTTTGTAAAAGCTACCCAGGGTGTTGGAACACTACGTTTGCTCTCCGGGAGAAAACAACCTGTTCCGTCAATAAGTTTGCAGCCTATAATTCCAAGATTCGTCTGTTTTTCGGCAAAAGCGAGAATTTTAGAAAACGTGTCTTCAGCAACTACTGTGTCCGGATTGAGAATGCAAATATACTTTCCCTTAGCTTGCTGTACCCCTATATTATTTCCTTTTGGAAATCCAAAATTTTCTTTATTCTGAATTAGTTTTACCTCTGGAAATCTGCTTTTCATCATAAGACAGCTATCATCATCAGAATTATTATCAACCACGATAATTTCCCCATCTATCGCAAAAAGAGCTCCCTGAACGCTTAACACACACTGTTCCAAAAAACAGCGTACATTATAATTAAGAATAATAACCGATAATTGCATCAAAAATTAATTCAAATATTTTTGGGAAAGTTAAAAATTTTCAAATTAAACTCATCGTAAAAAAGCAATCGTTTTACTGGTAGCAAAATCTAATCCCAAATTACGGCTGTTTTTTTTAAATCTATTTAGCACTCAGCCCAGAGTCTATAATGAAATCACTTGTCGTTTTATTTGCGTAATCAAGGAATTTAAAAAAATCATTAATCCTGAATTAGACCAGAACCAGCCATAAGGAAAAACACATTTCTATGTCCACATTTTAAAAGAGATTAAACTTTATTAGAAAATTAATTTACTAATAATTAAACAGCTATCAAAAGTTTAAAATCAGAATAGATATTATCGCCAATGTATTACTGGTTAACAAAATATCAGGTAAAATATTTTAAAATGTATTGTACATCTTTCTCTTAATTTCTCTATTTTTGCTGTTATGTTATCATTCTTAAGACAAAAACCATATTTAAAAGATCTTTTATCCGGCGATTATATCGACATCCATTCACATTTATTACCCGGTATTGACGATGGGGCGAAAACCATATCAGATACTACAAGATTAATAAAGGCATTTGAAAAAATTGGCATTTCACAATTTATTACCACGCCACATATTAGTCATTATATCTGGAATAATTCTCCTGAAGCAATTCTGGATAATCATATGCATACCAGCAGATTATTATCAGAAGATAACATTAAAAAACCTTTTCAGGCAGCTGCGGAATATTTTATGGATGATTGGTTTGAAAAGCACTTAAAAACTGAAAAACTTCTTGCACTAAAAGACAATTATGTGTTGGTAGAAATGTCATATATGAATGCTCCTGTACAATTGTATAAAATTCTATTTGACTTGCAGGTTGCCGGATACATTCCGGTTTTAGCACATCCTGAACGCTATTTATTTTATCATAAGAATTTTGCGGAATACGAAAGACTAAAAAAAGCCGGATGCTTGTTTCAGTTAAACTTATTGGCAGTAACAGGTTATTATGGCGAAGAAATTACTAAAATTTCTGAACAGCTACTAAAGAAGGGGATGTATGATTTTGCAGGTTCCGATGTACATCATGACAATCACATAGCTTCATTTGAGCATAGAATAAAAATAAATACCCCTGAAGAATTAAAAAAAGTCATATCCAATAATCAGTTTTTTAAATTCTAAAACTAACTTTAAGATTTATAATCCCATAAAAAAAGGTCCAGATTTAATTTGGACCTTTTGATTTATAAAAGACTGTTTAAACTTAGCTTAGTGGTTTAAATTTATTAAACCATGATTTTTTTTCTGCTTTGACTCCATATCCATATCCATATCCATATCCTTTAGTAGAATCGGTATCATTAAGGACCAGACACATATTTGGTAACTTCTTTTCCCTATAAAAAGTATTTGCAATAGACAACATACGTTTTTCTAAAACATTTGCACGCATTACATAAACAAAAGTATCTGCATTTTTTGCTACAAGTAATGTATCAGCAACCAAACTTACAGGAGCAGTATCAACGATAATAAAATCGTATTCTTTTTTTAAGGTTTCAAAAAGGGCATCTACATTCTTACCCATCAACAACTCTGCCGGATTTGGAGGAATTACGCCTGAAGGCAATATGTAGAAACTTTCATAATCATTATGCTTAATGATGTATCTGCTAATATCAGTATCGTTTGAAGATAAATAATTAGTTAAGCCCAAATTTGGCATCGCAAAATAATCCATAAATTTCGGATTTCTAATATCCATTCCTATCAGTAAAACTTTCCTACCAGACAGCGCAAATGTAGCTGCAAGATTTACGGATACTAAGGTTTTACCTTCTGCTGGAAAAGTAGAGGTTACAAAAATAGTTTTAGCCTGCCCTTCCGGAACATTTGTCAACATAAATTCCAGATTTGTTCTAACAATCCGTATCGCTTCTGCAGAACTGGTCCTGCTTTCTGTCTTGATTAATTCACTAGCGTCTTCCGATGTCGGAATATCACCAATAAAAGGTATTTGTGTTTTCCCTTCCAAATCCAGTCTGCTTTTGATTTTGGTGTCTAACAAATCATGTCCGTATATAATTCCAAAAGGAATTAACAACCCAATTAACAAACCTGCAAGATAAACAACCTTATTCTTTGGACTTACCGGGATTTTATTCGCTTTTGCCGCATCAATTATACGAGCATTGGGCTCAGTAGCTGCTAATGAAATCGCCGTTTCTTCACGCTTTTGCAGCAAATACAAATACAATTCTTCTTTTACTTTCTGTTGTCTCGCAATTACCCTGAACTGGCGTTCCTGCACCGGAATTTTACCAATTTTACTATTCAAAAGTCTTTCCTGGCTTTTTAAATCCCTGTTTTGGATTTGCAAATTAGACTGCATCCTCCTTAAACTTGTAGCTACATTCGCTTTTAATGATGAAATTTGCGCATCTAATTTTACTACTGAAGGATTCTCGGTAGTAGCCGATTTCAAAATCCGGTTACGGTCTAAAACCAACTGATTATAAGATGTAATCAATCCGCCTGCATCTCCAGCCTCGGTAATAATATTGGTTGGCAGTAAATCAGCATTCGTGCTTTTTTTTATAAAATCAAGTAAAGACGAAACAACATTCAATTGAATTTCAGTTTCTACGCTTTTTTTATCATACTCATTTGACCCTTCGATAAAAAGCTTGGCTTCTGATTCAATATCCGTTAATTGGTTTGATTTTTTAAAACTCTCCACATCCTGCTCTACTCCGTCTAATTCCTGTGTGATTAATGCCAGACGTTCAGAGATAAATTTAGAGGTGTTTTCAGAAATAAAATTTTTATCCTCAGCTGCATTTTCATTATAGATTTGTATCATGTTATCCAGGAAATCTTCTGCCTTTTTCTGAACAGGATCTGTTATAGACACACTTACTACACTGCTAGTTTTACTAATTGATTCTACTCTCAATCTATTTCTGAAATTTGCAGTAACATTCTCCAATGGACTAATCATGATTCTAATTGGCTTCTCTTTCTCAAAATTATTTTGCTTGTAAAATGCCGTCTTTTCAATAAGCAACATTCCGAGGGTGGTAGGAATCTTTTCTCCAAATTTAAATTGTTTTTTTGATGATAAAATAACGTTTTCTACATCATCTTCATCAATTATTACATTCTCTAAAGTAAAATTATTATTAGATAATAAATCTAACTTTAAAATTACATTCGCCTCATCAAATAATTCTGATTTATTCACAAAGTAAACATTTACAGGTGCTCCTGCATAAATATCACGATCTACCACATTTCCTTCAACCAATAAACTGATGTTTAGATTAAGCTTTTTCACTGTTGACTCAACCAAAGTTCTGGATTTTAAAATCTCAATCTCATTATCCACATTATTTACTGATCCACCACCTAATCCTAAATCTGAAAAAGCAGATAATTCGGAGAGCATGCCTCCTTTTTTTTCATCTTTTACCAATATAGAAGTACTGGCTTCATAACTTGGAGTAGTATATCTCAAATATAAAAAGGCCAAAATCAAACAAAGGAACGCACTTAGAACAAACCATTTCCAGTGAATTACATATTTATCCAGCTGCTCACGAAGATTCACTTCTTTGATTTCATCTTCTAAACCATCATTATAAAAATCTTGCATTTTTCTTTGTTTATAAATTTTATTTAAAAAGTAAGACCGAAAGCGATATTAAAATAGAAATCGCAGAAATAATCACAGAAGTGTTTGGCCCTACTGCCGATGCATTTACTTTAACATTATTAGGCTGTACATATACCACATCATTTTGTGCCAGATAATAAAAAGGAGAATTGATAAAATCTGCGTTGGTTATATCTACTCTATTGTATGATTTAATACCATTAATCTCCCTAATAACCAAAATATTATTTCTTTTTCCATAAATAGTTAAATCTTTTCCCATACTTAAAGCCTCAATTAATGTAACCCTTTCTGAAGCTACAGAATATGTCCCAGGAATATTAACTTCACCCTGTAAAGAAATCTTAAAATTCATAATTCGTAGATTAATAATTGGATTTTTAATATAAACCCCTATTTTATCTTTCAATGACTGCAGTACTTCTGTCCTGGTTAGCCCCCCTACCTGCAGCTTTCCTAAAACCGGAAATTCAATATTTCCATTATTATCCACTAAATAAGACTGTATTGTCTGTTGACCGGTTGCTGTAAGTAAATTAGTTTTATTGGGCAGCACTACCGAAGTTAAATTAAAAGGAATTGCTATTTCCGGATCTTCAGCTGATACTATAATCATCAATAAATCATCAGGCTGAATTTTCACTTCGTAGGAAGATGTATTTTGCAGATTATTTATTCCATCAATATTTTGATAATACACAATATCTTTTTTGGAAGCGCAGGAAAAAAATAAAAAGAACAAGATAAAAGATATGCTTGTTTTTGTATAATTGAAAAAATTTAAATTCATTCGGATTGTTGGTTTGTATTGTAAATATAAGTTTTTTTTGACGATTAAAATGATCTTTTGGTTAACTGATTAATTGGTTAGATAAGTGAAAAAAAATATTTGGTTAACTGATTAATTCTAAAACTACTTGTTAAGGATATTAGTCAATTTATTTTGTATATCGGTTGACAATCCACAAAGACATCCACTAATTGCTTTATTCCTTACTTTTTCAAATTGAATGTAGTTGTAATATATTATCAGATTCAATGCATTCAAATCAAACAATTTCCACAGTTAATTTTAAATACCTAGTTAATGACAAGTTAATCATTTTTAATATTTAATCAAACTAGTAAAAAAGTAAACAATTAATCAGTTAACCAAATAAGCAGTTAAGTAATTAGTAAGCATTCTCTTCACCTTTAAAAATATTGAGTACTGTCTTAATAACAATTTTAATATCTAATAGAATACTCCAGTTTTCGATATACCAAATATCATATTCTACCCTGTTCTGCATATCAATCAACTCTCTGGTTTCACCCCTGTACCCATTAACCTGAGCCCAGCCGGTAATACCAGGTTTTGCATACTGCCGAACCAGATAATTCCCAATTAAATCGGTATATTGTTTGGTATGGTTAACCATATGCGGCCTTGGTCCTACCACCGACATATCACCAAAAAAAACATTAAAAAACTGCGGCAATTCGTCTATACTTGTTTTTCGGATAAATGCCCCAAATTTAGTAATACGCGCATCTCCTTTTCCGGCCTGTAATTTATCTGCATTTTTATTTACGCGCATGCTTCTGAATTTCCAACAAAAAAAAGACTCATTATCACGGCCTGAACGTTCCTGCCTGAAAAAAACCGGCCCCGGAGATTCAATTTTGATTAAAATCATTATTATTGGAAACAGCCACGGAAAAATTAAGAGTATTACCCCAAGAGAGAAGACAATATCAAATGCTTTTTTTAATAATCTATTGACGGTATACTCCAAAGGTTCCCTGCGAAACATAAGAACAGGCGTGTTCTCATAAAAAGAAATTTCAACCTTGCTGGATTTCGTATACAACTGAAAATCAGGAATAAATTTTACACGAACCATATGATGCTCGCAAATTTTTATTAAATCATTGATTACATCGACATTATCAATATGCAATGCTACATACATTTCGTCAACCTGATGGGTTACTATATATTTTTCTATATCCTGAAATCCGCCTAAAACCGGAGAAGAAATAAAAGCAAAAGGGTCTACTTTTTCATCAAAAAAACCTAAAAAACGATAGCCATACGTTAAATCCTTTGATAATGTTTTACGAATTCGTTCTCCAGCATCATTTGCTCCTACAATAATGACATTTTTGAAATTATAACCTTTTGCCCGGATATATTTTAAAACTTCCATTGACAAAAATCGCGAAAGCATTAATAAACAAAAGAAAAAGGTATAAAAATAAAGCAATTGAAACCTCGAAATCTCTGAATATTTTAAAAACAGCACAAAAAAAGCAATAATTGCAATATGAAATATGAATTTTTTAGTAGTACGGTTTAAAATAGATTCTAAAGGTTCTATGCGTACTATCCGATAAGAATCGTTACGTAATAACAACGCAATCCAGATTAAATTCGATAAAAAAGAAACTGTTTGCACTTCTTTTAAAAAAAGTTTATCTAAATCCCCAAATCGTACCCATGCGGATAATATTATTGCAAAATTTAAAAGTATGACATCCCAGACTACAAACAAAAGTTTAAAATAGCGGGAAAAACGATGACGAGATAAGGCATCTAAGATCTTCATAAAATTGAAAAAAAAGTTTTATTATTCATCATTCACATTTATTTCTTTACATATTGTATTAGTGCAAGCATTTTTTTTTGAAAAACAGCTCTTGCTCCAGATAATTCGTGAAACTTATATATGTTATAATCCTCACGCAAAACTTCAAAAGCCCTTTTATAATTCGTGCTTAAACCTCCCATTCTCATTTTTACGATATAAGCATTGAGATAAGATATATTTATTTTGTATTTATACAGGTATCGCAGTAAAAACTCCGTGTCTGAAGCAATTTTAAAATCTAAATTATAGTTTCCATATTTTTCTATGATTGATCTTTTTATGTAAACTGTAGGATGCAAGGGCAGCCAGCCGGCTTTTATTTTTTTATAATCATAAGCACCTCCAATTCTGTTTCGCACTATTTTCTGTTCTGCGTCATTGGTAACATAAATGCCATCTCCATAAACAGCATCTGTATTTGAATTTTTATTGAAAACCGATACTATTTTGCTAATAACTGTTTCGTTAAAAAAAACATCATCTGAATGCATCAAACCTACTATATCTCCTGTTGCCATACCCAATCCCTTATTGATGGCATCATACATTCCTTTGTCCGGTTCTGAAACATATTTTGTAATCTTATCAGAATAGGATTCAATGATATCCTGAGTTCCGTCAGAGGAATTACCATCAACAACTATATATTCAATGTTCGGATAGTCCTGATCTAAAACACTCTTTATTGACTGTTCAATAGTTGCTTTTCGATTGTAACAAACTGTAATAACGGAAACCTTCATAAATTATGATTTAGCTAAGAAAATTATTTTTATTTCTTTTTATTACTAAGTAATTCTTTGCTCTTCAGAACAATAAAATACTCATAAATCGATTGTAAAGTGGCATAGGTCAAACCAGCACTTCCGTCTAAAAATGCTCTTCTTATTATTACCATATAAAGCCATTTTATTATGGGACGCCCGGGCAATTTGTAAAACAACCCTTTTTGATGGTATCTTTTCTCTGTAAAATCTTTACCAAATAACGCTTTTCTAAAAGAAAAAGTGACACCGCTATCCAAATCTTTTACTCTTGTTAAAGCTTCCATATCGGCATAACTTAAATGACGCTGTATCCAAAATTTAAACCCTTTACTAAAAGGATAATGATCTAAAAAACCATCTATTTTATCAACCGGACCATCAGGAATAGAAACTGGATTTACTAATCGTTCATAGCGCATTTTATCCGGGCGAAATAATCTTAAATAAAAAGGAGACATCTGGGCATGTTTTAGCCATTTTCCATTCCATGCAAAATCTCTTCTCCTAAGTTCGTAAGCAACATATTCAGAGCCAACATCTGGTTTGAGTGCTTTTATTGCATTCAATAAAGATTCTGAAACCCTTTCGTCTGCATCAATATAAAGTACCCATGGATATTTAAATTTTATATTAGCCAAACCCCAATTTTGATGTGCTGACCAATTATCAAAAACTCGCTGTGTAATAGTTGCCCCAGCATTTTCAGCTATTGCCAACGTTTGATCATCACTATAAGAATCAAACACATGAATGTCATCACTCCAGATTACCGATGCTAAGCAGCCTGGCAAATCTTGTTCTTCGTTTTTAGTGAGGATAAGTATGGAAATCATAATTCTTTATTTCTTTATTTAAAATATAAACCTATTAAATTTTTATTAAAAAAGCATTTAAGTTTGAAATCAAAAGATGTCTTTTTTTGCTACAAATATTGGCAAAAAACGGACTAAAAATATTATTACAAAGCATTCAATAGATAATGTTAATAATAAATTAATTATTAATCCTACAAATTGATTAACGTGTAATATTTTTTTCAATAAAACTGAAATACCGTTAATAAGTATTTGGTGTGTACCTAAAATAATTAAAGTATTTTTGCCAAAGTGCTTAATAATCTCAAGGCTCTTCATTATTTTACTAAAAGCAAAAACAGCAACTATACCTGTTAAGGCAGCTAAAAGAACAAGAATAAAATTCCCATTGTATTCATTTTGCATTACTTTACAGTATACATCAGCGAAATTTATAATCAATGAATATATAATCATCGAAAGAAAAAAAATGATATAATCAAATTTATTCTTTTGGATAAAAAATTTATTCCCTCTTAAATAATCTCCTAAAAAAAAGAAAATCATCATACTCATCGCAGAATCTATAAAATATGGCACATTAATATTTAAAGATCCTAAATAAAATCCTAAAGCAGAAATGATTAATGATATTAAAAACTTTATAAATACTTGCTTAATCTTCTTTATAGGATAATAAATAATATATATATTAAAAAGACACAATAAAAACCAAACTGCTCCTCCATATTCAAAATGCTCCTTTCCATCAAATAAATTAAATAAAAATACCCATTCAAATTTGTCAACTATTCCTTTTCTTCCTAATCCTAAAATATCTGAAACAAAATATGCAACAAAGTAATTTAGAAAATAGAAGAAAAGTAAGGGTATAATTAAACGGTTAATTTTATTGATAAAATATTTTTGAAAAGAATATTTAGATGAAAAAAACATACCAGAAACAAAAAAGAAAAGTTGCATGAAAAAAGGAGTAGAAAAATATCTGATAACATTAGTTGAACTATAAAAAAAGGTCAGATGATACATTACAACAACTATAATGGTAATGCCTTTTAAAGAATCTATAAAATCAATCCTCTGTGTTTTTATTTCAACTTGTTCCCCCATCTCTTTCTTATTCTTAATTAATATTTCTTTTCTTTAAAAAAACAGCTGGATTACCTCCAACTATTGTCCAATCCTTAACTTCTTTAAAAACAACTGATCTAGCTCCAACTATTGCACCCTCTCCAATTATAATATTTGTCATTATAAAAGTTTCTGCAGCAATCCATGCAAAATCTTTAATTTTTATTTCTCCAGCAACAAAAGGAAGATTAAGAGAATTTGTTTCATGAGTTGCACTACACAGGTAACTCCTCTGGGAAATAGTAACTTTATTACCTATAATTGTTTTACCGATATGTAACTTCACTTCAGGTCCTAATGTAGAATGCATTCCCATAACTAAATTTCTTGGGGAAGGGATGTAAGCTGATGCGTAAATATTACAATTTTTACCAATTTGTGCTCCAAAAATTTTTAACAAGAAAATGCGCCAGCCATTAAAAAAAGGCAATGAAAAAGGCTTGAACAGGAATAATGAAATAATACGCCAAATCAATCTATAAATCTTATCTGACTTAGGGATTGTATCAATATATTTTGGAATTTCCATTAAATACTCTTTAAAGTTTGTATAAATTTATTTGCGCAAATTTCAATATCAAAATTATTTTGATATGTTTCAAAAGCTTTTCTTCCTTTTGCCGTTAAATATTCTTCAGATTGTTCGATTATTTCTGAAAGGTTGTTTTTTAATCCATTATTTTCTTCCATACTAACAACCCATCCTCCACCACCTTTATGAACCTCTTTCCAAATATTTACATTTTTAGTTATTAAGACCGGCTTGTTGCAAGCCATGGCTTCAACTATGGCAATACCAAAATTTTCCTGATGACTCGGTAATAAATAAGCTTCACAATTATAAAACGCACCCCATTTTGCATTGCCAGTTAACATTCCAGGAAAATGTATTTTTGGGTTGTGAGAGGATAACTTTATCATTTCCTGAGCATAATCTGAAGCTATTGGACCGGCTATAACTAAATCAGGCAGATCTTTGTTTTTCTGAAACAATTCATTGTAGGCATTTATCAATAAATCAACACCTTTTTTTTCGTGAATACGACTCAAAAAAAGCAAATATCTTTTATTCTTAATTTCCGGGTAACTTTTATAAAAATCCTCTTTTAAACTTTCTTTATTTTCAGGTGGTTTCTGAATACCATATCCAACATTAAAAACTTTCTTAGGTTTATAGGTCTTAAAAGTGGTAGCTGCTAATCTCAACTCTTCTTCACACGTAAAAAAAACTACATCAGCCTGATTAATACATTTTTTTTCTACAAAAGACCAAACTAATGCATTTCGCAAAGCCTTCCATTTTCTGTCAGCAGCCTTTTGAAAATAAGGATCTAACATACCATGAGGCATAATAATTACTTTTGGAATTTTTAGATTTTGCTCCTTTAGTAATTGTATTGTTTTGTATACTGCAAAATTATGATACTGCCAAAGGCCATGTACAATTATAAAATCATAATTTAAGATATTATTTTTTAGCCATTGTAGTAGTTTAGACTGGTATTGATAAGATGTTTTGCCTTTTCCTACTTTATAAACAGTAAAATTATCTGTAATGGAATAATCACTATTCTCATCATCCATACAAACTACTTCAGTTGTTATTCCTGCTTTTTGGAAATAAGGTATCGCATTACGAATCCCTTGGCACGGCCCTCCATTACTTGGATGCATTGATGAAATGACACGAAGAATTTTTTTTGTATTCATGGTTTATTTTAATGAACTATATGTAACGATTTCCAAAAATTAATTTATTCAGCTTGTCCGGAATAATATTTATAAAATGCAAAAAAGCGAAATAGCATACAGCATTTATAAAACCAAAATATTTATTTCTATAATAAAATATAATTTTAGGATTTGCTCCCAAAGGGGAATATAATTTTTTGAATCGTTTAGAAATCGTAGTATTATTTTGCCTTACTCTGCAAATGTCATTTTTTTCACCGCTTGCAATAGCTACTCTTGTAGTAAAAACACCAATACCATTATTTTGGGCACGTAATCCATAATCAACATCACCTAAATCATGATGATAATGAATATCTAAATTGCCTAAAACCTTATAAACTTCCTTAGAAACTATTACTACATTACCATTCATATTTGTAATAGAATTTAACTTCCCATTTGGTTTAATTAGGTTCTTATTAGAATCATATCCTCCATATAAAATATCTTTTCTATCTGAAGTTTCAATTATTCCTGATATGATAGCTTTATTTTCTACCAGCTTAGCACAGGAAAAAAGTTCGTCAAGACAATTTTCGTATATAATAACGTCATCATTAATCCATAAATAATAATCATAATCATTTTTTGCAGCATGATCCCAAGCCAAATGCATTCCTTTATTCCAAAATAGATTCCCCGATCCGTGAATCAAACTTACTTGTGGAAATTCATTTAATACAGCTTTACTTGTCCCATCCGTTGAACCATCATCAACTAGATATACATCTAAATCACTTTTTAGTTTAAAAAGATGGGTTAAACAATTTATTGTTTTTTGTTTTCTGTTAAAACAGGTTAATAATACAGCTATTCTATTCATGGCAAGAAACAAATTTTATTGATATTTTTCATCTCTGACATCTCCAATTTTTTTTGCAGGATTACCAGCAACTATTGCAAAAGCCTCAACGTCTTTAGAAACGACTGAACCTGCACCAATTAAAGCACCTGTTCCTATTGTAACTCCTTTTAAGATAATAGCTCTGGCACCAATAAAAACATTGTCTCCTATTACTATTGGTAAAGACATTATTTTACTTTTATCATTTCGGAATTTTGGATTTATACCATGAGCATCACTATCTGTTATTAATACGCCACTACCTATTAAAACGTGGCTACCAATTGTTATTGCTGAGTCACAAGAGATAGTAGCTCCTGAAACGCCAACATGGTCGCCAATTTGTATGATAGCATTAGGTTTACATGTTTTAATAATTACCTTTTGAAATACACCAATACTATTGTTTTTAGGATTACTACATGCTACGAAATTCTTTCCTATAATTATCTCTGATTTATTAAACTTTTGAATTAAAGGCAAATCGTGAAATCTCCATGATTTATTCCACTTACCAATTTTGATTATACAGAATATAATATCACGAACTAAACGAAAAATATAAAAAGGAATTTTTATTATTTTTACTAAATACATTAACATTATTATTTTAATTTCAAGAATAATATAAAGCTTATTTTATTACAACCTTTTTAACTCATGTATTCTATAAAATGCTCAATATCGATTTTTTTTTTGCTAAGGGATGATTTTGAAACTTAAATCATAAGAATCTATGGACTTTTATTTTAACCCAGTAGTCTTTGAATTTATATTGCACACTTTTTACTTCTTTAAATAATTTTTAAATGTTTATTAAATATTAATTTAATTTCATTATCCTTGAGTGATCTAATTTTTTTACTCATACAAAGACTTATAGCTAAAAAAATAAAAATTGTGCTTATTGAAAAAAAATTACGATCTTCAATAAAAGAAAACATTCCCTTAAATGCCACCCAAAGCCCAATCATTATACAAAACCAGTTTTTAGATTTGTACACACCTAAATAGGAAGCCTTTATAAAAAGTAAAAAATATAGTAATCCTCCAATAATTCCACCCCATTGTATGTAATTTAACATACCAGATTCAGTTCCCCTTCTTCCTTCTTTATAAATAACATCAAAATCTGCATATGAAATATCTGTGAGTGAAGTCTTTGTTTTTCCTGATGCTCCAAGACCAAATAAAAATGAATCCTGCCTTTCTAATTCTCCAAAAACATCATTATATATTGCTGTTCTCGAATCAATTAATAAATCTTGACTTTCTTTTTTTTCATCAACTACAACCCAACTTAAACTTTCACCTATTAAAAAAACATTAAAAATACCTGACAAACCTAAAACTAAAAAAACAGGTGGAAGAGCTAACAGTACGAACCTAAACGTTTGTATTGTTGCAAAAATCCATTTCTTTTTTCTCCATATAAAAGTTGATACAATTACAAATGCAATAATAATGTTTAACATATTTGCCCGGTTCGTAAATACGCTAAAAAAGAAAATAGCGGCAACGGTAATAATAAGAATGCCGTTTTTTTTATCTAAATAAGGTATTATTAATATAATAAAATAAATCGGGGAAAGTGATTTGATAAAATTTATTGATAATTCTGGCTCAATAACATAAATCAAAAGACACAAAAGCAAACCATAAGTCAAAAAAGTTCTAATTGTATCTATTACAAATGCAGGATATAATGCTATATAGAGAGAAAAATGTGTAACTAAATATAACGGTAATACATTAGAAAACATAGACTTCCAATCTTCAATGGATTGTGCATCAAATAAACCTCTTAGTAGAACAATTAAATTATAAATTATAAAAAGATAAATGTAATTTATTCCATCAAATTTCCTTGGAATACTAACCCTTGAAACATATAATCTATTAATTATATATATTATTCCAACAAATATAGCATATGAACATAAAATTGACGCAATAGCAATTCTTCCTGGATAAATACTATTATATAAGCTTGGAATTATTGAGAAAATAACAGCAAGTTTGATAATTTTTCTTATGATCACTTAATTATTTTTATATAGGTTTCCATTAAACTTTTAATTATTCTTTCCTTATCATGTCTTTCTAAAGCTTTATTCCTAGCTTTAATCCCCATTTCGAAATAGCGGGTAGGAGATTGATTATAATTAATTATCTCACTAACCAGTTCAAAAACTCCATTAGCTGGTATTAGAATCCCGGTTTCATTATGTGTAACTATTGTAGAAAGTCCGCCAACATTACAAGCGATAATTGGAATACCTAATATTTGAGCCTCACAAACACTATTAGGGCTATTATCAATATAAGATGGATGTACAAATAAATCAGAATCTATTAACAATGAGCACAAATTCTCTGAGCTTTTTTTACCTAAAAAGTTAATATTAACATTTTTAGGGTATATTTTTAATTCATTAGAAAAATATTTAACTAATGGATTATCTTCACTTAACCCTACTATATTCCAAATAAATTTAATATTTGTTTGTTTTTTTAATTGTTCAGCACTTTTCAACACAATATCAATTCCTTTATAAACGGTTGCAGATAGAGTTGAAACAATATTTATCGTTTCATGTAATTCATATTTTGTTTTAGCATTATCATAAAATAAAGGTCTTAAAACTTCTTCAATATGAAAATAATTTGCAGATGGAGCAAATATTTGGGAAACTGATTGATCCCAATTAGTTCTCCCCATAAGATATTTAGCTATTGATAAATGTTCTTTTTCTCTTTTTGCTTGATTTTGGAAACGGAGGAATGAGCTATAAACACCACTACCTATAAGATTTTGTAAAAAAAAGTACCTACTAAAAAGAAAATCAATCCGGGAATTATTTGGAGGGAAATAAGTATTCAAATATGGATTTATTAGCCCTTGAATATGAATAACTACAGGTACATTAGTATATCTTTGAATTTTAGCAAATACACCCTCAGTTCCAAAAATTTGAATAAGATCTGGTTTAAAATCCTCAACTACCTCTAGTAATTTTGGAATAATTATTTCATCAACTTCTAAACTTCCAGCGAGTCCATTAATAACTTTCCTAATTGGGGCTTTTCTGGATGGTTTTACAAAAATAGGATAATAGAGTGTTTTATCTCTTTTCATTTTCTCTTTGCCTTCGTTATGAAAAAAAGAAATTGCTAATTCAACACTTTCTTCCTTGTTCAATAACTCTTCAAGAGACTCTATCCAACCACCTCCATTATAAGAATGTTTACCATAATCATATTTAGATGCTGTATTTGTAAACCAAAGAACTTTCATATCTTATTTAACTTTAAAGACTTTAGCCATTTATCGATATTATCTTGTGGCAATTTTATATCAGTAACGTAATCATTCACTATAAAAGAAATACAGTCATTTACGTCTTCTCTCTTTATTACATTTAAATTTACATCCTTACCTATTTCAATAGCTCTATTATCTACAGCTAAAATTAAAGTTCTTACATTTTTTTGCAATGCTCTGACGCCCGCATGTAAGCGTGTACCTATATAATCAACATTTGATTTATTTAACATTTCATCAAAAGCTTCAATTGTCGGTGGAATTAATTCAATATTATTTAAATCACATTTAATTTCATCATAATATTGCAAATCGTTTAATCCCTGTATCCATAAATATACTTTAGAGTAGTTTTCTGATAAAATTTTAAGCATTTTGAAATCTAGATCAGCATTTTTATGATAAAATGTTAATGTAGTTATAACTTCTTCTCCTTTATTAACAGGAACAAGCTTACACTTATCTTGAGTTAATCCCCACAAAGTCGGACAACTGGTATTGACAACATTATCTATCCCAATACTTTTCAATTTTTCGAATGTATATTGATCTCTGACAGAATGTAAAACATCCTTATTTAGTATAGTCTTATAAATACTTTTTGTATATCCATTTATATCGCCTTGATATTGCCACCATCCGCATCCCATCAAAACAATTTTATTTTTTAAAAACTTTTTGTGAGCTGTATATATTTTCCATTGATGACGTACTTCTAAATTTGAAGATAATAAATTAGTCCCTGAAACAAATAACAGATCCTTTTCTCTCATCAAATCCATAGCATCATAAGAAGTATGCAATTGAGTTGGAAAATTCGTAAAAAGGTCGTCAGGATAAACATATCTTAACTTTTTATATACACTATCATATATAATTAAATCACCAAGATTTGAAGTTCCAATAGATGGATTAAGAATACCAATGTCATTATAGACTTTTTGTTGTTTTCTTTTTGCAGATCTTAAGTGAGTGATTAGATATGCTTTAAAATACGTTTTAAAAAAAATAAAATTTTTTATCATTTGTTCCAAATTCCCTTAGCGGTGTTATTAATTAATTTATGATATTGAATTGGCCTAAGTATTACAGAATAACCTAAAGAAAAACAAGTTGCTAACACCACCCCAGTGGATCCCCAGCCTAAATATTTGCCTAAAAAAATACTTAGAGGTATATTTATTATCATTGAGATAATAGATGTAATTATTTGTAATTTAATTTTTCCGACTCCATTAATAAAATTCACATAAATCATATTATAAGTCATCAAAGCAACATAAAATGCAATTGAGAAAGATAACTGAATTGGAATTGTTACCATTTCCCCAACCCATAATTTATAAAACCAGTTTGATATACAAACCATTATGATGAGAATGATAGGAATTAAAAACCAAATTTTCTGAATGTTACTTACGGATTTCTTTATCCAATCATAATCTTTACTAACATATGCTTCAGTAAAAGAAGACCAAAAAGGTGTTATGAGTATGCCATAAACAATGGTAACAATAGAGAAATACTTAAATGCAATATTATAAGGAACAACCTCTTCAGGACCAAATAATCTAATAATGATAAAATTATCAGTCGAAAATAGTACCATGGCAGCTATTTGGATAATAAAAAATTTAAAGCCTAATCCTGTTATCTCCTTTAAATCACTCTTTTTCCATAAACTAAACTTTGGTTTAAAAGCTTTGTACTTTGTATTAAAGGCAAAAAAGTTTAATATGATTAAAAGAATTACAGGTATCCCTGAAAATATAGAACCAAAAATAAGTAAAGAGCTTTTTTCTGTTTTTGTAAGCCCCCAAATTGCTAATAAAGACAAAACTTGTCCTAAAAATTGTATTTTGGTATCAATTGAATGATGTAGATCAGCTTGATAAATAGTTATTACTAATTTAACAATTAATTGTAAAGCAAAAAAAGTAAAAATAATCGGCAAAAGAATTGTCAAATCTTTTTTTAAACTAAGTTTAGTATTGAATACAGATGTCCAATCAAGGAAAAAATTCAAAAGTAAGAAAATTAATACTAAGCCAATACTAATACTAGAAATTGTAAAATATGCAGAACTAACAAAAGATTGAGCCTTTTCATAATTACCTACTGCCTTTGCCTCTGCAAATTTATTTCTTAATCCATTTCCTAATCCAATATCAAAAAAAGAGAACCAGGAGACAAAAGAGCTTAATGTCAACCAAACACCATAGTTTTCAGAATCCAAATAACTAATAGTCAACGGCACTAACATAAAATTTGCAATTATAGAGCCAATTTTAAAGAAAAATGACCAACTAATATGGTTCACAATATTAATAGTACGGTTACTTTTTACACCAACCTTTGCATAGACTTTGCTAATTAACACTTTCAATTTAACTTTATAATTTTAAATATCCTTAGATACTAATATTAATACAACTTCAAATCACACTCTATCATCTCTTTAACCAAAGCAGCCAAATCATATTGAGGCTTCCAGCCTAATTGTGTTTTAGACTTTGTAGGATCTCCAATCAGCAAATCTACTTCCGTAGGGCGGTAATATTCAGGATCTACACGTACAACTACTTTGCCTATTTCTAATTGGTAAAGCGGGTTGTTGCAGGCTGCAACTTTAGCCACTTCACTTTCATTTTCTCCTTCGAAAGTCAATGTTACTCCTATTTCTGCAAAAGCCATGATCACAAAATCCCTGATATAGGTTGTAACTCCTGTTGCAATTACATAATCTTCCGGTACATCTTGCTGTAAAATTCTCCACATTGCTTCAACATAATCTTTGGCATGCCCCCAGTCTCTTTGTGAGTTTAGGTTACCTAAATACAAACATTCTTGTTTTCCTTTTGCAATAGCAGCCGTTGCCATCGTAATTTTACGGGTAACAAATGTTTCTCCTCTGCGTGGTGATTCATGATTAAAAAGGATTCCATTACACGCGAACATATTGTAAGCCTCACGATAATTTTTAGTAATCCAAAAACCATAAATCTTAGCTGCACCATATGGAGAACGAGGATAGAATGGAGAATTTTCATCATAAAAACCTTTTTCATTTTTGTTTTCTGTCATACCTCCGTAAAGCTCAGAAGTGGAAGCTTGATAAATTCTGGTTTTTTCGCATAATCCCAAAATCCTAACTGCTTCTAATATTCTTAAAGTACCTATTCCGTCCACATTAGCCACGTATTCAGGAGAGTCAAAAGACACTTTAACATGAGACATAGCCCCTAAATTATAAATCTCATCAGGCTGTACTTCCTGAATTATCCTGATGATATTAGTTGAATCAGTCAAATCTCCATAATGCAATTTAAAATTAACATGTACTTCATGCTGATCCTGATAAATATGATCAATACGCTGCGTGTTAAAAGAGGATGCACGTCTTTTAACACCGTGTACCTGATATCCTTTCTCTAATAATAATTCTGCTAAATAAGATCCGTCCTGACCTGTAATTCCTGTTATAAGTGCTACTTTTTGTGTGCTCATTGTTTGAGTTTTGATTTATGGGTTACGAGTTATGAAGTGAAAGTAAATTAAACTTTTGCTGTTACAATAATCTCACTTCAATCCAACTTTACTTGTTTAAAATTATCTTTATTTTCCAGAAACCAATCGTATGTTTTTTGGATACCTTCCTGAAGCTCTACTTGGTGTTTCCACCCTAAGTTATGCATTTTTGAAACATCCATCAATTTTCTTGGTGTTCCATCAGGTTTAGTGGCGTCCCAGATAATTTCTCCCTGGTGTCCTGTAATTTTCTGAATGGTTTCTGCCAAATGCTTAATCGTTAAATCTTCACCTGTCCCTACGTTATATAAATAATCAGGTAATTTGTTTTCTAAAGCAAAGACTACAGCCTGAGCCATGTCATCTACAAACAAAAACTCACGCATTGGAGTGCCGCTTCCCCAAAGTGTTACCGGAACATCATTGTTTTCTTTGGCTTCATGAAATTTTCGAATCATAGCCGGTAAAACATGCGATGTATTTAAATCAAAATTATCATGTGTTCCATATAAATTTGTTGGCATCAGACTTACATAATCCTTTCCAAATTGATTTCTAATAGCCTGACAAGTTTTTACACCGGTAATTTTTGCAATTGCATACCACTCATTAGTTGGCTCTAAGGTATTGGTTAACAGATAATCTTCTTTTAAAGGCTGTGGGGCCAATTTTGGATAGATACAGGAACTTCCCAGAAAAATAAACTTTTCTACATTATTCTGTAAAGCCGAATCAATCAGGTTATTCTGAATCTGCATATTCTCCATAATAAACTGATATGGATAATCATTGTTGGCCAATATCCCTCCAACTCTTGCTGCAGCATCAATAATAACTTCCGGTTTCTCTTTAGCTATAAAATCACGAACGGCTTGTTGATTTCGAAGGTCGAGTTCCTTACTGGAAACTCCTATCAAATTTGTAAACCCTTTATCAACGAGTGTTCTCCAAATGGCACTTCCAACCATGCCTTTATGACCTGCAATGTAAATTTTTGTGTTACTTTCCATCTTTTTTATTTGATTAATCGGTTAACTCTTTATTCGTTTAGCAGTAACTGATTTATTTTTTTAAGGATGTTAAATTTATTCGAACAATTAATCACTTTAAGCAATAATCAATTAACTTAAATTACCTTTAATGCTTCTTTTTCTGCTACCACTTTTCTTAATCCACTACTTGAAAAACGATGGTCTCTGGTATTAAAGTAGAGCTCAATTCCTTTAGACTCACAATATTCACGTCCCGTAAAGTTTTTATCGCGGTATTCATCTCCTAAAATTCGGACATCTATTTTAAAAGATCTTAAGATATCTTCCAAATCCTGTTCTGTTGCATAAGGCACAATTTCATCTACAAACTTGCATCCTTTTAATTGAATATAACGTTCAACAACTGTTTGAGTCGGTCTGTTTTTTTCAGGGCGATCCAATGTTGGGTCAGTCTGTAAGGCACAAATTAAATAATCGCATTGCCGTTTTGCCTCTTCTAACATGGTTATATGCCCTGCATGAAGCAAATCGAAAGCGCTAAAAGTAATTCCTATTTTCATTATTATTATATGAAATGTTTTATAACTAGTATGCCGAATCAGCATGGAAACGATTTTGTCCCAAAGCAACTATAAAACCAAAAGTAAGTCCCAGATTGCTTCCTGTTATATCTTTTCCAACTAATTGTCCGTTATAATATATTTTTTGTGATAACGTAGATTTGTAAGTTAGGTCTGCAAAAAAGGAAACCTTCTCATTAATTGCAACGTACGGTTTTGCGCCTATCATCAATACACCTATCTTATCTCGATTAAAATATTTACTGGACATTGCTCCAACTCCGGCTCCGCCATGAACCAGTAAGCCAAATTGTCCTCCTGTACTTCTTGACAATTCAAGAAGGTTACCCAAATTATAGCAAAGCTCTAACCCTGCTACCATTTGATCGCTCTTCTGATTTCCACGATTAAACTGATCATAACTTAAAGATCCCAAAACACCAACATTTTCACTAAACATATAACGTAAAGCTCCCTGACCATGAACCAGTGCTATTGGCGTGTTTTTACCGGAAGGTGAAACAAGAGACAATGGTACTGCCATTCCAACTCCGGCTTCCATAAAGAGTTTATCGTATCTTAATCTGTATTGTGCATGTGAAACTGTAGTAATAAACAATAGGGCAAAAAACATTTTTTTCATAGTAGGTATTTTTTTGGGTTGTTATATATTAATAAATTTTAAAAGTTACTCTTCGAAATATGCAATGACAGACTATTTTTGTATATTTTTGAATCAAATTTCACACTATAAATTAATGTTAAAATTTAACTATAACTTCAAAAACTTAATAATAGTATTTTTCTCTATAAATTTGCAATTAAAATGTACATAAACACAGCTTCGCTTTCCTAAATCCCATTTTCATAAGAATTAGAAAAAAATAAAATTTGCACAAATGTATTGACAATTTTTAGATAATATACTTAAAACTACTACCCAAGCAAGATTAAAATTAACATAAAAATACATTAATCTCATAATCAGATAGATATTTTTTTTTCAGTTTTATGGTCTTGATTAAAATTTTTATGAAAAAATAAAATTAACCTAATCTCAAAGCACTAAAATAGTGATAATCGTTTTTTTAGTGTTAAATTTCTGACGATTTAAATTCCCGAAAAAACGATTAATAGCTTTATTTTTATAAATTACTAAATCCAACATTAAATTGTCTAAGGGATAACTTTTAAAATTTTAGTTTATTGCTTTTAATTATGAAAGAATTTATATTTTTTTTCTTTTTTTTCACTACAACAACTCATAGCCAGATTACAGGATGCACAGATCCAATCTCAAAAGGCTACGATTCAAATGCTATACTAAATGACGGAAGCTGTCAGTACAAAAAAATTAAAATGAAACCGGATTATTCGAAAACCTTAAGTGATACCATCAAAGAAACCTCAGGAGTAATTTCATTTGAAAATTTAGTATGGACACATAATGATGATCATGATAAGACCATCTACGGCTTAGACTCTTTGGGTAATATCAAAAAAAAAATAGTTCTGGAAAACGTTATTAATCACGACTGGGAAGAGATATCACAAGACAGTTCTCACATATACATGGGAGACTTTGGCAATAATTATGCAGGAAACAGAACTGATTTAAAAATCTTAAAAATTGAAAAAAGATCTTTTTTAGAAGAAAACCCAGCCATTGAAACTATTTCTTTCAACTATTCTGATCAATCCGATTTTTCTTCAAAAAAACCGAACACAACTAATTTCGATTGTGAAGCTTTTATAGTTACAAATGACAGTCTCTATCTATTTACTAAACAATGGAAATCATCAAAAACTAGTATTTATACCTTACCAAACAAATCAGGAAACCATACAGCAAAACTAAAAGAAACACTTGATACTAAAGGTTTGGTGACAGGCGCCACCTATTTAGAATCCAAAAAATTAATTGCTCTTTGTGGTTATTCTAAAAAAGGAAAACCTTTTATATACATATTGTATGATTATAAAAACCACGACTTTCTATCTGGAAACAAAAGAAGAGTGTGGCTTAAACTCCCTTTTCATCAAATTGAAGGAATTACAACTATAGATGGCTTACATTATTATTTAACCAATGAAGCTTTAATTAGGAAACCTGTTCTAAATGTCCGGCAACAAATTCATTATTTAGATTTAAGTCCGATATTAAAATCCTATCTTGATAAATAATTCGCAAATCGCAATATAATAGCTTACTTTTGCAAAAAGTTATGTTTTGTAAAACCTTCATAACTTAATTTATAACTCATAATTTACAAAGTGAATTACCTTTCTGTAGAAAATATATCGAAGTCTTTTGGCGAAAGAACGCTTTTTGACAACATCTCATTCGGAATTAATAAAGACCAAAAAATAGCTTTTATCGCTAAAAACGGTTCTGGAAAAACAACCATTATGAGTATTATTAATGGTCTGGATGAGCCTGATACTGGACAAGTAGTTTTGAGAAAGGGAATTCGTATGGCGTTTCTTTCTCAGGATAATAACCTGCAAGACGAGTTAACGATTGAAGAAAGTATTTTCGCCTCGGATAATGAAACTTTAAAAGTAATCGAAGCCTACGAAAAAGCATTAGAAAATCCAGATGACGAAGAAGCATATCAAAAAGCTTTTGACGGAATGGACCAGCATAATGCCTGGGATTTTGAAACCCAATACAAGCAAATTTTATTTAAATTAAAATTGGAAGATTTTAAACTTAAAGTAAAAAATCTGTCAGGCGGGCAAAAAAAACGTCTTTCATTGGCTATTATTTTGATCAATCGTCCTGATTTATTGATACTGGATGAGCCAACGAATCACCTGGATCTTGAAATGATCGAATGGTTGGAGAGTTATTTTGCCAAAGAAAACATTACGCTGTTTATGGTGACGCACGACCGTTTCTTCTTAGAGCGTGTTTGTAATGAAATTATTGAATTGGACAACGGAAAATTATACCAATATAAAGGAAATTACTCTTATTATTTAGAAAAAAAAGAAGAACGAATTACTTCTGAAAATGCCAGCGTTGACAAAGCAAAAAACTTATTTGTAAAAGAATTAGAATGGATGCGCCGTCAGCCAAAAGCGAGAACTACAAAGTCAAAATCGCGTCAGGATGATTTTTACGTAATTAAAGAAAAGGCACAAAGCCGTCGTCGCGAGAACAAGGTAGAACTTGAAATTAATATGGAGCGTATGGGAAGCAAAATTATTGAGCTTCACAAAATTTCAAAAAAATTCAAAGATCATGTTATTCTGGACAATTTTAGTTTTGATTTTCAGCGCGGAGAACGCATTGGAATTATTGGTAAAAACGGAACAGGGAAATCTACTTTTTTAAATCTTCTTACCGGAACAATTCCGCTTGATAGCGGGCGTGTTGTAAAAGGTGATACTATTAAAATTGGTTATTATACACAAAGCGGAATCAATCCGAAACCTAATCAGCGTGTTATTGATATTATTAAAGAATACGGAGAATTTATTCCACTTGCAAAAGGCAGAATGATTTCTGCTTCACAATTGTTGGAGCGTTTTCTTTTTGATGCTAAAAAACAATACGATTTTGTCGAGAAATTAAGTGGTGGAGAATTAAAACGTTTGTATTTATGTACGGTTTTGATTCAGAATCCGAATTTTTTAATTCTTGATGAGCCTACAAATGATTTAGATATTGTTACATTGAATGTTTTAGAGAGCTTCCTTTTAGATTATCCTGGATGTCTTTTAGTAGTTTCTCACGACCGTTATTTTATGGATAAAATTGTCGATCATTTATTCATTTTTAGAGGAAACGGTGAAATCGAGAATTTTCCTGGCAATTATTCTGATTTCAGGGCTTATGAAGACAGTACCGATGTAGCTCAAAAAGAAGAAAACAAGGCAGAAAAGAAAGATTGGAAACAAAATAATCCAACCGGAAATTTAACTTTTAACGAGCAAAAGGAATATCAAAAACTCGAAAGAGAAATCAAAGATTTGGAAATTGATAAAACGAAAATCGAACAATTATTCTCTGATGGAAAAGTTGCTGATGCTGATATCGAGAAAAAAGCAAACGAACTACAAAATATCATTAATAAAATAGACCAGAAGGAAGAACGCTGGTTTGAGCTTTCGGCGAAAATAGAAGGATAAAGTTACACAGAGATTCACAAAGAAAACGCAGAGTGGCACTAAGTCTTTTGTGAATCTTTGTTTCTTTGTAAGTCTCTATGAAACAAAAATTACATTTTATTATATTTATCCAGTAAAAACACATAATATCATGAAATACATCTTAACTTCATTATTAGCATTAACACTTTTTATCTCTTGCAATAAAGACGAACCTAAAAAAACAGATTATACTGTTGAAAACGAAAAAGAAATTGCAGATTACATTGCTAAGAATAATTTAACGGCAGAACGAAGCGATTCGGGCCTTTATTATGTAATCACTGAATCTGGAACAGGAAACCAACCTACATCAGCTTCTAATGTAACTGTTGCCTATAAAGGGTATTACACTAACGGAAATATTTTTGACCAGAGTAAAGCGGAAGGAATTTCTTTTGGTTTAAATAACGTAATTGCAGGGTGGACTGAAGGGATTCCTTACTTTAAAACCGGAGGAAGCGGTATTCTTCTAGTTCCTTCACATTTAGGTTACGGGCCTTTTGATTACAGAGGTATTCCTGGAGGATCTGTTTTGATTTTTGATGTAAAATTGATTTCTATAAACAATTAATCTGAGCAGGACTGAAAGCTTCTTAAAATGTTATTCCAAATAAAATCATATCTAAAATTCCTTTGGAACTCTAAAAATGAGCACGGGGTACATTCGCCTTTTGTTTTTAGTTTATTAACAAAATCCTTTTACGACAAAAAACCTAAACCGGAATACTCGATTCTGAAAAACTATCGGAAATCATTACTTCAAAATAAAAATTTTATAGAAGTAACTGATTTTGGTGCCGGATCGAAAGTTTTTAAATCTAATAGAAGACAAATTTCTAAAATTGCCCAAACTGCGGGGATTTCACCAAAAAGAGCTGAATTATTATATAGGGTTACCAATTATTTTAAACCTACAACTATTTTAGAAATTGGCACTTCATTGGGGTTGGCCACTTCTGCCCTGGCCTTGGGAAATTCAAAAGCAAAAGTAATAACTTTAGAGGGTTGCCCTCAAACAAGTTCAATTGCAAAAACTCAATTACAAGAATTTGATTGCAATAATGTAGAAAATGTTGTTACAGAATTTGAAAGTTATTTTGAAGATTTGCAACTGAGACTGAAAACTGAGATTAAAAATTTCAATCTAATATACTTCGACGGCAATCATTCTAAAAAGGCAACTTTAACCTATTTTGAACTTTTATTACCAACGATTAACAATGATTCTGTCTGGATTTTCGATGATATTCATTGGTCTCAAGACATGGAAGAAGCCTGGGAAGTTATAAAAAAACACCCAAAAGTAACCGTTACAATAGATACTTTTCAGTGGGGATTTGTATTTTTCAGACATGAGCAGGAAAAGGAGCATTTTGTTATTCGGGCATAAAAAAATGACAACCATTTCTGATTGTCATTTTTGAACCTAAATAAACCTAACTAACCTATTTTTTTGCTTCAGCATTTTCTCCTGATTTTGCTCCCATTCTGTTAACAGTATACATTGGAGCAAACTTCAATTTTAAACCTGCAATTTTTCTGTTATCTTCTGCTGTAAGTCCTTCTTTTTCAACTGTATTTTTACGATTGTCAAGTGCTTCATACATCAATTTAATTTCATCCCAGTCTTCACGTGAATAACTGTCTTTATTATTCTCTACAGTATGTACAAATTGCTGGTAAACACTATGAATATTTTGAGCATTAACCCATTCGAAACTCATGTCATCACCCATTTTTCCTTCACCAAACAAATTATTACGTAATTGTTGTTTTGAACTTGCAGGAGCAAGGGTTGCTGCCATCTCGTTTTTAAATTCTTCATATTTAATTTTGCTCTCATTGATTCTTTCAGTCTCTGCAGTGTTATCTTTAAGATCTGCAAGGGCCATATTTGCATTTTCAGCTCTTCTGTCATATTCAGCTTCCACAGCTGCCCAATCCGCTTTCAAATCATCTGCTGCAACATTTTTCACAGAGTCCACATAAGACACATAAGAATCAATTGTTTTTTTAGCCTGTTCTTGTTTTTCGTCTTTACATGATGTAAAACCTAATGCAATTAATACAATTCCTGAGAAAATTTGTATGTTTTTCATAATTTTGATTTATTAAATTAATATATCATCAAATTTACTTCACAAGCAATCCATTAAAATTACATTATTGTCATGTTTTTAAAAATAAAAACATTTTAAAAATATAAAAACTACTTAAAAATGATAATTATGAAAATTTAATCAAAAAAGATATAACAATTCTAAAATTTACTCTTTTATTTAATACTTATTTATGAAGAGCTTTGTAACAAAATCCGATTCTAAACTACTTATCCTTTTTATTGAAAAGTGTTTTGTACTTTTAAATCAAAATTGTAACCGAAAATGGCAAATCCATTAATTAAAATAACTGACATTAAACGAAATTTTGTGCTTGGCAATGAAATAGTTTATGTCTTAAAAGGAATTAATCTAGAGATCAACAAAGGAGAATATGTTGCTTTAATGGGTCCATCAGGATCCGGAAAATCAACTTTAATGAATTTATTAGGCTGTTTGGATACACCAACGTCCGGACATTATGTTTTGAATGGAAAGGATGTCAGCCAAATGAAAGATGATGAACTGGCAGGGATTCGAAATAAAGAAATTGGTTTCGTATTTCAGACCTTTAATCTTTTACCTCGAACAACTGCTTTGGACAATGTCGCCTTACCAATGATTTATGCGGGATATTCAAAATCAGAACGCAACGCAAGAGCGGTAGAAGTGCTGAAACAGGTAAATCTTGCCGACAGAATGGATCACCAGCCAAACCAGCTCTCGGGAGGTCAACGCCAGCGTGTTGCCATTGCACGTGCTTTGGTTAATAAACCTTCCATTATTTTGGCAGATGAGCCAACCGGAAACCTAGACAGTAAAACTTCTGTTGAAATTATGAAGCTTTTTGGAGACATTCATGCACAGGGAAACACCGTAATTTTGGTAACACACGAAGAAGATATTGCCGCTTACGCGCATCGTGTAATTCGTTTGCGTGATGGGTTGATTGAAAGTGACACGACAAAATAATTGAAGATTTGTGATTTTAGATTAATTGTGTAACTAATACTTATTATTTAAATCTATCATTAGAACAATTTTGGATTCCAATAGGAAATCTAAAATCAGAAGTCTAAAATCTAAAATGAATGAAAGTATACACCAAAACCGGGGACAAAGGAACAACAGCTCTTTTTGGAGGAACGCGCGTTCCTAAAGATCATATCAGGATTGACAGTTACGGAACTGTTGACGAATTAAACTCATATATAGGACTGATTCGTGATCACGAAATCGATACACATTATAAAAGCATTTTAATAGAAATTCAGGATCGCCTCTTTACTGTTGGCGCCATTTTGGCAACTCCTCAGGAAAAAGAAGTTTTAAAAAACGGCGAACTTCGACTTAGAAACCTTGGAATAATTGACTCCGATATCGAATTATTAGAAAATGAAATAGATAAAATGGAAGAAAGCCTTCCGCAGATGACGCATTTTGTTTTACCCGGAGGACATATAACTGTGTCACATTGTCATATCGCACGTTGTATTTGCCGCCGTGCAGAACGTCTGGCAGTACATTTAAGCCATAATGAACATGTTCCTGAAATAACAATTCAATATTTAAACCGACTTTCTGACTACCTTTTTGTCTTGGCACGGAAGTTGTCGAAAGACTTAAAAGCGGAGGAAGTGAAATGGATTCCCAGGAAGTAATCAGTCGCAATTTTTCAGTTTTCAGACTGCAAACTGGTACTAAAAACTGAATACTATATAAGACGTTCTTAAATTTTACTAAAATAAATCAAAATTTACTTGTCTTTTTCAGTAAAAAATTTATTTTTGCACAAACTAAATCGACAAAAGATGTATTGGACATTAGAATTGGCATCTTATTTAAGTGATGCGCCGTGGCCTGCTAACAAAGACGAACTTATTGACTACGCCATTAGAGCAGGAGCTCCTTTGGAAGTAGTAGAAAACCTACAGTCGATTGAAGACGAAGGTGAGATATATGAATCAATGGAAGAAATTTGGCCTGATTATCCAACAGACGAAGATTATCTTTGGAATGAGGATGAATATTAAAAAATAAACCAAAGGAAAAAGTCTCATCACAGAGGCTTTTTTTTTGGTTCAAACACACATTAGATAAAATAGAAATATAATAAATCATGAGTTTCATAAACAGTATTATTAAAGTCTTTGTAGGTGATAAATCACAGAAAGATGTTAAAGCTCTACAGCCCTATTTAAATAAAATTAAAACATTCGAAACCAGCTTAATGAGTTTGTCTCACGACGAACTGAGAGCCAGAACCGCTTATTTTAAAGATAAAATTAAAGAAGCCAGAGCTGACAAAGATGCTAAAATTGCTTCACTTAAAACAGAAGTAGAAAAAATTGAGGACATCGATAAAAGAGAAGATCTTTATGACGCTATTGATGCTCTGGAAAAAGAAGCTTACGAAATTTCAGAAAAAACTTTGATGGAAATTCTTCCAGAAGCTTTTTCTGTGGTAAAAGAAACTGCACGTCGCTTTAAAGACAATTCTTTTATCGAAGTTACTGCAACTGCAAAAGACCGTGAGTTCTCTGCAACAAAAACATATGTTACCATAGAAGGTGACAAAGCCATCTGGGCTAACAAATGGAACGCTGCCGGTAAAGAAATTACCTGGGATATGATTCATTATGATGTTCAGTTAATTGGTGGTATGGTTTTGCACGAAGGTAAAGTTGCCGAAATGCAAACGGGTGAAGGTAAAACTTTGGTGGCTACACTTCCCCTTTACTTAAATGCCTTGACAGGAAATGGTGTTCACTTAGTAACTGTGAATGATTATTTGGCAAAACGTGATAGCACATGGAAAGCGCCTTTATTTGAATTCCATGGATTAACTGTTGATTGTATTGATAATCACCAGCCAAGTACGGAGCAAAGAAAAAAAGCATACGACGCTGATATTACTTACGGAACCAACAACGAATTTGGTTTTGACTATTTAAGAGATAACATGGCACATTCGCCAAGCGATCTTGTACAAAGAAAACACAACTACGCAATTGTCGATGAGGTCGATTCTGTATTAATTGATGATGCCAGAACACCTCTTATTATTTCAGGTCCGGTTCCTCAGGGAGACCGCCATGAATTTAATGAGCTAAAGCCAAAAATCGAAAATTTAGTATCTCAACAACGTCAGTTAGCAAATGGTTTCTTAGCAGAAGCTAAAAAATTAATCAAAGAAGGAAATACTAAAGAAGGTGGTTTCTTATTATTAAGAGCTTACAGAAGTTTACCTAAAAATAAAGCATTAATTAAATTTTTGAGTGAAGAAGGAATCAAACAATTGCTTCAGAAAACTGAGAATCAATACATGCAGGACAACAATCGCGAAATGCATAAAGTGGATGAAGCTTTGTATTTTGTAATTGAAGAAAAAAACAATCAGGTTGAATTGACTGACAACGGTATCAAATATCTTTCAGGAGATACAGATGCAGACTTTTTCGTACTTCCGGACATCGGAACTGAAATTGCAGCAATCGAAAAACAAAAACTTGATAAAGATGCTGAAGCGGAAGCAAAAGAAAAATTATTCCAGGATTTTGGAGTAAAAAGTGAACGTATCCACACATTAACACAACTTTTAAAAGCATACGCTTTATTCGAAAAAGATGTAGAATATGTGATCATGGACAACAAAATTATGATTGTCGATGAGCAGACAGGTCGTATCATGGATGGTCGTCGTTATTCTGACGGATTGCACCAGGCGATCGAAGCGAAAGAAAACGTAAAAATAGAAGCTGCTACCCAAACTTTTGCAACCGTTACATTACAGAATTATTTCAGAATGTACAGTAAATTAGGTGGTATGACCGGTACAGCAGTTACAGAAGCCGGAGAATTATGGCAGATTTATAAACTGGATGTTGTTGAGATTCCAACCAACCGTCCGATTTCAAGACAAGACAAAGAAGATTATATCTACAAAACTACACGTGAAAAATTCAACGCCGTAATTGAAGATGTTACTGAATTATCAAATGCAGGAAGACCAGTATTGATTGGAACAACTTCTGTAGAGATTTCAGAATTATTAAGCCGAATGTTGAAAATGAGAGGCGTTACACATAACGTTCTGAATGCTAAAATGCACAAACAAGAGGCGCAAATTGTAGAAGAAGCAGGTAAAGCCGGAGTTGTAACCATTGCAACAAATATGGCTGGTCGTGGTACCGATATTAAATTATCCCCAGAAGTAAAAGCTGCGGGAGGTTTAGCAATAGTGGGTACAGAGCGTCATGATTCGCGTCGTGTAGACAGACAGTTGCGTGGTCGTGCAGGCCGTCAGGGAGATCCGGGAAGTTCTCAATTTTACGTTTCTCTTGAAGATAACCTAATGCGTTTATTTGGTTCTGAAAGAGTAGCTAAAGTAATGGACAGAATGGGATTGAAAGAAGGCGAAGTGATTCAGCATTCTATGATGACCAAATCTATCGAGCGTGCTCAGAAAAAAGTAGAAGAAAACAACTTTGGTGTTCGTAAACGTTTATTAGAATATGATGACGTTATGAACTCGCAGCGTGAAGTAGTTTACAAACGTCGTCGTCACGCATTGTTTGGTGAGCGTTTGAAACTAGATATCGCAAACATGCTTTACGATACCTGCGAATTAATTGTAGACCAAAATAAAGTTACTAACGATTTCAAAAATTTCGAATTCGATTTAATCCGTTATTTTTCTATTACGTCTCCAATTTCAGAAGCTGAATTTATCAAGGGAACCGAAATCGAGATTACAGGAAAAATATACAAAGAGGCTTTGGCTTTTTATACTGAGAAAACAGAAAGAAGTGCCAGAGAAGCTTTCCCAATCATTAAAGGAGTTTACGAAGAGCCAAACAATCATTTTGAGCGTATCGTAGTTCCGTTTACTGATGGAATCAAAACACTAAATGTGGTTACAGACTTGAAAAAAGCTTACGATAGCGAAGGTGCTCAGTTAATTGCTGATTTCGAGAAAAACATCACTTTATCAATTGTTGATGAGGCCTGGAAAAAACATTTGCGTAAAATGGACGAGTTGAAACAATCTGTTCAATTGGCTGTTCACGAACAAAAAGATCCATTGCTTATCTATAAATTAGAAGCTTTCAATTTGTTTAGAGGAATGTTAGACAACGTGAACAAAGAAGTTATTTCGTTCTTATTCAAAGGAGATTTACCAGCTCAAAACGTACCTGAAATTCACGAAGCAAGAGATGTTGTTCGTCAAAAAGAAAATTTCAAATTGAGCAAGGATGAAGTTCCAAACAGCGAAGACATAAACCGTGAAGCTGGAGAGACACAACAACGCCAGGTTACTGAAACGATTGTGAGAGATATGCCAAAAATCAACCGTAATGATACTGTAACGGTTCAGGAAGTTGCTACAGGTAAAACTGAAACAATGAAATTTAAAAAAGCAGAAACTTTAATTGCCAATGGCGAATGGGTTCTTGTTAAATAATAAATTCTAACAAAATACATTTCAAATCCCCAATTACAAAAGTAGTTGGGGATTTTTTTTTCAAAAAAACTAATATTTATTCTTTATAAAACGAATAAACTGTACTTTTGCAACCGTAAACAACGAACAAAGCTTTGAAACAAATTTTCATCATATTTCTTTCCTGTATGCTTTTAGTGCCATCATTTGGCAATTTCTTTGTTTATACTTCATTCAAATTAAATCAGGAAGAAATTTCAAAAACGATTTGTGTACAGCGAAAAATGATTTTTAATTCGTGTAATGGACGTTGCGAACTTCAAAAAAGTTTAAAAAAATACGCCGATAACGAAAAGAAAATGCAAAACAACCTGAAAGAAAAAGTAGAAGTTGTTTACATTCAAAATACACCTGTAGCTAATTTCAGACTAGTAACTCCTATCGGGTCAGCATTAGAACTTTTTGCTTCTTTTGATGCGAAACCTATTTCGGTTTCAAACTCAACTTTTCATCCTCCATCCTATTTTATATAAATTTTAGCACGCTTTTCAATTCAAAACTGAAAATGTTTTTCTTGTCTTAACGTCAGGAAAAAACACCTGTTACCTTTAAAAATTTATATATAGTTTAAAATGAAAAAAATATATTTTACCCTATTCATCATAGGGCAATGTGTCCTTGCACAAAATAAAGTAAAACAAGACACAACAAAATCCCAGGAACTCGAAAATGTCTTTATAACTGCCAATCGTACTGCAACTTTACGCAAAGAAACGCCTGTTGCCATTAGCAAATTAACAGCAAAAACAATCAATGAAACCAAAGCTACAGCCGTTTACGAAATCATAAACAAAACATCCGGGGTTTTAATGGTCAATTTAGGAAATGAACAACACTCGATGTCCATTCGCCAACCAATGACAACCAATGCCTATTATTTGTATTTGGAAGATGGTTTACCAATTCGCCCCATGGGAATCTTCAATCACAACGCTTTATTAGAAATCAATCAGTTTAATTTACAAAGTATTGAAGTCGTAAAAGGCCCCGTTTCTTCCCTGTACGGACCTGAAGCTGTTGGCGGAACTATCAATTTAATTTCGATAAAACCTCCTGTTGACCCCGAATTCAAATTTGGAGTTCAGGCAGACAATTACGGTTACAGAAGATTTCAGGCTGCCGGCGGAGCAACGATTGGAAAAGTTGGTTTTCATATTGCCGGAATTTCAAGTTTACAGGAAAACGGCTGGATGACCTATTCTGATTACAACAAAGACAATCTGAATGCGAGAATCGATTACAACATCTCTCCTTCTACCCGATTGATTAGCAACACCATGTACGGAAAATATTATTCAGGCATGAGCGGGAGTGTAAATGAAGAAGCCTTTAACAATAGAACCTATAAAAGCACAACCGATTTCACTTATAGAAAATCTGATGCTTTACGAACACGATTGACTTTAGAACACGATTGGAACGACAATTCAAGCAGTTATATTACAGGATATTTACGGGATAATAAATTGGGGCAAAATCCTTCATACGGAATCAGATGGAGCCCAACAGCAAACCCAACTACAGCGAGAGGCGAAGTAAATTCTAACAACTTCAAAAGTTACGGAGCTATTGGCCAGCACACTCATAAATTTGATTTCCTGAACACAAAATTAGTTGCCGGAGCACTTTACGATTACTCTCCGGTAACCTATTGGTCTTATGTAATTGATTTGAAAGCCAACCTAAATCCGGGAGAAGCCGGAAAACAAACCGTCGATTCTTATGAAATTGTTGCAGAACGCCCAGATTCAAAATTAGCTGATTATTCGGCAGATATTTTTAACGCAGCGAGTTATGCACAGCTGAGTTTTAACCCTATCGAAAATTTAGTAATTAGTATTGGCGGACGTTACGACAACATGAAAGTGGATTACGAAAATGCTTTAGATAATTCTACCGGAAGCAAAGTCTATGACAAAATGACTTTTAAAGCCGGAGCCAATTACAACCCTATCGAATCTGCCGGTTTTTATGGAAATTATTCTCAGGGTTTCGCACCTCCGGGAATCACTTCTATTTTCAGAACAAAACCCGGAACTGGCGGAACAACCGGTGTCCTAGCAGATTTTTATTACAATCTCGAACCTGCAGCTTTTAATAATTACGAAGTGGGCGGATGGTTTTCTTTCCTTCAAAATAAATTAAATTTTGACTACGCATTCTATTATATGGAAGGCAAAAATGAACTTTTAAACATTAAACTCGCTGATAACTCAACCGATTATCGCTCTGCCGGAGAAACAGCTCACAAAGGAATTGAGCTGGGAGCAAGCTATCGTCCTTCAAAACAATTCAACATTCGCGTTGGTGGTACTTATGCGCAACACACGTATGTCGATTTTAAACTTTCAGATAATCCATCAGATCCGGTTCAGAATTTAGACGGAAAAGAAATGCCTCAAGCGCCAAAATGGTCCGGAAATTCAGAGGTTAGTTATTACCCAGACTGGCTTCCTAATTTAAGAACTTCTATCGAATGGCAGCTTGTAGGCAGTTACTATCAAGACCAGATCAATACCGTAAAATATGAAGGGTATAATTTGTTCAATGCCAGAATTGGATACCACTGGAAAAGCATCGAAGTGTATGGAAACATCATGAATCTAACTGATAAATTATACGCCTATAATGTTTCGAGAAACAACTTAGCAAACGCTCAACCAACTTATACAGCAGCGGCTCCAAGAACATTTGTGTTCGGAATACAATATAATTTGTCATTAAAAAAATAATTATTAGAAGCTAATCCCGCTTTCGCCTTTATCTTTTTATGGCAAAAAAGCCATAAAAAGGATATCGGCTCTATCGGGGCTCATATCTTTGACACAGTTAATAATATGAAAAGTATCTTTGAAA